>NZ_CP115607.1:0-600000 GCF_027797205.1 Campylobacter sp. VBCF_01 NA2
CACGCTCGTATGCTAGATATCGTAGCGGCAACCCCTGATACAGTTGATTCGCTAACTAAACTTGACTTAGCCCCAGAAGTTAATGTCGAAGTTCATGCGATGGGCAAATAAGGAGTTAAAGTATGGAATATATCGTAGAAAAAATAGGCATGAGTAGAACAGTCGGCATCAAAAGCACGCCTGTAACGCTTTTAAAGCTTATTAATACTAAAATTTGCGAAGTATGCAACGACAAGCAAGCTATCGTAGCTTACGCTAACGGCAAAGCATACAACAAATCTATCGCAGGAATTCAGAAAAAATATAGCCTAAGCAAAGAATTTAACAAATTCGCGACACTAAATGTCGAAAATGCTGAGGTTGGCGATCAAAGCACAGAAGTATTAAGCTCGGCTAAAATCGTAAAAGTTACTTTTACTTCAAAAGGTAAAGGTTTCCAAGGTGTTATCAAACGCCACGGTTTCTCTGGCGGTCCAGCAGCTCATGGCTCACGCTTCCACAGAAGACCAGGTTCTATCGGAAACTGCGAGTGGCCAGGTCGCGTCCAACCAGGTATGAGAATGGCAGGTCACACAGGCAATGAGACAATCACTGCTAAAAACGAGATAGTAAGCTTCGATGCTGAGAATAAAATTTTGGTAGTAAAAGGTTCTATCCCAGGATTTAATGGTGCAATGGGCAGAATAAGGATAGTAAAATGAGTAAAGTAAGCGTTCTTAATGAAAAATTAGAAAAAGCTAGCGAAATCGAACTTCCTGCAAAATATGCAGAGGTAAATTCGCACAATTTATATTTATATGTAAAATCTTACCTTGCTTCACTTCGTGCAAATACGGCACAAACAAAAGGTCGTTCAGAAGTTAGCGGTGGTGGCAAAAAACCATGGCGTCAAAAAGGTCGTGGCGGTGCAAGAGCTGGTTCGACTAGAACAAATGTTTGGGTTGGCGGTGCGGTTGCATTTGGTCCGACAAACAACAGAAACTATGAGCAAAAAGTCAATAAAAAACAAAAACGCCTTGCGCTTGAATTTGCTATGAACGAAAAAGCAAACGAGGGCAAATTTTATGTTTTCGATAACCTAAGCGTAGAAAGCGGCAAAACAAAAGACGCTGCTAAATTTATCGAAAAACTAGGTGTAAGAGATGCTTTAATCGTTAAAAACGAGCTAGATGCACAAACACTTTTAGCATACAGAAATTTGAAAAATTGCTATGTAGTTGATGCTAGCGAAGTAAATGCTTATTTGGTTGCAGTATATAGCTCAATCGTATGCGAAAAAGCTGCATTTGAAACATTGGTGAAAGAGGACTAAAATGGCAGATATAACAGATATCAAAACTATACTTTATACAGAAAAGTCTCTTGGCCTACAAGAAAGTGGCGTAGTTGTTATCCAAACAAGTCCGTCAATGACTAAAAATGGACTAAAAAGCGTTTTGAAAGAATACTTTGGCATCGTGCCTGTAAAAGTAAATTCATTGCGCCAAGATGGTAAAGTTAAAAGATTTAGAGGAAGATTAGGCGTAAGAGATGATGTAAAGAAATTTTATGTCAAACTTCCAGAGGGTGCAACCCTAGAAAATGCGGAGGCGTAAGATGGCGATTAAAACATACAAACCATATACTCCAAGTAGAAGATTTATGACAGGCCTTAGCAGCGATGATATCACTGCAAAAGCAAGCGTTAGAAGCCTACTTGTAAAAATCCCAGCCGCTGCTGGTAGAAACAATAATGGTCGCATTACAAGCCGCCATAAAGAAGCTGGTGCTAGCAAACTTTACAGAATTATCGATTTCAAAAGAAGAAAATTTGGAATCCCAGGTAAAGTAGAGGCTATCGAATACGATCCAAACAGAAATTGTAGAATCGCTTTGATCTCTTATGCTGATGGCGAGAAACGCTATATCATTAGACCAAATGAATTAAATGTAGGCGATGTCGTTGCTTCTGCTGAGGCTGGACTAGATATCAAACCGGGCAACGCAATGAAAATGAAAAGTATCCCAGTTGGAACTATCTTGCACAATATCGAGCTAAAACCTGGCAAAGGTGCTCAAATGGCTCGTTCAGCTGGTGGATATGCTCAACTAATGGGTAAAGAGGAAAAATATGTAATCCTACGCTTACCATCAGGCGAGATGAGAAGAGTTTTGGCTGAGTGTATGGCTACTATCGGCGTTGTTGGCAACGAAGACTGGGCCAATGTCGTTCTAGGAAAAGCTGGTCGCAATCGCCACAGAGGAATTCGCCCACAAACCAGAGGTTCTGCTATGAACCCAGTAGATCACCCACACGGTGGTGGTGAAGGCAAGAAAAATTCAGGTCGTCACCCAGTTACTCCATGGGGCAAACCTACAAAAGGTGCGAAAACTCGTCGTAAAAAAGCTAGTGATAAGCTTATAATTTCTAGAAAGAAAGGAAAATAAAAATGGCTAGATCGCTTAAAAAAGGTCCTTTCGTAGATGATCATGTAATGAAAAAAGTAGTAGTTGCAAAGGCTGCTAACGATAACAAACCAATTAAAACTTGGTCAAGACGCAGCACAATCGTTCCTGATATGATTGGACTAACATTTAATGTGCATAATGGCAAAAATTTTATCCCAGTGTATGTTACAGAACACCACATTGGTTATAAATTAGGTGAGTTTGCTCCTACTAGAACTTTCAAAGGCCACAAAGGCTCAGTTCAAAAGAAAATCGGTAAATAAGGGGAAATAAATGAGTAAATCAACTATCAAATTTGTTCGCCTTTCACCGACTAAGGCAAGACTTATCGCAAAACAAGTTCAAGGCATGAACGCTGAATTTGCACTTGCTACATTGGAATTTACTCCAAATCGTGGTGCAAAATATATCGCTACTGCTATTTCAAGCGCAGTTGCTAATGGCGGTTTTGAACCAGAGGAAGTTATAGTAAAAAGTTGTCGCGTAGATGCTGGTCCAGTTCTAAAAAGATTTAGACCACGCGCTCGTGGAACAGCAAGCAGAATCAGAAAGCCAACTTCACACATTAGCGTTGAAGTAGCAAAACCAAGTAAGGAAGCGTAGTATGGGACAAAAAGTTAATCCGATTGGTTTAAGACTAGGTATCAATAGAAACTGGGAATCAAGATGGTTTCCTGCTAAATCAACACTATCAGAAAACATCGGCGAGGATTACAAAATCCGTAAATTCCTAAAAGCTAAACTTTATTACGCAGGAATTAGCCAAATTCTTGTTGAAAGAACAGCTAAAAAAGTTCGCGTAACTATCGTTGCAGCTCGCCCAGGTGTTATCATCGGTAAAAAAGGTGGCGAAGTAGAGAATTTAAGAGCCGAAGTTGTTAAACTAGTAAATAAAGATGTGAATTTAAACATCAAAGAAGAGCGCAAAGTCGGCGCTAATGCACTTTTGGCAGCTGAAAATGTAGCTATGCAATTAGAGCGCAGAGTTGCATTTAGACGCGCTATGAAAAAAGTAATTCAAGGTGCGCAAAAAGCAGGCGCAAAAGGTATTAAAATTTCGGTTTCTGGCCGCTTAGGTGGCGCTGAAATGGCTCGCACAGAGTGGTATTTAGAAGGACGCGTTCCACTTCACACTCTAAGAGCAAAAATCGATTATGGTTTTGCTGAGGCTCATACTACATACGGAAATATCGGTATTAAAGTTTGGATTTTCAAAGGCGAAATTTTGCAAAAAGGAATTCAAGCTGAAAAAACAGAAGAAGCTTCTAAAAAACCACGCAGAACAAGAAGAGGTAAATAGCCATGTTGATGCCTAAAAGAACAAAATATCGTAAGATGATGAAAGGTCGCAATCGCGGCTACGCAACTCGCGGTAATGCTTTGACATTTGGTGATTTTGGTATCAAAGCTGTTGAAGCAGGTAGAATTAATTCACGCCAAATCGAAGCAGCTCGTATCGCGATGACTCGCTATGTAAATCGCCAAGCTAAAATTTGGATTAAGGTATTTCCTGATAAACCACTTACTAAAAAACCTCTACAAACTCGTATGGGTAAAGGTAAAGCTGGTGTAGAAGAGTGGGTAATGAATATCAAACCAGGCAGAATGATTTTCGAGATGACTGGTGTAAGTGAGGAGCAAGCAAGAGCAGCTCTTACGCTATCAATCCACAAATTACCTTTCAAAACAAAAATTGTAACTAGGGATAGCGAAAATGAAATATACTGATTTGAAAGATAAAGATTTAGCTGAGCTAAATAAGATGTTAAAAGATAATAAGTTGCTTTTATTTACGGCTAAGCAAAAGCTTAAAACAATGCAGTTAAGCAATCCTAATGAAATTCGTGCGATCAAAAAAGATATCGCTAGAATCAATACTGCTATAAAAGCAAAATAAGGATAGAGTTATGGCATTTAAAAGAGAAATTCAAGGCGTAGTCGTAAAAAAAGCGGGCAATAAAACTGCTACTATTTTGGTAGAGAGAAGAGTTATCCACCCAAGATATAGAAAAATCGTCAAAAGATTTAAAAAATATCTTATCCATGACGAGAACAATATCGTCAAAATCGGCGATACTATATCAGCAGTTGAGTGCAGACCACTTAGTGCGAAAAAAACATTTCGCTTAAAAGCGGTTTTGAAAACAGGAGTTGAATAATGATACAAAGTTTTACAAGACTTGCAGTAGCTGATAACAGCGGTGCAAAAGAACTTATGTGTATTAAAGTTTTGGGTGGTAGCAAACGCCGCTATGCAACAGTAGGCGATATTATAGTTTGTTCTGTAAAAAAAGCTCTACCAAATGGCAAGATTAAACGCGGTCAAGTTGTAAAAGCCGTCGTCGTTAGAACAAAAAAAGAGCTTCACAGAGGAAATGGCTCTTTGATTAGATTTGATGAAAATGCAGCTGTAATTTTGGATGCAAAAAAAGAGCCGATTGGCACTCGTATTTTTGGCCCAATCGGTAGAGAAGTCAGATACGGCGGTTTTATGAAAATCGTTTCATTGGCTCCGGAGGTTCTATAATGGCAGTGAAATTTAAGATTAAAAAAGGCGATCAAGTAAAAATTATCGCAGGTGATGATAAAGGCAAAACTGGCGTTGTAAAAGCTGTTTTCCCTAAAAAATCACAAGTTATAGTTGAGGGTTGTAAAATAGCTAAAAAAGCTGTTAAACCAACTGAGCAAAATCCAAGCGGCGGTTTCACAAACAAAGAAATGCCTATGGATATTTCAAATGTCGCATTGGTTGAGGGTTGATTATGAACAGATTACAAACTAAATATGTTGAGTCAATTAGACCAGCTTTACAAAAAGAATTTGATATAAAAAATCCTATGCTAATTCCGGCACTTGAAAAAATCGTAATTAGCGTTGGTGTAGGCGAATCTGGCAAAGATCAAAAAGTGCTTCAAAATATGGCTGATACAATCTCTTTGATTGCAGGTCAAAAAGCACTTATTGTAAATGCAAAAAAATCAGTTGCTGGTTTTAAAGTCAGAGAGGGATTTCCTGTCGGTATTATGGTTACATTGCGCAAAGAGCAAATGTATGCGTTTTTTGATAAACTTATCTCAATCGCATTACCAAGAGTAAAAGACTTCCGTGGTGTTGCACGCAATGGCTTTGATGGTCGCGGTAACTATAACTTCGGTTTGCAAGAGCAATTAATGTTCCCTGAGGTAGAGTATGATAATATCCTAAGAACTCACGGTATGAACATTACAATCGTAACTACAACAAATAGCGATAAAGAGGCGTTTAAATTGCTAGAATTATTTGGCATGCCTTTCGCAAAAGGAAAGTAATATGGCAAAAAAATCAATGATAGCTAAGGCAAAACGCCCTGCTAAATTCAGCTCTCGTGCATATACAAGATGCCAAATTTGCGGTCGTCCGCACTCTGTTTATAGAGATTTTGGAATTTGCCGTGTATGTTTAAGAAAAATGGCTAATGAGGGTCTAATCCCTGGCCTTAAAAAAGCTAGCTGGTAAGAAGGAGTAGATATGGTAAATGATCTTATTTCAGACGGATTAACCCGCATTAGAAATGCAGCTATGAGACGCTTAGACACTGCTAAATTGTTTCACTCAAATGTTGTAGAGGCTACTCTTAAAATTTTAGCTCAAAAGGGCTATATCGAGAGCTACAATGTAGTAGAAGAGGGAAACAAAAAATTCATCAATGTTGTTTTAAAATATGATGAAAAAGGCAGAAGTGTAATCAACGAAGTAAAAAGAGTTTCAAAACCAGGTCGTCGTGTTTATCAAGGTAAAGACGAGATCAAAAGATTTAAAAATGGTTATGGAACAGTAGTTGTTAGCACTAGCAAAGGCGTTATGAGCGGTATCGAAGCTAGTAAAGCTGGCGTTGGCGGCGAAGTGCTTTGCACTATTTGGTAAAAAGTTCTACTTTTTATGGCATTGTGGTATCCATTCGTAAAAGTAGTCATACCCTAGACAAATAAAAAGGAAAATTATGTCAAGAATTGGTAAAAAACCTATCTCTATTCCAAACGGAGTAGAGGTAAAAATCGATGGTTCATCTTTAAAATTTAAAAAAGCAAACAACGAAAGAGTCCTTGATTTAAAGGGCAATGTCGATGTTAAAATCGAAGATGGCCAAATTTCGTTTTCACCAAAAGGTGAAGATAGACAAAGCAGAGCGTATTGGGGAACATACCGTGCGCTAGCTAACAACATCGTTATTGGCCTAACTGACGGCTTTACAAAACAGCTTGAAATCAACGGCGTTGGTTACAGAGCTGCGATGAAAGGCAAAGTCTTAGAGCTAAATTTGGGTTTTTCTCATCCGATAAATTTCGATTCACCAGCAGGTATTGAAATTTCAGTAGATAAAAACATCATCACAATCAAAGGCGACGATAAACAAAAAGTTGGTCAAGTCGCTGCTGAGATTAGAGGATTTAGACCACCTGAGCCATACAAAGGCAAAGGTGTAAAATATGTCGAAGAGCATATTATCCGCAAAGCCGGTAAAACATCTAAAAAATAAGGGTTGAGAAATGACAGCAAATGTATTAAAAAGAAAAATAGCTCTAAGAATTAAGAGAAAAAGAAGAATTCGTGCAAAAATTTCCGGCACTAGCTCTTGCCCTAGAATTTCTATTTTCAAATCAAATAGAACAGTTTATGCGCAAGTAATCGATGATGTTGAGGGAAAAACAATATGCGCTGCCAGCGGTAAAACTTTGGGTGTGAAAGCAAACAAAGAAGGCGCTGCTAGCCTTGGCAAAGATTTGGCTGCTAAGCTAAAAGATAAAGGCATTTCTGAGGCGCTTTTTGATAGAAACGGTTATTTATATCACGGAGTGATTGTAAGTTTTGCTGATGCGTTACGCGAAAACGGCATCAAACTATAAACCAAAGGAATTATCGTGGAAAAATATAATAGAGAAGAATTCGAAGAAGTAATCGTTAATATCGGTAGGGTTACAAAGGTCGTAAAAGGTGGTAGAAGATTTAGATTTACTGCCCTAATCGTTGTTGGTAATAGAAATGGTTTAGTTGGCTTTGGTTTTGGAAAATCAAAAGAGGTTCCAGACGCGATTAAAAAAGCCGTAGATGATGCGTTTAAAAACATCATCGAGGTTAAATTAAACGGTTCGACAATCACTCACGATGTAGAGGTTAAATACAACGCTAGTAGAATTTTGCTTAAACCAGCTAGCGAAGGTACCGGCGTAATCGCAGGCGGATCTGTTCGCCCTGTTTTAGAACTTGCAGGCGTTAAAGATATTTTGACTAAGTCTCTTGGTTCAAACAACTCATCAAATGTCGTAAGAGCTACAATGAAGGCTCTTAGCATGCTAAAACACTAACAAGGATTTAAGATGGGATTAGAAAATCTTCAAAAAGCACCAGGCTCTACTCATAGCACCAAAAGACTAGGTCGTGGTCAAGGTAGCGGTCTTGGCAAAACAGCAGGTCGCGGTGGCAAAGGTCAAACTGCGCGCACTGGCTCACATGAAAAAAGAGGTTTTGAGGGTGGCCAACAACCACTTCAAAGAAGATTACCAAAAGTTGGTTTTTATTCAAGATTTGAAAAACCTTATGTAATCAATGTAGAAAAAATTTCAGCTGTAAAAGAGCTAAGCGAGATTACAGTTGATACTATCAGAACTGTTCATAAAATGTCTAGCTCTGTAAAAGTAGTAAAACTTATCGGTGCAAGCGCAAAAGATCTTGCTAGTAAGATAAAAGACGAAAATGTAAAATTTAGCGGACAAAACTAATGAACAAAACACTTCGCAACAAGATACTCATTACATTGGGTTTTCTATTTGCTTTCAGGCTACTGGCTTATGTGCCAGTGCCGGGCGTTGATGTTGAGGTGATAAAAGAATTTTTCAATACAAACAAAGACAATGCCTTTGGTATGTTTAATATGTTTAGCGGTGGCGCGGTCGAAAGATTTAGCGTCATTTCGCTGGGCATTATGCCATACATTACAGCTTCGATTATTATGGAGCTATTATCTGCTACATTTCCAAATTTAGGCAAACTAAAAAAAGAGCGCGACGGTATGCAAAAATATATGCAAATTATTCGTTACGCTACAATCGCTATTGCACTTGTGCAAGCAATCGGTGTTAGTATCGGTTTGCAGGGCATTACGGGCGTAAATGGCGCGAAGGCTATCATGGCAGAAAATACAAACGAATTTATATTTATTTCGTGTATTTCTATGCTTGTAGGAACTATGCTTTTGATGTGGATTGGCGAGCAGATTACTCAAAGAGGTGTTGGAAACGGCACGAGCTTAATCATCTTTGCCGGTATTGTTAGCGCGATACCAACGGCGATCGGCGGCACAGTTCAGCTCGTAAATAATGGCGAACTTAATATCTTAAAATTAATCGCAATCGCCTTAATTATTTTTGCTACAATCGCGGCGATTTTGTATGTCGAGCTAGGCGAGCGCAGGATTCCAATCTCGTTTCCTCGCAAAATTTTAATGGCGAACCAAAACAAACGCATTATGAATTATGTGCCAATCAAGCTAAATTTAAGCGGTGTTATTCCGCCGATTTTCGCTAGTGCGGTATTGATGTTTCCTAGCACGATTTTGACTGCTAGCACAAATTCTTTTGTCCAAAAAGTAGCTGACTTTATCAATCCAAGTAGCTATTTCTTTAATCTTTTGACATTTATTTTAGTTGTATTTTTTGCGTATTTTTACGCTTCAATCGCGTTTAATTCCAAAGATATCAGCGAAAATTTGAAAAAACAAGGTGGATTTATCCCTGGAATTCGTCCAGGTGAGGGCACAGCGACATTTCTAAACGATGTTGCATCTCGCCTTACATTTTGGGGTTCGATTTATCTAGGCTTGGTGACTGTTATTCCATGGTTGCTAGTCAAATTTATGGGTGTTCCATTTTATTTCGGTGGCACGAGCGTGCTAATCGTAGTATCGGTCGCACTTGATACTATGAGAAGAATCGAAGCGCAAGTGTATATGAACAAATACCAAACCCTAAGTGCCGTTGGACTATAAAATGGCAATTTTACTCAAAAATCAAAAAGATTTAGAGGGTTTGCGGGCGGCGAATAAAATCGTCGCCGCTGCCCTTGATTACGCGGAAGAATTCATAAAACCTGGTATGACGCTTTTAGAAGTGGATAAAAAAATCGATGATTTTATCACGAGCAAGGGCGCGTATCCAGCATTTAAAGGGCTTTATGGTTTCCCAAACGCAGCTTGTCTTTCGCTAAACGAAGTTATAATCCATGGCATACCTGATAACACTATCCTAAAAGAGGGCGACATACTAGGCATCGATCTAGGTTCTCGCTTAAATGGATATTACGGCGATAGTGCGCGCACTTTGCCGATTGGCAAAATTTCAAAATCAGACGAAGAGCTCATCGCATGTAGCAAAGACGCGTTGTATCATGCTATCGACACGATAAAGGTCGGCATGCACTTCAAAGAGCTATGCCTAGCTATCGAGCAATTTATCAGAGCGCGTGGATATGTGCCACTATATGGATTTTGCGGGCATGGAATCGGCAAAAAACCGCATGAAGAGCCTGAAATCCCAAATTATTTAGAAGGCAACAATCCAAAATCAGGACCAAAAATCAAAAACGGCATGGTGTTTTGTATCGAGCCGATGATTTGCCAAAAAGACGGCACCCCAGTCGTGGGCGCAGATAAATGGACGACGACGAGCAAAGACGGGCTTAGGACGGCTCATTATGAGCATTGCTTGGCTGTGGTAAATAACAAAGTCGAAATTCTAAGCAAAAGCTTGAAAGATTAAAAGGAGAAAATTTAATGGCAAAAGATGATGTCATTGAGATTGATGGCAATGTGATCGAGGCGTTGCCAAATGCGACATTTAAGGTCGAGCTTGATAACAAGCATGTGATTTTGTGCCATATCGCAGGCAAAATGCGTATGCACTATATCAAAATCATGCCAGGCGATCGCGTCAAAGTCGAGCTTACGCCATACAGCCTTGATAAGGGCAGAATCACTTATCGCTACAAATAAATTTTGCATTTGTAAAATTTAACCAAGTGGTTAAATTTTAAAATTTCGCTTTTAAAATTTAACCCAAATTCTTAAATTTTTGCTTTTAAATTTTGTCTGAATTTTAAAATTTTAGCTTCCAAATTTCACCTAAATTTTAAAATTTTGTTTTTTTTGAAATTCTACGCAAATTTCAAAATTCTACTCCGTAAATTCGCCAAATTTCAGCTAACTCTAACCCCCCCCCGTATAATTAGATGAAAATTTTTTAAAGGATGAAAAATGGCAGCTGTTTTTGACGAGTTTAAAACTATTGCTGAATTTTTGCAGACCACGCAAAAAGAGAAAATTCTAATCCCAGAGTATCAAAGACCTTATGCTTGGGGGTTCGATCAAATCGAAGCTTTATTTAGTGATTTAAAAGATTTTACAATAGATAAAATCAAAGATAAAACCCAAGAAACATATTTTTTAGGCACGATTGTTTATTTTGTCAATGACAATGGCGAAAAAGAAATCATCGACGGACAACAACGCCTAACCTCGATAATGCTACTTTTGCGAGCAATTTACGAAAAATTATCCACTAGCGAGATTACGACGCCTGAGGGTTTGAATTTTATAAATAAAATCGAGCCACTACTTTTCATAAAAAACGAAATGACTGGGCAAGTCGATAAAGACGATATATTGATTAGATCTGATGTCGTATCAGATAGTCAAAACCACACATTTCATCAAATTTTAAAAACTGGTAAAACGCAAAACGGGGCAAAGGATAATTACAGCAAAAATTATGAGAGCTTTTCTAAATTATACGATGAGTTTATTTCGCAAAATTCAGACCCAAAAGCGATTTATTATTTCATAAACAATCTTTTAAATTACACAACCATAATCCCAATCAAAGCCAAAACCCAAGATACCGCTCTTACGATATTTAACACCCTAAACGACCGCGGTATGCCACTAAGCGATGCTGACATTTTTAAGGGGAAAATTTACAAAAATTTAGATGATGATAAAAAAGTAAAATTTATCCAAGAGTGGAAAATTTTAGAAAACGAAACTGAGCTAGCAAATGAAAAAATGCAAAATTTATTTTATATGTATATGTTTTATCTAAGGGCAAAAGCTGATGATAAAGACACCACGACGCCAAAACTTCGCTCGTATTTATTAAAAAAGAAACCCGAATTTTTAAGAGATGATGATTTGCTCGAAAATTTACGCCAAATTTTGAAAATTTTAAAATTTAGCAAGGATTTGAAAGATATTGATGATGAGGTTTGGAGCGAAAATTTGCAGATAAAACAGGTTTTTTCTCTCCTTGTGCTTACAAATAACGAGTGGTGGAAATATCCTAGTATAATATATTATTTGACGCACAAAAACAGTCCAAATTTCGAAAATTTGTATTTGAAATTTTTGCGAAAATTGTTTGTGAGTATTTTTCAAAGATATAGCATAGAACATGCTATAAATTCGATTAAAGCGCCTGTTTTGAAGCTAAATGTAGAAATCACAAATAACGCAGAGCCGAAATTTGATTTTAAAGAAATTTTGGGCGATGAAGAAAATATCTTAAAGGGAAAAATTATCGCGCCACATGTAAATTTGCGCTATGCTTTGGTTTTGTTTGTGGCATACGAAATGGCAAATCAAACCGAGATTTTGCCCGAGCGTTGGGAGCTAGAACACATTTTTCCGCAAAAATGGCAAAACACCTATATCGAGCAAACTTTGGGCTGGACGGATGCGAAATTAAAAGAGCTGTTGTGGAATATTGGTAATCTTACGCCACTTGAAAAAAAGTTAAATATTATGGCGAGTAATGGGTATTTTGACAAGAAAAAAACCGAGTATGCAAAATCAAAAGTGGCGATAACAAATGGAATTGATAAAAATTATAACGAGTGGAAACCTGAAAATATTATCGAGCGAAACGGCGAAATCGTAAAATTTGTAAAAGAAAAATTTAATCAGTGGGCACAATAAATTTAAAATCTAAATTTTCCGCGAAATTTAGGATTTCGCGGATTTTAATGCCTTAAATTTTGCCTTGCTTTGCTCGGTGAAACGCAGGCTTTCGCAGATTTTTTTAATCGTAAGATTTTTGATTTTTTCGTTTTTATACCCCTGCAAAAACTCATAAATTTCACCCTCAAATTTCACGGCGAATTCGCACAGTGCCCACGCTGCCCCCATTTTGACATAGTATTTCTCGCTTCGCTCAGCGCGCGCAGTATCTAGCAAAAGCGCCAAATCCCGCGAATTTACGAAATTTACCAGCAAATTTACATAAAAAAACCGCTTCTCAAACTCGCCCCTAGCCTCCCTAAACCCAAGCGTAAATTCCCGCCAAAGCTCTAAATCGTTTTTGCGTTTAGCGCAAAATGTATCGCAAATGCCCCAGTTTGTGATACGAGGGATAAAATCTCGCGCCAAATTTATGCGATTTTTTTCGCTGATTTTTAGCGAATTTATCAAAATCGCTTTCAGGGTCATTTCTTCGCTAAATTCGCCCTTGGCGCGGATAAATTCTAAAATTTCACTCTCGCTTTTTTCATGCAAAACCTGCTTTGCAAGCGCGCGTAAATGTGGCATTTTCACGCCCAAAATTCGCGCTCCCGGCAGAATTTTCGCGCTAAATTTAGCGTATTTTTTATCGCTTAAATTTCGCAAATTCTCTAAAATTTCCATTTTTGCCCCTTGAATTTGCAAAAATTTTATAAATTTTGCCCTTAAAATTTAATCTAGCTTTTTTAAAGCTTTGTTGTGCTAAAATACTAAATCTTTCAATTCCACGATTACAACAATTTCTTACCGCTTATTTTTGGAGGCGAAAATGAATAAAGATGAACTTTTGAATTTAGCCGTGGTTGCGGCGAAGCGTGCAAATAAGGCGATTATGGAGCATTATGAGAAATTTGATGTCTATGTCAAAGAGGACAAATCTCCGCTAACAACCGCGGATTTGGCTGCAAACGAGGCGATTGTAAGCACGCTAGCACCTAGTGGGATTGCGATTTGCTCCGAAGAGAGCGTGATGAGCGCAGATGAGCGCATGAGCGCGAAGAGGTTTTGGCTAGTCGATCCGCTTGATGGGACGAAGGAATTCATCGCGCGAAATGGCGAATTTTGCGTTTGTATCGCGCTGATAGAGGACGGAAGGCCGATTTTGTCGGTGATTTCATCGCCTGTAAGTGGCGATGTGTATAGCAGTAATGGCGGTGGCATCGTCTATAAAAATGGCGAAAAAATCGAGCGAAAACCAGATTCGCCAAAGACCTTTATGATAGGCCGAAATGGCAGAGGCTCAAAATACATGCCGTTTTGCGAGGAATTTGGGCTTGAATTTACTAGGCTTGGCTCTGCGCTGAAATTTTGCATAATGGCAGAAAACGGGGCGAGCGCGTATGGTAGGTTTAGCGATTGTTCGCTGTGGGATATCGCGGCTGGGGATTTTATAATCCACCAAAGCGGTGGCGCGATAATCGACCTCAAAACAGGTGTCGCTCCGCTGTATAACGGCAAAAGTCTGATAAATAATCACTACATCGTCGTCGATGCAAATACAATAAATTTATTATCAAAAATGGTAGAATTTGCGAAAAATTTATAGATTGTGGTAGAATACGCCTGCAAAATTTTTATCAAAGGATAAAAAATGAAACAGGCTTTTACAATGATCGAATTAATTTTCGTGATTGTTATTTTGGGTATCTTGGCGGCGGTAGCTATCCCTAGACTGGCTGCTACCAGAGACGACGCAGAGATTGTCAAAACGATGAACAATATCACGACATCTCTTAGCGATTTGATGGCGTATTACACATCGCAAGCGCATTATACTTCTTCTATCGCAACGATGACAAATGTTACAAACCCGATTAAGATTAGAAACGATGTTTGTGCTACTTATGAAATCGTTGATGAGAAGCAAATTATCCTTACAAAAGGCTATGACGGATTATGCAAAAAGGTCTGGGCGATGAGCGGATTATCTTCGCTTGAAGATATGTATAGCTCCGATGCGCTAATTATCGTTCAATAACTCCGCAGGGGCTATCCCCTGCGCCTGATAAATCCCAAAACTACTCCCAAAACACAGACAAAAGCAAAAAATCCAAATACAATAAACCAAAGCGTAGGCAAACTTAGGCTTTTTGAGCTTACAAAAAGATACCAGCCGTCATTATAGGCGCTAATTAAATTCGCGCGCATACCGCTGATTTCGAAATTTGCAGGCGGTGTGGGTATATCAAAAGCGCAAGAATTATATGATTTAAAAAGCGAAATTCTATTTAAATCAAAACTCAAAAATTTATTCGCCCCAGCGCAGTTCATCATGCCGTCCATATCGCTACTAGCGCGCACTGCTTTGTGTAGATACGATAGGCTTTTCGCACAAATTAGCCCGCCAAGCGCGCCATAAAACCATAAAAAATACCCACAAATCGTGCTTAGGCTATTCTTACTAAATGCCACAAAAATCACGCCCAGAGCTAAAACGCACAGATCAAACCTAAGCCTAGCGCTGAAAATTTCAGGATACATAAACAAGAAATTTTGCAAAAAGCAGTATGAAAAGCAAACCCACAAACCCGCCCAAACTGCGCAAAATAGCAGAAATTTGCGAGAATATTTATTATTAAATTTTAAATCCATTTTTATCCTTTTTTGCTCGTTATTTTATTATTTTTTGCGCTAAATTTCGATAAAATCGCAAGTTTATTTTGAAATTTATTATAAAAAGGTTCAAATTTGAGGAAAAATCTCCAAATTTTAGAAAAAATTTTCGATAGTTTTGCGAAAATTTTAGGTTTTTTTAGCATTGTTTTTTTAGCCCTTTTAGTCCTTTGCGTTTTTTACAATGTCGTTGCGCGCTATCTTTTTCCAAGCGCGAATTCTGTGGCTATGCAAGAGATTAGCTGGTGGCTGTTTTCGGCGATGTTTTTGTTCGGCTCAACCTATACTTTACAGCAAAATTCCCATGTCAGGGTCGATGTGCTATATGAAAAATTTCGCCCCAAAACAAAGGCGATTATCAATATTTTAGGCACAATCTTTTTTATCTTGCCATTTGTGGCGCTCGTGGCGTATTTTTCGCTAGATTTCGCGCTCGAAGCCTACGAGAGCAAAGAATCCAGCCCAAATCCTGGCGGATTAACGAATTTATGGATAATCAAATCATTTATTAGCCTATCTTATGTCTTTTTGTTTATTTATTCGTTTGGGTTTTTGATAAAAAATATAAATTCGCTAATCCATAACCACCACGGCGAATTTTTAGATGAAAATTCTAGCGCAAAGGCTGTGTGATGATAGGGATTATAATGTTTGGCGCAGCGCTTTTTATGCTGCTTTTGGGATTTCCGGTAGCCTTTACATTTGGGGCTGTGGCGGTGATTTTTGGATTTATTTACGGCGTGAGTGAGGCGTGGGAATACGCCGAGGGAAGCGAGGTTTTTACAGAGGCTATAAGCGAAATGAGCAATCAGTTTTTCTCTCTTATGCCAAACCGAATTTACTCGATTATGGAAAATCAGCTTCTAATCGCGGTTCCGCTTTTTATTTTAATGGGTATGATTTTGCAAAAAACGCGCCTAGCTGAGAGGCTTTTGGAGTCAATGGCGTTTTTATTTGGCGGGGTTCGCGGTGGCGTAGCGATTAGCACTGTTTTGGTGGGTGCGCTTTTAGCGGCTACGACTGGGATTGTGGGTGCTAGCGTGATCGCTATGGGTATTATTAGCCTGCCTGTGATGATGAAATACGGCTACGACAAAGCCCTATCCACCGGCACTATCGCAGCTTCTGGCACGCTTGGACAGATTATTCCGCCCTCAATCGTGCTAATCATTTTAGGCGATGTTTTTTCAGTATCAGTAGGCGAGCTATTTTCCGCAGCTATCGTGCCGGGGCTTGTTTTGGTGGGGCTTTATATAGTTTTTATCCTCATAATCTCGTATGCCAAAAAAGACTGCGCACCCGAACTTCCTAAAATCGATGATGAAACCAAAGCTCGCCAAATTTTTAATGCTCTAAAAAATGTCGTGCCTGTTTTTGTGCTGATTTTGCTAGTTTTAGGCTCTATCTTTGGCGGTATCGCAACTCCGACAGAAAGTTCATCGGTGGGCTGTGTGGGCGCGATAATTTTGTCATTTTTATACCGCACATTTTCATTTTCTTTGCTTTACGACGCACTTCGCCAAAGCGTGAAAATTTCGGGCATGGTTTTTATGATTTTAATGGGCGCAACAGCCTTTTCTATGATTTTTTCATACACGGGCGGGGACTATGTCGTGGAGGATTTCATGCACGCGCTTCCTGGCAAAGAGTGGGGATTTATCGCGCTAACTATGATTGTTATCATAATTTTGGGCTTTTTCCTTGATTATGTTGAAATTTCATATATCATTTTGCCGATTTTATTCCCGATAGTCGAAGCGATGAATATAAATCCAGTTTGGTTTGCGATACTAATCGCTGTAAATTTACAAACATCATTTATGACGCCACCTTTTGGATTTTCGATATTTTTCCTAAAAGGTGTCGCGCCAAAATCAGTGCGCACGACAGACATTTATCGTGGAGTGTTGCCGTTTATCGGGCTTCAAATTTTAGTTCTTTTCGCCCTTGCGATTTATCCAGAAATTTTTGGATTAAAAGCTTTTTTAGGCTAGAAATTGTAGAATTTAGAATTATTTTAAAGGAGTTAGCATGAGCAAAAAATTTATTGATGTTATGGACACTACATTTCGCGATGGTTTCCAATCTGTCTTTGGTGCGCGTGTAGCGATGAAGGACTTTTTGCCAGCAGTGAGCGCGGCAAAAGAGGCTGGGATTAGACACTTTGAATTTGGCGGTGGAGCTAGATTTCAGAGTCTGTATTTTTATCTAAACGAAGACGCGTTTGCGATGATGGATAAATTCCGCGAAACCGTGGGAGACGAGGCAAACCTGCAAACCCTAGCCAGAGGCGTAAATACCGTTACGCTTGATACTGGTTCGCGCGAAATGATAGACATGCATGCCAAACTCTTTGCCAAACACGGAACTACGACTATTCGAAATTTTGACGCCTTAAATGATGTCGAAAATTTAAAATATAGTGGCGAGCGTATCAAGGCGCATGGATTAAAACACGAAATTACCGTTACTATGATGGATTTACCACCTCGTTGCTCTGGCGCGCATGATCCTGAATTTTATGCTGGAATTTTACGCAAAATTTTAGAGGCTGGTATTCCTTTTGATAGCGTTTGTTTCAAAGATGCTAGCGGAACTTCAAGCCCACAAAAGGTTTTTGAGACCGTAAGAAGAGCGCGCAAACTCCTAGGAAACGATATTCATATCAGACTTCACACTCACGAAACAGCTGGCGTTAGCGTGGCTTGCTATCAAGCAGCCCTAGCAGCAGGCGTCGATGGAATTGATCTAGCTGCGTATCCAGTCAGCGGAGGCACAAGCCAACCAGATATTTTGACGATTTTACACGCGACAAAGGGGCAAAATTTTGATTTCGGCTTTGACGCTGAGAAAATTTTAAAATACGAAGAGGTTTTGGAGGATTGTTTGAGGGATTATTTCTTGCCGCCAGAAGCGACAATGGTAAGCCCAATAATCCCATTTTCGCCTATGCCAGGTGGCGCGCTAACTGCAAATACGCAAATGATGCGCGATAACAAAATCATGGATAAATTCCCCTCTGTCATCAAAGCTATGCGCGAAGTCGTCGAAAAGGGCGGTTATGGCACGAGCGTAACGCCTGTAAGTCAATTTTATTTCCAACAAGCATTTAATAATGTAATGTTTGGAGAGTGGAAAAAAATCGCTGATGGATACGGCAAAATGGTGCTTGGATACTTTGGCAAAACCCCAGTTGCCCCTGATAGCGAGGTCGTAAGATTAGCTAGCGAGCAGCTTGGCTTAGAGCCTACTACCAAAAATGCCGTTGATTTGGCTGATTTGGACGAGACAAAGAGTATTGCTTATGCTAAAAAACAGCTAGAAGATGAAAATATCGAACCAAGCGAGGAAAATATTTTTATCGCTCTTGCGTGCCGTGAAAAGGGCATTGCCTTCTTAAAAGGCGAGGGCAAGGTAATGATCCGCAAAAACGAAGCAAAAGAATCTAGCGAGGGCGGTGAGAAAAAGGCAAAATCTGATAAATTTGACATTAATGTCAATGGCAAAGCCTATGCAGTGGAATTTAGCGGAAATAAGGTCTTAGTAAATGGCGATAGTTACAATGTCAGCATTGGCATGGCAGAGCCTAGCGAGGCCAAAACTGAGGCGAAATCAAGTGCAAATAGCGATGATATTGTGGCTAGCCTGCCAAGTAATGTGTTTAAAATTTTAGTCAAACCTGGCGAAAAAGTCGTAGCTGGTCAAACCGTAGTCGTGCTAGAAGCTATGAAAATGGAGATAAACATCGAAAGCCCAAGAGACGGCGAAGTCGCTGAAATTTTGGTATTCCAAGGTCAAAGCGTCGATGCAGATGACCCATTAATCCACTTAAAATAATTTTAAATTTAACTACCACAGGGGCGGAATTTAGCGGGTTTCGCCCCTTTTTAAATTTACAAAAACGATAAATTTACTTCAAATTCCACAATCCTAATAAAGGTTAATCAAATTTCGATATAATTACTTATTTATAATTTTTTAAAAAAGGATTTAAGATGAGAATTCCAAATGATTTTGAAAAACTAGGAATTAGCGGTGAAAAAGAAATTTTTTATAATCTTAGCTATGATGAGCTTTTCGAGCACGAAAAACGCGCAAACGAGGGCAAGGTAAGCGATAATGGCACCTTTATGGTCGATACTGGCATTTTTACAGGCAGAAGCCCAAAAGACAAGTATTTTGTAAAGCAAGATCCAAGCGCGAAATATATCAGCTGGGGCAAAATCAATCAACCGATTAACAAAGAGCTTTTTGATAAACTTCTAGCAAAGGCCAAAAATCAGCTTTCAAACAAATCAATCTATGTCCAAGACGCGTATTGTGGCGCTAGTCTAAAAAGTCGCAAAAGCGTGCGTTTCGTAACCGAAGTAGCATGGCAAGCACATTTCGTAAAAAACATGTTTATCCGCCCAAGCGATGATGAGTTAGCAAATTTCCACCCAGATTTCGTGGTTTATAACGCTTGCAAATGCGTAAATGAGGATTACGCCAAAGACGGGCTAAACTCAGATGTTTTTGTAATCTTTAATGTCGAGGAAAATGTCGCAGTCATCGGTGGAACTTGGTATGGTGGCGAGATGAAAAAAGGAATTTTTTCTATGATGAATTACTGGCTACCATTA
This sequence comes from Campylobacter sp. VBCF_01 NA2, assembly GCF_027797205.1. Taxonomy (NCBI): domain Bacteria; kingdom Pseudomonadati; phylum Campylobacterota; class Epsilonproteobacteria; order Campylobacterales; family Campylobacteraceae; genus Campylobacter; species Campylobacter sp. VBCF_01 NA2. Next base: position 19,765 of record NZ_CP115607.1, read on the forward strand.
GAGGGCAAAATGTCAATGCACTGCTCAGCAAATGTCGGAGCTGGCGGCGACACTGCGCTATTTTTCGGACTATCAGGCACTGGCAAGACTACGCTCTCTACCGATCCAAACCGCGCGCTAATCGGCGATGATGAGCACGGCTGGGATGATGAGGGCGTGTTTAACTTCGAGGGTGGTTGCTACGCAAAATGTATAAATCTCGATCCAAGCTCAGAGCCTGAAATTTATGGTGCGATTAAACGCAACGCACTTTTAGAAAATGTCGTAGCTGACGCAAACGGCAAGGTCGATTACGCTGATGGTAGCAAGACAGAAAATACCCGTGTAAGCTACCCAATCGAGCATATCGCAAACCACGAACCAAGCCTAAGCGCAGGACACCCAAAAAATATCATTTTCCTAAGCGCTGATGCTTTTGGCGTTTTACCGCCTGTTGCGAAGCTTACAAAAGAACAAGCGATGTATTATTTCCTAAGCGGATATACTGCCAAAGTCGCAGGAACTGAAAGAGGAATTACTGAGCCAGTTGCAACTTTTAGTGCTTGTTTTGGTGAGCCGTTTATGCCACTTCACCCGACAGTTTATGCAAAACTTCTAGGCGAGAAAATCGACAAACACGGCGTAAATGTATATCTAGTAAATACAGGTTGGAGCGGCGGTGCTTATGGCGTTGGCAAACGCATGAGTATAAAGGCAACTCGTGCTTGTATAAATGCAATCCTTGATGGAAGTATCACAAAATGCGAATTTGAAAATTTTGAAAAATTTAATCTAGCCGTTCCAAAAGAGTTAGCTGGCGTTGAGACAAAACTTCTAAATCCGGCTAACACTTGGGAAAATGCTGATGAATACGCAAAAACTCGCGAGAAACTTGCGAAAATGTTTGTAGAAAATTTCAAACGCTACGAAGATGTCAAAGAGGGCGTAGAGTATGCAAAAGCCGGCCCAAAAGCTTAAAATTTGGCTTTTGTTAGGCACTGCGGGCTTGTTTTTGGGTTGCAAAGGCGAGCCTGCGAATTTAAAAGAACCGCTTCCTAGTAAAAGCGGTTTTTCTTTTTATGATACGCCGATAAACTACATAAACTATATCCGCCAAAGCTCGAATTTAAACCCATTTGCGCCAAATTCGCTTTTAGACAAGGCTGCGCTAAATCACGCCAAATATGTCGTTACAAACGATGAAATCACCCACGATGAGAGCGAAGGAAGGGCTGAATTTAGCGGCAAAACCCCAAGTGATCGCGCATTTAGCGTGGGATTTAATTCAGGCGTGGTAGAAAATCTCTCTTACAACGCCCACGATATCAAGGCCTCAATCGACGGGCTATTAAGCGCGATTTATCATCGTTTTGGGTTTTTGACATTTGACGCAAATATTCTTGGCGTGGGATACTACGAGCAGGGCGAGAAATCTGCCTATGTCTATGAAATGGGAAATGAGTATTTAGAGGAAATTTGTGGTGGCGGAAAGAGCCAGAGTGGGGACGGCAAATTTATCATAGGGCTTTGCAAAAACAAAAGCCTTGCCATACGAAACGAAAACTACGAGCGCACCAGATCGCTAAATACCACGCCTTACGCGCATTATCCAAACAAAGAGCCCGCACTTGCATTTTTTAGCCACGAGCTCCCTGACCCTGTGCCAGAGTGCGCGATTACAGCAAATCCCATTAGCATAGAATTTCACCCCCAAGCCAAACCTGTGGAAATGCTCGAATTTAGGCTATTTGATAGCGAGGGAGCAGAGATTAAAGATATTAAAATTTTGGATAAAAAAAGCGATCCAAATAGGCGTTTTAACGACAAACAATTCGCGCTTTTTAGCAAGGAAGTGTTTAAATTCGACGCTACTTACACGGCGGAATTTAGCTATAAACAGGGCGAAAAGCAAGATAAAATTCGCTGGAATTTCACTACTCAAACCCCAAAATATGACTATTTTATAGTCGGTGGCGGAGAGAATTTAGCCATAAAAAATGGCAAATTTTACGATATATTTTTTGCGCCAAAAGATTGCAACGATGAGGTCAAAAACTACAAAACCAGCTACAACGGCGCAATCGACAAGCCCGAAATCCAAAATATCGCCACAAATATGCTAAGGGTGCGCGTAACTGGCGAGCGGGGCGCCAAGCTCGAAATCAGCACGGATAATGGCGAGGTGGTGAGCTTGTATCTAACAGACGAGCCAAAAAATTCTAGTTTGAAACGCAAAATTATAAATTTATTCTAAGGATTATTGATGAAAAAAATGTGGGAAGGCAGGTTTAGTGAGGCTAGTAGCGAGCTTTTGGAGAGATTTAACGCTTCGATTATGTTCGATAGAGAGCTTTATGAGGACGATATCGCAGGCTCAATCGCTCATGCAAGCATGCTAGGCGATGCAGGAATCATTACCAAAGACGAAGCTAGCGCGATAAAATCTGGTTTGGAGCAAATTTTAGCCGAGATTAATGAGGGGAGGTTTGAGTGGAAAATCGCCGATGAGGATATCCACATGGCAGTCGAAAAACGCCTAAGCGAAATTGTAGGCAAAGAAATCGGCGGCAAGCTCCATACTGCGCGCTCTCGCAACGATCAAGTAGCCCTTGATTTCAGGCGTTTTGTAATGCGAAAAAACCGCGAAATTTCGGTTCAAATTTTAAATTTAATCAAAACCTTGCTTGAAATTTCAAACTCCCACACAGACGCTTTAATGCCGGGCTACACTCATCTCCAACACGCCCAGCCTGTAAGCCTTGCCTTTCATTTGCTAGCTTATATTTATATGTTTAAGCGAGATTATGAAAGGTTTGTGTCAAGCTTTGAGCGCGGAAATTTTAGCCCACTTGGCTCGGCTGCGCTTGCAGGCACCCCACACCGCATAAATCGCCACGCCACGGCTAGTGCGCTTGGATTTTATGCCCCTATGGAAAACGCAATGGACGGCGTGAGCGATAGAGATTTCGCCCTTGAAATTTTATTTAACATTAGTCTATTTTTCATGCACGCTTCAAGGCTGTGCGAAGAGCTGATTTTGTGGAGTTCGAGCGAATTTGGCTTTATCACTATCAGCGACGCGTATTCGACTGGAAGCTCGATAATGCCACAAAAGAAAAACCCCGATGTGGCCGAGCTAATCAGGGGCAAAACTGGTAGGGCTTATGGAAATTTAATGGGGCTTTTAACCGTTATGAAGGGTCTTGCTCTGGCGTATAACAAAGATATGCAAGAGGATAAAGAGGGCGTGTTTGATAGCGTAAAAGCTATTTTGGAGAGCGTTGCAATCCTAAATGAAATGCTAAAAACAGCCAAATTTAACAAAAAAAATATGCTAAGCGCGACTGAGCGCGGCCATTTAAGCGCGACTGATTTGGCGGATTTTTTGGTGCGAGAAAAGGGCGTGGCGTTTCGCGAGGCGCATTTTATCACCGGAAAATGCGTAGCCGCAGCAGAGGGAGCGGGCAAGGATCTAAGCCAAATGAGCGCAGAAGAGCTTCGCTTGGTCGATGAGCGAATCACGCCTGATGCGCTTGCATTTTTGGGGTTAAAAGCTTCGATGGACGCTAGGAAATCTTTCGGCGGGGCTAGCAGTTCTAGCGTGCTAGCGCAGATCGCGAGTGTGCAAAAGTGGCTGGGCGAGAAGAGCAGCTCTATTTAGTTTCAAACACTAAATTTGACGATGAGAGGGTGATTTGGCTAAATTTATGCGAGATAAAATTTTATAAATTTAGCATAAATTCCAAATTTGACGCACTTATTTTTACATCGAAAAATGGGGTAAAATCTTTGGAATTTAACGGCATTAAATTTGATGAAAATATCCAAATTTACGCCATTGGCAAGGCGTGCGCTGACGAGATAAGAGCCCAGGGATACAAAAATATTTTCGTAGCGCAAAACTCCCATGGCGACGAGTTTGCGCGCGAGATTGCCACGCATTTAAAGGGCAAAAGCGCGCTTTATATCAGCGCCAAAGATAGGGTGTCGAATTTGCCCCAAATTTTGCACGAAAATGGCGTAAATTTGACCCATATAATCGGCTACGAAAACAGACCCAAAAAAGCTAGCATTTCGCAAAAACCAGCCCCAAATTCCGTGATAATTTTTACTTCGCCACTAAATGCGAAAAGTTTTATTTCAAATTTTGGTTGGGATAGCTCATATCAGGCGATTTGCATAGGAAATAGCACGGCTAAAATTTTATCCAAATTTACAACGCCCATAATCAGCGAAAATCAAAGCATAAAAGCGTGTGTGGATTTGGCGTTTGCTTGTATTTTAAGGCAAAAAAACATATAATTTCGCTTGCCTGGGTGATGCGCCAGCGTTATTTATGAGGGTCTAACATATTTTAGTAGGCGACGATGTGATTTGCCGGTGTGACGCGGCTCGGTTTGAGGCTCTGAGCTTACGGGTTGCGACCTAAGGGCTTGTCCTAGTTGCAAGATTGGCTTTGTTTTAGGCCGAATCTTTTTCACGCAACGCTCACTTGGGCTATTTTTACACGGAGTTTTACCTTGAAAATTTTAATCATCGGCAGCGGTGGCAGAGAATACGCTATCGCACTTAGACTAAAAGAGGATAAAAATGTTTCAAATCTATATTTTGCCCCAGGAAATGGCGCGACTAGCGCACTTGGCGAAAATTTGGATTTGAAAACTTTTGAGGAACTTGCAAATTTTGCGAAAGACAACAAAATCGATTTGACGATTGTAGGCCCAGAAGATCCGCTTACAAAGGGCATTGTCGATGTATTCAAATCAAAAGGTCTAGTGATTTTTGGACCGAGTAAAGCGGCAGCTCGTTTAGAGGGCTCAAAAGCCTATATGAAGGAGTTTTTGGCTCGCAATGCTATCCGCACAGCTAGATTTTTAAACAGCGATAATTTCGAGGAAATTTCTAAATTTATCCACACCCTAGATGAAAAAGTCGTAGTCAAAGCCGACGGGCTTTGCGCAGGCAAGGGCGTAATAATCGCTCAAAACCACGACGAGGCCAGAGATGCGGCATGGGAAATGCTAAAAGGCAGTTTCGGAGATGCTGGTAAAACCGTGGTTGTCGAGGAGTATTTAGACGGATTTGAGCTTAGCTTTTTTGCGATTTGTGACGGGGATAATTTCGTCTCTTTGCCAGTAGCCCAAGATCACAAACGATTGCTAAACCGCGATCAGGGTCCAAATACAGGCGGTATGGGCGCATACGCTCCAAGCCCGCTAGCAGATGAGGCGCTGATAAAAAGGGTCGAAAACGAAATCGTAGCTCCGACTTTAAGAGGTATGAAAAAAGACGGTAACCCGTTTTGTGGAGTGCTTTTTGTGGGGCTTATGATCGTGGGTGGAGTGCCGTATGTGCTCGAATACAATGTCAGATTCGGCGATCCTGAGTGCGAGGTTTTGATGCCTTTAATCGACGGAAATTTAAGCCAAATTTTATACGATGCAGCCACTGGCAAGCTAACAGACATCAAACTCCGCGATAAATTCGCCGTTGGCGTCGTAAGTGCTAGCGAAAACTACCCTTATAAATCTACGCCAAAAACAAAGATTAATTTAGGCAAAATTCCGGCTAACACTCACATTTGCTATGCTGGCGTTAGCGAAGAAAACGGCGAAATTTACGCAGACGGCGGAAGAGTTTTGGTAAGTGTGGGTGTAGCTAATAATATCAGAGAAGCGCGAAATTTAGCCTATGAATTAGTCAAAAATATAGAATTCGAAGGCTCTCAACACCGAAGTGATATTGCATATCAGGCACTTAGGGACTAAGTAAGTGTTAGCTAGTCTTCCTAAGAGAATTTTCGCCTTTATTTTAGATGAGGTGATTATGGGCGTGCTTTTTACCTTTATGCTCATTAGCGTGGCTTCCGAGCCCTTGCTTGCGGCCTCACAGATGAGCGGAAGCGACCCAATGGCGCTAAATAACGCAATCGCACCGTATTTGCCCTATTTAGTAATGGTGAAATTTTTATATCACGCGATTTTTGTATATTTTTATGGCGCGACTTTGGGAAAACTAGCCCTAAAAATAAAAGTCATCAGCGCTAGGGACGAAAACGAGAGGCTTAGCTTTGGCGTTTGCGCGTTTAGATCGGGCGTTAGGCTGGTTAGCGAAACAGCATTTTATATCGGATTTTTGTTTGCATTTTGGACGAAATTTCGTCAGAGTTTGCAGGATTTGGCAGCAAAAACCTTGGTGGTAGAAATTGAAAAAAAGTAAAATTTTAATATTAACATTTGGTGCGTTAGTGGCAAATTTGCTTAACGCAAAGGTGCAAAATGTCGAGTTAATCGCCGATAATGTCAAGCGAAACGGCTTTTTAACCATAGCCAGAGGCAATGTAACTGTGTATTCACAGGACTATTTTCTCACAGCCGATCGCGCCACTTATGATGAAAAAAACGAAATAATCGAGCTTTTTGGCAATGTGAATGCTATGCGTGGGGATAACGAAACCACCAGAGCCGAATACATTAAAATCGATCTGAAAAACAATACCCAAGAGGGCAAAGCGACCTTTATGATGGATAAAGACGCTGAGCTTTGGATGCAAAATGATGAGAGTTGCAGTGATAGCGAGTATTACCGTGTCAAGGGCTCTGTGATATCTAGCTGTAATGTCAATGATCCAGACTGGAAAATCAAATTTAGCAGTGGCAAGCTAAATAAAGAGAGCAAATTTTTACACCTTTTCAACCCTAGATTTTATATCGGCGATGTGCCTGTGTTTTATCTGCCGTATTTTGGCGTGCCTACTGATACTACCCGCAGAACCGGTCTCTTGCCACCAGAGGGCGGGTATATCGGCGATGAGGGCGTGTATTATAAACAGCCGATTTATTTCGCGCCGTATGATAGCTGGGATTTGCAGTTAGACCCGCAGGTTCGTTCGCGCCGTGGTTTTGGTGTGTATGGGACATTTAGGTTTGCGGATTCGCCGTATTCAAGGGGTGAAATTCGTGGCGGTGTGTTTGATAATTTCACCCGCGCCCAAGAACGCTTAGAGTATAAAAACGAAAAACATTACGGATACGAGATAGAATATGACAGAAGCAAGCTTGTAGGATACCTAATCGACGGAAATTTCAAAGAAAATTTATGGATCGACTTTACGAAATTAAACGACCTTGAATACTATGATTTAAAGAGCAAAGGTGGCGTCGATGAGGACGATAACGCGCTAGTAACCTCTAAGCTAAATTATTATTTGACGACAGATGAGCATTATTTCGGGCTTTATGGCAGGTATTATATCGACACTAGCAAGCTCAACCAAGATAGCGTCTTCCAAAACCGCGACACAGTTCAAGAGCTACCGACTGCGCAATATCATAAATTTATCGATGATATCTTTGTGCCAAATTTGCTCTACTCTGTGGATTTAAAGGCGCGAAATTTCACCCGCCAAGAAGGCGTTACCGCACGCCAATACGAGCTTGATATTCCACTTAGTTATAGCGATAGATTTTTGGGCGATTATTTGGGACTTAGCGTGAGCGAGCGTGTGTATATGACGCATATAGATTGGAGCGATAAATACTACTACGCAAATGGCGAGCTAGAAGCTGATAAAAGCACATTTTACGCCAATCAATATACCGAATTTTCAGCATTTACGGATTTAGCCAAGGCGTATGAGAGCTTTTATCATACTATGACTTGGAGGGCTGATTTAAGGATTCCTGGCTGGCAAAAGGGCGAGATTGATAAGAGAATTTTGAAATCTCACCAATATGAATACGATGAAAAAAATGGAAATTTACGCAAATCCCGCTTGGCAAGGTTACAAGATTCGCTGTATTGGGAGGATAATTTCCTTGGCGAGTTGGCTGATGAATACACACACGAAAATATAGCTCTTGGCATGACGCAGTATTTTTACGACGAAAATGGGCGCAAATTTATCCGCCACTCGGCTAAACAAAGCTATGATTTTGACGATGAAGAGCTGGGGAATTTCGACCATAGATTTGATATTTATTTCGCAAATGGGCTAAATTTAGGCAATCGTTTCAGATACTCGCACAAATACGATAGTTTTAGCAAGGTTCAAACCTACGCAAACTACTCGAATTCTGATTTTAGCGCGAGCATAAGCCATGCTTATACCTACGATCAATTCGGCGATGAAAACGAAAAAAGGTATAAAAAAGACAACTACACAATCGCAAATTTAAGCGCGAATTTGCCAGGAAATAACAAAATTTTCGGGCGCTGGGAGTATGATTTGGCTAGGTCGTATTCAAAAATGTGGAGGCTAGGTATCACGCATACGAGAAAGTGCTGGAACTACTCTTTCGTCTATCAAGAAGACATCGAGCCAAAAAACACGAGCAACGCTGATTACACCAGGGCTAAAAAAGAGCATGGATTTTACTTTTTCGTAAATTTCTACCCATTTGGCGGGGTTGGATATGATTTTTCGGTTGATACTGAGTATGGTGAAGCGCAATGATACCAAGAGCGGAATTGATGTTTGAAAACGAAGTAGAAGCAGCCGAAAAGCTAGCTGAAATTCTGCCCTCAAATGCGGTAAAAAACGAAAATTTCCTAATCATAGCCCAGTCGTTATCATCGATTTATTTGGTAAAAAGACTATCTGAAAAGCTAAATTTAAGCTATGAATTTTTATTTAGCGAGATGATTTATGCGCCAAATAATCCAGAATGCGTGATAGCCTGTGTGAGCGAAACGCAAGAGATAGTTTTTATAGATGAACTTGTCAAAAGCTTTGGGATAAGTTTGGATTATATTTACGGGCAGGCTAACCGCAAATATGAGGAAAAAATTTTAAAAAATGTCTATAAATTTCGCAAGGGCGCGCTTTTGCCTGATTTGGCTAGAAAAAATGTAATCTTAGTCGATGAGGGTTGCGAGAGTGGGCTTACGACGATGACATGTATAAAAACCCTAATCAAGCTAAATGCAAAGACGATTTTTTATGCTACGCCGGTTATTAGCACTGATAATGCCGAAGAGATAGAAGCCGCGGTAGATGGGCTATACGCCGTGCATAAAATAAAAGATTTTGTAAATGTGGATTTTTATTACAAAGAGAAAAAAGAGGAAAAAGCCGAGGATATTATGCAAATTTTAAATAATTGCGAATTTTACCTACCATTTCACAAAGAAAAAAACATTGATAAAAACGAAAACAAGGAGAGTAACAATGCAGTGCAAGATTGATGTAAATAATCAATTAGAAATTTTTGACATAGACAAGGTCGCAAAACAAGCAGCGGGTGCTGCGCTTATGCGTGTGGGTGATACTGTGGTGCTAGCTACGGTCGCTAGGGAAGATAGACAGGTAGAGGAAGATTTCTTGCCACTAACCGTGCAATATATCGAAAAAATGTATGCCGTGGGAAAAATCCCTGGCGGATATATCAAAAGAGAGACCAAACCGGGCGATTTTGAGACGCTAACTAGCCGTATTATAGATCGCTCGCTTCGCCCCCTTTTTCCAAAAGGATATGCTTACCCTACCCAAATCGTAGTTTATGTCCTTTCAGCAGATCCTGAGGTGGATTTGCAGGTCGTGAGCCTAAATGCGGCAAGTGTGGCGCTATATCTAAGCGATATTCCTATGAAAGCCCCAGTTTGCGGTGTCAGAGTGGGCCAAATAGACGGAGAGTTTGTGCTAAATCCGTCAAATTCAGCCCTTAAAAATTCAGCCCTTGATCTGTATGTAGCTGGCGTGGGCGATGAGCTTTTGATGATTGAGATGCGCTCGCTCCCTCAAATCGTAGATGGCGTCCAAAGCATGAACGAACTACCAGAGGATTTGACAGCCCAGGCGATAAATTTCGCTGCTAAGGCTATCGAAGAGGGCTCGCGCAAATACGAGGAAGCGTTTTTAGCGCTTAAAAAACCAGACGCAAATTTAGAGTATAAACCAGAAATCGAAGATGAAAATATCGCCAAATACATCGATGAAAACTACAAAGACGCCGTAAAAGAGGCGATTAATCAAATGGCAAAAAGCGAGCGCGCAACCGAGCTAAATAAAATTGTAGATAAAATTTTAACTGATGAAATCGCGGTGCAAAACGAGTGGCAAAAAGATGTCATCACAAATGTCATTGGCAAATACAAACGCCAAATCATACGCACTCAAATCATCGAAGAGCGTCGCAGAGCCGACGGACGCGCGCTAAATGAGGTGCGCCCAATCAGCATTGAGACAAACATTTTGCCACGCGCGCACGGCTCATGCCTCTTTACCCGCGGTCAAACACAGGCTTTGGTGGTGGCAACTCTGGGTGGGGATAGCGACGCTCAGCTTAGCGATAGCTTAACTAGCCCAGAGCCGATAGCTGAGAAATTTATGTTTAATTACAACTTCCCTGGATTTTGCGTAGGCGAAGCAAGCCCGCTAAAAAGCCCAGGTCGCAGGGAGTTGGGACATGGAAATTTGGCAAAACGAGCGATTTTTCCAAGCATTGATATAAACTCTCCTCAATCAATGCGCGTAGTAAGCGAAATTTTAGAAAGCAACGGATCTAGCTCAATGGCCTCAGTGTGCGGTGGCGCACTATCGCTTCGCGCAGCCGGTGTAAAAACCATAAAACTAGTCGCAGGTGTGGCTATGGGACTAATCTTTGAGGGCGACAAACACGCGATTTTGACTGACATTATGGGCTTAGAAGATCACGACGGGGATATGGATTTCAAGGTCGCTGGTAGCAACGACGGAATTACCGCGCTTCAAATGGATATCAAGCTTGGCGGAATTAGCCTAGAAGTGCTAAAAGAGGCGCTAGCGCAAGCCAAAGAGGGCAGAGCGCATATATTAAATTTAATGGAGGAAGCAAACGCAAATATCGTAATCAACGAAGCCGTGCTTCCAAAACTCGAAATTTTCAGCGTCGATCCTAGCAAAATCGTCGATATCATCGGTCAAGGCGGAAAAACGATTAAGGAAATCACCGAAAAATTTGGCGTTAGCATTGATTTAGATCGCGAAAAAGGCGAGGTTAAAATCCAAGGCGCGAACAAAGACGGCGTCGATGGTGCAAAAGAGAAAATCCTTTCTATCGTTTCAAATGCGAAAGATTTCCGCAAACCGCGTGGCGATAGAGGCGATAGGCACGAGCGCAAAGAGGTAAAATTTGAAATCGGCGAGGAATTTGACGGCGTAGTGCAAAGCTCACTAGATTTTGGCACATTTATTTCACTTCGCGACGGCGTAGATGGGCTTTTAAGAGCGAAATTTATCACAACTCCATTTAAACCAGGCGATGTGGTTAGAGTGCGCGTAACAGAGCAAAAAGGTAGTAAAATTTCACTTGAATTAGTGTAAAAAGGAGGCAAAATGGAGCTGAAAAAACTTTTTTTCCCAATCGGTGGCGGCGAAGAGTTAGAGGGCAGAATTCGTGGTGCGTTGCTTGTGAATAAATTTTTTGGCACACACATGAATATCATGGCATGCCAGCTAGATCCTAAGATGATTTATAATGTCCGCATGACGCTAAAAGGCGGAGTTTTGATGGACGAGTTTTTGGAGTCGGCAAACGAGGAGATGAAGGCTGAGCGCGATGAAATCGGCGCAGTTTTCGAGGCGGAGTGCAAAAAAATCGGCCTTGATATGCACGAAGATGAGAGAGTAGGAAAAAGTGCGTGCTTGCGCCATTTGGTAGGAATTCGCTCCGAGCTAGTTGAAAAGCATTCTAAATACTGCGATCTTGTCGTGGTCTCAGTGCCCCCAACTGGCACGATTACGGGCACTTTCGAGGCGGCTGTTTCAAAAAGTGGCAAGCCTTGTATCGTAATCCCAAGAGAGCTAAAAAGCTTCAAAGCTGATAAAATTTTGGTCTCTCTTACAGGCACGGCTGCAAGCGCCAGAGCGCTCGATCACTCGCTAGACTTGCTCAAAAAAGCGCAAAATGTTACAATCATCACAGCCAATCACTATCTCCAAGATAGCGCAGAAGAGACTAAGCGCAGAATCACCGAGTATCTAGCACTGCACGATGTGAAAGTCGATAAATTCGAGCTTTTAAATATTGACGGCAAAATTCCAGGGCAGGTTTTGATAGACTATGCAAACAACGGCGGATACGATTTAATCGTCGCTGGACTTCACTCAAACACTGGAATTAAGGAAATTCTGCTTTCAGGAACGAGCAAATTTTTCTTGCAAAATACGCAAATTCCTGTTTTAATGTAAATTTTATATGGGATTTTCCCATATAAAATCCTAAATTTAAAATGAAAAACAAATTTGTCTATATTCTGGCATTTTCGCATTTGTGCTGTGATATAAACCAAGGCGCACTCGTAGCGATTTTGCCGTTTTTAATCGCCAGCTATCACTACGATTACGCAACTGCTGCAAGCCTAGTCATGGTCTCAAATATCGTGGGCTCGCTAATCCAGCCCGTTTTTGGCTCGCTCGCTGATAAGAAAAACACCCCTTACATTATCCCGCTAGGTCTTATTTTAGCAGGTGGCGGTATCGCGCTAAGTGGCGTTGCGCCCTCGTTTGCCGTGCTTTGTGCGGTCGTGATGATTACAGGAATTGGCGTGGCGATGTTTCACCCACAAGCCGCAAGAGCCATAAACAAATGTTCAAATTCGCACAACAAAGCCCAAAATATCGGCATTTTCTCATTTGGTGGGATTTTGGGATTTTCTTTGGGTCCGCTTTTCATGACAGCGATTATTAGCGCGTTTGGGCTAAAAGGGACACTGATTTTCATAATTCCGCAAATTTGCGTTAGTATTGTGTATAGATTTTTTTACGCCGAATTTAAAAGACTTGGCGAAATTACACCCAAAACAGCCACAAACACCCAAACTAGCGGCGTCGATGACTGGGGCGGATTTTATAAACTTATGGCGTTAATCTGTGGGCGTTCTATCATTTTTCACGGATTTAATACATTTTTGGCACTTTATTTTATCTACGAATTTGACCAAAGCAAGGCTTACGCAAACATACTATTAAGCGCATATATCGGCGTGAGCGCGATTTTTACCCTTCTTGGTGGCAGGTTTGCCGATAAATTCGGCTTTACAAAGATGATAAAAATCTCATTTCTCTGCCTTTTGCCGATTATGATCATGTTTGCAACCGCGCAAAATTTGGGCTTTGCCGTGGTTTTATTAGCACCGCTTGGCATTTTTCTAGCTCTTTCTTATAGCCCGATTATCGCGCTTGGGCAGGGCTATTTGCCAAACCGCGTTGGGCTTGCTTCTGGCGTTACATTTGGGCTGACTGTCAGCATTGGCGGGATTTTTGCGCCGATTTTGGGCTTAATAGCCGATAAATTTGGACTTAGTTATGTTTTTTACACGCTTTGCGGGGTTTGCGTTTTGCCACTAATCATGGCGTTTTTCTTGCCAAATTTAGAAAAAAGGCAAAGCTTATGAAATATTTTTGGCGTTATAGCTCACCGCTTGGCGAGATTTTTATGCAAAGCGACGGAGCAAATTTAACAGCGCTTAAATTTGGCAAATTTAGCGATTTTGGCGCAGAATTTAGGGAGCAAAATTTGCAAATTTTTAGGGATACCTGCGCTTGGTTGGATATTTATTTTAGTGGAAATTTGCCAAATTTCACACCTAAAATTTCACTAATTGGTAGCGATTTTCAGCTTGAAATTTGGCAAATTTTAATGCAAATTCCTTTTGGGACTACTACGACTTACGGCGATATTGCGCACGAAATCTCACTAAAAAGACAAATTCCAAAAATGTCCGCCAGAGCCGTTGGCAGGGCAGTGGGAGCAAATCCTATCGCGATAATTATCCCTTGCCACCGAGTTATCGGCAGTGGCGGCAAACTCACAGGCTACGCATACGGAGTGGATAAAAAACGCTTTCTTTTAAATTTAGAAAGTCTCGCCTTTGGCGTGAAAACGCTGTAATCATAAAAACTCATTTTAACTCTCATATAAAATTTAATTGATAATGCTCATTTTTAGGCTCTCTTTTTTTAAATTCGAAGTCGCTAAGCCCAAGCACTATAGAACAAAGTGGCGAGTATCCCTTAGGAATACCCGCTCTTTTGGCGAGTTCTGGCTCGTCAAAAAGCGTAACCACGACGGTGTTTATCAGGCACGAGCTAAGCCCAAGCTCGGTGGCGCGAAGTTGCATGTTTTGCATAAGTGAGCCCATTGTCCAATAGACATTTCTGTGGATATTTTCTGGGTGCAAAAACTCAAATCCAGCCGGGACCTCATCTGCCAATCTCCCAGAGATTAAAACATACACAGGTGCGCCGTAAAGCGTGTTTGTCATACCCATGCTTTCTAGCATTTTGCTAAATTTTTTACTCGCAGCCGCGTCTAAATCGCGGAGCAAATCTTTGTCTGTGATGACGCTAATGTGTGCGTCTTTGGTCGTAAAAAGCGCAGGGGCTAAAAACCCAGCCTCCAAAACAGCCTTGATTTGCTCAGGGCTTGGCATTTTATCGCTAAATTTTCGCACACTTTGGCGTCTTTGCATTGCTTCTAAAAGTTCCATTTTTTATCCTTTCTTTGGAATTTGAAATTTATTTTAAAAAAACAGCGTCGGCTCTTGTCTTCGTTGTGAATCAGCCACAAACGAAGTGATGATATCTACCATTTCTTTGGCGGCGATTGGCTTAATCGCGCCCTTTGGACAGCGATTGACGCAACTATAACACGAAATGCACTTTTCTAAATCAAACGCCTTATTTTCGATATTGATTGCGCCTGTGGGGCAGTTTTTCACGCAGGTTTTACACTCTATGCACTCAGCGGTAAATTCTTTGGCTTTATACTCTGGCGGTAGCGCGTATGCCACTTCTGGGTGCTCTTCGCGGTAAGCCACGACCTGTTTGCCCATTTCCCAGTCTCCCCAGCCAGTTTTTAGCTCATCATGCACGCTCAAATCGCCACGCAAAAATTTTTCGTAAGAGGCTTTGGCGAAATTTTTAATGATTTGCTTGTCGCTTTTATCTGGGCGGTTGTCGGCTAGCCCTTTTAGCATGGAGTATCTAGCGATGAAAGCACCCAGTGAGACCACGCTAAACCCGCTGTTTAGGGCGCGTTCGCTCATTTCCTTTATAGCTATGCCATAATACGCATTGCTATAAGTTACAACCCCGATAAATGGCGTATTTTGCGCCTTTAAGCAAGCAAACATCTCATCTGAAAGTGTGAAAAGCTTGCCTGTGCTCATACAGCCAAAAATCACCAAATCATCTTTGGTGAAATTGTGTATTTTTTCGCGGTTTTCTTTGCGCAAAAGATTGATTTTTTTGATTTCAAATTCGCCCGAATTTGCGATCTCTTCCCCTATCATTTTGACGATTTTCTCAGTCGAACCACTCGGACTAAAATATACCAAATACAAATTTTTCTTCGCCATTTTTACCCCTTTAATTAAAATTTTGATAAAATTGCAAAATTCTTGTGAATTATATCGCATACGATATAATTTGTCAAATTTGAAATTTGGAGAAAAAATGAGCGATAAATACGATATGTTGCTGCTAGAAAATCAAATTTGCTTCCCGACTTACGCTGTGGCAAATAAAATTTTAAGGCGTTATCAACCTTTGCTTAAAAAGATAAATTTAACCTATACGCAATACATCGTAATGATGGTTTTGTGGGAAAAAAAGCAAATAAATGAAAAAGTTTTGGTTAAGGCTTTGTTTTTGCAGGCAAACACGCTATCAAATTTGCTTAAAAATCTCAAATCCAAAGGCTTCGTCGATATCGAAAAAGACCCCAGCGATAAGCGAAATATCATAATCTCGCTCACCAAAGAGGGTGAAGCTTTGCGCGAAAAGGCGCTAAAAGTCCCGCAAACTTTGGCGAACGAGCACTGGCTAAGCGACGAAGAGTTTGCGACATTTAAAAAACTGCTTTTAAAACTGCTTCGTGGCGAGTGGGAAGGGTGCAAATAGCGCAAACGGCGCAAAAGGCGCAAATTTCGCTGTTACGTTAAATTTATTCGGGCGAAATTTGCGTTAAATTTCGAATTTTTCGCGCAAAATTCGCCAAATTTTACTAAAATTTTAATCCGCTTTTTGGATTAAAACTCTCTCACATTTTATGATTTCATCAAATCCGCTTTCGAATTTACCGAGATTTATGACGCCTTCGTAGTATGGCTGAGGTTTGTAGTAAAGCACCAAATTTCCCCACGGCGAGAAATAGCCAAGATCGCCGACTTTGCCGTCCGAGCTGGGATCGCCGGCAAAATTTAATCGCACAGGCAAATCCGCGATTTTTTCTCGCCCAGCGTAATCTTTCAAATTTAACTCTAATGGCAAATTTTCATAAAAACTCTTTGCCGCGCTAGTATTCCCCAAAACCGCCACAGCTTCGGCGTTTTCACAGCTAAATTTTACTCTCATCTCGCCTCCAAATGCAAAAATTATACTCAAACACAAAAAAATCAGTTTTTTCATAAATTTCCTTTCAAATTTAGCCCAAATTCATCTGCGCTAACTTCGCACCAAGCTCAAAAGCATTTTGCAAATCTTGCGAAAACTGCGTATCTCGCACCATTTTTTTGTACGGTTCGCTAAACATATTGCAATCATACTTCGAATAGTCCTTAAACTGGTAAGTATCGCACGCCAAAAGCGTTTCGCAGTGCCCATAGACCATTTTTAGTCCGAGCTCGTTTCCGCTCCACATCGCTTCCATGTTATACTGCGCGACCTGCTCTTTTGTCGCGTTCATCGTATAGATTAACCCAACCGGGATTTTTTCTTTAAATTTAGCTCATAGCGTCCGTTTTCATCTAGCATATACGACCCACTGGCAAAAAGCATACGCTCCAAAAGGTTTCTAAACATGCCTGTCGGATAAAAATCATAAATCGGAGAGCCGATTATTAGGGCATCAGCGTTAATTATTTTTTCTAAAACCGCCCTTCCTTCGTCTTTTACGGCGCAAAGTCCGCCTAGACTTTTGCTCTTTCTTTTACAGGCAAAACAACTTATACAGCCCTTAAAATCCACATCGCCTAAATTTATAAACTCAGTCTTTGCGCCCACGCTTTGTGCGCCCTTTTCGCTAGATTTTAAAATTTCAGCCGTGTTGAAATTTTTCCTTGGACTTGCGTTTATGATGATAACTTTTTTCATATTTTTCCTTAAATTTATTGCCTAATTCTGCAAATTTTATTTTAGCAAAATTCCGTTAGCATTTAGCCATGCTTTTATGTCATCGCCGAGAGTCGCACCACCCGAATAATGCACCGATAACGCATTTCCGATAGGCGAATTTGGCGCAAGCTTGGCAATAGCCGTGACACTAGCCCCCATTCTGCCCCCACCATGCGAAGCAAACGGAATTATCATTTTGCCGTTAAAATCATAGCTTTCAAGTAGCGTTGCAATGGGCATTGGGATACTTGCCCACCAGTTTGGATAGCCTAGTAGTATCGTATCATACTGCTCGAAATTTTTGATTTGTGCATCTATTTTTGGGCGTTTTTGTTTATGTTGGTCACTCCCAGCCTGCATTAAACAAGTATTGTAATCATCAGAATACGGCGTTTCTAGGCGAATTTCAAAGATGTCTGCGCCCGTGATTTTGCGAATTTCTCTGGCTATGCCACGCGTATTTCCGCCCCACGAGAAAAATACGATTAGGATTTTTTCGTGTTTGCTTTGAATAAAACTTTCGTTTTTGGCTTCGATTTTGCCTAAATTTGGCGAATTTTTGGCATTTCTTGCAAGGCGAATTCCAAGATTGTGATTTTTATAATTTGACTGAGCTGCCGCCCTGTAAGCACTGCGTAAATTTTTGCCAAAGTCGTTCCAGCCGCCACCCCTATAAACATGCCTTGTGCCGACACTCGCGCCTGTGGGATTTAGCGCGTCCCCGCTCTCGTAAGCGCCGTAAAAATCCCAGCACCACTCATTTACATTTCCGTGTATGTCAAAAAGACCAAAGCCGTTTGGCGAAAAGCTACCCACTTCTATCGTGCGATAGCGTGGGCTTGTGGGTTTTGCTTTTAGTTTGCTATTGTCAAAATAATTTTCTTCGATTTCATAAGGGTAGTTTGAGTAAAAATTCGCCTCTTTTCCGCTTGGCGGGATCTCTGAGCTAAACGGCGTCGAAGTCCCAGCTCTGGCTGCAAATTCCCACTCGGCTTCGCTTGGCAGACGGTATCCATTTGCGCCCATGTCCCAAATAACCGAATCCGGCGTGATTTCGTAAGCTGGATTTAGCCCTTCGCTAAGGCTTTTTAGGTTGGCAAATATTAGCGCATCTAGCCACGAAACATTTTCTACAGGCAAATTAACACCTTTGTTTTCGCTTGGATTAACGCCTGTGATGCGTTCGTATTCGCCCTGCGTGATTTCGTGAGTGCCGATATAAAAATCACTCACGCCCACTTCATGTGCCATCTCGTCATCGCTTCGCCAGTTTTCGCTTTTCTCGCTTCCCATGATGAAATTTCCGCCTTTAATCAAAACGAAATTTTTATCTAAATTTGTGGAATTTTTCTGCGTATCGCTTAAAATTTGCTTTGATTTTTCATCTAAGATTTTTAGTTTTTCTAAATTTTCATTTTCGTTTGAAACGCTCGCTGTGGCGGTGTTTTCGATGATATTTCTCTTTTTTGAGCCAGTAATATTATAAATCGCCCCGCCAAAAATAAAAATCGCCAAAAGCGCGAAAATAGGCATAAATTTTTTCATTTTGCTTCCTTTAAATTTTTGATAAATTTTGCTAGTAAAAATCCGATAAACGCCCACGAAAAGAGCATTACGGCACCGCGTAGCATACTTTGGTAAAGCGGAATTTTAAAATCCAAAAATGCAAATTGCACCTTAGCTAGCATGTAATCAATCATGCCAGTATCCAAAAATAGCCAAAATCCATAAAGCGAAATTAGCCACGAGCCGATGATTAGGGCATTTGCGAAAGTGCTTGGTTTTAGTTTTTTGGCTAAATTTAGCGCGTGAAAACCGATATGAAGCCCAGCAAACACAAAAAACCAGTGCGTAGCGCATAAATGAAGCACTCTGGCAAATGAAATTTTCATAAATCCGCTAAAAATAGCCGCGGCATATTTACTCATCGCCAAACCCGATATTATGGAGATTGCAAAAGAAATTATAAGGGCGAAATTTATGAAATTTTGAGCCAAATTTGATGAATTTTTTAAAATTTTGAGCTTATACCACCACGAGTTTAAAATTTGGTGGATTAAAACCACAAAAAGAGCAAAAACGCCGATATATTCGTGCGCTCTTTGCTCTGTGGATTGCGAACTCATAAGCAAAATTAACAAAAACGCCAGAAAAATGTCGGTTAGCTGTTTTTGGCTTTTTTTACTCATTTTTCGCCTTGCAAAGCCCATTAATCAGGCAGTTTCCAGCCGTTTAGCATTTCTACTGTTTTTGGGTCTAAGTGGTTGAAATCATTAAATAGCGATGTTTGCTCGTCCATTGCAGCGATTGTTTGCATATCGTTTGCGTCAAGTTCAAAGTCAAAAACGCTGAAATTTTCTATCATGCGTTCTTTGCGAGTGGTTTTTGGTATGACGATAACATCAAGCTGGATAAGATAGCGCAAAATCGTTTGAGCTACCGTTTTACCGTATTTCTCGCCGATTTTTTTAAGGATAGGGTTGTTAAACATATCGTTTCTACCCTCGCCAAAACTCGCCCAGCTTTGCATCGCAACGCCATATTTTTTGGCGATTTCGCGGTCAAATTTACGCTGATGAAATGGATTTAGCTCGATTTGATTAACGGCGGGTTTGATTTCGTTATTTATGGCGAAATCCACTAAGCGATCGGGATAAAAATTGCTAACGCCGATTGATTTTATGCGTCCTTCGTTTTTTAGCCTACTCATCGCGCGCCACGCTCCGTAAATGTCGTTATATGGCTGGTGGAGCAAAAGCAAATCAAGATAATCTAAATTTAACTTTTTCATACTAGCTTCAAAACTGCGTAAAACGCCACTTTCTGTCGCGTTGCTAACCCAAATTTTGGTTGTGATGAAAAACTCATCTCGCTTAATCCCGCCTTTAATAGCCGAATTTACCGCCGCTCCCACGCCAAGCTCATTTTGATATGCCTGAGCCGTATCGATAGAGCGGTATCCTACGCTAATGGCGTCTTCAACGCACCTTTGGGTGTCGTTTTGTGGGATTTGATACACGCCGTATCCTAAAATAGGCATCTTTTTGCCGTCATTTAAAGTGATAAATTTCATAGCTTCTCCTTTCAAAGAATTTGCGTTTAAATTTAGCGCACCGCCAAGCAGTGCCACGCTACCTAAGATCGCAGAATTTTTTAAAAATTCCCTTCTTTGCATAAAAATCCTTTCGGCAAATTTGATGAAATTTTAGCAAATTTGAGAGTAAAATTCATAGAACAATTCTCCAAATTCCTTGCCTAATCCTGCAAATTTTATTTTCGCTCGATTCGTTCCGGTCCGCCTTTATTGATAGCTCCTACCACTTTGTGTGGGACATACAGCTCTTCAAGGTATTTGATCTCACTCTCATCAAGGCTGATTTCAAGGGCTTTTACCCAGTCGTCTAAATGCTCTGTTTTGATTGCTCCAAGCACAGGGCTATCCACGCCCTTAGCAAAGTGCCAAGCTAATGCGATTTGCGCCATATTTACGCCACGATTTTTCGCTATTTCATCAATCCTAGCGATGATTTTTAAGTCGCTTTCTTTAAATTCATCGTATTTTACGCGCAAAACCTTGTCTTCATCTGCGCGTTTTGAATACCCGTCCCACGAAGTGTGAGCTAAATGACCGCCAGCTAGCGGGCTATACGGCGCGATACTTGTGCCAAACTGCCTACACACGGGGATCAAATCCCGCTCGTCTTCCCTATAAATCAGGCTATAATGGTTTTGCATAACGCTAAATTTGGTCAAACTTTCACGCTCGGCGCATAGTTGCATGTTAAAAAACTGATAGCCATACATCGCACTAGCCCCAAGCGCACGGACTTTTCCGGCTTTTACTAACTCATGCAAAGTACTCATAGTTTCATAAATTTCATGGTCGTAGTCGAAGCGATGTATCATATACACATCGACATAGTCCATATTTAGGCGTTTTAGTGAGCCTTCGATTTCACGCATGATTGCCGTTTTGCTTAGTTTGCCTTCGTTGAAAAATACCTTAGTTTCGATGACGACATCTTCTCTTTTGACGCCTAAATTTCGCAAAGCCTTGCCTAGATAAATCTCAGAATCGCCGTTGGTATAGACATTTGCAGTATCAAAATAATTTATACCAAGCTCCAATGCCCTTGCGACGACCTTTTCGCAGGTTTTTTCATCAGCGTCAGTCCAAGTAAGAAAATTTGGATTTGGTCTGCCAAAACCCATACAACCAAGGCAAATTTGCGAAATTTTAATGTCGGTTTGCCCTAAATTTGTGTATTTCATAATCTCTCCTTTTATTGCCTAATTCTGCAAATTTTATTTTAATTTCTCATATTTTTTACTTAAATTCAGACCCAAAATTCCCCAAACAAACGAAATTATTGCGCCTAAAATCAAAACTCCACTCACGCCAAATTTAGCTAGTGCTATGCCCTCGACCTGCGATGAGAGCGCGTCTCCGCCGCGATAAACAACCGTGTCAAGGAAGTTTTTGACCTTGTATTTGCTCTCGCTATCAAGCGGGACAAAAAGCATTTCGCGAGCCGGTTTTACAAGGGCGTATTCGCCGACCCTACGCAGGCTCATCACAAGCGCGATACCCCAGAATGCTGGGTGCGTGAAATTTAGCATAATAAATCCGAGCGCAATCACAAATCCAAGCAGAGCCAAAAGCCACTTTATGCCAAAAAATTTAGCGATTTTTGCCGTTAAGAAAATTTGTATAAAAAAACTAGCGCTTTGCACGATGAGATCGATATTTGCAAAGGCTGCGGCTCTGGCTTCGCGCGTCTCAAAGACGGCTCGGACGATTCTGGCTTGTTCCATGTATAAAAATGTGCTAACACTTGTTAGCAACAAAACAAAGCCTACAAAAGATAGCAAATAGGGCGATTTAGCGATGATTTTAAAGCCATCAAGCGGGTTTTTGCTAGGTAGTGGAGTGCTGAATTTTTGAGTGAAATTTGCCTTTTCGCTCTCGTTTTGGAGCAAATTTAGCCCCTCTTTTATGATTAAATTTTTTAAAATCAAGGCAAAAAGTAGCAAAAATGCCGATAAAAATATGAAATTTTGCGTCGAAACTTCTCGCAAAAAGCTAACCAAACTAGCCCCTGCAATCCCACCCAAACTAGCTCCTGCGCTGATTATGCCAAACATTGATTTGCTTGTTTCTTTGCTAAAAACATCTGCTAGGACGCTCCAAGCCGAGCTTATGACAAAGAGATTAAAAACGCTAACCCAAATGTAAAAAACCCTGCAAAGTGTGGCAAATGCGGGGCTCTGGGCGTCAATAAATCTCATAGCCACGAAAAAGCCAAGCAAATTTAGGGCAAAAAATATAAAAATGGCGTCGGTGTAGAGTTTGCGCCTAATAGCCCCGCTTAGCCACATAGCCACAAACGAACAAACAAGCGTGGCGACAAAAGTGCCTAAAAATAGCCATTTTAGCTCGTCGCTTCCGCCGTGAATCCCCAGTGCGTCGCGAATCGGGCGCAAAAGCGCATACGAGCAAAAAAGCGAAAAAATAAAAAACGCGCTGTAAAGCAAAAGCTTGAATTCTTCGTGCTTTATCTCAAAAATTGAGTAAAATTTTTCTTTAAATTTCATTTTTATATTTTGCCTAATTGTGCAAATTTTGGCATTATAAACGCGCCAAAACTGCTCTAAATTTCAATAAATTTACCCAAAAATCTTTTGCAAATGCGCCTTATACTCGCTCACATATTTTTCAACTTGCGGATTTTTTATGACATCGTTGCACATAAATGTAGGAAAGCCCGTCATTCCAACAAATTCCATTGTTTTGTGCAGGTGCATATACACAGCCTCCACACCCGCTCCGCCGAAAAATTCGTCCTTATCCTCAAACGCGTCAAGCGGGGCGTTCCATGTTACGCTAAACATATACTTTTTATCTGTGAGTTTGCCGCCCTTACCGTAGTCTTTGGTAGGATTAGTGCGGTGTCTGCCGTCGTTTCCGCCTGTTTTCATAGTGATTTCCATAAATACTTCATCGATATATTTTTTCACTATCCACGGCTCGCCCATCCACCACGCAGGTATTTGCCAAATCACACAATCGCTTTCTAAAATTTTATCGCACTCGACTTTTTGCTCATATCCATTGTCGATTTTTTTGATTTCTACGCTTTTGCCTAGGCTTTCAAGCGTCTGTTTTGCTGTCTCGCACAAAAGTTTGCTAAGCTCGCCCTTGCTCCCCCAAAATTCCTTTGAGCCGTCTATTATGTAGATTTTTTTCATATTTTTTCCTTCGCCTTTATCCCAAATTTTCAAATTTGCGAAATTTACTCCGTTTTCTTGTGCGCCCAAATTTGTCGCTCCAAGGGCTACCGCAGAGCCCACAACTGCTGAATTTTTCAAAAATTCTCTGCGTTTCATAATCACTCCTTAAATTTATAAATTTAATCCAAACCTATCTGATAAAATGCGTAAGGGTTATAGGCTCGTATTTTGGCAATTCTAAGCCGTTTTGCATGGCTAAATTTTTACATTTGATAAACCAAGCGATATTTTTGCCTAGCGTTCGCATTGTCTGCATACCTTCTGCGTCATTTGGCAGATCCTCTGGCACCAAGCCATGGACTTCGTTCCAGTATTGCGAACCAGCTACAAACATATTTGAGATTGTAAAAAATTTATTTAGCCTATCAAAAGTCGCACTAGCCCCGCCACGCCTAGCTATGACGACACTGGCTCCTACCTTACAGGCTAGATTTTTTTGACCAGCTACGAAAAACAGCCTTGTCAAAAACGCTTGAATTCTAGCTGTGGGTCCAGCGTAATAAACAGGGCTTCCGGCTACAATGCCGTCAAATTCATCAAGTCTAGCAACTATTTGATTTACCACATCATCTATTGAACAAAGCCCAGTTTTTTGGCATTTATAGCATGATATACAATCATTTATCGCCTTTTTGCCAAGGTATAAAATTTCGCTTTGAACGCCGTTATTTTCGAGCTCTTTTGCGATTTCGCTTAACGCTAAATTTGTGCTTCCGTTTTTGTTCGGACTGCCGTTTATTAGTAGGATTTTTGACATATTTGCTCCTTAAATTTACTAAATTTACACGCCCTTGCCGTCAAGATAAAATTTTTTCCCTGCTACATAATGAAGCGTTTTTAGCTCATCGCCAACTTCATCAAAACGCCAATGTGAGCCGTCAAAAACTCTATCATCGCCAAATGCAGCCACAACCTGCCCGATAAAAAGGTCGTAGGTCTGCTCGTTGTGAGGCTCCGGGATAACTTTGCAGATTATCCACGCAGCGCAACCTGCGACTAGCGGAACTTTAAATTCGCCCCTATAAAACAGCTCCACGCCGTCCATTTTATGCGGATTGTCGAAGCGAGAATTGTTTTCATCGCCCAAATTTAAAAGCAAATCTTTTTGCGTGGCGACGGGGATTTGCACGGCAAAATATCCGCTTTTTTCAATCAAAGTGCGTGTAAATGAGCCATTGTGCGGCACTATCGTAACTTTGTCGTAATCCAGCGGACATGCCCAAGTAACCGCCATAGCGTTTTTTACGCCCTCAAATTCAGCCGAGACTATCGTCGTGGCACCGTGGTTTAAAATGTGGTAGGATTTTTGAATATCGACATTAATAATTGCCATTTTTTGCTCCTTATTTTAGTTTTTTATACTGCTCGTCGCTTACAGGTTCTAGCCACTCGTTGCTAGTTTCCACGCCATCGACTTCGACGGCGATATGGGCAAACCAGCTATCCTTTGCCGCGCCGTGCCAGTGTTTGACGCCAGCTGGTATATTTATGACATCTCCTGCTTTCATCTCCACGGCTTCCTTGCCCCATTCTTGGTAGTATCCGCGACCTGCTGTGGCGATTAGGATTTGACCGCCGCCGCTTTTGGCGTGGTGGATATGCCAGTTGTTGCGGCAGCTTGGCTCAAAGACCACATTATACATTTTGACTTGTTCGGTTGAGATAGCGTTTAAGTAACTATTTCCGCTGAAATACTTCGCATACGCGCTGTTTAGTTCGCCCACGCCAAATGGGCTAATTTTGGCGAATTCGTCCTTGCTCATGGCGCTAGGATTGCCAAATTTAGCTGAATTTGAAATTTTTAAAATCTCATTTATTTGCGCGTCGCTAATGCCGTTTAGTTTAGCGATTTTTATGTGAGCGTCCCTTTGTGGCTCGGTGCCACTCATCGCCGCTAATGCTGCGACCGTGATGATCTCGCGCTCCTTCCACGAAAAAATCTCGCTCGCAAAAATATCGCCAAATAAATGCGCCTTCAAATAATAATCCACATCTGCGCTAAGTGCGCTTAAATCGACTTTACCGCCCACTAAATCGGTTTGTGTTTTAGAGCCGATTTCAAGGCTATTTAAATTTTTTTCTATGATTTTATTTTCCGTGCCTTGCGTGGTTTTTAAGCCCATTTTTTCGCGCTCTTTAAGCGTTTCGTTTAAAACGCCAAGTCCATTTAGGGCTTTTGGAAAGCCACAATACGCATAAAGTTGCGCCATTAAATCTTTAATCTCAGCCACGCTTATACCGCTATCAAGCGCAGAATTTACGGCGATTTTTAACTCGCTTAAATTTGAACTAGCCAAAAACGCCGAAATTTTGGTTAAATTTAGCTCTTTTTGGTTTAAATTTTTGATTTCGCTTTGTGAAATTTGCATATTCTCCCCCGTTTCATTTGCCATGCAAACCCCGCAAAATAGCGAAGTTAGGGCTAGTGTTAAGATTGATTTTTTAAAAAACATACTCTCTCCTTTAAAATTTTTCAAGATTTGCGATTTTTTTCATATCATCATTGCTTAAATTAAAATCAAAAATGCTAATATTTTCGATCATACGGGACTTTGTCGCGGTTTTTGGGATAGTGATGATATTTCTTTGTATTTGCCAACGCAAAATGACCTGCGCCGCGGTTTTGCCGTATTTTTCGCCGATAATTTTAAGCGTCTCATTTTGCAAAATCCTAGAACTTCCGGTGCCAAAAGGCGAGTAGGCTTGTGTGGCAACGCCTAATTTATCAAGCTCGTTTTGAGCTGAAATTTGCTGGTTAAACGGGTGAAGTTCGATTTGATTTAGAACGGGCTTAATGGCGAATTCATCGCAAAGCTCTCGCACTAAATCCACGCTAAAATTGCTAACGCCGATTGATTTTATTAGTCCCTTTCCCACTAGCTCGCAAAATCCAGCCCAAATGCCCTTAATATCGCCATAAGGAGCATGGATTAGATACAAATCGATATAATCAAATTTAAGCGCATCTAGGCTTTCATAAACTGCCCTTTTTGCACCCTCTTTGCCCACATTTGCGCCCCACATTAGCTTTGAAGTTACGAAAATTTCATCTCGTTTTATGCCACTATTTCGCACAGCTTCGCCCACGATGTCTTCGTTGCGGTAATACTGCGCCGAGTCAATATGTCGGTATCCGACTTCTAGGGCATTTTCGATAGCTTTTAGCCCGTCCCTGCCGCGAATATCCCAAGTGCCATAGCCTAAAATAGGGATTTCCCTGCCGTTATTTAAAGTGAAATTTGGAACTAAATTTTGCATTTTTGCCCCCTTGTTTGCAAAAAGCGAATTTGCGCCCACAATCACGCCTGCGCCAAAAATTACAGAATTTTTCAAAAAACTTCGTCTTTGCATAAAATTTCCTTGCGAGAGGTTAATTTCGCAGAAATTTTACCAAATTTGGGGTGGAATTTGGTAGAACAATCCTCCAAATCCCTTGCCTAATCCTGCAAATTTTTGTCTAATTCTTTGATTTTTTCGATTGCAAGAAGTGCGCCAGTTTTGGCTGTGCGTGAGAGCGTAGAGGAAAATTCGCCCAAATTTAGCAAATCAACCTTAATGCCTAAAAATAGTATTTTTGGGATAAATTCGCGCAGGTATTTGATCCACACGCACGCTGGGATATTGTGCGCGCTGTAAAAATAACTCACATCATCGCTTAAATCCACGAATTCGCACTCAAATTTGGCGTTTTCGTCCATTATCACGCCGATTGCATCGACAGCGACTAAGATTTCTGGCGCGTAAGCTCTGATTTTGGAAAATTCATTTTCTGGCATGTCCCCGCCAAAAAATACCTCCCAGCCAGGAAGCTTGCGCATGGCGATTTTACCGACTTCTATGCCAACGCCGTCATCGCCACGAAGCTCGTTTCCTACGCACAAAATTGCTTTTTTCATCTAAAAACTTTCCTAAGCGTTAAATAACCCTCATCTAAATTCTTTAAAAACTCACCCAAAGCCGAATTTTTAAGGCTTTGCAAAAGTTTTATGGCGTGTTCTGGGAAAATTTCGATTTCGTTTATCGTAGCGATATTTCCTAGCTTAAATTTCGCGTATTCATCGCCCGCGCTTAGTATCTCTTCCCACTCATTTTCGCTAAATTCGCAAATCTTCTCGCTAAAATCAATCGTGCCAACCCCATGCCCAAGGCTCGTAAAAATGGTGATATCCCTAAATTTCGGCGCAGTATCTGGCTCATCTACATGGCGTTTTGTCAGCTTCCAAACCTCTATCATAATCCTGCCTTAAATTTGAAATTTTGCGAAATTATACAGATAAATTCTTAATTATTAAAATTTAAAAAAAATCCAAAATTTTGCCCTTTATTTGCTATAAAAGTAGTATAATCTTTCACTTAAAAGCAAAAGGCTTTTAGGACAAATTTTAAGGAGGGCGGTATGAAGGTTGTAAGTATTGTTGTAGTAGATGGCAGTGTCGTAAATGAATCTGATTTGATTACAAGTATTGCGTCGTATGATGATTTTAGCGCGATTAGCGCAGAGCTTCGAAAAGCCCTGAAAAAAAATTATATTAACAAGTCGCAATATACGAAAATTTACAAAAAAATCACCGCGCAAACTGGGTTTTCGCGCGCGAAATTCGACTATACTCCATACGCGAAAGATATCGAGGAGCTGGTTTCAAGGGGATACACGGTCAAAGCGATTTTAGCCCATATCGGCGAGAAGGACGCGGAGTTTAAAAAATCTGTGAGCGCTTCGGGGCTAACGCACTTCATAGCTACGAATTGTAAGGACGAAAAAAACAAAATTCGCGCAATCGCAAAGAGCAAAAACGAGCTTTTGCAAGCGTATAAATTTGAGCTTAAAAAGCTCCATTTCAAGGGCATTTCTGATAAAGATATTTTGAGAGTAATGAGGGAAAAATACCCAGAAGATTTTACCAAAATCACAGAGGCGCAAATCCATGAGTTTATAGAAACCAACGCCAAACTCGATATGGGGCGCAAAATTTCACTTCTTAAAAAACCAAGCCTGTATGATGAGCATTTCGACGAGATTATGAGCTTGTATAAAAGTGGCATGAGGGTCTATGATATCTGGAAAACACTAAGGCAAAAATACCCAAAACTAGCCAAACTTCAAGCCCCAAGCCTGTATCATTTCATCGGAAATAACGCGCTTGGCAAGGCAAAATATATGCAAGAAGGATAGGCTTGGGCGAGCCTAGAATTTGCGTGATTTTGTGCGGTGGCAAAAGCTCTCGCTTTGGCAGAGATAAGGCAGTAGAGCCATTTTTGGACGAGCCTAGCATGACGCATTTTTGTTTTAAAAGGTATTCTCGCATTTTTTCGCAGGTTTTCGTCTGCGCAAAATCGCAAAAATTTAGCCCCCCGCTTCCTTTGATAAAAGATGATTTCGAAGATTTTTCACCTATGGGTGCGCTGTATTCGGCGTTAAGGGGGTTTGCCGGGAAAAGGGTTTTCATCGTGCCTGCTGATACGCCATTTGTGAGCGAAGAGGCAATCCACGCGCTTTGGGAGAGCAGGGCTGAGATTTCGCTTGCAAGCGATGGCGAAAAAACGCATAATTTATGCGGATTTTTTAGCGGGGATTTGGCGGAGCGTGCGCTGAAATTTTACCGCGAAAACAACCATAAAATCGGCGAATTTATTACTTCTTGCGATAGTGAAATTTTAAAATTTAAAGACAAAGCGCAGTTTTTAAATATCAATTACGAAAGCGATTTAGAAAAAGTTGAAAACTAAAATTTTATTTTTGGCGCTATTTAGCGTTTTGTGCGCAGATGATGGCAAAATTTTGGCGAAAGCTAGGGATTTTGAGGCAAAGGGCGATTATAAAAACGCTATGATTTATTACAAAAAATTAGCCCTTGCAAACACTAGCGCGCAAAATTCAAGCGGAATTTCAAAGTCAAATTTAGCGTCAAATTCAAATGAAATTTCGGCGCAGTATCCGAAAAAGCAAAATTTAAAGCAAAATTTAGCGAATTTAGACTTGAATTCCACGCCAAAACCAAGCAAAAAACAAAATTTTAGCGAATTTTTGGGCATTAAATATTACGAGCCAATTTACGCAGTTTTTACTCACGATCACCATAAAAAACAGGGTTGTAGCCCCAATGAAGCGCACTTTGCGTTTAGTTTCGAACGGCCTATAAGCTATGATTATTTTGGCTTTGGCGAGAAAATTTCCTTTGCTTACACGCAAAATTCGTGGTGGCAAATCACCGCCGATAGCGCGCCATTTAGGGAAAATAACTACAAGCCAGAGCTTTTTATGAGTTTGGAGCCAGGCTTTGCCGACGAGCTAAAACTTGGCGTTTTGCACGAATCAAACGGCAAGGACGGGGCGGATTCGCGCTCGATAAATCATCTTTACGCGCAAAGTTCGTGGAGGTTTGGGGGCTTTGAAATCACGCCGAGACTTTGGTATGCTTTCGGGCTAGATCAGCGCAACAAGGACATTAGCGAGTATATGGGCTATGGGGATTTGCGCGCTTCGTATAGCTTCGGGCGACACAAAGTCATGGCTAAATGGCGCAACAATCTGCGTTTAAACTCGCAAAATCGCGGTGCAATCGAGCTTGATTTTATATTTCCGCTATTTAACAGCGGGCTTTATGGATATTTTAGGTATTTTAGCGGATACGCTGAGAGCCTGGCGGATTATAAAAAAAGTGTCGATAAAATCGGCCTTGGCGTCTCGTTTGTGGAATTTTAAATTTTGCCAAATACTGACCCTGAATTTTGTATAATTTGTCATTGCGAGGCGATTTATCGCCGAAGCAATCCAGTAAAATTTAATTTAAAATTCAACCTAAATTTAGCATTGAACGATTTTTTAAATTTTAAAATTTCTTGTGAAATTCTTTGTAAGGGGGAAGGGGGCTTGAATTGCGAGGTCGCGCCCCTTCCCCCTTACAAACCCCCAACCCCCGACGACGCTTTACAAGGTGGCTAAATTTAGAAAAACTTCGTTTTTCTAAATTTAACTGGTTTTATTTTTCTGAAATGCTTCGCATTTCTTTGGGTGGTAGATTAAACGAATTTGAAAAGTCAAAATTTATAAAATTTTAGATAAAATCACAGGTTTAAATTTCAAAAAAGGATGTAAAATGGCAAAGGTTCAACCGGCAAATTTAATTTGGAAAAACGGCTCGCTAATCCCATGGGCTGAGGCTACAACGCATGTTTTAAGCCACTCACTTCACTATGGCAACGCAGTATTTGAGGGCGTAAGAGCCTACAAGACAGACAAAGGTTATGCGATTTTTCGCCTTGATGAGCACACAAAAAGACTTTTAGTTTCAGCCAAACTCTGCCTAATCAAAACCCCTTATAGCTTCGACGAGTTGCGTCAGGCGCAAATCGATGTCGTGGCCAAAAACGACTTCGATCAAACCGTCTATATCCGCCCGCTAATCTACCTAGGATACGGCTCTATGGGCGTTTCATTAAAAGATGTCCCAGTCGATACCGTAGTAGCTGCATGGCAATGGGGCGCGTATATGGGCGAGGAAGCCCTAAGAGCGGGCATTAAGGTGAAAATTTCATCTTGGGCGAAACCTGCTCAACACTCAATGATGGCTAAGGCAAAAGCGAGTGCGAATTATTTCAACTCACAAATGGCAAACTTCGAGGCTGTCGATGCTGGATATGATGAGGCACTACTACTTGATCCGCAAGGATTTGTGGCAGAAGGTCCAGGGGAATGCTTGTTTGTCGTAAAAGACGGCGCGCTAATCACTCCGCCAAACGATACTAGCTTGGAGTCAATCACTCAAAACTCAGTTATCCAAATCGCCGAGAGTTTGGGTATAAAAGTCCTTCGCCAACGCATTTCGCGCGATCAAGTCTATGCGGCTGATGAGGCGTTTTTCACAGGCACAGCTGCTGAGGTTACGCCGATTAGCAATATCGACGGACGCATTATCGGCAAGGGCGAAATGGGCGAGATCACAAGCAAATTGCAAAAAGCGTATTTTGCGGTCGTTACTGGCAAAGACCCTAAATTTGAGCACTGGCTCACATACATCAAATAAGGATAATTATGCCGGCAGATTTAAATGATTATTTCAACAAAAATAAAAAAAATGGTGGCAACGAAAATGGTGGATTTAGCTTTAAGGGGCCAAATTTGCAAAATTTTGGCGGCTTTAAATTCGGCGGATTTTTCTACTTTTTAATTGCTATTATCGCGCTTTTTATCATCGCAAAACCATTTGCCACTATCCAATCAGGCGAGGTTGGCATTAAGTCAAATTTGGGTAAATACGATCCCACACCGCTGGGCGCTGGAATCCACTTTTTCGTGCCGTTTATCCAAGATATTTTTGTGATTGATACGCGCGTGAGAATCATCAACTACACTAGCAACGAGGATATGGCTACAAGCAGGGCAAGTGGCGGAAGTATCGGTGGAATTATTCGCAAAAACTCGCTTTCGGTGCTAGACTCTCGCAACCTGCCAGTAAGCGTGGATATCACCGTGCAGTATAAACTAAACGAGAGCACCGCGCCTGCGACGATTGCGGAGTGGGGGCTTTTATGGGAGGATAAAATCATCGATCCTCGCGTCAAAGATGTCGTGCGTAGCGTCATAGGAAACTACCCAGCCGAGGAGCTTCCGACCAAACGCGAGGAAATCGCTAAGGCAATCGATCAAGGAATCCGCTCAAATATAGACGCTCTATCGAATTCTCCTGTGGAGCTAAGAGCGGTGCAACTTCGTGAGATTATACTTCCGCCAAAAATCAAAGAGCAAATCGAGCGCGTGCAAATCGCTAAACAAGAGGCAGAGCGCACCAAATACGAGGTCGAGCGCGCTAACCAAGAGGCTCTTAAAAAAGCAGCCCTTGCCAAAGGTAACGCTGATGCTGTAAAAATTGAAGCCCAAGGCAAGGCGGACGCTGTGAAGATCGAGGCTGACGCGCAGGCGTATGCAAATACAGAAATCGCAAAAAGCCTAAATCAAAATTTGCTAAATTTAAAGCAAATCGAAACTCAGGCGAAATTCAACGAGGCTTTGCGTGAAAACAAAGACGCGCAGATTTTCCTAACCCCAGGCGGTGCGGTGCCAAATATCTGGGTCGATACCAAAAACAAACCGCAACAATCGGCGATTAGCGAACAATAATTTTTGCAATCCCCATTTTGCGGGATTGCAAATTTTGCAAATTTTACAAAAACGGAGATTTTATGATTAAGGTTGATTGGCAAAAGGTCGCTGGCTTGCTTCCAGTGGTGGTGCAAGATTACAGCGACGGGGCTGTTTTGATGCTTGGCTATATGAATGAAGAAGCGCTTGCGCTCTCGCTAGAAACGGGGCTAGCGCACTATTTTTCGCGCACAAAAAATCGCATTTGGAAAAAGGGCGAAACAAGCGGAAATGAGCAAATCATAAAATCTGCGTTTTTAGACTGCGATAACGACACTCTGCTTCTTAAAGTCGAGCAAAAGGGCGGTGCGGCGTGCCATACGGGAGCGAAGAGTTGTTTTTTTAACGAAGTAAAATTTGGCGAGAATTTGGCAAATTTGGCGCAAAATTCGGAGCAAAATTCGCAAAATTTGGGCGGTGGAAATACTGCGCCCAAAACTGCTCGCAAAATTTCGCCTTATGATATTTTAGATGAAATTTACCATGTTTGCTTGGATAGGAAATTTAACGCTGACCCTGCGAAATCGTATGTCGCAAGCCTGTATAAAAAGGGCGAAAATAGCTATCTCAAAAAAATCGCCGAAGAGGCATGCGAGTTCGCGCTTGCGTGCAAGGATCTAACCCGTGCAAAATCTGCGCCAAGTAGCCAGCGGGCGCGTTTTGGCGAGCATAGAGCGGGCGAGCCAGAATACGACGCGATTTACGAGGGCGCGGATATTATTTTTCACATGCTTGTAGCCTTGGGGGATCATGGAATCCACCCTGAGACGATTTTGCGCGAGCTTGCACGCCGTGAGGGTATCAGCGGGATAGAGGAGAAAAATTCAAGGCAGGAAAAATAAAATCCTGCGAATTTGTTGTCATTATGGGCAAAGTGTTGTAATCTAAGGAAATTCGAATAAATTTTGAAAATTTTAAGCTATGGGCTTTTAAATTTTCCACTCGTAGATTGTCATTGCGAGCAAGGTGTGCCCGCAATGGCAAAACAGCGAAATTTGCTTAAAATCCTAAATTTTCGTTAATCAAAATCACTTCGTATTCACAGCCATACGGCGGATAGTAAAATATGCTAAACCCCCTGCACATGCGCTCTTTGCTCTTGCAGTCGTAGCATTTATCCCCGTTTGCGACACATGGGGTTTTTGATTTAAAGCGATTTGTATTTTTCACGGCGGCTATGTTTCTAGCCCTGCTCATCGCACTATCAAAATCTGGCGCGATTTTGTTTTTGCCCACGATGAAATAGACCTTTTTGTGCCCGTAGCAAATCGCTGCTATGCGGTTGCCGGTGCCGTCGATGTTGATGATTTCGCCGTCTTCTGAAATGCCATTGACAGATGAGATATAAACATCGGTCGTAAGGGCTTTTTTGCGCGTTTCATCGACGCTAAGATTTTTGTCAAGTAGCCAGTGCCAGTAGGTTTCGTTGTGCTCTCTGAGGCTCTCATACAGCCCCATTTCCTTTACGCTCATCGAACCGCCAAAGCCCACGCTGACATCGTGGATATAGATATTTAGATACTCCACAGCCTTTTCTTTGCTTTCAAAAGCGCTGACCTTGTAACCTAATTTTTCCAAATTTTTGGTTATTTTGTCGAAATTCACACTCGCCCCTTGAAATAAAATTTTGGTATTTTATCAAAATTTGCAAAAATTTTGGCTGTTTTGGGTGCGATTTGATGAGATTTGCTAAAATTTAAAAACTAATCCAAAATTTCCACAATTCCATTTTTGCCATCTACGCGCACTTTTTGCCCGTTTTGCAAAATTTGCATTACGCTTTTTACAGCCATGACAGCTGGGATTTTCATCTCTCTTGCGCTAACTGCCCCATGCGATAAAACACCGCCACTTTCGGTAATCAGCGCTTTTGCGCTATAAAAAAGTGGCGTCCAGGCTGGATTTGTCGTCCGCGCAACAAGGATAGAGTTTGGAACAAAATTTGCAAAATCATCGCTACTTCGCACCACGCAAACACTTCCTTCTGCCACACCCATGCTAGCAGGGAGCCCTTTTAGGATTTTGGCATTTGGGTTAAACTCGCTCTTTTCATCGGCCGATAAATCCCATTTCGGAGTCAAATTTTTGTTTTTCAAATACGCGGTTTTATTCGATTGAATCTCGCTTGCTAGACTTTCATACTCGCCAGATTTTACCGCGGTTTCTAGCGTTTGTAAATGTGCGAAAAATAGATCATACGGCTCAGCGATGATATCTTTTTGCACCAATTTTTCGCCAAGGGCTTTTATGCCCTTTCTCATCATCGGCGTTAGTCTGGTGGTTTGGTAGTGTTCTTCATCATCGAGTATGGTGTAAATTTGGACTAAATTTGCAAATTCAAGGGTAAATTCTTGCAAATTTTTTGGCACTGCGTTTAAAATTTCGCTAAGGGCTTTATTTGTTTTGGCTGAAATTTCGCTAGATTTGTTTTTGTGTTGCATAGCAGGATTGTTTAAGATATTTTTTATATTATCCAAAACTATGTGTGGCGCCTCTTCCCATGTAGGAATATACGAGTCAAACTCGACCTCTCTGTGTCCGTGTAAATCTATAAATTTTTCAAATTTGGCTTTAAAATCGCTAAATTTATCGAGTAAATTTTCGCTTAAAATTTGCCTTGAATTTCGTGAAATAAAAATATCTTTTAGCTCGCTATTTTGGGCGACATGTGAGGCTAGGCTTAAAATTTCATTATTTATCAGGCTGGTTTTGGTTTGCGCTGTGCATAGAGCATCAAACCACGAAGCAGCCCTGCTCTCATCAATCATTTGCAAAAATCGCATAAAAAATTTATAAATCATAAACTGCGTTATTGATATTGCGATATTTGGCTTGAAATACTCTGTGCCGACATCGACTAAGCTTTGAATAAATTCCCAAATTTCTTTTTCGCTTTTGTTGTCTAAATTTTGGGCTTTTAAACCGCCTATTTGCAAGAGATAATTCGATAAGTTTATATTCCAAGAATTAGGCAAAGAAAAAGCGTAGCTAAATTTTTGTTTCAAACTAGGCAAAATTTGGGCTAATTGCTCTAAATTTTTTACATTTAAAGGTGGGGTTTGCATATACAAATTTACCGCGTTTTGGTTGCCATAAATGTAGTTGTCAAACATTGCAAACCATTTGCCGTTAAATGGTGGAAGCCCCATTAATTCAAACGAGTGTTTTAGTGAAATGTGAAAAGCCAAATCCACATAATCCCAAGTCAGCGGAGTTATCACGCTTGGATAGCGTTCGGCTGATTCATCTCTGGTAAAATGCGGGATAATTGTTGTTATTGGGCGAGATTGCAAAAGATAGAGCTTATTATCCTTTATCGCCCACTCTATGTCTTGGACGAAGCCGTAATGCGCGCTTGTTTTTATATTTAACTGCGCGATTTGTTTTAGCTCATCTTCGCTAAGACAAGCCAAATTTGCTAAATTTGGCTGTATTTCGCTCTCATAAGTGCCATTTTCTCCCCATAAAATGGATTTTTGCTTGTTTGCGATAACGCTTGAAATCAAATTTAGAGAATTTTTGTCTATGTGGTATTCATCGACATCGTATTCCCCACACACCACAGACTCGCCAAGTCCGTAGTTTGCGTTGATTAAAATTTCGTCAAAATTTCCATTGACTGGATTTATAGCAAAACTCACACCAGCCTTATCAGCAAAAATCATCTCTTGCACGACCACAGCCATATCAGCATTTTCTTGCGCAAAACCTTGTTTGTGGCGATAGGCTATGGCGCGAGGAAGCCAGAGCGAGATGAAACACTCTTTGATTTTTTGCGTAATTTCATCTATGCCTTTTTGGTTCAAAAATGTATCGTGCGCCCCTGCAAAAGCCGAATTTGCAAGATCTTCTAGCGTAGAAGATGAGCGGACGCTGTAAGATTTGTTTGCGCCAAGTAGCGCTAAATTTTCTTTGATTTCATCTTTCAAATCATCTGGCAGAGGCAAATTTAATAGCTTTTTTCGTAAATTTTCGCTCTGTTTTTCTAAAATTTCTAAATTTCCATACTCGAAGTTCAGCTCTAAATTCGCATTTGCGATAAATTTTTTATACGCACTAGCTGTAACGATAAAGCCCTGTGGCACAGCAAAACCAGCTTGACTCATTTTGGCTAAGCTTGCACCTTTTCCGCCACAAAGCGCGATATTTACGGCTTTTTGGTCGTTAAATTTTAATATATTCATTTTTTTCCTTTACGCAATAAAAACAAATCGTAGCTAGCATAATGCCTACAATGCAATCGATTAAATAATGATAGTGCAAATACACCGTAGAAACCCAAAGTAGCAGTGTTGGGATCAGCCAAATACGAAATTGTTTTTTATCAAATTTGAAA
This sequence comes from Campylobacter sp. VBCF_01 NA2, assembly GCF_027797205.1. Taxonomy (NCBI): domain Bacteria; kingdom Pseudomonadati; phylum Campylobacterota; class Epsilonproteobacteria; order Campylobacterales; family Campylobacteraceae; genus Campylobacter; species Campylobacter sp. VBCF_01 NA2. The sequence continues at coordinate 56,605 of NZ_CP115607.1, forward strand.
TTAAAAAGCAAAATAAAGCACGAAACACCACAATGCAGACTCGGGAAAACATCGGTTAGATTGCTGCCTTTGGCGTAGTTTTCGTTTAATAAATCAAAGAAAAAATATCCTTGCAAAGCTGAGTGAAATTTTTGAGCCAAAAACTCATACGGACCGATTGCAGGGACAAAAATATAACCCAAAAACCCGGCAGCATAAAGACTCATAAGTCCAGTGTAAAATTTTTGGGTCAAATTTTTTTTGACAATGTAATATATAAAAAAGAAAAGCAGTTGTGGCAGAAATAAAAGATAAAAAAATGCAAAAATTTCAGTTAAAATTTCGCTATGAAATTTTTGCAAATAAAAACCCACAAAATCCCCAAATAGCGCACAATCAACGCTGTATAAAAATGCGTCTTTTTTGCCACTAGGATTAATGAAGGGCGAAATGTATCTAAGCAAGACAAAGATTAAATTCATTAAAAATACATAAAATCCAAAACGCAAAATTTGGCTTTTGCTAGAAATATTATAAACTATCGCACACATGCAAACTACGCAAAATATGGCAAATGCGTATTCGCCGAAAAATAAAAGTCTAAGTAATAAAATGCTAAAAAATGTAAGCCAAAGCACTTCGTGTGCTAAGATATTTTTATAAATTTGTGCAAATTTCATTTTCTAACCTCAAAAAGTCTTTTCTTGCGTTTGGAAAAATTGCTAAATTTAAAATAGCAAAAAGGTGTTTTTTAAAAGCGCCGTATAATCTAAACCCAAATAGCGAAAAAATCAAGGCAAAAATCACAACCAAAGCCCCAAATCCTCCACCAAAAACCATACCCAAAACAGCCAAAATAAAGTAAAAAACCGCCCCGATTCCATATCCTACAATAATTTTATATAGCGATATAGTGTGGATTTCCTCTGATTTTTTGCCAGCGAAAAACGCACAGATTATGGGGATAAAATTTAGCGCAAATGTCGGCAAAACCACAACCGAAGTTATAAATAAAGTCCAAAAAGCAAGGAGGATATTTTTTGGATAAATTGCGATTTTTTTGTAAAAAAGTAGATTTTTGCCTTTTATTTTTTCTTCGTAAATTTGCAAATTTTGTGTTAGATTTGTGAAATTTTGCTTTTGTAATTTTAATAAAATTTCGCCGTAATTTTTGCTCTCATCAAACAGCGTGGCTAAAATAGCGATTTTATGCGCATTTTGCATATCTTTTTCGCTTTTGTAGCTGGTTAAAATCTTTTCAAAATTTTGGGTTAAGTTTGCGTGAATAGTATTTGGATTTGCAGAATTTACGATAATTTCCTCGCCCGAATTTACAAAAACCTTTCCGCCCATACAGGTCGGATCATCGTAAAATATCGCAAACGGCGTGATTGCAAGGGATTTTTTATTTTGTTTTACAAAGGTAGCACTAAGCGTAGAAATTCCCTTTTCGAAAGGCAAATGCGATAATCCAAGCGAACTTGTGCCCTCTGGAAATATGCAAAGCGGAGTGTGATTTAGGGTGTTTAGCATATTTTTAAAGGCTCGTATATTTTTTTGTTTGTAGGTTTTTGGTTCGTCTTTTTCGCGAAAAATCGCAATTCCTGGAAATAAAATTTTTAAAAAGAAATTCCTTTGAAGGGACTTTGCAAGAGTAAAAACTGCATTTTTAAAAATGTATGAATAAACCCAGCCATCAACCGCCCCGTTTCTGTGTGAAAGGGCGAAAATTTTGGCGCACTTGATGCGATTTGTGGCAAAATTGTCAAATTTGGTAATTTTTCGAAAATATGAATTTGCTATAATCCAAACTAAAATTTTAGAAATCACTTCTGCTCTTTGAAAATAAAATAAGCAGACATTTTACAATAAATTTTATAAAATTTCTACGCTTAATAAGTAAATTTAAAGCTAAATTTGGATAAATTTGCCATTTTTTGCAACTAACTGCGTGAAGAAGTGTTTTCAAAATCACCGCTATTTTGAAAACAGTTGGTTTGATACTTTCGCCTGAAATTCGTTAAACCTAAGTGCAAGTTGCATTAAGCGGAATAAAATTTTAGGAGTGTAGGATGAAAGTTCGTCCTTCTGTTAAGAAGATGTGCGACAAATGTAAAGTCGTCAAACGCAAAGGTGTTGTCCATGTAATTTGTGACAATCCAAAACATAAACAAAGACAAGGATAAGTTATGGCTCGTATCGCAGGTGTTGATTTACCAAAGAAAAAAAGAATTGAGTATGGCCTAACTTATATCTATGGTATAGGTCTTTTCACTTCAAGAAAAATTCTTGATGCCACTGGCATTTCTTACGACAAAAGAGTTGCTGATCTAAGCGAAGATGAGGCTGCTACAATCCGCAAAGAGATCCAAGAAAACTATATGGTTGAGGGTGATCTTAGAAAAGAAGTTGCGATGAATATCAAAGCTTTGATGGATTTGGGTGGTTATAGAGGTTTAAGACACAGAAAAGGTCTTCCTGTTCGCGGTCAAAAAACAAAGACAAATGCTAGAACCCGCAAGGGCAAACGCAAAACTGTCGGCGCGGCAACTAAATAAGGATTGAGAAATGGCAAAAAGAAAAGTTGTTAAGAAAAAAACCGTTAGAAAAAATATAGCAAAAGGTATCGTTTATATCTCTGCTACATTTAATAACACAATGATTACAGTTACAGACGAAATGGGAAATGCTATCGCATGGAGCAGTGCTGGCGGACTAGGATTTAAAGGCAGCAAAAAATCAACTCCATACGCAGCTCAACAAGCAGTAGAAGATGCGCTTGGCAAAGCAAAAGAGCATGGCATTAAAGAAGTTGGTATCAAAGTTCAAGGTCCAGGTAGCGGTAGAGAAACTGCTGTAAAGAGCGTGGGTGCTATTGAGGGTATTAAAGTTACATTTTTAAAAGACATTACTCCTTTGGCTCACAATGGTTGCAGACCACCAAAACGCCGCCGCGTATAATAAATTTAGGAGAATATAATGGCTAGATATACAGGACCAGTTGAAAAATTAGAAAGAAGACTAGGCGTTGATTTATTTATGAAAGGCGAAAGAAGACTAGCTGGAAAAAGCGCTCTTCTAAAAAGACCTTATGCGCCAGGCCAACACGGACAAAGACGCGCTAAACTTAGCGAATACGGCTCGCAACTAAGAGAAAAACAAAAAGCTAAATTTATGTATGGCGTTAGCGAGAAACAATTCCGCAAACTATTCGCAGAAGCTGCTCGTCGCGATGGAAACACAGGTGCGATTTTAATCCAACTATTAGAGCAAAGACTTGATAATGTAGTTTATAGAATGGGTTTTGCTACAACTCGCCGTTTTGCAAGACAACTTGTAACTCACGGACATATTTTAGTCGATGGAAAAAGACTAGATATCCCATCATACAATGTAAAAGCTGGACAAAAAATCGAAGTTATCGAAAAAAGCAAAAACAATCCTCAAATTTCAAGAGCGGTTGATTTGACAGCTCAAACAGGTATCGTTGCTTGGGTCGATGTAGAGAAAGAGAAAAGATACGGAATTTTCTCACGCGTTCCAGAAAGAGATGAAATAGTTATTCCTGTCGAGGAAAGATTTATCGTAGAGCTTTACTCTAAATAGTAGGTGAAACATGAGAAAAATTACAACATCAGCTCATATGCCAACTGAATTAAAGGTTGAAAATGTCAGCGAAAATGTTGCTAAAATCGTAGCATATCCTTTTGAGACAGGATACGGCGTCACTCTGGCTCACCCTTTAAGAAGATTGCTATATACTAGCACCGTCGGATTCGCTCCGACTGCTGTCAAAATCGAGGGTGTAACCCACGAATTTGATAGTATGAGAGGTATGCTCGAAGATGTTGCTGCATTTATCATAAATTTGAAAAGCCTAAGATTTAAAATCAAGGGCGATTCAAAAAGAGAGGTTGTAGAATACAGCTTCAAAGGACCAAAAGAGATTTGCGGAAGCGATCTTTGCAACGATTTGGTCGATGTAGTAAATCCTAGCGCATATTTGGCTACTATTAACGAAGATGCCGATTTGAAATTTACTCTAATCGTAGAAAAGGGCATTGGTTATGTTCCAAGCGAAGAGATAAGAGACACTCTTGATAGCGATTATATCGCGCTTGACGCTTTCTTTACGCCTGTTACAAAAGCAGTGTATGATATCGAAAATGTCCTAGTCGAGGATAACCCAGACTTTGAAAGAGTAGTATTTACGATCACAACTGACGGACAAGTAAGCGCAATCGACGCATTTAAAAATGCGTTAGAGGCTATGTATCAACAACTAAGCGTTTTCAAAGGCATAGTAAATATCAATATTTCTGATACTTTGGGAAAACAAATCCCTACAAATTCAGAATTTGCTAAATTATTTGAAAGCATTAATAGTTTGAATTTAAGCGCAAGAAGCTTTAACTGCTTAGAAAAAGCCGATATTAAATTTGTCGGTGAAATCGCTATTATGAGCGAATCAGAGCTAAAAGACCTTAAAAATTTAGGTAAAAAATCTCTTGAAGAGATTAAAGGCATTATGGAAGAAATCGGTTATCCATTGAGTAATGATAAACCAGAATTTTTAAGCAAAAAAGATAGCCTTAAACAAAAGCTTGAAGAGCTTAAAGCACAATCAAAAAATTAAGGATAATAAATGAGACACAATCACGGATATAGAAAGCTAGGTCGCACTTCGTCTCATCGTGCTGCACTGCTAAAAAATTTAACTATCGCATTAGTAAATAGCGGCAAAATCGAGACAACGCTTCCTAAGGCAAAAGAGCTTAGAAGTTATGCTGAAAAACTAATCACAAGAGCTAGAAAAGGCGATAGCGAAGCTCATAGATTTGTTTTCGCTGCATTACAAGACAAAGGCGCAACAAACAAACTAGTTACCGAAATCGCTCCAAAATACGAGGGCGTAAATGGTGGCTATACTCGCGTCATCAAAACTCGCGTTCGCCGTGGCGACGCAGCTGAGATGGCATACATCGAGCTAATTAGCAAATAATCAAAATTCGGGAGAAATCCCGAATTTTAAATTTTAAAATTCTTCAAATTTCCCTTTAAATTTCAACCTTTAAATTTAGATTTTAATCCCAAATTTACGCAAAATATTGTAATATTTCGACTTTTAAAAGCCTCAAAAATAAAAAAAGGAAAAAGTTGCAAATCCAAAATGATTTTTTAAAAAAACTAATTGATTTAAGGCACAAAATCGCCTTTGGTCTTATCCTTATCATCACCTGCGCGCTAATGGCGTATTCAAAGAGCTTTATGACAATCGCCTTTGGAATTTGCATTTTTATCTTTGCGATAAATTTGCTAAATCAAGCCCTAAGCGGTCTAAGCATAATCGAAAATTTCTTACACAGCGTAACTTCTAGCAAATTTAAAAGCTTCCTTTTTGGGTTTATCACGACCTTTATCATGCAATCAAGCGGCCTAGTTAGCGTGCTTGCGATATCGTTTTTAAGCGCGGGGCTAATCGGGCTTAGCGCTGGGCTAGCTATCATTTGCGGGGCAAATTTGGGCACGGTTTCTGGTGGCTGGCTCTTTGCACTGGGGCTAAAAACGCAAATCGCATACTACGCAATGCCTCTGATAATTCTAGGCTCGCTGTTTTTATTCACCAAAAACCAAAATTCCAAAAGTTTTGGCTATTTTTTATTTAGTTTAGGGCTTTTGTTTTTAGGAATCCACTATATGAAGGGCGGATTTGAGGAGATCAAAGACACGGTCGATCTAGCAAAATACGCTATGAGCGGGTTTGGCGGGCTTTTGATTTACACATTTGTGGGTATTGTCATTACGATACTGACCCAGAGCTCGCACGCCACGCTCGCCCTTGTCATCGCAGCTCTTGGCGCGTCGCAAATAAGCTACGAAAACGCAATCGCAATCGCCATTGGCTCAAATATCGGAAGCACAATCGTGGCAGTCATCGGCTCACTTTCGGCGAATTTCGACGGAAAAAAGCTAATGCTTGGCCATGTGATTTTCAATGTCGCCACGGCTGTTTTGGTGATCGCACTGATAAAATACTTTGTGCTTGCCACAGACTGGGTGAGTGCGTATGTGGGGATAAAAAGCGATGATTACGCGCTTAAACTCGCTGTTTTTCACACGATTTTTAATACTTTTGGGTGCATGATTTTTTATCCGCTGATTTCAAAACTTGAAATTTTACTAAACAAAATCATCACCGGCAAGGTCAAACGCGCCAAAATCATCAAGGCAAAATTTCTCGACGAAAACGCGCAAAAGGTGCCAAATACAGCATTTATCCTGCTTATCAAAGAAATGGGCAGGCTGTATTCTAACACCGTCTCAATCGTGGCAAAATCAATCAGCATTAGCAAAAATGACCTTAGCTCAGAGCTTGGCTCGGCTGAGATTATCGCCAAACGCTCGAAGCCAAAGGAGATAAATTTCGACGAGCTTTACGAAAACCGCTTCAAAGAGCTTTACTCTCAAATCACAGACTATCTCATCGGCGCTAGCGCAAACGCCAAAGACAGCGATTTGGCGCGCTTTATGAATATCCGCAGAGCTAGCCTGCTTCTAGCCGAAACGCTAAAAGATGTCAAACTAATCCAGCCAAATATCTTTAAATTTATGAGCTCATCGAACGAGCATATCCGCGCCGAATACGACAAACTGCGCGCAAAAATCGTGAAAATGCTCCGCATTATGGATAATTTGCGCGATTTCGAAATTGATAGCAAAGAGGGTATGAAGGAGCTTAGGGCGCTTTTTGAAGAATACCGCAAAAGCGCGCTTGCGCCCGATAAACTTTTAGCTGGGAAGCTCATTTCAAACAAAATGGCGACCTCGCTGATGAACGATATGGAAATCGTCAATGAAATCACTTCAAGGCTTTTAAAAATCGTGGAAATTACATTTAATTACGGCAAAGAAAACGATGATTTTGAAATCATCCGCGATAATCTGCGCCCAAAAGAGGCGTGAAATTTAGCTTTTATGTCAAATTTAAGTAGTAAATTCGCACCAAATTTAGCCCCTTTTGGTAAAGGGGCATTTGGATTAATCCGCCAAATTTATCGTATCGATAATCTCTCTGGCATGGATTGCGTAGTCGTTGGCAAGGGCTTTTTGGAAAATTTCGGCTAGTTGCTCATACGAGCCATCACCTCCGCCGAAAAACTCGCTATCGCCGAAATTTCGCTCATTTGTAGAGATTGTTTTATTATAAATCGGCTTGCCGTTTTTTAGAATTTTAAGCTTCAAATCGTAGCTGATAAATGGTTTGGCCGTCACATCAAAGCCATCTGCGCTATAAAAGCCAAATTTAAAATCGCTGATTTGCGGGACGATTAAAAGCGCGCTAGGGCTTATGAGTTTTTCATCGCTTATCGTATTTGCTCGCACCAAATACGAGCCGATAAATCGCTTCGTCTCGCCTCCGACAAACTCGCCAAGGCTAAGGGTTAGATCCTTTTTTTTGCCAAGGCTAGTTGAAGAGACGAAAGTTTGCTCGCTCATAATATCAGCCGGGATATAAATTTGAGTTTCCCTCATGGCGTTTGCGACTAGGATATTTTCATCATACGGGGCGACATCTGCGCCGTTTTTGAACTCGGCCTTGTGTGCGCAACCGGCAAAAAGTGCGCAAACAAGGGCAAAAGAAAAAAGCTTTTTCACGAAATTTCCTTTATTTTATCACTTTTACGACATCGTCAAATGCACGGCGTAGTTTTTTAGGCTGCGGATTTACGCGGTATCCAAACGGAAGCACGAGTGCCACGCGGCGGTCGTTTGGCTCGTATCCTAGCACTCTTGTAAGCTCAGCCCTATCATCAATCCCCTCGATTGCACAGCTATCGATCCCACGACTTGCGGCCTCGTTCATCATAGTCATCGCTGCGAACATGCATTGAGCGTGCGACCAGCCAAATAGCAATTCATCGTCATTTTTGAAATTTGCATTTAAAAATTCATCGTAGAATTTCACCCTTGCTTCGCGCTCTTCTGCGCTTTTGTCCTCACGGCGAGAAATCATTTTGGCGATGTATTCACTGCCGTTTTTGAGCTCAGAAATTTTCGCCATGATTACGACAAGGCGCGCTGAGGTGGTGATTTGAGGCTGTTTCCAGCAAAGATTGCAAATTTTTTGCTTCATTTCATCATTTTGGATAACCAAAAAATCCCATTGTTCAAGCCCAGTCGAGCTTGGAGCTAAAATTCCAGCTTCTAGGATTGCTCTGAAATCCTCGTCTGATATTTTTTTGTTTTCGTCAAAAATTTTGCATGCGTGGCGAAAATTTAAAATTTCTGTATGTGTCATACTCTCTCCTTATTTTAGTTTGATTATGTAGCCATTGGCGAAATTCTCAAAGCTAGCGTTTGATTCGCCGCTGATTTCGAGGGTGTAAAAGCCCTCATCTCTGGTGATATTAATGTCATAAAACCCGCCCACATTTACCATAAATCCAGCCTGACTAAGCTTCATTTCGTCCCTAAAAAGCTCGATTTTTGCGAATTTGCTTTTGTTTGTATCGAGGGATTTAATCTCATCTTTTGTGATGATTTCGAGACTATGATTTTTGATAACGAACTGCAATTTATCATCAAATTTGATCGTCTCTAACGGCAAATCAAGGCGTGGCGTAAAATATGGCTTAGGCATAGAAATACCGCCGTTTTGCTCCAAATTTGGGTCATTTGAAGTGACAGAAACATCTAAAATTTTAGAAAGCGCAGGTTTAGCTCGTGCGCTTAGCATAAAATCATCTCGCCAATCCACAGAGCGATTTATGTCGATGATTTTTTCCTGTGTTGCGCCATTTTCGTCGCTATAACGCACCACGATTTGCTCGATTATCTTGGCGTTTGAGGGGAGTGAAAAGAGCTGCGAAGTGAAGTCATCTGGCGGGATTATGGGTTTTATGACTTGAAATTTAGGTGCGCTTAAATTTTGTTCTGCGCTTGAATTTTTGTCTTTGTTTGTGGAATTGGTGTCTAAATTCGCGCTAGAATTCGTATCAGCTAGCAGTAAAACTGCGCATAAAAAGGGTAGTAAAATTTTCATTTAACCAAATCCGGATCTAGCAATCTGCGCTCCAAATATGTCTTTTGAAGCTCGGCATTTTCACTTTTTAGCCTCTCGATATCCGAAAACAAAAACGCCTTTTGCTTTTGCAAATCGCGCAAAACCTCCAACGAGCGCTTGCCAAAAAGCACATCGTATAAGAAAAATCCAGCGTAAGCGATAGCCACTAGCCCGCAAAGCGCAATGGCGATTTTTTTAAATGGCGATTCGATTTTTCTGAAATTTCTAGGTTTGCTAAATTTTGGCGAATTTTGCGAATTTTGCGAATTTTGTTTTGGCGCAGTATTCGCTGTGCGGGCAGAATTTGCGCCCGAATTTGGCTTTTGCGCCGAATTTGCGCCAAATTCTTGCTCGTAGAAATTCCCGGCTAAATTTTCACTTTTGCCCTCTTGCTCATCGTAAAATTTAGCCCCGATTTGGCTTAAAATTTCGCTATCATCGCCAAATTGTGCGCGCTGGGCGTAAGAGCCAAGCTCGCGCGCACCACTACCCTTTTTTTTAAAAAGCATTATAGTTTGTTGCCTAAAAATTCGTCGCTTTCGCACTCGATTTCAAGCAAGCGGTTGTATTTTGCGTTTCGCTCGCTTCTTGAAGTAGCGCCTGTTTTGATTTCGCCTGTATTTAGCGCGACCGCAAAATCAGCGATAAACGCATCTTCGCTCTCACCACTTCTGTGGCTCATAATGCAACGATAGCCGTTGCGTTGCGCTAGGCGCACGGTTTGCATGGTTTGGCTAACAGAGCCAATTTGATTTGGTTTAATCAAAATCGCATTTGCCACGCCTTTTTTGATACCTTCTAGTAAAATTTTCTCGTTTGTTACAAACAAATCATCGCCCACGAGTTGCACTTTTTTGCCAAGGCGCTCAGTTAGCTTTTTCCAGCCGTCCCAGTCATCTTCGCTTAGACCATCTTCGATAGAGAAAATCGGGTATTTTTCGCACAAATTCGCGTAGTATTCGATTAGCTCTTCGCTTGTGAATTCTCTGCCTTCTAATTTGTATTTTCCGTCCTCGTAAAGCTCGCTAGAAGCGACATCTAGGGCGATTTTAATCTGCTCGCCTGGTTTGTATCCAGCCTTTTCGATTGCGCTCATAATGATTTTAATCGGCTCTTCGTTGTCTTTTAAATTTGGTGCAAAACCACCCTCATCGCCCACAGCTGTGCTATGACCTGCGTCATTTAGGATTTTCTTTAAAGTTTGATAAATCTCGGCTGCTGCGCGCAAAGCGTCGCTGAAATTATCGAAACCAAACGGCATAATCATAAATTCTTGGAAATCCACGCTGTTGTTTGCGTGTGCGCCACCATTGATGATATTAAACATCGGCACAGGCAAAACGCTAGCGTTTGCCCCACCCAAATAGCGATATAGTGGCATATTTAGGCTTTTTGCAGCCGCTCTTGCAACCGCCATAGATACGCCCAAAACAGCATTTGCGCCTAAATTTGAGTAATTCTCAGTGCCGTCAAGCTCTAACATAGTATCATCGATAAATTTTTGATTATACGCATCGGCTCCCACGATTGCCTCAGCGATTGCTTCATTTACATTAGCGACCGCTTTTAGCACGCCTTTTCCGCCAAATCTCGCGTCTTTATCGCGTAACTCCAAAGCCTCTCTTTTGCCAGTGCTTGCCCCACTTGGCACTACTGCGCTCGCTACCGTGCCGTCGCTTAGCTCGACTGTGGCTTTAACCGTCGGATTACCTCTGCTATCTAAAACCTCGATTGCATACACATTTTCTACGAATACCATTATTCTTCTCCTTTATCATCATCGCTAGAATCGCTTAAATTCACGCCTTCGCTTCCCATTTGTTCTTTTATTTTGCCTAGAATTTCATCAGCTACGCTTGGATTGTTTTCTAGGTAAATTTTGGCATTTTCTCTGCCTTGACCAAGCTTCGTATCGCCATAGCTAAACCACGCGCCACTTTTATCGACAATGTCGAGTTTGACGCCATAATCTATTAACTCGCCGACTTTGGAAACGCCCTTGCCAAACATAATGTCAAATTCTGCCACTTTAAACGGCGGAGCCACCTTGTTTTTGACCACTTTTACCTTCGCGCGGTTGCCGATTGGTTCCTCATTTTGTTTGAGTGTGGCGATTTTGCGGATATCGATACGCACTGATGAGTAAAATTTCAGCGCATTTCCGCCTGTGGTGGTCTCTGGCGAGCCGTATCCTGTCATACCGATTTTCATACGAATTTGGTTGATGAAAATCACCGTTGTTCCCATTTTATGCACGACGCCTGTGAGTTTGCGAAGAGCTTGGCTCATAAGTCTAGCTTGAAGTCCTACATGCTGATCGCCCATATCGCCGTCGATTTCGCTCTTTGGCGTAAGTGCTGCGACGCTATCTACAATTATCAAATCAATTGCGCCACTTTTGGCTAGGGTTTCGACGATATCAAGGGCCTGCTCGCCAAAATCAGGTTGGCTTACATATAGATTGTCTGTATCTACGCCCAAATTTGCGGCGTATTTGACATCTAGCGCGTGCTCGGCATCGACAAATGCGCAAATTCCGCCAGCCTTTTGGCACTCGGCGATGATATGAAGTGTCAAAGTAGTTTTACCAGAGCTTTCTGGTCCGTAAATTTCGATAATTCTGCCCTTTGGCACGCCACCGATTCCAAGGGCGATATCAAGGCCGACTGAGCCTGTGGATATCGCGTCGATCGCCTCGACTTGCTTATCGCCAAGGCGAACCAAAGTGCCTTTGCCAAACGCTTTGTCAATCGATTTTAGCGCGGCGTCAAGGGTTTTTTTCTTTCCTTCGTCCATACTATTCCTTAAAAAAAATTTACCGCTGATTTTAGCAAAATAACTTTAATAATAGGTTGTGTTATATGGCGAAATTTAACCCTTTTTTGTTATGATTGCACAAAATCAAATTTAAGGTAAGATTATGAAAAACATTAGCGTTGCTCACTCGCCCGATGCGGACGATATTTTTATGTATATGGCGATAAAATTTGGCTGGGTTAGCTCAAATTTGCTTAAATTTAACAACACAGCAGATGACATACAAACTCTAAATTTAAGCGCATTAAACGGAATTTACGATGTTTGTGCGATTTCTTTTGCATTGTATCCAAAAATTTACGCTGATTACGCTCTACTTCGCACGGCTGTGAGCTTTGGCGAAGGCTATGGCCCAAAACTGATAAAGAAAAAAGGCGTGAAGCTAAAACCGAATTTCAAAGTCGCCCTAAGTGGCGAACACACGACAAATGCGATGATTTTTCGCATTGCTTACCCAAACGCTAGAATTGTGTATAAAAATTTCTTGGAAATCGAAAATGCCGTGCTTAGCGGAGAGGTCGATGCTGGGGTGCTGATACACGAGAGCATTTTGGATTTTTCTAGCGATTTGTGCGTGGAACGCGAAATTTGGGATATTTGGAGCGAGTTAAACGGCGAAAATTTACCGCTTCCACTTGGCGGTATGGCACTTCGCAGATCGCTGCCACTCACAGACGCGATTGAATGCGAAAGGGTGCTAACCGATGCCGTGCGGGTCGCTCATGCAAATAAATCTTTGCTTTCAAAAATGCTGATTGAGCGAGATTTGGTGCGAGTTGATGATAAAAAACTAGAAAAGTATCTAGGTCTTTATGCCAACGAAAATTCGATTACGATGAACGAAACGCAACTAAACGCAGTGCAAAAGCTCTTTGATTTGGGCTTTGAAAATGGCTTTTACAGCGAACAAATTTGCGCACGAGATATGCTGATACCAACGGAATATAGCGAGATTAGGAATTCGTAGGATTTTAAATTTCGCAAAAATACTGCCCCGAAATTTTAAATTCGTGGCAATGACAAATTGAGTTTAAATTTTGCCTAATTTGTCATTGCGAGCGCAGCGAAGCAATCCAGCCACGCCGTCAAGCGTTTTTAAATTAAATTTAAAGTGAGAAAATTTGACTATAAGAGAAATAGAAGTTTTAAGAAAATTAGCATTAAATAAGATTAATGGACTAAAAATTCCGTTTTTTCTTTCAACTCTCGCAATCCCAATTGCGGTCGGATTTTTGTTATATAAATTTGGCGATATAGAATTTGCTTTGCCTTTGGCTATTGTAATTTTTGGTATGTCAGCGATGAAATATATAATGATAGATTTTATTGACGCAGACCAGCCTATGACCATAAAAAGAGAAATAATGCCATTTTTGCCACTGTTAATTTTAATGTATTTTGCTGATGATATAACCAAATTTATACCAAATTTCGGCTATGTATTGCTTACGATATTTACAATACTTGCTATGATTATGTCGTTTTTATTGCTTGTGAAATTCGCGAAAATGGACGAAATAAAAAAATACAAAGATTTATTCAAAAATAGATATTTAAAGGACTATCTTGCAAAATTTGGCTATGAATACCAAGAAAAAGGCACATTAGACCAAATAATTTTAAAACATAGTAAATTATTTAACCCGTCCGAAATTTCAAATATAAACGATAAAATTTGCGGGAAAATCGACAAGGTAGAATTTGTTTTTTGTGATTTAATTATCAAAAAAGAGCTAAAAGACGCGCTGTATTTTGGCGTGTTTTTTTATGCAGAATTTAACAAAAATATAAAATCAAAAACTTTCATAAAATCAAAAGACAGCAAGATAAAAACCGCGGAAAATTTGAAAAAAATCGTTATGGACGACACGAAATTTAACCACACTTTCGAAGTTTATAGCACAGATGCTATAAATGCTATGTATATATTAAGCCCTGCATTGATGAAGAGAATTTTAAGCCTAAAATGGCATTTAAATTTTCCGATTAGCATTAGCTTTGTGGGAAGCAAAATTTACATTTTTATCGATACAGGCAAGGATAATTTCGAGCCAAATATCGATATAAGTGCGATAAAATCGGATAGAATTATCAAAACAGAACTCTCGCACTTTTTATCTATCGTAAAAACTCTAAATTTAAATACAAGAATTTGGAAAGTGTGAAATATTGTATAATAACGCAAAAATTTAAGGCATAGTTATGGCGAAAATTTATAAGGAAATTGATTTTTCAAAATATAGTTCGGTGAAAATCGGTGGCGTGGAAAAAGTTGAAATTTTAGACGAAAACAGCGAATTTAACGGCTTTGTCGTGGGTGGGGCAAATAATCTTTTAATCTCGCCAAATCCGCCACAAATCGGCATTTTAGATGATAAATTTGATTTCATCGCACTTGACGGCGACATTTTAAAAATCGGCGCAAAAACAAAAAGCGGTAAAATTTACAACTTCGCAAAACGGCAAAATCTCGCAAATTTCGAGTTTTTAAAAAATATCCCGGGCACACTTGGCGGACTTCTTACGATGAACGCAGGACTTATGGGCTTTGAAATTAGCCAAAATTTGCTAAGCGTTCGCACAAGTCTTGGCGAATTTGGCAAAGACGAGTTAAATTTCGCCTATCGCCACAGCGAAATAAAGGGCATTATTTTGGAAGCCAAATTTAGAGTTTCGCGCGGTTTCGACGCAACCCTTAGCGAAGCAATCGCGCAAAAAAGGGCAAATCAGCCAAAGGGTGCAAGTTTTGGAAGCTGTTTTAAAAATCCGCAGGGCGATAGCGCTGGTAGGCTCATCGAAGCAGTGGGTTTAAAGGGCTTTCGTGTCGGAAACTGCGGATTTAGCGAGATCCACGCAAATTTTCTCATAAACTACGGCGGTGCGACATATTTTGAGGCAATCACGCTCATAAATTTAGCCAAAATGCGCGTAAAAGCCGAATTTGGCGTGGATTTACACGAGGAAGTGGTGATTTTATAGCGCCAAGTTTCCTTGCGCGCTTGCTGATAAATAAATTTTAAGCGAATTTGCGATATAGGCTAGCCAAATTAATCACGGAGTTTTTCATGACTTGCAAGCACGATTTTTATAGCCATAAACCTATTATCCCAAGCCAAGCGTCGCACTCGCACAGCCACTCTCATGGCAACTCGCACAGCCACGAGCATTTTCGCAACCACGCTCACTCGCACCACGATCACAGCCACGCAGTGGGGGCGAACACAAACAAAAAAATGCTTAAAATTTGTATCGCAATTACGATTTTTGCGATGATTTTTCAATTCGTTTATTCTATCATTACAAATTCTCTCGCACTTTTAAGCGACACGCTCCACATGTTTAGCCACGCTTTTGCCCTAACTCTAAGCTATTTTGCGGTGAAAATTTCAGAATTTAGCGGTGGAAATGAACGGACATTTGGATTTTTTAGAGCTGAGATTTTAGTCGCTTTTGTAAATTCTATTATGAGTTTTGGGTTCGCCCTTTTTATCGTGTATGAGGCTGTGTGCAAACTGATAAACCCTGAAAGCATAGACGCAAAAACCCTTTTGGTGGCTGCTTTTATCGGGCTTGTAGCAAATGCGATGAGCGGACTTTTGCTAATCAAAGCTGATATGCAAAATATAAATATAAAATCCAGTTTCATACACATGATGAGCGATTTGCTAAGCTCGGTTGGCGTTATTTTGGGTGCTGTGATTGTGTATTTTACGGGTGCGTTTTGGGTGGATTGCGTTTTGGCTATGATGATTGCCTTTGTGATTGGAAAATGGTCATATTCTTTGGCGAAAGATAGCGTAAATGTGCTTTTAGAGACTTCGCCGATACCTATACAAAGCATAAAAAATGAAATTTTATCGCATGAGTTTGTGCTGGATACGCACGATATTCACCTTAGCGAAATTACGCATAATTTTTATGTTTTGACGGCTCATATCGTAATCGAGCGTGAAAATTTGGATAAATTTTCGCAAATTATATGCGAATTATCGCAAAATTTAATGCAAAATTTACATATCGCACACTGCACATTTCAGCCAGAGTGGAGTTGAAATTTGTGTTAAATTCGCACGAAATTTAACATTGAACGATTTCTTAAATTTTAGGCAAAATTTTGAAATTTTGCAAAAACACTAACCTTGAATTTTAAATTCGTAGATTGCTTCGTCGCTATCGCTTCTCGCAATGACAGATTGGGCATAAAATTTTAAATTTATGCCCAATGAATTTTACTGATAGTTTTACTCACTGACCATCAGAGACCCATTTTCCGCTGATGCCCTTTACGGCGTCTGCCGCTTTGATTTCCACATCGCTGTTATCTATATCTATCAGGTGATAGCGGTCGTTGCCCATATCCATTTCCTTCATATATGAAAGCTGTCTAAGTCCATGGCGAGTTTCTATGCGCTCGACGAGATCGTGCTTTGATGACTCTGGCAAGGCATAGACGAGATCAACCGATGCCTGATCTGCTGCTAGGATATCAAGCGAGGCGACGATGCCGATATCAGGAGTCACGACAGGGGCTGCGGCAGTTCCTTCGCAATCGCAAGAAACGCTCATATTGCGCAATACATTTATAAAGGCGATTTTGTGAGCGAAATATGTCGTTATTGCTTTGGTAGATTCGCTCATACGCTCCATAAGCTCTTCTTCGCTGATACTCCACTGACCTTTGCCCTCTGCGGTGTGGATCCATTTTTTACCTATTCGTCCGTCAGCGCAACCGATACCGATATTTTTATTCGAGCCTCCAAATCCGCCCATCATGTGTCCCTTGAAGTGAGTAAGGGCAAGAAACGAATCATAATCAAGGATATTTTTTCCCATAGACATTTCGCTAAACCATTTACCATGTGGCACCGGTAGCAACGCTGTCCCAGCTTCGTCTATTATATCTACCCTAGAAAAAGTCCAGCCATTTGTTTCGAGAGTTTTGCGGTGATCTTCTGTGTTATACCTTGCGCCTGCGTAATATGTGTTTGTCTCTACAATAGAGGCATTAGCAAGACGAGAACTCATAAGCTCCTTTACCCATGGGCGCGGAATAATATTTGGTCCGTGTGGCTCTCCGGTGTGGAGTTTGACCGCGACTTTGCCGACCAATACGCTTTTAATTTTATCAAATATTTTAACTAGTCCTGCGGGAGAGAGATCCCTTGTAAAATATACATAAGACTCAGGCCCTTTGCGCTGCTCATACGAGATATAGCGTTCTCCGCCGACACCAGGGACTGGGTTTTTAGACGCGTTTGTTTCGTCTTTTTTCTCCGTTGCGCTAGCATAGTTTGAGAGAGCACCAAGTGCCGCTGCGGCTCCTGCCATTTTCACAAACTTGCGCCTTACAATATCTTGCATAGCCTATACCTCTCTTTCTTAAATATTATACAGTTCTTTACTATTATAAAACAATTCAGTTAATAAAATATTTTTGCGCTTCGGCCTTATCCTCAAACGGCGTGGCTATAAATTTTTCATTTTCGATGATGACTTCGTAGCTTGTGCCTGGTTGAAATTTCATATAAGTTAGCGCGAATTTCGCCGCTAACTCCATATCATCGCGACTAGCACCACGCGAAATGAGCGAGTATGCACCTACGAGCGGTTCGGTAAATTTAATGCGCACAAATTTTGGATTTTGGATATTTCTTAGGCGCGCATTATCTTCCTCGTTGCGTCCGATTATCATTTTTGCGCCACCGTTTAGGCGCAAATGACGGCCGAATTTTAAAATTTCAGCGTCCTGCGGGGTCTGCAATTTTTCAAATTTCATCATATCTTTGATTTTATCGGCGTAGCTTTGGATTGTAAGCAAACACCCGCCAGCTGGCGTTTCGTAATCATCAAAGCCAAATTCCCCCGCTAACTCCATTTGGCGCGTTCGTCCCCTGCCGCTGATATCTAGCAGTTTTTCGCGATCGACCCAGCCGTTGATTTCAGGCGCGCTTGGTGCCATTAGTTTCGCGCTTAGTGGGCGCAAGATTAGGTTATTTTCATCGCTACTTAGTTTGCGCACCTGCGCCATTGCAGCGGCCCTTTGGCTCATCGGGCGCTGTCCTAGCACCTCGCCAGAAATCACAAAACTAGCCCCAAGTGCTTCTAGCATAGAAAGCGCGGTTTTAAACATATACCCGTGGCAGTCTATGCAGGGGTTAAACTGCTTGCCATAGCCGTATTTTGGGCTAAAAAGCACATTTTGCAAATACTCATCTCTGATATCCACGCGCAAAAATTCAGCCCCAGCCATGCGCGCTCGCTCGCTCATAATCTCGCTTTTATCATCTTTACCACCAAAGCCAATATCCATATAAAGTGCCGTAACGCCGATATTTTGCATAGTTATTAATTTTATGGCTAGCATCGAATCTAGCCCACCGCTAAAAAGTGCGAGTGCCTTCATTTTTTTCCTTTTAATTCGTTTATTTTTTTTTGATATTCGAGGATTTTATCGAGCCTGTCAGGGTCGTTTGAAACAAGCAATTTTTGCATTTGCTCCTCTAAAACCCTGCGACGAAGAAGCATGCAGGCCTTGATAAAATTCGTCTCGTTTGTAATGGCTAAAATTTTATTATCCAAGGCAAGCGCGCGCAGACTTTGCTCGTCATCTTCGCTTTTTTGCGCTGATATCAGGGCTTCATAGACTCTGCCATGCATACGGAAATCCTGCACGCTAAGGCAGTTTAGGCCGTTTGCCATGAAATTTTCGTTTAAAAGCATGGATTTTATGACTTGAAGCTCGGTTATGTCTTTTAAATTTGAGCTTTCTGGTTTTGGCGCGTTTTCTTGCGGTTTTAAATTTTGCTTTGGCGCGAAATTTGCGCTCGCACCCGAATTTGAACTTAGCGAAAACGCACTAGGCGAAACATCTAAAATTTGCGCTACCAAACTCGTATATGACTGCGCTACCACGGGATTTAGCGCGTTAGTAAATTCTTTGATTTCATTTAGAGCTTGTTCTTTTTGCACAGGGCGGGTTAGGTCGTATTTTTTGGCGATTTGCCTAATCAAAAACTCTCCGCCCTCCATGCCATTAGCGTAAATTTGGGCTAGTTCGCGCACTTTGCCAGCTTGCACCATATCGGCTGGATCTGCGCCACCGCCTATGATAACCACGCTATTATCAATCCCGTTTGCGCATAAGAGTCTAGCACTTTTTATCGCAGCGTTGATTCCTGCGCTATCTCCGTCGAAGCTTAAAATCACGCGCAAATCCCCGCGTTTAATCAGTGGCAAATGTAGTGGCGTCAAAGCTGTGCCGAGCACGGCTACTGCGTTGTCGATACCTGCTTGATGAAGCATTATGACATCCATATAGCCCTCTGTGATGATGAGGGTTTTTTTATCATACGCGCTTTTTTTGGCTAGATTGTAAGCGTAAAAAATCCGCGATTTATCAAAAACCGCGCACTGGGGCGAATTTACATATTTGGCAGGATTGCCACTAATCGTGCGCCCGCCAAAGCCCACGATTTTGCCCGTGTGGTTGTGAATCGGAAATGTAATGCGCTCGATAAAGCTAGCATAGCTTCCGCGCTCGTTTTGCTTAATCGCGCCCACATTAAAGGCGTCGCGCGCTTCGATTTGCTCGTTTTGCAAAACACGGATTGTCTGCGCACTAGGCCCAGCCCAGCCAAGGCCAAATTTCTGTATCGTCTCATCGCTAAGACCGCGCGAGTGCAGATACTCTACCGCGCTAGGATTGTTATAAAGCTGACTTTGGTAAAAAGCATTTAGAATTTCTAAAATTTTTTTATCTTCGCGCTGAAAATTGCGCTCATTTGTGTATTCGAGCTCGAAACCATACATCGAGGCTAGCTTTTCTACGGCTTCTTTGAAATTTAGCTTTTCATAGTCTTGGACGAATTTTATGGCATTTCCACCAGCCTTGCACGAAAAGCAGTGGAAAATCCCAAGCCGTGAGCTCACGCTCATGCTAGGGTGCGAATCATCGTGAAATGGGCAAATTCCGACGAAATTTGAGCCAGAGCGTTTGAGTGGGACATATCTTTCTACGACATCTACGATATCAGCGACGGCTAAAAGCCTTTCAATACTTTCATTTTTAATCATTTGCAAATTATACCCACACTTTGCTATAATCGCCCTTTATTTTATACCACGAGGCGAAATTTGGACAATTTTTTTCTTGATGATCGCGATCCGATTTTTGGGCTAATTGTTTTAATCAGCATTATTTTGTTAGTTAGCGTTTTAAGCTATGTTTGGGGGATTTTTCATAAAAAAAACGAAAGGACAAATTTAGAGAATTTTATCAAAAAATTTGACACCCTAGACGCGCTTAGCGACGCTCACCGCGAGCTTTTATCAAGCCCGCAAATCGATCAGCCTACCCTTGGGGTGTTAGCGAATTCTTTTGTCAAAAGTGGAGATTATGAGCGGGCGATTGAAATTTATCTAATCGCGCTAAATAAAACCACAAACGGCGCACAAAGGGAGTTTGTGCTGACAAATTTAGGCATTGTATATTTTAAAGCTGGATTTATGGGCAGGGCTGAGGAGGTGTTTTTGGAAGCTTTGCGTCTGCGCCCACGCAATCAAACCGCGCTAAATCACCTAACCGTGATTTATGAGAGGCTTCGCAGGTTTGACGAGGCGTTGCAGGTCTTAGACGCGTTGCAAGAACAAGGCGTAGATGTCTGGCAAGGCGCGCAATATATCAGAGCTCAAATCATAGCAAATGACGCAAACACGCCATTTAGCGAGAAAATAAGGCAAATTTTAGCCCTAAATTTCAAGGGCGCAAAGAGATTCTGCATAGAGCTTTTTATTAAAAACAAAGAGCCATTTGGCGAATTTAGCGAATTTCCAAATTTGAGCGAAGTGATTGATTTAATCTATCCGCTAAAAACAGCCGTAAATTTGGGCGATAGCGACTATAATGCGCTTTTTTACGCGCTTGGTAGAAGCGAGAAAAAGCCAGAAAAACCTAGCCAAATTTTCGAAATAAACGCCCTTGTAGCGATGAAGGAAGCGGGATTTGCGGGGGCTAGTTTAGCCTTTTCGTATTCGTGCGCAAAATGCAAAAGCCAAGTTGGGATATTTTCTCATCGTTGCCCTGTGTGCTACGAAATGGCTAGCGTAGGCGTGAGTGCGAAAATCTCGGAAGCAAACAATGAAATCGGTCAGACTTTTTAGCGACGGTAGCAGTCTTGGAAACCCAGGAGCTGGGGGCTGGGCGTATATTTTAGAATACAAGGGCGCTAAAAAATGCGAGTGTGGCGGCAATGCGTGCGCTACAAATAACCAAATGGAGCTAACCGCGACGATTATGGGCTTAAAAGCGCTTAAAGAGCCATGTGAAGTGGAGCTTATCACAGATAGTCAGTATGTGGTAAATGCGATAAATTCGTGGCTTCATAAGTGGATAAAAACGGATTTTAAAAACAAAAAAAACGAGGATTTGTGGAGGGAGTATATCAGAGTGGCAAACGGCCATAAAATCACGGCAATTTGGGTAAAAGGGCATGCTGGACACCCGCAAAATGAGGCTTGCGACAGCCTAGCTAGGGGCGAGGCGCAAAAGTATAAAAAGGCTTAAATTTTGCAATGAGCGTTGCTAAATTTAAGAATTTTTGCAAATTTAATAAAGGAAAAAAATGCAAAATTTATCAAATTTAGAAGAAAAACTTGGTTATAAATTTAAGGATAAGGCAAGGCTTGCGGTCGCGCTAACGCACAGAAGCGCCAAAAATGGCGCAAACAACGAGAGATTGGAGTTTTTGGGCGACGCGGTTATGGATTTGATAGTAGGGGAGTATTTGTTTGTGAAATTTAACTCAAATGAGGGAGATCTCAGCAAACTGCGCGCGGCACTTGTCAATGAGACGAGTTTTTCGAAATTTGCTAGGTTTTTGGGGATTGGGGCGTGTCTGAATATGTCAGCTTCCGAGGAAAAAAACGGCGGCAGGGAGAAAAACTCGCTACTATCTGATGCTTTCGAGGCGACGATTGGCGCGCTGTATTTGGAGGTGGGGCTAGAAAAAACGGCCAAAATCGTAACCACTCTGCTAGAAAAAATTTATCCAAAGATCGAATTTAATGAGCTTGTGAAGGATTATAAAACCTCGCTTCAAGAAATCACGCAGGCAAAATTCGGCGTTACGCCCGAGTATCGCTTGCTAGGCTCAACTGGACCTGATCATAAAAAAAGCTTTGAAATGGCGGTTTTCGTGGGTGGCAAGGAGTTTGCTAGGGACATCGGAAACAGCAAAAAAGAAGCCGAACAAAAGGCAGCAAAGATTGCGATTGAGATTTTAGAAAAAAATTAGGATAAAAAATGAATACACTAGGTATAAAACTCAGGCTTTCGACTTTTGGGGAGAGCCACGGCGTGGCGATTGGTGGCGTATTAGACGGCTTTCCGGCAGGTGTGAAAATCGATACTAAATTTTTACAAGCCGAACTAGACAAAAGAAAACCCGGCGGTAAATTTGCCACTTCACGCAAAGAAAGCGATGAGGTGCAGATTTTAAGTGGCGTGTTTGACGGGCTTAGCACGGGTGCGCCGATAGGATTTGTGATTTACAACGCAAATCAGCACTCAAAAGACTATGAAAATTTAAAAGAGCTTTTTCGCCCGGGACACGCTGATTTTGGCTATTTTGCTAAATACGGCATTAGGGATCACAGAGGCGGGGGCAGAAGCTCGGCAAGAGAAACGGCGATAAGGGTCGCAGGTGGGGCGTTTGCGCAGATGCTTTTAAATGAATTTGGCGTGAGCGTGAAAAGCGGAATTTTAAGCGTAGGCGAAATAAATGCTGAGAATTTAGAGTTCGAAAATGCCGATAATAGCGAGATTTTCGCACTTGATAAGGGTGTGGAGAATTCGCAAAAAGAGCTAATCGCAAATTTAAAGAAAAAAGGCGAGAGCGTGGGTGCGAGTGTGCTAACAATCGCAAATGGTGTGCCAAAGGGGCTTGGAGAGCCGCTTTATGCTAAGGCTGACGCGTTAATCGGCGGGGCATTCGTGGGGCTAAATGGCGTAAAAGCCGTAGAAATTGGCGACGGCGTAAAAGCTTCGGGCAAATTTGGAAGCGAAAATAACGATTTTATGGATAAAAATGGCTTTAAATCAAACCACGCAGGTGGCATTCTAGGCGGTATTACAACAGGGGAGCAAATCATCATAAAAACGCATTTTAAGCCAACGCCTAGCATTTTTGCCGATCAGCCGACGATTGATAAAAATGGCGATGAAACGATTTGTTCGCTTCGTGGTCGCCACGATCCTTGTATCGGAGTGCGTGGCAGTGTCGTCTGCACGGCACTTTTACGGCTGATTTTGGCTGATTTACTTCTGCTAAATGTAAGTGCAAATTTGGGGAATTTAAAGAAAATTTATGGGTAAATTTAATGCAAAATAGTATTTTAAACCAAAATAAAATTTACCCATTAGAATTAAAAAATTCAAAAGTGATTAAAAATTTGTCAATTTTGCAAATTTTTGTTTCATTATTTTTTGCTATGGCATTTATTCCGTTTTTTCTTTCGCCTTTTGGCAAATTTGAATTTTATTTTGCCTTGTCTTATTTTGTGATTTATTCAATAAGGGCTTTTAAATTTAAAATATTTTTAA
Organism: Campylobacter sp. VBCF_01 NA2; assembly: GCF_027797205.1. NCBI lineage: Bacteria > Pseudomonadati > Campylobacterota > Epsilonproteobacteria > Campylobacterales > Campylobacteraceae > Campylobacter > Campylobacter sp. VBCF_01 NA2. The sequence goes on from NZ_CP115607.1 coordinate 80,064, forward strand.
AAAACAGCAACAAAGCAAATCTTTTTAAAATACTTATCGTAGGAATTACGCTAATTTCATTATATTGGATTTCGTTTGGTTATTTGGATTATATTAAAGAGTATGCGAAATTTATAGCTATTTTGCCAATTTTAGGTTTTTTGCTGATTGTAAAAGCATATTTGATGACAGATTATATTGATTTCAAACTTTCGGCATTATTGCATTTTTTTTATCTTTTGTCTATTTTATTGGGACTATTTGCTTTGCTTGATAGTGAGCCAATTGAACACGCTATTATGGCGGCTGGGTTGGCTGGTATTATAATTATTATTCCAATGTTTTTTCTATTTGTATTCTTTATTGAAACTATTGCTGAGTTTATATTTTGGAAAAAAATTTTAAAAAATAAAAGGGTCAGTTTAAAGGAAAAAAATGAGTAATAATCTTCCAAATTGGGGCGAAATTTTCCCCTTAAAATCGGGGTTAGGAAGCGTAACTTACATTAAGCCGACCATTAAAAATAAAAATATAATCGTGGGCGAATTTAGCTACTATGCTGGGCAGGATTTTGAGGGGCAGGTTACGCACCATTATGATTTCATCGGCGACAGGCTAATCATCGGCAAATTTTGTCAAATAGGTTTTGGGGTGGAGTTTATGATGAACGGCGCAAACCACGCTATGGGCGGTGTTAGCACATTTCCGTTTTATATTTTTAAGGGCTTTTCGCAAGACGCTCCGAGCCTTGATAAATTGCCGATTAAAGGCGACACGGTGGTCGGAAACGATGTGTGGATAGGGCAACGCTCGCTCATATTACCAGGAGCTAAAATCGGTGATGGCGTGATAATCGGCGCTAATAGCGTAGTCGGTGGCGAGATAGAGCCGTATAGCATAGTCGCCGGAAACCCTGCACGGCTAGTGCGAAAACGCTTTGATGATGAGATGATAAATTTGCTTTTAGAGTTTAAATGGTGGGACAAAAGCGTGGCAGAAATCGAAAATTTGGGCGAAATTCTTTCAAGCGATGATTTAGTAAGCGTAAAAGAAAAAATCAAAGAAATGCTTGGAAAAACCGAATAAATTTAATCAAATTTGATTGAAATTTGGCGGTGCAAATTTCAATCAAAACCAAATTTTAAATCTCACCTTTTAAAATTTTAACTATTGTGCGAGGCAGTATTTCATGCTCGATTTCGTGGATTTTGGCTTCCCACTCATCGCGCGTTTTGCCCTCTCTGGCAAAAGCCTCTTGGGCTATGATTTTGCCCCCGTCAAGCTCCGCGCTGACTAGATGCACGCTCACACCGCCTACTTGCATATCGCTTGCAAAGCTCTCGTCGATTGCGTGCGCGCCCTTGAAAAGTGGCAGAAGCGACGGGTGCAGGTTAATCGCCCTGATTTGCTCGCAAAATACCGGCGTAAGCACTCTCATAAAGCCCGCTAGCACAGTTAGCTCGGCGCCACTTTTTTTGATAACTTCTACTACTTTTGCGTCAAATTCTTCTCTACTAACAAACGCTTTATGATCAATAACAACGCTTGTTAGTCCGTATTTTTCGGCTTTTTGGATACCTAACGCGTTAGGTTTGTTAGTTAGTGTTAGCGCGACCTCGATTTTAATATCGCCAAAAATTTTGCCATGAAGCTTTTCTAAAATCGCCTCTAAATTACTTCCGCTGCCGCTAAAAAGCACGGCTATTTTTTTCGTAACCATTTTATCTCCTCGATGATGTCAAATGGGTTTAGTGAATATGAGTTTTTTCTAAAATTTCGCCCAGCTAGTGCGTGAGCCAAAACACCATTTATCGCGGCTTCGCGTGAGCTATAACCTTGGGCTAAAAGCCCTGTGATGAGGCCTGATAGCACATCGCCACTGCCTGCTTTGGCTAGCGCGCTAACTCCCCTCTCGCACACAAAAAGCTCGCCATGGTGCGCTATAATGGTGTTTGCGCCTTTTAGCACGAGCACGGATTTGGTAGCAAGCGAAAATTTTCGTGCTAAGGCAAAGCGATCTTTTTGCACTTCGCTCACGCTTAAATTTGCGATTTTTGCCAAGCTTAGCAAGGCGGCAAATTCCTTCGGGTGTGGCGTGATAACGGCGTTTTCGTTAGTTTGCAAAATTTCAATGATTGAGTCAGAGTAGCACAAATCCGCGTCGATGACGCAAGGCGTGTTAGATAGGATTTGTGTGTCAAATTTCGCCCCTCCTAGCCCCATACCAGCCCCGATTGCGCTAGCGCCCAAAAACTCGTTTTTGCGCATTAAAATCGGATTTAGATTTTTTACCTTGCCTACGATGCTGACTAACCCTGCGCCGATTGCGTGCGCGCTAAGGGCGGCGATTTGGGCTGCGCCACTCATTTCGCCAGAGGCGATAAAGGCGTGGCCAAATTCGCCTTTATTTGTGTTTTTTTTCTTTCGAAATGGCAGGCGCAAATCGGACTTTTCTAGCAAAAACGCATCAGGCGAAGTGGCAAATTTATCCTCGCAAATGCCTAAATTTGCCAGTTTTATCTTGCCGGTAAAATCTTTTGCCAAATCGCTAAAAAGCGAGATTTTCAGCGCTCCCATACACACCGTGTAATCTGCCTCAAACGCCATAGGTCTTGGCACGCCAGCCAAATCAATTCCACTTGGGATATCAATGGCGATTTTTAGGGCTTTGGCATGGTTTGCTCGCCCTAGTATCTCGCATACTTTTTTATCCATATCGCGCGATAAACCGCTTCCAAAAACGCCGTCGATTATGCAGTCAAATTTGAAATTTTCCAAATTTTGGCTAAATTTCACGCCGACTTTTTTGGCAATTTCGCTTTGAAATTTAAACGCTTCGTTTTTTGGCTCGCCAAAGATTAAAAACGCCTCGCACAAATAATCCCCACTTAGCCTACGAAGCACGCAAATAGCGTCGTTTGCGTTATTTCCTGCGCCACATAGGGCTAAAATTTTTGCCCCCTTTTTCAGCTTTTTGCGGATTAAAATTTCTACGCCACTAGCGGCGTTTTCCATTAAAATTTTCTCATCAATGCCTAAATTTTGGCTTGCGTTTTTGTCAAATTCGGCTGTGCTAAAATATAAATTTTTCATATCTCGCTCCTTGTTCGAAAGCTCAGAGCTTCGAGTAAATGAACCTTTGCGATGACCTCGCTCTCGCTTAGATCAGCGATACTGCGTGCTACTTTTTTGGTTTTTATAATCCCTCTTTGGCTTAGATTATACCTGCTAATCGCGCTTTCTAGGATATTTTGCGCGCTTGATTCCAAAACGCAAAATTTCTGCACATCCTTATCGCTTAATTTCGCGTTTAGCTCGTTTTGCTGCCTTAATTTTTGCGCGCGAAAGGCGCACACCACCCTCTCATACATCTCTTCGCTAGATATGCTAGTTCTATCGTCCTTGCTGACCTCGTCCATAGCCACATACAGATCAATCCTATCAAGCAGTGGCCCAGAAATTACGCTTTTGTATTTTTTGATTTCGTTTGCCGAGCATGAGCATGAGGTCGATTGCGAAAACAAATGTCCGCACGGGCAGGGATTTTGCGCTGCGACAAAGATAAATTTCGTCTCATACTCTGTTTTGGAATTTACCCGAGAGATTAAAATTTTATTATCTTCGAGTGGTTCTCGCAGGCTTTCTAAAATTTGCTTTCCAAAGTGCGGAAGCTCATCGAAAAACAGCTCACCACCGTTTGCCAAAGCCACCTCGCCGATACGCGCCCCTAGCGAACCACCGCCGAAAATCGAGCTTCTGGTGCTTGTGTGATGAGGCGAACGAAAGGCTCTGAGTGCGCTAAAATCGACATTTTTGTTGTTTAATGACTCGTAAGCGCACGAAAGCAAAATCTCACTCACGCTTTGAGGTGGCAAAATTTGGGCTATGCGTTTAGCGCACATTGATTTGCCGCACCCTGGGCTACCCTCAAAGAGTATGTTATGCATACCGCTAGCGGCGATTAGGCTCGCTCTTTTGGCTCTTTCTTGGCCTTTTATGTCTTTGAAATTTAGGGTGAAATTTCGATTTGGGACATAAATTTCATTGCCGATTTTAATGATATCTTTAAAAATCGGGTGAGTTTCGCTCATAAGGCAGGTCGTGGCAAATTCATCATCGCTAAAAAATCTAATCGCTTCTGCTAAATTTTCGACCGCATAAACCTCGTAATTTGGGATTGTTGAGGCTCTAAGCGCGATTTCTTTTGGGACTAAAATTTTAGCATTTTTCACATGTGCGCTTAAAAACAGCAGCGTCGAAAACAAAGAGGCCGTGGATTTAAGCGTGCCGTCAAGTCCAAGCTCGCCAAATACGAAAAAATCGTCCCCAAAGCTCTCTTTTTGCAAAGCGATTAAAAGCGCGATTGCAAGGTCGAAGTGCGAGCCGTTTTTGGGCACATCAGAGGGGGAGAGATTTATAATGATTTTAGAGGCTGGGAATTTGAAATTTAGGCTCATCAAAGCCGCTTTTACCCTGCTTTCGCTCTCTTTGATTGTGGTTCCGGCAAGTCCAACGATATTAAAGCCAGGAAGGCCTCTGACAAATGTGCTTTCTACACTGACACTGATTAAAGTATCGGTAAAAACAGCGCATTTTAGAGATTTCATTTTGATTTTTCTTTTTTGTTTTTGCGGTATTCTTTGTCAAATTTTTTGCGGTTGTTGTAGCCTATGCGCTCGATAAAAAGGTGCCCGTCTAGGTGGTCTAGCTCGTGCTGGATACACACAGCCAAAAGCTCATCGGCGCTTAGCTCGTGTTTTTCGCCATTTCTATCTTGGTAATTTAGCATGATTTTGCGCGCTCTTTTGACCTCTTCGTAGTATCCTGGCACGCTAAGGCAACCTTCTTGGTAGATGATTTCATCTTCTTTTTGTGTGATTACGGGGTTTATGAGTTCGAGCAAATCGGCTTTGTCTTGCACACCCTCTTCGTTGGCTAAATTTATCACAACGGCTCTGATTGGATTAGCCACTTGGATAGCAGCTAGTCCAATGCCGTTTTTGCTTATCATGGTTTCATACATATCGTCTAAAAATTTCGCCAGCTCATCGTCAAATTTGACGACCTCTTTGGAGCGAACATGGAGTTTTTTGTTCGGATATGTAAGAATTTCTAAAACCATTATTTAAAGCTCTTTTCCAATACCTTGTCGATTAGTCCATACTCGCTGGCCTCTTTCGCGCTCATGAAAAAATCTCTCTCGCAGTCTTTTTCGATATCGCTTAAATTTTTGCCTGTGTTTTGGGCTAAAATTTGATTTAGTTGCGATTTCATACGCAAAATTTCTTTTGCTTGGATTTCGATATCGGTGGCTTGGCCTTGTGCTCCGCCGAGAGGTTGGTGAATCATAATGCGCGCATTTGGCAGGGCATATCGTTTGCCCTTGGTGCCACAACTAAGCAAAAATGCGCCCATTGAAGCAGCCTGACCTATGCAGATCGTGCTGACATCTGGTTTGATGTAATTCATAGTATCATAAATGCTAAATCCGCTCGTAACCACGCCACCGGGGCTGTTGATATACATATAGATATCTTTGTCTGGATCTTCTGCCTCTAAAAATAGCAGTTGGGCTACGATTGCGCTGGCTACATCGTCGTTGATTTCGCCACTTAGCATTACAATGCGATCTTTAAGCAAGCGAGAGTAGATATCATAACTCCTCTCGCCTCTGCTTGTTTGCTCGATTACATAAGGTAAAAACATTATTCGCCTTCTTTGTCGTCTTTGTTTTTGCTAAAAATATTGTTGAAAAGTTTTTCTTCGATTAGCGCCATTTTAACAGCTGGTAAAACCCCTCTTTTGCGATATTCTTCAAGGTGAGCTTTCGGATCTAGGCCGTTTGAGTAGGCTTCGAAGTAAATAGCTTGGATTAGCTCTTGATCGCTTACATCAATACCGCGTTTTTTAGCCAAAGCGTCGATTAAAAATGTGATTTTTACGCTTTTTTCTGCGCCAGCTCTAAATTCATCGCGTTTTTTCTCAATTGCTTTTTGATCTTTTTTAAATTCTTCGATTGTAGCCTCATCAAATGAGCGCCAAGCGTTGTTGAATTGTAAATTTATCTCTTGCTCGACGATTGATTTTGGCAAATCAAAGTTAAATTTCTCAGCCAAAGCATCAGCCATTTTTGGTTTTAACTCTTCTTCGATTTTTTTGCGAAGTTTGTCGTTTTTGAGTTGTTCTTTAATCGTGCTTTCAACCTTTTCTTTTGTAGGTTTTTCCTCGCCTGGAAGTATGCGTTTTAGCATATCCTCATCAAGCTCAGCAGCTGGTTTTTTGCACTGAATTTCATGTAGTTTTACTTTAAAAATCGCGTCTTTTCCTGCAAGGTGTTTAGCGCCGTATTCAGCTGGGAATTTCACGCTTACATCGCGCTCCTCGCCGACTTTTAGTCCAATCATACCGTCTTCAAAACCCGGGATAAATTGATTTGAGCCGATTTCAAGCACATAATCTTTCGCTTCGCCACCCTCGAAAGCCTCATTATCAACGAAACCTTTGAAGTCAAATTTGGCAAAATCGCCCTTTTCAAGCTCTGTTTTATCTGATTTTTCTAGTGGAGCGACCATTAGTAAAATTTTATTTATCTCGTCCTCGATTTCTTTTTTGGTTACGCGAGGTGTCGAAAACTCAGGGATTAGCTCCTCGTATCCGTCGATATTAACCTCTGGGCGGAAAGAAATTTCCATCTCTACATCGATATTTCCGTCTTTTTCATCGTATTTAGAAAAAATTGGCTCGCCGATTACTTCATCGGCTTTTTTATTTACGCTTTTGATTGATTCGTCGATGATATTTTTAAAAATCTCTTGTTTTGCATCTTGTTCTAACTGCGCGCCGTATCGTTTCATCACGACTGCTACTGGGACTTTGCCCTTTCTGAAACCGTCAATTTTAAGGTTTTTGGCGGCTTTTTTAGCAAGATCATCTACTTTTTTAGCGATAGTGTCTGCATCGATTTTTGTGCTTGCTACTGCGTTAGCAGAGTTTGTTAGCTTTGCATTGATTTCCATAAATTTCCTTTTAAAAAATTTTAAAATTAAAGCGCAGAATATACCAAAATTTTGCTTAATAATTTTAAAATTTGGCAAATTTTATTGTTTGGGGCTAAATTTTGCTTTTAAATTTTAGCGTTATAAAAGGGGAGTTTAAGTAATATGCGCGAAAAATTTTAAAGGAAAAATATGGACGAAAAAAGCAGGGAAGAATTCGCTTCTTGTGTCGCTAAAATGCTAACTTTGCTTGGCGAAAATCCTAAGCGCGAAGGGTTAATAAAAACGCCAATGCGTGTGGCAAAAGCGTATGAATTTCTTACTAGCGGATACGAGCAAGACCCCAAAGATGTGCTAAATGACGCACTTTTTGAGAGTTCAAATAATGAAATGGTGCTTATTAAGGATATTGAATTTTACAGCCTTTGTGAACACCACCTTTTGCCTATTATTGGGCGTGCGCATGTGGCGTATATACCTAATAAAAAGGTCGTTGGACTATCCAAAATTCCGCGTATGGTAAATATTTTCGCGCGAAGATTGCAAATCCAAGAACAACTCACCGAACAAATCGCAAATGCGCTCCAAGAGGTCATCAAGCCCCTTGGCGTGGGCGTCGTAATCCAAGCCCGCCACATGTGTATGGAAATGCGTGGCGTGCAAAAAATCAACTCCACTACGACAACTTCGGCTTTGCGTGGGCTATTTATCAGCCGAAACGACACTAGAAAAGAGTTTTTTGATTTGATAAATTCGCCAAAAACATTTGGATTTTAGCGTTGGTAAGTTAAGGTGAAATTTAGTCTAATGATTATATTATCAAACTAGCTTTCAAAAGATTAAATATATCTCATTAATAAAAATTTAAGAAAGGAAATTTATGGAGCGTGTTTATTTAGACAATAACGCTACAACTATGGTTGATCCCGAAGTTTTTGAGGCGATGAAGCCATATTTTTGTGAAAAATTTGGAAACCCAAATTCACTTCATAGCTTCGGTAGCGAAACCCACCCAGCTCTAAGGCGGGCTATGGACGAGCTATACGAGGGGATTGGCGCAGCAGACGCGGACGATATCGTCATTACAAGCTGCGCGACAGAGAGCAACAACTGGGTTTTAAAAGGGATTTATTACGACAAAATTTTATCAGGCGAAAAGGACAATATCATAATCAGCTCTGTCGAGCACCCAGCTATCAGCGCGACCTGTGAGTTTTTGGAGCGAGTGTGCGGGGTAAAAATCATCAGGCTAGGCGTGGATAGCAATGGCTTAATCAGCCTAGATGAACTAAGAGAGAAAATCAACGACAAAACAGCCCTTGTTAGCGTAATGTGGGCAAACAACGAAACAGGCACGATTTTCCCTGTAAAGCAAATCGCAGATATCGCGCACGAATTTGGCGCACTTTATCACACAGACGCTGTGCAAGCAATGGGAAAAATCCCTGTAAATGTGCGCGCAGCAGGCGTGGATTTTTTAAGCCTTTCTGGACATAAATTTCACGCTCCAAAGGGCGTTGGCGCGCTATATATCAAAGATAGCAAACCACTTACTAGCCTGCTTCATGGTGGCGAACACATGGGCGGTCGCAGATCTGGCACGCTAAATGTCGCTAGCATAGTGGGACTTGGCAAGGCAATGGAGTTAGCGAATAAATTTATGGCTTTTGAAAATTCGCATGTCAAAAGGCTACGCGATAAATTAGAGGACGCTTTGCTTGAAATTCCACATGTCTATGTCGTGGGAGAGCGCGAAATTCGCGTGCCAAATACGATTTTAGCCTCGATTCAAGGCGTAGAGGGCGAGGCTATGCTTTGGGATTTGAACAAAGCAGGAATCGCTGCTAGCACGGGCTCAGCATGCGCTAGCGAAGCACTAGAAAACAACCCGATCATGGAAGCAATCGGCGCAGATAAAGAGCTAGCTCACACAGCGCTTCGTTTATCTCTTTCTCGCTTTAATACAGAGGCTGAGATTGATTATGCCATAGAGCATATCAGCAAGGCAATCACCAGACTTCGCGGGATTTCTAGCACATTTGCTTACGCCCCACAAGGTTATCAAAAATAAGGATTTAAAATGGCAAAAAACGATTTAATAAATGGTTCGATTTGGGAGCAATACTCAAACAAGGTTCAAGATCGCATGAACAACCCTAAATTTATGGGCGAAATCACAGAGGAGGAGGCCACTGCGCGCGGTGCGAAGCTAATCGTGGCTGATTTTGGCGCAGAGAGCTGTGGGGACGCTGTGAGATTATACTGGCTCATCGACCCTGCTACTGACATTATCATTGACGCTAAATTTAAAAGCTTTGGCTGTGGCACGGCAATCGCTAGTAGCGACACTATGGCAGCGCTTTGTATCGGCAAAACCGTCGATCAAGCTGTAAAGATTACAAATTTAGATGTCGAGCGCGATATGCGCGATACCCCTGACGAGCCGGCTGTCCCACCACAAAAAATGCACTGCTCAGTAATGGCGTATGATGTCATCAAAGCAGCTGCGGCAAAATACAAAGGCATAGATCCTGAGCATTTCGAAGATGAGATTATCGTGTGCGAGTGCGCTAGGGTGAGCCTTGGCACGATAAAAGAGGTGATTAAGCTAAATGATTTAAAAACCGTCGAGCAAATCACACAATACACAAAGGCTGGCGCGTTTTGCAAATCTTGCATTAAGCCCGGCGGACACGAGGCTAGGGAGTATTATTTAGAGGATATTTTAAAGCAAACAAGAGAGGAAATGGAGCTAGAAAAACTCCAAGCCCAAGCCGGTGCGTGTGCGAGTTCTGGCACGGCGCCAGAGGCGAAACTAAGCTTTGAAGAGCTAAATTTAATCGGTAAATTTAAAGCGGTCGAGGCGATACTTGATAGCGATATTCGCCCAATGCTTCAAATGGACGGCGGAAATCTCGATGTCATCGACATCAAACCAAGCGATGATGGCAAAACTGACATTTATATTCGCTATCTGGGTGCGTGCTCAGGGTGCGCTAGTGGCGCAGGCGCGACGCTATATGCGATCGAGGCGGTTTTGAAGGATAATCTAAGCGAAAATATCCGCGTAATGCCGATTTGATGATATACAGGCTAAATTTGGGCTTTTGCTTCAAATTTAGCCGAATTTAATACCCTAAAAACACTTGCTTTTAAATTTTAAATTCACAGATTGTTTTGGCGATAAATCGCCTTGCAATGACAAATCAATGCTTTTAAATTTTGCCTGCTAATGAATTAAAAATTTAAACGCTAAATTCGCAAATTTCGCGCCATAATAAATTTTATTCTAATCCTAAATTTAGTATAATCGCGGGATATTTTTTATTTAAGGACAAATCATGAGACCAGTTATACTCGATAGCGTAAAACATGCAGATCTAAAATATCACGCAGACGCGATTCCAAACGAGCCGTTTGTGCCTGTAATCGCGCCTGAGGTTCCAGCGTGTTCTGATAAATTAGTCATCGTTTTTACAAACGAGCCTGAGCCAAAAATGGTAGCACTTCTAGGCCGTTCAAAAAACCTTTTAATCGACAAAAGCTACAAAGGCATGGTGCCATCAGCTATCCAAAACTACCCATTTTTCCTAGCTAAAATCGAAGATCGCATGGTGATTTGCTTCGATGAGGACGCCAAACAAATCAAAGGCGAGGGCGAGGCGCTGTTTGAAGAGGGCAAACCAACGCAGTTTTTGGAAAATTTGAAAAGCGTAATGAAAAACTACTGGGAGCTAAACGCCATTACTAGCGAGGCTGCAAAAGAGCTAAAAGAGGCTGGCGTTTTGGAAGCAAAAGAGCTAAATATCCAAAAAGACGGCGAGACGATTACGCTATTAAACGGCTTTTTGATACTAAACCGCGAGAAACTTTTGAGCCTAGATGATAAAAAACTAGCCGAATTTGCGCGCAAAGGCTATTTGGAGCTAGCGTTTTTCCACCTAAAAAGCCTAAGCAATCTACAAACCCTAGGCGATAAAATCATGGCAAAAGACGCGCCAAAAAGCAATTAAAGAGCAAATTTAAAGGAATTTTAATGATACCATTTAGCGATGAAGAGCTTTTAAATCCTGTCAAGGCTAGCCTCGATACTATCCGCCCAATGCTACAAAACGACGGCGGTGATATGGAGCTTCGTGGCATTAAAAACGGCGTTGTGTATGTTACGCTCACAGGACATTGTCATGGTTGCGCTGCTAGCGGACAGACGCTGAAATTTGGCGTAGAAAGACAGCTTCGTATGGATATCCACCCAGAACTTAGCGTCGTAAATATCCCACAAGGCGAGAATTTTGAGCTATAAATCAAAAGGGCTAAACGCCCTAAAATCTGGCAAATTTGAGTTTGCTAAAACATTTTTTGCCTTAGCGCAAGAGCAAAAACCAAGCGATGAGCTTTTGTTTTTAATCGAGCTTTGCGATTTGGGGCTTAGCGAGCCAGAAGAGGCCTTGATGCTGTATGAATTTTATACCCTAAAACCTAAGCCAAAACCTAGCGTTTTGTTTCGAATTTTAAACTCAATTAACGAAAAAATTGTTAAGAAAAATGCTGAAATTTCAAAGAAATTTTCAGATGAGGCTGAGGGGATAGACGCGATTTTATACAAAGATTTCATGCGTGTTGTAAAGGAGAGCGGAAGCTTTAAAAATGTCTTTGAGAGCGTGATTTTCTCGTCAAAAATCGCGGTTGAGAACAAAGACGAGATGATCGAGTTTTTGCAAAATTTGCTTGCAAATGGATTTGATGAAATTTGCATTAATTATATCGAGGCGAGTTCGGAGCATTTCGCTGGGGATTTGCGCCTAGATGAGATTATAAAAAAGATAAAAAATGAAAATAGGGATTAAAAATAGTTTTATCACCGATAATTCGGGCGAGTGCGAGAGCGGGTGCTATTTTGTGCAAACTAGCGCAAATGCCAAATTTAGCGCACAAGCCGAGCAAAACGGCGCACAAATCATTTCTATTAGCGAAGCAAAGGCGCTTTTAGGGATTGATGAGGGTATTAAAATCGTAGGCATTACCGGCACCAACGGCAAGACCACGACCGCTGCGCTGATTTATTCTATGCTTTTGGATTTGGGGTATTCTGTGGGGCTGTGTGGCACCAGAGGGGCTTTCATAAACGATAAAAGAATCGATGAAAAGGGGCTTACGACAAGCTCTGTTTTTAAAACAATGAGTTATTTATGGGAGGCTAGCAAACAAAAGTGCGAATTTTTCGTCATGGAGGTTAGCTCTCACGCAATCGCGCAAAACCGCATTGAGGGGCTAAATTTCGCGCTTAAAATTTTTACAAATTTAAGCCAAGATCATTTGGATTATCACAAAACTATGGAAGAATATGCCGCGGTAAAAAGCTCGTTTTTCGCCGATGAGAGCGCAAAGCTTATCAACAAAGACGACGGCCATATCGAATTTAACCTAAAAAATGCCCTAACTTATGGCGTGAAAAATCCAGCCACTTTTAGCGTGCTAGCTTACAGCGTAAAAGGCGCAATCGACGCTATGATAAAAACCCCAAATGGCGAGTTTGAAATTTCTAGCGAATTAATCGGCGAATTTAACCTTTACAACGCCCTAGCAGCCTTTGGCGCAGTCAAAATGCTAACTAATAAAAACGAAAAAGATATCGCGGGGGCTTTGTCGAATTTCGCAGGGGTTGAGGGCAGGGTGCAAGTAGTAGCCAAAAACCCCCTTGTCATCGTGGATTTCGCGCACACGCCAGATGGGCTCGAAAAGGTGTTAAATGCGCTCAAAGATAACGAACTAATCGTGGTTTTTGGCGCAGGTGGCGACAGAGATCCTCTAAAACGCCCATTAATGGGGGCTATGGTGGAGCATTTCGCTAAATTTGCAATCATCACTAGCGATAATCCACGAAGCGAAGACCCCGAAAAAATCATAGCTCAAATCGAAGAGGGCATGCGAGATAAAGAAAAAATCACAAAAATCGCAGATCGCAAAGAGGCGATTAAAAAGGCGATAAATTTGGCGCAAAATGGCGAAGTGGTCGTGATTTTGGGCAAGGGCGATGAAACATACCAAGAGATAAAGGGCGTAAAATATCCATTTAGCGATAAAGATGTCGTTTTAGAGATTTTAAAGGAGCAAAAATGAAAATAACAATGCTTCAAAGCAAAATTCACAGAGCCCGTGTAACGGACGCAAATCTAAATTATGTTGGCTCGATTACGATTGATAAAGAGCTTTTAAAAGCTAGCGGTATGATTGAGTTTCAAAAGGTTGAAATTTTAAATATCAACAACGGTGAGCGATTTAGCACATATATCATCGAGGGCGAGAAAAAGGGCGAGATTTGCCTAAATGGCGCGGCTGCGCGCAAAGTTTGCGTAGGCGATGTGGTAATCATAGTAAGTTATGCTGATATGAAACCTGAGGAAGCGAAAAAATTCAGGCCAAAAATCGTGCATGTAAATGAAAAAAACGAGATTGTGGAGTAAGAGATGTTTGAGGGAATGGATTTTTCTAAAATGGGCGAAATGATCGAGCAAATGCAAGAAAAAGCAAAGCAGATCCAAGAAGAAAACGCCAAAAAAGAATTTAGCGTCAAAGTCGGCGCTGGTATGGTCGCTATCAAAATCAACGGCGCTGGCGAGGTTTTAGATGTGGAGATCGACGATAGCCTTTTGGAGGACAAAGATAGCTTGCAAATTTTGCTAATCTCAGCGATAAATGACGCCGTAAAACTCATAGAAAACGAAAAGAAAAACGCCGCAACTGCCATGCTAGGCGGTCTTGGCGGACTAGGCGGATTTGGCGCGAATTAGGAATAAAAATGGAAATTTTGAAGGAATTTAAAGAGTATTTGCGCGAAAATCCACTCCATGCGCCTAGCTTTCACCCATATTTCGAAGAGGCATTAAATTATATGTTGGGTGCTGGTGGGAAGCATTTTCGCGCTCAACTGCTTCTTGGCGTGGTCGCTGCTATAAATAAAAATAAATTTGCAGACGCCCTGCCTGTCGCAAAAGCCCTAGAAATGGTGCATACATACTCGCTAATCCATGATGATTTACCCGCTATGGACAATGCTGATTTTAGGCGCTCTCATCAAACCATACACAAAAAATACGATGAGGTTACAGCGATACTCGTGGGCGATGCGTTAAATACTGACGCTTTTTTGGTGATTTCTAAGTCAAATTTAAGCGCAGAGATTAAGGTAAAATGCGTTGAAATTTTAGCCAAAAATGCTGGTTCAGCGGGCATGGTTTTGGGTCAAGCGATTGATTGTTATTTTGAGAAAAAACACCTAGAAATATCAGATTTAAAATTTTTGCACCTTCACAAAACAGGCGCCTTAATAGCCGCTTCGTTTGAATTAGGCGCTGTTATTGCGGGTTTGGGCGATGAAAAGGCGAGGAAATTTTATGGCGTCGGGCTAAATTTGGGACTAGCTTTTCAGATACAAGATGACATCATCGACGCCACACAAAGCTCCCAAACCGCAGGAAAGCCTACTATGCACGACACAGATAAAAATTCTTTTACAAATTTACTCGGCGTCGAACGCGCCAAAGAGTATAAAAACTCACTTATTTCGCAAATCAAAGAAAGTATGAGCGATGAGAGTGAAAATTTGCAAAATTTAGTATCAAATTTGATAAACAAATATCTGAAAGGATAAAAATGAGAAGTAAAATTTCAAACACCATTAAATTTTTGAGTGCGGATATGATCCAAAAGGCTAATTCTGGCCACCCAGGCACTCCTATGGGGCTAAGCGATGTGATGAGCGTGCTTATGGAAAAGCTAGTGCATAATCCAAAAAATCCAAACTGGCTAAACCGCGATCGCCTCGTATTTTCCGGCGGTCATGCAAGTGCTTTGGTGTATAGCTATCTATATTTGAGTGGCTATGATATCGCGCTGGAAGATTTGAAAAATTTCCGTCAGCTCCACTCCAAAACCCCAGGTCACCCAGAAATCACAACCCCTGGCGTAGAAATCGCCACAGGTCCGCTAGGTCAAGGCGTGGCAAACGCTGTGGGCTTTGCAATGGCGGCAAAATACGCTGCAAATTTGCTAAATGACGAAAACACAAAGGTAATCGATCATAAAATTTACTGCCTTTGCGGGGACGGCGATTTAGAGGAAGGTATCAGCTACGAAGCATGTGCGCTGGCAGGTTGCCACAGCCTAGATAATCTCGTCATTATCTACGATAGCAACAAAATCACGATTGATGGCTCAACTTCGATTGCATGGGACGAGGATATCAAGGTTCGCTTCGAAGCCCAAGGTTTCGAGGTGGCTCGCATAGACGGACACAATTTCGACCAAATCGAATTTGCCCTAGACGAGGCCAAAAACAAAACCAAACCATACCTAATCATCGCAAATACCGCTATTGGCAAGGGCGCATTAGAGCTAGAAGGTAGCCACAAAACTCACGGCGCACCTTTGGGCGAGGATCTCATAAAAAGAGCCAAAGAGGCACTGGGCTTTAACCTTGATGAGAGTTTTAGCGTGAGCGAAGATGTGCTTTTTGCCACTCGCGCAGCCGTAGAAAAGGGCGATTTGGCTGAGAAACTATGGAACGAAAAAATCGCAAATTTAAGCGCAGAAAAGAAAAATTTATTAAACTCACTTCAAAATCCAAATTTTGACGCTATACAATTCCCTGATTTTAGCGGTCAAAAGGTCGCCACGCGCGATAGCAATGGCAAAATTTTAAACGCAATCGCGGCTGCGCTTCCTAGCTTCATAGGCGGAAGCGCAGATCTTGCGGCGTCGAATAAAACAGAGCTTAAAGGTTTTGGCGACTTCCCGTATGGCAAAAATTTCCACTTCGGGATCCGCGAACACTCAATGGCTGCGATAAACAACGCAGTGGCTAGATATGGGCTGTTTATCCCATTTTCTGCGACATTTTTTATTTTTAGCGACTATCTCAAAAACAGCGCTAGAATGGCGGCACTTATGAGCCTAAGGCACTATTTCGTTTTCACTCACGATAGTATCGGCGTAGGCGAGGACGGCCCGACTCACGAGCCAATCGAGCAACTCTCAACCTTCCGCGCAATGCCGAATTTCTACACCTTCCGTCCAGCTGACGGCAACGAAAATGTAGAGTGCTGGCGCGCAGCACTGGCCACAAACGCCCCTGCTGCCTTTGTTTGCTCGCGCCAAGGCTTGGAAGCTTTGCCAAAGGCTGTATTTGGCGAGGCAAAAAACGGCGCGTATTTGATCAAAGAGTGCGAAAACGCCGATATCACGCTAGTAGCTAGCGGTAGCGAAGTAGGAATCTGCCTAAAAGCCGCCGCGCTTTTACAAAGCGAAAATATCAGAGCAAATGTCGTTAGTGCGCCTTGTTTCGAGCTTTTGTGCGAACAAAGTGAAGAATACAGGGCTAGAATTTTCAAAGGCAAAGTCCTAGCTGTCGAGGCTGCAAGCGCGCTAGAATGGTATAAATTCGCTGATGAAATTTTAGGTATGAAGAGCTTTGGCGAGAGCGCACCAGCTGGCGAGCTATTCAAACTTTTCGGTTTTAGCGATCTAAATGTCGCAAACGAAGCGAAAAAACTTCTAAATAGATAATCCAAAATTTAGCCAAATTTCAAAATTTGGCTAAATTCTATTTGCAATCGCTCGGCGAAATTACGATAGAAGCTAGGTTAGCATCAATCCCGGGCGGGGTGTAGCGCCACTCCATGGCGATTTCGTTATCTCTGTATTCGGCTAGCTCCTCGGCCTTGCAGTAAAGCTCCAAAAGCTCGCCACTTTTTAATACCAAATTTGAGCGCAATTTATCCTCGATTTCGTTTATTTTTTCCATTGCTTCTGGTGGAAGGTCGAATTCATAGTAGTGCGTCAAAAGATTATTTTGGCAGGTTATGTCGCTATAAATCACAACGCCGTTTTTGTATGGTAAATCCTTTTTGCTAGCCTTGATTAGCGCGATAGTTTCGGCGTTTTGGCATTTATCGGCGTTTTCTTGTGCGCTTTTATTTTGATTTGGAGCCGATAAAATTATCGTTTGCGTGGAAGTGGCTGGCTGAGAGGAAACAGCTGGCGTATCAGGTATGGCTAGCGTGGTAGAATTTATAGGTTTTGTCGGTGTTGCGGAGTTTGCGGCGGCGATTTTGTCAAATTCGCGCGAAATTTCTAGCTCTATGGAATCATTTTTTTTCGTGTTAGCTAAGCGCTGTTTTTCTCTTTTTTTCTCCTCTCCACACCCCGCTAAAAGCACCAAAAGACCAGCCAAAACTAGAAATTTTCTCATAAATTTCCTTTTTTTAAATTTTGCAAGAATTATAACGATTTAGGCTTAAATTTGTAATAGCAAAATTTAGCCAAATTTAATATATGATTAAAATAAATTTACCACGGAAGTGTATAATCCTCGCATTTTATCTCATTTTAAAGGAGTTTTAATGAAAAAATCTCTACTTAGCCTTAGCGTAGTTGCGATGATTGCGCTTAGCGGTTGCTCTAACAAATCAGAAACTTTGGGACCTGATGTCTATGACGAGCATGGATTAAACCAAGAACAAAACGCCAAAACTATCCAAATTCTCTCAATCGTCCCAGCCAAGGTCAGGGTCGATAATACTGAAAACAAACGCTTAGCCCAAGCCGCAGGTGGCGTAGTAGGCGCTGTGGGCGGAGCTGTGCTAGGTCATAAAATGGGCGGTCGCCACGAAACAGGCGGAGCTGTGGCTGGTGGCGCGATAGGTGGCGTGCTAGGAGCAGGAGCAGGATCGATGGTAAGCGATACCAAGGTAATCGACGCCGTGACAATCACATATAAAGATGGCAAATCGCTTAAAAGCTCGACACAAGCAGGTCGCGTGTGCCAGTATGCTAATGGCGAAGCGCTGATGATTTCATCATACTCTGGCGAGACGAGAATCCAGCCAAACGCGGTGTGCGCTGATTAAATTTAGCCGAATTTACCCGTGAAATTTACGGGTAAATTCCACTTTGCAAAAAATCTAAAATTTACAAATTTTTATTAAAATATAGAACAAATTTCAAAATTTAGGATTACAATGAAACTTCAAATGTCCCTAATCTCGGCTGCTTGCGTGGTGATAATCATAGCAGGACTTAAAGCTGCTGGCTCGATTATCGTGCCGTTTTTGCTAGCGATTTTTATCACGGTTTTGATTTCGCCACTAATGCTATCTATCCAAAAACTGCGCGTTGGGCGATTGTTTAGCTTTTTGATTGTGGTTTTGGGATTTCTTGGCGTTATGGGATTTATGGGCGATATCGTATTTAAGGCGGTCAGAGAGTTTTCGGCGCAGTTACCAGAGCTGGGGGCGAAATTCAACCAGGTCCTAGGTGGCGCGCAAGAGAGGCTGAATAATTACGGCATTGATTTTGATCTAGCTAGCCTCGGTGCTGAGCCCTCTGAAATGGTATCTCGCGCGACAGCTGTGGCGAAAAAAACAGGCGGAATTGTCAGCACTGGGTTTTTTGTCTTTATTTTGGTCTCTTTCATGGTCTTTGAAAGCTCGGTAATTGATGCGAAAATCAAATATTTTTCCGCTCGCAACCGCGGTATGCATAAATTTATGAAAAAATTTGCCCCAAGCCTGAAAAAATATCTACTTATAAAAACGATTTCAAGCGCCACGACAGGCGCGCTAATCGGGCTTTGTCTGTGGCTACTTGGCGTGCCGTATGCAGCACTTTGGGGGATTGTGGCCTTTATGCTAAATTATATCCCTACAATCGGCTCCATAATCGCCGTTTTTCCGACACTTTTTGTAACCTTGGCGACAATGGATTTAAGCGTGAGTATTTGGGTCGTGGCGATCTATCTTATCATAAATGTCGTCATCGGAAATATCATCGAACCACGCTTCATGGGCGAGGGACTGGGGCTTTCGACACTAAGCGTGCTTGGAGGTCTTCTTCTTTGGGGTTTTGTCTTTGGTGTGGGGGGTATGTTTTTGGCTGTGCCACTTACTATGAGCATACAAATCGCGCTAAATTCGAACGAACGCACGAAATCTATCGCTACGCTTTTAAGCAATAAAATTGAGCATTAAATTTTAAAATTTTAAAATTTCGCTAGGGAAATCCTAGCGAAATTTAGCTATTAAACATAGCCTTGATCTATCATCGCATCGGCTACTTTGCGGAAACCTGCGATATTTGAGCCAAGCACAAGGTTGCCCTCATCGCCGAATTCTTTCGAAGTCTCGTAGCTAGTGCGGAAGATATGCCTCATAATCTCGTGAAGGCGACCATCGACCTCCTCGAAACTCCATGATTCAAGTTGCGCATTTTGCATCATTTCTAAGCCACTTGTAGCCACGCCACCAGCATTTGCTGCTTTTGCAGGGCCAAATAAAAAGTCTTTTTGGCTTAGCATAAAATCAATCGCAGCTAGCGTGCTAGGCATGTTTGCGCCCTCGCATACAAGGCGACATCCGTTTGCGTATAGGGTTTTGGCGTCCTCTAAGCTTAGCTCGTTTTGTGTAGCGCTTGGGAAGGCTGCGTCGCATTTGACGCTCCATACGCCATTTCTGCCCTCTGGATACTCGCTAACTGGGGTAAATTTGGCGTTTTTGCGCTCTTTGGTGTATTCTGCTAACCCCACTCTAAGCTCCTCTTTTAGCTTTTTAAGTAGAGCTAAATCAATGCCATCTGGATCGTAGATAAAGCCGGTAGAATCGCTAACGGTAACTGGTTTGGCTTCTAGTTGATATAGTTTTTCGACTGTGTAGATTGCGACATTTCCTGCGCCAGATATTGCGCAGACTTTGCCACGAAGTGCTTCGCCTTTTTTGGCTAGCATTTCTTGTGCGAAATACACTGAGCCGTATCCTGTGGCTTGCGTGCGAGCTAGGCTTCCGCCCCATGCTAGGCCTTTGCCAGTAAGTGCGCCATCAAATCTGCGAGTGATTTTTTTGTATGCGCCATACATATAGCCGATCTCTCTACCGCCCACGCCGATATCGCCGGCTGGGACATCTGTATTTTCGCTAATAAGTCTGTGAAGCTCTAACATAAATGCTTGGCAAAATCTCATAATCTCGCCGTCGCTTTTGCCTTTTGGATCGAAATTTGCGCCACCTTTGCCGCCACCGATATTAACGCCTGTGAGTGAATTTTTGAAAATTTGCTCGAAACCTAAAAATTTCAAAACGCCCATATTTACGCTAGGGTGAAATCTAAGACCGCCTTTGTATGGGCCAAGCGCTGAGTTAAACTCGACGCGGTATCCCGTATGCACGCAAGGCTCGCCACGATCGTTTGTATAGACTACGCGAAAGCTCAGGCTTCTCTCTGGCACAGTGATTCGCTCTAAAATTCTGTGTTTTGTGTATTTTTCTTCGCGCTCGATTAGGGGAGCAAGAGAGTTAAAAATTTCAGTCGCTGCTTGTATAAAAACTTCTTCGCCCGGATTTTGCTCTTTTAGGTTGTTTAACAACCCTGCCACATAACTATTCATATCTCCTCCTTAAATTGGTTTATAATTAAATTTGCTTGCTTTTTTTAGGAAAATTTTAAGTGCGCGCCTCTCGCGCGCGCCGACTTTGTAGCTTATGAGTTGGAGGTATTCTAAGATGTCTTTTTCAGCAATTCCTCTGCTTCTAGCGTATTTGATGAGGATATATTGTGGGATTTTGACCTTAGTGCGTAAAAACGCCTCGGTAAGTTTGGCGTAAATTTCGTGATTTTTAACCGAGCATAAAATTCCAAAAACAAATGGCAAATTTGTGTTTTTGTGCCAAATTTCGCCCAAATCGTAAAATTTCTTTTCCCCTTGCGATAAAATCGCGCGCAGAGCGTTATCGCCGATGATGACCTCGCCATTAATGCCTAAAATTCGCGAGAGCATATTTGAGCTCATCGAGGCTGGATCTAGGCGCGGGGTGGTGTTTTTACGCACGAGCACGCTTTTTACCTTTTTTTGGGCGACTATGCCAAGAGGGTGGGTGGAGTATTTTTTGTGGCGGGATTCTATGCTAGAAATCACGGCCGCATCGACACGCATTGCGCGCAAATCGCGACAGAGCTTGCTAGGCACACCTTTTTTGAGTTCTATGAATTTTTTGGTATGCGCTGGCAAAGGTAGAGATTTTAAATACACATGAAAAGGGAGTAAATTTAAATAATCTATCTTGCCAAATCGCATCCATATTCCTATTTTAAAATTCGTAAATTATATTACTATTTTTGTAAGAAAAAGTTAAAATTTTTAAATTAATAAAAACTAATAAATTTTGCCACCAAAGAAGTGGCAAAATTTGGATTAATCGGCTTGTGAGATTGAGAGTGAGTTGTATTTGCTAAACTCGACTATGCCCTCGCCGCCTTCTTTGAAGTGGATACTCACACCTTTGTCATTTTCCATGTAAATTCCGCTAGCTGAGCGTTGGCGAGTTAGGTTGTGAGTTTTGCCCTCGCTATCGGTTAAAACCGCTGTGTCAAACAAATCGTTTGAAGCTAGGCTTAGTTTTTTGCCATTTTCGGTTTTGAAATTTAGCACTTCCATTTTGGCGGTCGCTGTGGTGTGGTTTTGCTCGTTAATCGCGTCCTCTGGGGATTGGCGAAGCTGCTTTGAGGCGCAACCTGCCAAAAGTAAAAGTGCAGTCATGCATGAGAGAATTTTGCTCATTTTCTATCCTTTTAAAATGAAATTTTACGCAAGAAATCTTGCAAACGCGCAATTATAGTCAAAATTTATATTTCGATAGTAAATAAAAATTTACTATTTTCTACGATTTGCCTAAATTTGCATTGATTTCATCAATCAGCGATTTTCGCGTCTCCCAGAGCTTAGCCGATAAATCTACTTTGTAGGTTTGTGGGTGGATATTTCGCAGGTATTCGCACCAAAATTTCGCCTTGGCCTTGCGTGAAAATTCGGCGATTTGCATGACGGATTTTTTCTCGCCGACAAATTTACCATTTACAAACACAGGCTTTAACATAGCCTTTGCGCTGAAATTTTCGAGTTTTTTGCGTTTGTAAGTGTAGAGTGGGTGGAAGATTTCAAGCGGTGCGCCTTCATCGATACTTTCATTTTCAAGCGTGATTAAATCCGCTAGCGCCATGCCACTATCTTTGTCATAGAGTCTGAAAAACTGCTTGTAGCCGGGGTTGTTTATCTTGCGTGGGTCGTTTGAAATTTTAATCTTTGGCAAAATTTCGCCCTCTTTTTCGATACCGCTTAGCTTATAAACGCCGCCAAGGCTTGAACTATCGCCACCTGTGATTAATCTCGTGCCAATGCCCCAGCTATCGATTTTAGCGTCGAAAAGTTTGAGCTGATCGATCGCGTATTCGTCCAAATCGTTGCTGGCTGTGATTTTGGCGTCCTTAAATCCAGCGTTATCAAGCATTTTGCGAGATTGTTTGGTCAGATACTCCAAATCGCCAGAATCAATGCGGATTCCAAGCGGTTTGTGGCCTTGCTCGCGAAGTTCTTCAAAAACCTTAATCGCATTTGGCACGCCGGAATTTAGCGTATCGTAGGTATCGACGAGCAAAAGCGCGGAGTCTGGGTAAATTTTGGCGTAAGCGCGAAAGGCCTCGATTTCGCTAGGAAAGCTTCCAATCCACGCATGAGAGTGTGTGCCGATAGCTGGTATGTCAAAAATTTTGGCAGCCAAAACATTTGAAGTAGCCACGCAACCGCCGATTATAGCGGCCTTTGCGCCAAAAATCGCAGCACTTTTATCCTGCGCTCTGCGAAGCCCAAACTCCATTACGCTACCCTCTCCTGCGCTGAAATTTATGCGCGAGCTTTTGGTAGCGATTAGGGTTTGGAAATTTATGGTGTTTAAAATCGCAGTTTCGATTAACTGCGCCTCGATGATATTTGCTTTGACGCGTATTAGTGGCTCGTGTGGAAATACGACCTCGCCCTCATCGACAGCGTAAATTTCTCCACTAAATTTAAAATTTTCAAGGTAGGCTAAAAATTCCTCCTTAAAACTCCCAAGCGAGCGCAAATACTCTATATCATCACTGCTAAAATGCAAATTCTCTATATAATCCACCACTTCGCTCATACCACAAAATATCGCATAACCGCCACCACATGGGTTTTTGCGGTAATACATATCAAAAACTGCGACTTCGTGCGGTTTTAAGAAAAAATATCCTTGCATCATTGTGAGTTGATAAAAGTCAGTAAGCAGGGCTAAATTTGATGAATTTTCGAAATTTTGCATTTTTTAAATACCTTAAATTTTGAAATTTCCCGAAAACGGGAAATTTCGATTATTTTGATTGTAAAGATTTTTTGTAAGCCTCGAAATCGAAATTGCTTACTCTTGCTACGCCATCATCTACGGCAGCTTTTGCAACAGCAGCTGAAATAATAGCAAATACGCGCGGATCAAATGGATTTGGGATAATATAATCTCGTCCAAATTTCAAATCAGGCTTGCCTAGCATTTTTAGCACATCTGGGTGGATTGGCTCACGGGCTAGCTCCGCCATAGCGCGAGAAGCGGCTAGTTTCATATTTTCGGTGATTTTTTTAGCCTTTACATCTAGCGCGCCACGGAAAATGTAAGGGAAGCCCAAAACATTGTTGATTTGGTTAGCAAAGTCGCTTCTGCCAGTGCCTACGATCGCATCGTCCCTCACGGCATGCACCTCATCTGGGTAGATTTCAGGCACAGGGTTTGCAAGAGCGAAGATTATCGGCGTTGGCGCCATTGATTTTACCATTTCGGCTGTTACGACGCCTGGTTTGCTAAGGCCAAGAAACATATCCGCACCCCTCATCGCATCTGCTAGACTTCTATCGTTTGTGTCGATAGCAAATTCCATTTTTTGTGGGTTTAAATCGCTTCTGCCAGTATGAATTACGCCCTTTGAATCAAGCATAATTACATTTTTTGCGCCAAGGCTTTTATATAGTTTCGCGCACGCGATACCTGCTGCACCTGCGCCTGAGACTACGATTTTCATATCTTCGATTTTTTTGTCACTGATGTAGGCTGCGTTGATTAATCCCGCACCTGTAATCATCGCCGTGCCGTGCTGATCGTCGTGCATGACAGGGATATCGACGGCATTTTGTAGTTCTTTTTCGATCTCAAAGCACTCAGGAGCTTTGATATCTTCTAAATTTATTCCGCCAAATGTCGGCGAGATAGCCTTGCAAATTTCGACTATTTTTTTAGGGTCTGTTTCGTTTATCTCGATATCAAAAGCATCTACGCCAGCAAATTTTTTAAACAAAACCGCTTTTCCCTCCATTACTGGCTTTCCTGCGATTGCACCTATATCTCCTAGCCCTAAAACGGCCGTTCCGTTTGTGATAACTGCGACAAGATTTGATTTGTTGGTGTATTTG
The DNA here is from genome assembly GCF_027797205.1 of Campylobacter sp. VBCF_01 NA2. Lineage (NCBI taxonomy): Bacteria > Pseudomonadati > Campylobacterota > Epsilonproteobacteria > Campylobacterales > Campylobacteraceae > Campylobacter > Campylobacter sp. VBCF_01 NA2. Next base: position 104,340 of record NZ_CP115607.1, read on the forward strand.
TATGCTAGCTCATTATCGGCCTCAATCACCTTGCAAGGCTCGGCCACACCTGGTGTGTATGCTAGGGTCAAATCCTCTGGTTTAGCGCATGGAGTTTTGACATTTATGCCGATTTTTCCGCCGATATGATACTCTAACGCCCTTTCTTTCAAATCATTTTGTGCCATTTAAATTCCTTTCTGTAATAAGCTAGAAATTCTAGCTTTAACCTCGTCGCTACCTAAAATTTCAATCATTTCAAATATCGACGGACTTACGCTCGTTCCTGTTATGGCGACTCGCAAAGGTTGGGCTAAATCTTTTAGCTTCACTTCGTTTGCCTCCAAAAATTCCATTGTCTTTGCCTCGATTTCGCTTGCAACGAAATTTGAGGTTAAAATTTCTTGGAATTTTGCGAGTAAGGCTATCGAATTTTCGTTGATAAACTTTTTATACGCTTTTTCATCATAAATTTTTAAAGGATTGATTAAGGTTGCGATTCCGTTCGCCATTTCGGCTAGGGTTTTTGCGCGCTCTTTGTATTGATCGATGATAAGCTCTTTTTTAGGGTGATTTACTATATCTACGCCAAATTCTAGCAGGTGGGCGCAGGCTTCGGTAACGCTTAAATTTTTAATGTAATGCGCATTTAGCCAATCAAGTTTGGTTTGGTTAAATGTGCTTGCACTTTTGCCGATATTATTAGGATTAAAGAGTTTTTTCATATCGTCCATGCTAAAAATTTCATCGTCCCCATGCGACCAGCCAAGGCGGACTAAGAAATTTAGCAGAGCTTGTGGCAAATAGCCCATTTTTTTGTATTCCATGACATCTGTCGCGCCGTGGCGTTTAGAGAGTTTTGAGCCGTCAGAGCCATTTATCATAGCAACATGGTAAAATTTAGGCACTTTAAATCCAAGTGCGTTATAAAGCACGATTTGTTTTGGGGTATTTGATAGGTGATCATCGCCTCTGATGATATCTGTAACGCCCATTAGCGCGTCATCTATAACGACCGTGAAATTATAAGTCGGCGTGCCGTCGCTTCTAGCGATGATAAAATCGTCTAAAATGTCTTTGGCTTCAAATTTCATATCGCCCTTAATTCCGTCGCTAAACTCAATCGTGCCGTCAAGTGGCGATTTTATGCGGATTACTGGCTCGATACCAACCGGCGGAGTGCCTGTGAAATCGCGATACCTATTATCGTATTTTGGGCGCTCTTTTCTGGCTTCTTGCTCGGCTCTTAGCGCGTCTAGCTCAGCCTTGCTCATATAGCATTTATATGCTTTGCCCTCATCAAGGAGCTTTTGGACATATTCTTTGTATAAATCAAATCGTGAGCTTTGATAGACGATTTCGCCGTCGTAGTCTAGACTGCACCATTTAAACGCCTCTTCGATAGCCTTTGCGGCCTCTACCGAATTTCTTTTTAAATCCGTATCTTCAATGCGAAGCAAGAATTTGCCGTTATTTGCTCTTGCGTATAGGTATGAAAACAGCGCAGTTCTTAATCCGCCGATGTGCAAATACCCTGTCGGGCTTGGTGCGAAACGAGTTACAATCATAAATTTCCTTTTTAAAATTTTACTTTTTAATGTTATAATCGTGGGATTATAAAGCAAAAAGACTAAATAAAGGTTGAAAATGATAAAAAAACTAGCCGTTGTTGCACTTTTAGGTTTTGGCGCGTTAAACGCAAATGTCGTAAATAGCGTCGTGGCTGTCGTAGAAAACGAGCCGATTACGAATTACGAATTAGCCAGAGTCCAAAAGGCCACAGGTGCCAGCCCGCAAGCTGCAATGGAAATTTTAATCAAGCAAAAATTGCAAGATTCTGAGATTAAACGCAGAGGAATCACTGTAAGCCCAGCTGAAATCGATAATCGCATAAAAATGATTGCCGAGCAGAACAAACTTAGCCTAGAACAGCTACAAAAGGCACTAAAACAGCAAAAAATGTCAGAAGAGGCGTTTAGAGAAAATGTGCGTCGCGGAATTTTAGAAGAAAAGCTCTATGGGCCACTTTTTGCCGATGTGCAACGCACCGTAACGCCACAAAATGTGCGCAGATTTTACGAGCAAAACCCATCTTTATTTACGACTTTTGATAGCATTACGCTAACTCGCTATATCGCTAAAACAGAAAGCGCTCTTAATCCTATCAAACGCAATCCAAACGCACGACCAGGAAATGTGTATGTAATGCGTGGCACGCTAAAAGCCAATCAAATGGACGCAGGGCTAAAATACATCGTTACAAGCGTGGATAAGGGCAAATTCTCGCCAGTTATCCCTACGGCAAATGGATATGAGATGTTTTATGTCAATGACAAAAAGGGCGTGCAAACGGCTGATTTTGAAAGCGTGCAAGAAAAGGCAATCGAAGCCTATGTGACAAACAAACGCAAAAAAATGGTTGAGGAATTTAACGATAGAATTCGTTCTAACGCCAATGTCCGCATAATAGATCGCAACCTAAACCCTACAAATTCTACAAAAAAATCTAAATAACCTACCCAAAATTTTGGAAATTTTAAAATTTCCAAAATTTAAATTTTAATGAAAATTTGAAATTTACCCCACGCTAAATTCGTAAATTTAGCGTGGAATTTAAAGTGTAGTTTTGAAATTTATTTTAATTTTGAAGTTTCAATGATAAATGGCACTGAATTTAGGCCAGATGAGAAGTATTTATCGGCGATAGCTTTTGCGCTTTTTAGTTCCTCAGGGCTTACGCTTGAAGCGTTTGCTTTGTTATCTTCGGCATAGTATTTGCGCAAAACAGCGATTTTTTCGGCGTCAGTTTTGGCTGATTTGACCTCTTTGTAAATCAGTGCTGATTTGGCATGACCGCTATCTCCATGCACTGATGTCATTATGATTTCGACATTGTTGCTTTTAAGCGTTCGCTCGATTTCGGCTAGCTCTCTACGACAAAATGGACACTCAGCGTCAGTTAGCATTAGCAAAGTTGGCTTTTTAGGGTCATTTCCAAGGGTAATGATATTGTCTTTGCTTTCGCTTTTATAGACGCTTGCTACCCCTTTTGAAAGTCTAGATTGTTTGATTTGGTCTTTGTAAAGAATCTGTTTTTTAGGGTCGATTACATCCATCAAAACCAAATCTCCACTAGTGAAAATCACCTCTTCTTGTGAAATTTCGCCATTTGAAATTTTCAAAATCACAGCTTGGATATCTTTTAGCCCTTCTACTGGCATACGCTCAGCCACGCTGATTTTTAAATTTGCTGGCAAACCGCCATACATAGATAAAATTTCGCTATCGCTAAGCGCGGCATTTAGGCTTAGCGCGCCCGCAAGCGAGAAAAGTAAAACTTTTTTCATTTTCTTCCTTTTTTAAAAAATCCAACGATTTTAGCCAAAATTTGTAAATAACTTATTTTTTTAAGTAGCGTTTATTATCGATTGTGATGATATCGCCTAGATTATCGAGGTATTCTAGGTAAGAAATCGCAAATTTCCTGCTTAAATTTAGCCTCTCTTTGACATTTGCTACATCGGCAAAACCAGCTTCTTTTATCAAATCATAAAGCTTTTTGATAATCTGGCTTAAATTGCCAGCCTCCACAAAGAGATTGTGCGCTAGGCGAACTACCTTTTTAGAATATGTTAGTTTTTTCAGAGCGTCATCGCCACTGACGCGGTCGATATCGAGCATTTCGTAGATATTATATGGCGCAAGCGGGGCGATTCCGCCTTTTTTGATGATGTCGAAAATTTTGCCCTCCAAACTCTGTTTTAAATCCTGTAAATTCGCCCCTTTTTTGATATACACGCCACCGGTTTTTTCTATCACGCTGGCCCTTTCTAGCTCGCTAAGCACGAGGGAGGCTAAGCTTTCGCTAGCCCAAGAGAGTTTTAGGGCGATTGAGGTTGGGGAAAATACAGCGTGCGGGTTTTTTGCTATGATAAATTTAATCAGCTCTTTGATATCGTCAATCGCGCTATTATCATACACGCACAGCGTCGCTTCGTCAAAATATGTATTTGGTATCGTCTTAGCAATCGCTTTTGCGCTATCATAATCCATATCAAATCTCTGATACGCCGAAAACAGCCCAAATCCGTGGCGGTGAAATTTGCTTAAAATTTCAAAGGCTTTTTTGAAATTTTTATGCAAAAGTGCTGTTAAAAACTCTGCCTTATTTGCCTTTTTTAGTGGCTCGATGACCGCATTTAGCACCCTTCCACCCCCACATACGCGAGAGTTTGCCAAGCATACAAATGGCTCGTCAAATTTCAAAAACATAGTTTTTTCAAATTTGAAATTTATCAAAAATTCGCCACTTCCAAGCTCTTTAATAATGCGCGCTTTTGCCGGCGTTTGCTTTGAGCCCACACAAAAGCTCACATCCTCCCCATGCGCTATTTTGCCACGAAAGAGCGTATCGGCTTCGTTAAATCCCCTAAAAAAGCCCTTTTTAGTAAGGATATAGCCTCGCTCTAACTCGCTAGTTTTAGCATCAAGCGCGATTGCTACGCGGTTTGGCGCATACGCAACCTGCGTGTCGGTATCGTGGATTTGTAGGCTTTTGGCGGTTAAAATTTTGCCACAATCTGCGCAAAGAAGTTTTTCGCCACGCGAAATCGCCCCGCTAATAAGCGAGCCAGTTACCACCGTGCCAATGCCTTTTAAAGTGAAAATTCTATCTATATAATAGTGCAAAATTCCCCCATTTTTGCGCGGTTTTGGCTTTATGTTAAATAGATAAGATTTAAGCTCATCAACGCCTAAATTTGTCTTTGCGCTTAGGAAAAATGTATTTAAAATTTGCAAATTTGAAAATTTGGCTATAAATTCCTCGCACTCTTTTTTAACTTCGTTTTGGCGCGCAGAGTCCGTGAGATCGCACTTTGTGATACACAAAACCACGCTTTTTACATCTAAAAGCGATAAAATTTCGATATGCTCCCTGCTTTGGGGCATTAGCCCGTCATCGCTAGCGACGATTAAAAGCGCGCAATCAAACGCATACGCCCCACTAATCATGGTTTTTACTAAATTTTCATGCCCCGGAACATCGATAAATGCTATATTTGCGTTTTTTGATTTTAAATTTGAAAAGCTTAAATCAATCGTGATTCCGCGCTCAATCTCGCTTGCTAGCCTGTCTCCATCGACGCCATTTAGCGCCTTTATAAGTGCGGTTTTGCCATGATCGATATGCCCTGCTGTGCCGATTATGACGCTATTCATACATTTCCTTTAAAATTTTTATTAGTTTTTGCAAATCGTGCTTTAAAATGGCGCGAAAATCGAGCAGAAATTTATCATTTTCAATGCGCCCGATAATCCCACGCGCCCTAAATTTCGCCGAAATTTCCTCTGGGCTAGCGTTTTGGCTAAGCACCAAAGCGACGCTATCGTAGTTTTTGCAAGGCAGACTCCCGCCGCCCACAAAGGTTTTTGTGCGAATAAGGCTTGCTTGAAATTTAGTATTTTTTAGCGCGTCCAAAACACCCTGCGCGCGCCTTTCAAGCTCGCTAAGGGGCAGATGAATTTGATCAATCGTAGGAATTAGCGAAAATTCTTTGTTAATGTAAGCCTTAATCGTTTCGTTTAAAATCGCAAGTGTGATTTTATCAGCGCGAAGCATGCGCAAAAGCTGATTTTTGCGCAGTTTTTGGATTAAGGATTTCTCGCCCAGGATTATTCCGCACTGCACGCTTCCAAAAAGTTTATCTCCGCTAAAACTAATCAGCCTAGCCCCAGAGGCTAAAATTTCGCCAATTTTTGGCTCGTTTTTAGCTAAATTCGCGCCTAAATCATTTACGCTCCCGCTTCCAAGATCGTAATAATCAATGATTTCGCTAAATTTTTCCTCTTCGCAAATTTTAAATTCCAGCTCTTTTTTCTCGTAAAATTCAGCCTTTTTTTCGCTCGCAAATTTTGCCAAACGCGAAATTTCGCCTATTTCCACACTTTGCGTGAAACCTGAAATTTCAAAATTTGAACGATGAATTTTCATCAAAACTGCCGTATTTTCGTTTATGGCGTTTTGATAATCCGAAATTTTAGTCTTATTCGTGGTGCCAACCTCGCGCAAAATCGCCCCAGAGTTTGCCATGACCTCGCTTACCCTAAAACTCCCGCCGATTTCGACTAGCTCGCCACGACTTACCACGACTTCGCGCCCCCTAGCAAAGGTATTTAGCACCAAAAACACAGCCGCTGCGTTGTTATTTACCACAAGTGCGCTCTCACAGCCAAAAAGCTCAGCCAAAAGCGCGCTAGTATAATCGTAGCGATTGGAGCGCGCCCCGCTATCTAGGTCGAATTCGAGGTTAGAATAGGCGCAAATCGCCCCCTGCGCGCGAGATAAAATTTCAGGCGAAATCACGCTACGACCGAGATTGGTGTGAAGCACGACGCCAGTTGCGTTGATAAGCGGTCGAAGTGCGAGATTTGCGAATTTTTCGTAGCGAGATTTGATTTGCGCGATGATTTGCTCTTCGCTAGCGCAAGAATTTTCGCCATTTACTAGGCTGGTTCGAAATTCGTTTATGACCTCTTTTGCGATCCGTAAAATCACAGGCTTCAAAAGTCCGTGAAATTCCGCGCTATTTGCGATTTTATCGACTTTGGGAAGTTTGATTTGCATTTAAAAAATCCTATAAATTTTGTTTTTACGGACCATTTTTATCACTATTTTTATTAAAATTTAACATGCCAAAAAAATTACAAATTTAACTTATGTTTAGTTTAAATTTACATTTAACGATTGTTTAGAAAATGAGTGTAAAAAATGCGAATTTTGTTTTTAGGATAGAAAATGAGCGAATATGGATTTAGCCCAGTGGGGGTAAAAGAGGCTATTTTAGGCGATAGCATAGAGGTTTGCACTGATAGCGAAAAACACTTTGTCGTGGCAAATTCGCCTAGCTTAAAGGCTGAAATTTACGCGCCAGAGATAAATTTTTATATAAATTCCACAAACGATGAAATGCTTCAAATCGCTAGAAATGTCGAAATTTTATACGAAGCAAAGGCGGTGATGTTTGATTATGGCGCGGATAATGCCTATCAAAAACCAGTGGGAAAAAATATAATTTTCGTAAGCGATAATGAGCGCGAAAGCTGTGTAAATGCGCTCAAAAACGCTGGATTTAAGGTGATTTGCCTAACTCACGCTGAGGTGAAATTTGTCTATGGTGGGATTGGGGATTTGAGTGTAAGCGTGCTAAGCAATACCGATGAATACGAGGTCGAGGCCGATTTTTTCCTAGTAGAAAATGCAAAAAGTTATCAACTTCGCCAAAGTGGTTGCTATGAAATCGCAAGGCTAAATGATGATGAAATTCTAGCTCTCGTATCCGAAAAATCGCCGATTTACACTTACAAAAACAACATTTCATTTAACGCAAACCTCTGTCAATACGAGGGCAGGAGAGTGGAGCTGTGCGCCAAATGCGTGGAGGTTTGCCCTAGCGTGGCGCTTTTGAAAGATGAGCAAAATCGCAAGCTTGAAATTTCGCATATTGATTGCATAGCCTGTGGTAGGTGTGTGAGTATCTGCCCCACAGGTGCGATTAGCTCGGCAAAACAGCCACCAATCGCAATTAGCCAAATGGCAAAACTCTACGCCGGCAAAATTCCGCTTCTTGCCCATGAGGCGAGCTTTGGCGAGATTTCGGGCGTGAGTTTGCCTTGCGATGTGCTTCCTTTCGGAATTTTTGCTAAATTTCAGCTTGATGAGGTTTTTTTGCTTAGCATAATGCAAGAAACAGGCTCGCAGGTTGTGCTTTTTGAGGGCGAGATTTGCGAAGCCACAAAAGATGCGATAAGTCTCATAAATAGCGCGACAATGGCGATTTACGGCAAAGAGGCTGTATTTGTAGCTAGCGATAAAAAGGGGCTTGAAACTGCGCTAAATTTGGCTAAAAGTGGGCAAAAATGGAAATTTAGCCTAAATGAGACAAATTTAAGCAAAATTGAAATTTTCTCATCTCGCATGGCATTTATGGTGGGCGAGGGCGATTACGGCGTGATTGCAAACGGCTCGTCGCAAAGCCACGCTAAAATCAGCATAAACGAGCAAACCTGCACGCTGTGCCTATCGTGCGCGGGCGCATGCAACACAGGCGCACTTTTTGCCGATAAAAGCGATAATTCGCTCAAATTTAATGCTTCACTTTGCGTGGGGTGCGATTACTGCGTGCGAAGTTGCGCCGAAAAGGACACAATGGCGCTTGATTTGTGTGGCGTAGAGCTTAAAAAAGAGTTTTTTGAGTATAAAATTTTAGCCCGCGACGAGCTGTTTGAGTGTATCGAGTGTGGCAAAAAATTTGCCACAAAAAAGGCGATTATGAAAATCGCAAATTTGATGAGTGCGCACTTCTCAGATGACGCAGATAAGGCAAAAACGCTGTTTTGTTGCGCTGATTGTAAGGCGAAAATTATGATTTTAAAGCAAATGCAAGAGGAGATTTGAAAATGGATTTAAATTTGATTAAGGCTAGGTCGTATTATTATGAATTTTTCGCAATTCCGTTTTTTTTCTACGAAAACGGGGCTAAATTTAGCCTGTGGAAAGAGCAACTCGAATTTCTAAAATCATCGCCGATTAGCGAAGCAGACGCTAAGAATTTTGAAATTTTGCAAAATTTTAGTTTTGAGGAATTTAGGCGCGAGCAAAACGATGTTTTGTTTGATTTTTCCTTTGTCAATGTCCCGACGACAGCTAGTTTTTACGACGAGGGCAGGGACGAGGGCAGAATGAAAATCCTCATCACAAATACCCTTAAAAAGAGCAAATTTCGCCGTAACAGCGAGCTTTGCAAGGATAGCGAGGATTTTGTGGGATTTATCTTTTATCTGCAATCTTCGCTTTTGCGCGATGAGGCGGAGGCGCAAAATGGAAATATTTTCCTTTCAACCGAGCTTTTTGCAAGCGTGATAAATGAGTTTTGCGACCATTTTATGGGACTTTTAAAAGAACATAAGAGTTCGAAATTTTTTAAGGCGTTGGCTGGGATTATGGAGAGTTTTTTTGCTTTGGAGCGTTCGCTTTTGGCCCTGCCAAAACCGCAAAAAGATAAAAATATCGCCAAAGAATCAATTAATGCCAAGCTTTATCGCGGAAATTTCAAAAACGCGAAGCACAATTTCGAATTTGAGGAGTAAATTCGCTAAAATTTTGGTGAAATTTGGCTAAATTCGCCGAATTTTAGCCTTTCTTAAAATAAAATTAATCTTAAATTATAATTTTATTTTTAACCGCTTTATTATTAACTTTTCGTTAATATCAGCTATTTTAAGATATGTAGCAGGCGTTACGACAAAGATTAAAATAAAATTTCCTTTTAAAGGAGAGATTATGCAAAGCAAACGCAGAGATTTTCTCAAAAAATCTCTAAAAGTCGGCGCCGTCGGTGCCGTAGGTATAGCTGCTAGCGTAGCTAGTGCAAACGGTGATAAAGACACTCCCCAACCAAACACAGTTCGCGGAAAATCACCAAAAAAAGAGGTGCTTTACTTTGAAAGTGAAGCGTGGCAAAAATACTACAAAGTAGCGTATTAGGAGTAGATTATGAGTGAAAATACGATCGGCAGAAGGTCGTTTTTAAAACTCGCTGCTTTGGGCGGTGCTAGCGTAAGTGCGTTTGGAGCTAACGACACACTTCGCGAGGCGACGGAGCAAGAGATTAAAAACCCTTTTCCAAATTCGGTTTATAAAAAGACAGTTTGCTCGATTTGTTCGGCAGGGTGCGGTATCATCGCACAGGTCGATGAGAGCACAAATACTTGGATTCGCCAAGATATGGCGGTAGATCACCCGATTTCGCAGGGCTCTCACTGCTGTAAGGGAATCGATCAAATCGATTTAACCAAGTCAAAAATGCGTTTAAAATACCCGCTTAAAAAAGTTGGTGGCAAATGGGAACGCATAAGCTGGGAGCAAGCAGTTAATGAAATTTCAGCAAAAATGCTAGAAGTGCGAAAAGAAGATGGTCCAGATAGCGTAGAATTTCTAGGTTCAGCTAAATTTTGCAACGAACAGGCATTTTATTTTAGAAAATTTGCAGCATTTTGGGGTTCTAATAATATAGACCATGTTGCTAGAATTTGACATAGCGCAACAGTCGCCGGTGTGGCGAATACATGGGGTTATGGCGCTATGACAAATCACTTCGGTGATATGGCAGCAAACTCAAAAATGATACTTTTCATCGGTGCAAATTCAGCCGTGGCAAATCCAGTTGGTGGTATGAAACACGCTTTGCAAGCCAAAGATAGAAACGGCGCGAAAATCGTCGTCGTCGATCCTGCATTTACTAGAACTGCGGCCAAGGCTGATATGTATATTAGAATTCGACCTGGCACAGATATTGCCTTTATCTATGGTATGCTTCATCTGATTTTCAAAAACGGCTGGGAAGATAAAGATGTTATCGCAAATCAATCTTACGCAATCGATGAAATTCGCGCAGAGGCCGAAAAATGGACACCAGAAGAGACAGCAAATGTTACAGGCTGTAAGATCGAAGAGTTGCTCGAATTTACAAAAATGTTTGCTACGACCAAGCCAGCTACGCTGATTTGGGCTCTTGGTATCACTCAGCACTCTGTGGGTAGCTCGAATACTAGAATTCTTTCGATTTTGCAATTAGTTTTAGGAAATATGGGCAAACCAGGCGGTGGTACAAATATCATTAGAGGTCACGATAATGTCCAAGGCTCTACCGATATGGGTTGTTTGGCTGATACCTTATCTATGTATTATGGATTAGGCGATGGTGCATGGAAGCACTATTGTAAGGGCTGGGGCGTGGATTTTGATACATTTGTCAAACGTTTTGCAACGACCGTTAAAGAGCCAAAACAAGGCGGAAAAGTTGCTGGAACGAATTTTGATGAATATTTCCATGTCGATCCAAACGCCGAGAAAGAGATAACTTGGCGCAACGAAAAAGGTTACTCGCTCTCTAAATGGTGGCAAGGCGTGCTAAAAGAGGAAAAAACATATTCAAGCGGAAATTTACGCGTGCTTTGGGTTCAAGGCACAGGAATCACCTCTATGGCGCATTTGACCAAAATTCAACAAGCTGTTGATAAGCTAGATATGCTCGTCGTAGCCGAGCCTTTCTTAAACGAAGTCGCGATTTTAAGCGATAGAAAGGACGGCATTTATGTCCTTCCTACTTGCACGCAGTTTGAGACAGAGGGGCATTTGCAGGCTACAAACAGAACTGGTCAGTGGCGCACTCAGGTCATCAAACCAATCTATGAGAGCAAGGAAGACCACGAGGTAATGTTTATGTTCGCCAAAAAATTTGGCTTTTATGATGAATACACTCGCGGTATGAAAATGGAAGTCGTAAATGGCGAAATCAAGCAGGTAAAAGCCGATAATGAGCCTTTTGTGTGGCCAGATGACGCTACAAACGAGATTGCAAGGTGCGGTCATAGTATCGGCGCACAAGGTAGAACCGCAGAGAGATTAAGACGACACCAAAGAAACTGGGAATTTTTCGATCCTGATACACTAATGGGAATTGGTGGCGAAGTCGAGGGCGAATACTTCGGACTTCCGTGGCCTTGCTGGGACATTAAGCACCCAGGCACGCCTATTTTGTATGATTTAAGCAAACCTTATGAAAAGGGCGGTATGGGATTTAGAAATCGCTTTGGTTTAGAGCACGACGGCGTTTCACAGCTAGCAGGCGAGGGCATAACTCTGCCAGGAGCGAAAATTTCTGGCGGACATGCGCATTTGCTAAAAGATAATATCGAAGAAATGCTAGGAATCACGCTTAGCGAGGAAGAAAAGGCGAAAATGGGGCCTAGTTGGAGCGATGATTATAGTGGAATCATCAACCAAAAAGCGCGTGAATTTGGAATTTGTCCTTGTGGAAACGCAAGGGCTAGGGCGAAAGTTTGGGAGTTTGCCGATCCTATCCCTAAACACAGAGAGCCGTTGCACTCTCCGCGCTGGGATTTGGTAGAAAAATACCCTACATTTGACGATCAGGCTAAAAATTTCCGTGTCGAGGTCAAATTTATCAGCGAGCAGAAAAAGCAGGATTGGAGCAAGGATTTCCCTACGATTATGAGCTCAATGAGACTTGTAAATTTAAGCGGTGCTGGTATGTTGGAGCGCACTAGCAAATACCTTGCAGCAATCACGCCAGAGATGTTTGCCCATGTCAATCCAAAACTAGCGGCAGATTATGGTATAGCTGACGGGGCGATGATGTGGATACACTCGCCACAAGGCACGAAAATCAAGGTCAAATGTATATATTCGCACTCTGTTACGCCAGATCGCATAGTGCTTCCGTATAACTTCGCTGGAATTATGCAGGGCGTGGATCTAAGCTCGCGCTATCCAGAGGGGGCGAAACCTTATGTTATCGGCGAGAGTTCGAACACTATCACGAATTACGGCTTTGATATAAATACGCAAATTTCGGAATTTAACGCCGGACTTTGCCGTTTGGAAAAAGCGTAAGGAGTAGATAATGGGAAGAATGAAATTTTATGTAGATGTCCAAAGATGTATCGCATGCTACGGCTGTCAAGTAGCCTGCTCTAATGCGCATGAAGTCCCTGTGGGCATTAATAGACGCAAGGTTTTAATCCTAAATGAGGGTGTCCCTGGCAAAGAGGTGGCTAGCTCGATCGCATGTCAGCACTGCACAGACGCGCCATGTGCGCAGGTTTGCCCAGTGCAGTGCTTTTATATCAGGGCTGACGGAATTGTCTTGCATGATAAAGATAAATGTATCGGCTGCGGATACTGCTTGTATGCGTGTCCGTTTGGTGCGCCGCAGTTCCCACGAGACGGAGCTTTTGGCATAAAAGGCGCAATGGATAAATGCACAATGTGTGCAGGAGGTCCTGAGGAGACATTTTCTAGTGCCGAGCTTCACAAATACGGCCAAAACCGCATAGCCGAGGGCAAGGTGCCAATGTGCGCGGCGATTTGTTGCACAAATGCGCTTTTAGTCGGCGATAGCACGAAAGTTTCGGAAGTTTATCGCAAACGCGTGCTAACTCGGGGGACAAATTTATAAAATTTTGGGAGAGAAATCTCCCAAAATTTCTCAATTCTATAAATTCTTAATCCTAAATTTGCTACAATCTCTGAAATTTTTTCGGAGAAATTTGATGAAAATTAAAATTTTAAGCGTTTTTACGATTTGTATTTTTGCCTTTTTTACAGGTTGCGCAAAAGCGCCGGTAAATAGCGGGATTGTGCGCACGAGCGAGCCGATTTTTATCACCAAAATGCCAGAGAAAAAATTCATCAGCGTGAGTTTTACAAACACCAGCACGAGTGATTTAAATCTAACCTCGGCTGTGAGCGAGTATCTGGTAAAAGACGGATTTGTGGTAGTAAAAAACGAAAAAGACGCCACGATTAAGGTGGGTGGAAATATAAATTATTTTCGCTTGCTAAGCGTTGGTGGAGATTATTATGCAAGACCTAGGTTTAGTTTTGGCTTTGGTTTTGGTGGTGGCAGAGGTCATAGACACGGCCACTGGGGCGTAGGTATGGGATTTCCGATGTTTTATGATCCATGGTATGACGATGTGCCTGAAAGGCTATATGACGCGCAGGTTGGCTTGCTAATCAGCGTGAAAAATGGCAAAGCTTGGCAGGATTACACTACGAATTTGACCTATCAAAATAGTAGCTCAAATTTGTCAAAATCTCGCGCAATCGACGCATTTAATTATAAAATTTACGAACATATAAAACAAATTTTAAGTAGGTAAAAATGATAATAAACGAAAATAAAAAACCAGTTAGAGCAACCTTAGTCGCTGCCCTTATTTTGGCAGTTTGTGGCGGATATTTGTATCATATCGGATATGGTGGGATTGCGCTTTTTATGTCAGCGACTTGTGCTGTGAGTGCGCTGTTTTGTCTGAAAAAAATGTTTAGCAAAAAACATATCGAAATCACCGACGATGCCCTAAAAATCGTCATAAATGAGCGCGAGTGCGAGTTTAAATTCGCTGATATTAAAAATATCAATGTCAAAACTTTCACCGCTGGCAAAAAGCAGGTTAAGCTTTTAAATTTCGAATTCAAGCGCGCTCTGGATTTGGACGATACTTATAATTTCTTGCATTTTTATACTGATACAGAGGCTACGATGCCCGATATCTACGAAACCTCAATCTATGAAATAAATAAAATTTTGCGCGCTAAAATGGGCTTTGAAAACGAACCCGAAGAGCCTAGCGCAAATTCTAAAAAACACGGCAAACGCAAATGATTGATCCAGCCATCACCAGCGCATTTTTGCGCGGGGCTGGGCTCATGCTATCGATGATTGTGGCGATTGGCGCACAAAATATCTTTGTCATCTCGCAAGGCCTAGCCAAAAGCTATATTTTCGTCGTTTGCGCGCTTTGCACCCTGCTCGATATCGTTTTTACGGGCTTTGGTGTCTTTGTCGTGGGCGAGAGTTTCGCTAAAAACGAGCTTTTGACGCTGATTTTGGGTGTGAGTGGAATTTTGTTTTTGCTAAGTTACGCGCTGGCCTCATTTCGTAGCGCATACAAAGGCTCGCACTTTGCCAAAATCAAAAACGCTAAAAACGCCTCGCTGCTTCCGGTGGTTTTAAAAACCCTAGCCGTAACCGTGCTAAATCCGCATGTTTATTTGGATACTATCGTCGTTATCGGCTCGACATCAGCACCCGTGCCAAGCGAGTTAAAAATTTGGTTTTTTTGCGGGGCGGTTTTGGTATCCTTTGCGTGGTTTTTTAGCCTAGGATACGCTGCTAGGGCGCTTGCCGGGCTGTTTGCGAACGAAAAAGCATGGCGGATCATAGATAGCGTGGTGGGCGTGATAATGGTCTATATGGCGTATTTGATAGCGGAATTTTTGTTTAAAATTTAGCTTTTAAGTGCGTTTTTGATAAAATTTGCAAATTTTGTTTAAAGGAAGAAAAATGAGCCATATTTTGATTATCGGAGCAGGTGGAGTAAGCCGCGTAGCAACCGTGAAATGCGCGATGAATTCCGGGGTTTTTACAAAAATCACTCTTGCTAGTAGAACCAAAAGCAAATGCGATGAGATTGCTAAATTTATAAAAGATCGCCTTGGCGTAGAGATCGCAACGGCCAAAATCGATGCTGATGACACGGAAGCCGTGGCAAAATTCGCCAAAGAAATCGGGGCAGATTTGCTTTTAAATGTGGCTTTGCCGTATCAAGATCTCACACTAATGGACGCTTGTTTGAAAGCCAGAATCCCATATATCGATACCGCAAACTACGAGCACCCAGATACAGCGCACTTTGAATACAAACTTCAATGGGCGAAAAATGATGATTTTAAAAACGCAGGAATTCCCGCACTTCTAGGAAGCGGATTTGATCCGGGCGTTACAAATGTATTTTGCGCCTACGCGCAGCAAAATTTATTCGATGAAATAAATGAGATTGATATACTTGATTGCAACGCAGGCGACCACGGATACGCGTTTGCGACAAATTTTAACCCAGAAATTAATTTGCGTGAAGTCTCAGCTAATGGCAGATACTGGGAAAATGGCGAGTGGATCACCACAAAACCGCTTGAAATAATGATGAAATGGGACTACCCGCGTGTCGGCGTGAAAGATAGCTATTTGCTTTATCACGAAGAAATGGAAAGCCTTGTTAAAAATATCAAAGGCTTAAAGCGAATTCGCTTTTTTATGACCTTTGGGCAAAGCTATCTAATGCACATGAGATGCCTAGAAAATGTGGGCATGCTTCGCATTGACGAAGTAGAGCATAACGGCATGAAAATCGTGCCGATTCAGTTTTTAAAGACTTTGCTTCCTGACCCGGCAAGTTTAGGACCACGCACCAAAGGCAAAACAAATATCGGCTGCGTGATAAAAGGTTTTAAAGACGGCAAACCACGCAAAGTTTATATTTACAATGTCTGCGACCACGAAGAGTGCTACGCAGAGACTGGCGCACAGGCTGTTAGCTACACCACAGGCGTGCCTGCGATGATAGGCTCGATGATGATAGCAACTGGCAAATGGAGCGGAAAAGGCGTATTTAATATGGAAGAATTTGATGCCAAGCCATTTATGGACGAGCTAAATCGCCAAGGCTTACCATGGGAAATTATCGAAATGGATCCAAACGAAACTAGGGTGGCAGAGTAAAATTTGCCCGTAAATTCGCTAAATTTTGGCTCAAATTTGAGCCAAAATTTAAATTTAAAGCAAAACCTTACCTATACTACTACTTATAAAATCCACAAGAAACGGCATTATAGCGCACAAAACCGCACACAAAGCCACGGCGAAATTTATCGGTGCGCTACTTTGGCGCAGTGCGGCGCGAAATTTGGCCGAGCGAAAGTCCGCCTCGCACAAAAACATACACACGATTAAACGCAGATAATAATACAGCGCAATCGCGCTATTTACCGCCATTATCACAGCCAAGCCGTAAAATTCGCCCCTAATAGCAGAGCCAAGCAAATATAATTTGCCCCAAAACAGCCCAAACGGCGGAATTCCAGCAAGGCTAAGCATAAAAATAGCCAGAGCAATCGCGCTCAGTGGAAATGTGTGGATAAGGCCGTTAAATTTCTCGTATGGATACTCGAAACGGCTCCAAATCTCGCTACCGACGCCGTGCAAATCCCTTTTTTCCCTTGCGCTCCAAAGCACGGCAAACGCACCTAAATTCGCCATTGCGTATAAAACCCAATAAACAAAAAGGCTTAAATTTGCTTCCGTCGTGCCGATAACTATGGCGCAAAGCCCAAATCCAGCGTGGCTAATCGCGCTGTAAGAGAGCATGCGTTTGACATCGTGCTGGACTAGTGCCATAACATTTGCTACGCTCATTGTAAGCACGGCGATTGCGTATAAAACCGAGTTAAGCCACGCTACGCCTATGTTTTGCAGTGCTTCAAAAAGTCTAATTGCCACAATGAAGGCTGCGATTTTAGGCGCGACGGACATAAAGCCACTAAGGGCTGAGCTAGCGCCCTCGTAAGCGTCCATAATCCATGCGTGAAATGGGATAAATGATAGCTTAAAGCCGATAGAAGCTATCATAAATGCACTTGCGCCAAACAGAGCCGCGCTCGTGCTAAGGCCTGAATTTTGCGCAATCATAGCGATTTGCGAAATTTCAAACGAGCCTGTGATTAAGAAAAATAGCGCCGCGCCAAATGCGTAAAATGCAGAACCCAGCGCACCCATTACGAAGTATTTGAGCGCAGCCTCAGCAGAGCGCGCGCGGTTGTGCATGGCAATGAGTGTATAAAGTGCTAACGATGAGGTTTCAAGTCCAACGAAAATCATCATTAAATTTTCGCTTGATACCATAAATTCATACCCTAAAATCATAAAAAGAAAAATGGCGAAAAACTCCGCCACGCTGTATTCGTGCGCGCTTTTAGCCCCAAGGCTTAGCCAGATATAAAACACGCTACAACCCAAAATTATGAGGGTTGCGAGAATTGCTAGATTATCAACTAGCATAATATCGAAAAAGCCTCTTGCGCCGCCGCTGTATCCAAAAACGAAGCCAAAGTCCAAAATAAGGGCTAAAAGTGTGATTATGGCGTAGAAGTTTTGGGGTAATTTGCGCCCAAAAAGGCAAAGTGCTAAAATCAGTAGCGCAAACACGCACAAAATCGCCATTGGCACGATTACGGCTAAATTTAAAAGACTATTTTGCATTTATCACCGCCTTGAAATTTGCTTTTTCTATATAGTTTTTGGTGGCTAAATTTTGGGCGTTGTGCGCCATTACAGCGATATTTTCGCTCACACTTGGCGAAATGCGACTAAGCATAAAATTTGGCGCAACACCTAGGAAAATGCACAAAATACAAATCGGAACAATGCTTGAAATTTCGCTAAATTTCAAATCTTTTAAGCTCTTGTTTTGTTCGACGCAAATTTTGCCAAAAAATGTTTTTTTGTATAAATTTAAGCTATAAATCGCCCCCATAACTATACCAAATCCGCCAAAAAGCGCATACGAAAAACTGATTTTATAAATGCCAAGCAGACTTAAAAACTCGCCCACAAATCCAATCGTAAGCGGAAGTCCAATCCCGCTAAATAAAACCACACCAAAGCAAAAGGCATAAACTGGCATAATTTTGGCAAGTCCGCCAAACTCGCTTAGCAGCTTTGTGTGGCGTCTATCATAGATAAATCCCACAAGCATAAAAAGCCCGCCAGAGGTGATTCCGTGGCTAATCATCAAAAATATCGCCCCGCTAATGCCCTCGCTTCCAAGCGAGAAAATGCCTAGTATTATCACGCCCATGTGAGCGATAGAGCTATAAGCGACGACTTGTTTTATGTCTTTTTGCGCAAATGCGATGAAGCTGGTATAAATCACCATAATTATCGCCAAAACGCACATTAAAGGGGCGAAATGCACGCACGCATCAGGGAAAAGTGGCAATGAAAATCGCACGAAGCCGTAAGTTCCCATTTTTAGCAAGACAGCCGCTAGCAAAACAGAGCCGATTGTAGGGGCCTGTCCGTGTGCGTAAGGTAGCCAAGTGTGAAATGGAAACATCGGCGTTTTTATCGCAAAGGCAATTCCAAAAGCCAAAAATAGCAAATTTTGCGCATTTATTGGCAAATTTAGCCCCTGCCACGCGATGAGATTAAAGCTAAACTCGCCCGTGGATTTGTAGTATAAATACGCCATTGCGATTAGCCCCACGAGCAAAAACATAGAGCCAAAAAATGTGTAGATAAAAAATTTCACCCCAGCATAAATCCTGCGTCCGCTTCCCCACGCGCCGATGATATAGAGCATTGGGATAAGAGAGAGCTCCCAAAATATATAAAACAATATCGCATCAAGCGCGACAAACACCCCAATCATCGTCATTTCTAAAAACAAAACCGAGATGATTAAATTTTTAACCCTCTCCCTTATGCTTAGGCTAATTAGGGCTAAAAATGTCATTAGCGTGCTTAAAATCACCAAAAATAGGCTAATCCCATCTACGCCGATAAAATAGCTTATCCCATACGCGCTAATTATGCTAGCCGAGGTGCTAAACGAGGTCCCGCCTTCATAAAAAGCTAGCAAAAAGAGCGAAAGCGCAAATTCTATCAGACTCATCATCACGGCGTATGTTTTTATGCTCCTCTCATCGATAAAAACCCCAAGCGCCCCAGCGACAGCTGGGAAAAATATAATTAAACTTAAAAAATGCTCCATAATCTACCTTAAATCAAAAATACTAAAACCAAAAGCGCAAAAAAGCCAAAAATCATCAATCTCAAATTTACGCTCAAATTTGTCCCGTCGTTTGCGCCTTGGAGCGCAAAGCCCATTTTTAGTAGCGCTTTGGCGATTAGATCTACAATGCTATCAATGATCGCGCTATCTATTTTGGCGCAAATTTGGCTTATGATTTTATAGCTTCCCACTATGAAAATGTCGTAAAATTGCGGTATGAAATACTGCGCGCTTAAAATTTTGTAAATTTTAGAATTTTTCAAATTTGGGCTAAATTTTGCGTTTTTATACGCAAAAATTGTAGCGATTGCCACAACGCTAATAGCACCTAGCGTTAAGGCGATTAGCAAAATTTCGGTGTTGTGCGAAATTTCATTATGAAAGCTTGGCAAGACATAGCCCACAAAGCCGTAAAACTCAGCCGCGAAAAAGCCACAAATTATGGCTAAAACCGCCAAAACGCTCATTGCAAGCAGGGCATAAAACTTCGCCTCGTGCGGGTGGTGGTCGTATTTTTTCTCGCCAAAAAAGACAAGCATTAAAAGCCTAAAACTATAAAATGTAGTCAAAATCGCGCCAAAAAACAAAACCGCCCAGATAAAGTGCGCCCCACTGGCAAAGGCGGTTTCTAAAATTTTATCTTTTGAAAAAAATCCAGAAAATGGATAAAACCCGCAAAGTGCTAGCGAACCGATACTCATAAGCGCAAGGCTAGGCTTCATAAATTTAGCTAGTGCGCCCATTTTTTGGATATTTAGCCTATCTTGCATAGCGTGCATTACATTTCCAGCCCCAAGGAAAAGAAGCGATTTAAAAAACGCGTGAGTTACAAGGTGAAAAAGCGCGATAGCATATGCCCCAAGCCCTGCTGCTACGAACATATAGCCAAGTTGGGATAGCGTAGAGTAGGCTATGATTTTTTTAAGATCATTATGCACGCACGCCATTGACGCGGCAAAAATCGCTACAAACGCCCCAAGATAGGTGATAGCTTGCGCCACATCAGGGGCGAGCGCAAAGATAGAATTCGCCCTAATCACCAAATAAACGCCAGCCGTAACCATAGTCGCAGCATGAATTAGTGCAGAAACTGGCGTCGGTCCTGCCATAGCATCAGCTAGCCATGTGTGAAATGGAAACTGCGCGCTTTTGCCCATAGCCCCGATAAAAAGCAAGGCCGCAATGAGCGCAAGTGCGCCCCTATCGGCACTGCTAGCATTTGCTAGGACATCATCATAGGCAAATGAGCCGAAATTTAGATAAATCGCAAAAATTCCAAGTAGCATGGCAAGGTCAGCTACGCGGTTCATGATAAAGGCTTCGTTCGCGCACCAGGCGTTATTATCCCTATCGTGCCAAAAGCCGATTAGTAGCCACGAGCAAAGCCCCACGCCCTCCCAGCCGATAAAAAGCCCGATAAAATTATCGCTTAGCACTAAAACTAGCATTGAAAAGACAAAAAGCCCAAGGTAAGCGAAAAATTTGGCGAAGTCCGGGTCTTTTTGCATATAATAAATCGAATAAATATGCACCACGGAGCTTACGATCCCCACGGTAATCGCCATAATTGTGCTAAGAGAGTCAATCATTACGCCGTATTTTATATTTAGTTCGCCCACACTTATGAAATTTGCTAGCGCAATGTCCATACCGCCGTTTTGCAGGACAAATTCCACTAGCCACAGCGAAGCGATTGTGCCAAGCACTATTAGGCACGAGCAGATGACGCCTACGAATAATTTATCCCTAAATTTGATAAAAATCCCAGCGAAAATCGCCGAAACTAGCGGGGCAAAAAGTGCGATTAATAGCCAAAAAAACATAGTATCAAGCATTTTTTTCTCCGCGTGGAATTTTAAAATTTACAAAACTATCTATTTCGATACTGCCTGTTTTTTTATACCACAAAATCAAAAGCGCTAACCCCACGGCAATCTCGCTAGCAGCGATTGCGATGATAAAAAGGGCAAAAATTTCGCCATTTAAATTTTGGTGAAATTTAGCGATTGCCACAAGGGCTAAATTTGCAGAATTTAGCAAAATTTCGGTTGAGAAAAATAGCATTATTAAATTTTGTCTTTTCATAACCCCTACAAGCCCCAAAACAAACATAAGACTTGCCACGATTAAATAGTGATTTAGGCTCATGCTTCCTCCTTTATCGCGCTCTCTTCGTAGCTTTGGCAAATATCCATTTGTTTGTGAGTTAGCACGATAGCGCAAATCATCGCCACAAGTAGCATTATGGCGACCACCTCGAAAATCAGCAAATATTTCGTAAAAAGCAGAGTTCCGATAGCTTGGATATTGTCGCTATTTGGGATTTTAAGGCTTGGCGCGTCATTTGCGATGAGCGCACCTGAGATGATTAGCACTAGCAAAAGTGCGATAAAAACGGCTAAGGTGTAGAAAATTTTGGCATGTTTTGCGCTCTCTTTAACATTTTTGCTAGCGTCAAAAAACATAAGCGAAAATCCATACAGCACCATTACTGCGCCCGTATAGACTATGATTTGCACTACGCCTAAAAATTCAGCTCCGAGCAAAAAGAAAAATCCGCTCAAAAATATCATACCACCAGCTAGCGCGCTCATAGCATAAAGCAAATTTCGTGAAAACACGCTCACACTAAAAAGCCCCAAGGTAAGGATTGCGAAAAAATAAAACGCAAAAGCCTCTATCATAAGCTCTCCTTTTCATCGCTAAAATACGCAGTAGGCGTGCGCTTCACGCGCGCTCCTGCGTTCGCATCCAAGCTTCCATAGCCCTCAAATTCTTTATTTGCATCTACCAAGCACAAATCCTCGCCCCTGCTTAAAAAATCCTCTTTAAATCCATAATATGCTCGCTGTTCGCTTGCTAGCTCGTATTCGCTACCATGCACGATTGCGATTTCTGGGCAGACATCAGCACACAGCCCGCAATACACGCACCTGCCTAAATTTATGGAGTAGTTTTCGACCTTTTTGCGTCCGTCGCTTCCAAGGCTAGTTTGCATGGCAATGCAGTTTGAGACGCAGATTTTTTCGCATAGCCCACAGCCTATGCAGCGCTCATTTCCGCTTTCTAGCAATCTCATTAGCTTATGCACGCCACGATACCTTAATCCTAAATCAAATTTTTCTTGCGGATAGATTAGAGTGTGTGTATTGCCACGGGCAAGCATTTGGCGAAGCACGACCCAAAGCCCCACAAAAAGCTCGCCCCTAAATGTGCGAATTAAAAATTCTCTAAATTTATCTTTGTTATTTAAAAGTGGTTTTCGTTTGTCGATTTCTTTGTAAATTCCCATAATCTTTCCTATAAAATCACAATGCCAGTGATTAAAATGCTAAGTAGCGCTAGTGGCATGCAAACCTTCCAACAAAGCGCCATTAGCTGGTCTGGGCGCAGGTGCGGAAATGCCGCTCTGCTCCATAAAAACAAAAAGAAGAAAAAGCCCGCTTTAAGGGCTATCATCACCCAGCCAGGAATAAACCAAAAGCTATTGTATCCGCCAAAAAATATGAGCGAGATTACGATAGAGTAGGTTATCATATTGGCGTATTCGCCGATGAAAAACATACCGCCCCTTAGCCCAGAATACGCCGTGCTAGCCCCTGCTAAAAGCTCGGTTTCGTTCTCGGTAAGACAAAGTGGCGTGCGGTTACACTCCACAAACGAAGCGATTAAAAATAGCGCAAAGCATACTGGCTCTTTCCACACGAACCACTTCTCAATCCCGCCACTTTGGGTATTTACGATATCAATTAGCGAGAGCGAGCCCACAATCATAATAATAGGAATTAGGCTTAAAGCATTAATAACCTCAAAGCTAATTAGCTGTAAAAATGCGCGAAATGAGCCGATTAGGCCGTATTTATTATAGCTTGCCAAACCTCCGATTACTAGCCCATAAACGCCAGCAGCACTAGCTCCAAGCAAAAACAAAAGCGCGACATTTATATCAGCGATAATCGGGCGAATAGTGTGCCCAAAAAGGCTAAATTCGGGCAAAAGTGGCACCACACTAATAGCCACAAGCGCAGCGGCAGCTGAGATAATCGGCGAAATTTTATAAAGAAACTTATTCGCATGCGTTGGGATTGTATCTTCTTTGGTGATTAGTTTAATCATATCGGCTACGACTTGAAGCACGCCAGCAGGCCCCACGATAGCAGGACCGAGGCGGCGCTGCATATAGGCGATGACCTTGCGCTCGATATATGTCGCAAAGCCCGCCATTGTGGCGATTAGAGCGATGATGATTAGACATTTGGCAAAGGTAAATGCCAAATTTAGGGCAAACTCACTCATTATTGCCTCCGATTTTTTCGATTTTTACGGCTTTGTAGCGCGAATTTACAAAAATATTTTGCGTAGTGATTTTTGCGTCGAAATACGGCAGATAAATTCCGTGAAATTTATCGTCAAATTTGACTTTAATTACGATTTTTTCGCCCTCGCACTCGATTTTTACCATATCGTTTAGGGCTAAATTTAGCTCTTTTGCAATGCTTGGGTGCATAAATATCGCGCCACTTTCGCCAAGAGCTGCGCTAATGCCGGTAAAGGCATTAAACTGGTGAAGCGGGTTTGCTTCATATATTAAAATTTCGCCGTTTTTAGCGCAAATCTCATCTGAAACAAAAATGTCAAATTTATCAGCATTTGGCGAAATTTGGCGGTTTTGCAGAGTGTATCCGCGGTGATTTTCCCCGCAGTTGTCGTAAAAATTCTCTAAATCATCAAATTTGATTTTTTCAAAATACTCGCCCAAATTTGGCGTGTATGAAATCGCAAAAGTGGCATTAATGCCAAGGGCGTTTGCGATATCGTTTAGCTCGTATCCGCCGTATGCCAAGGCCGCATTTGTCGGCACTACGCGCTTGTCGTAGTTAGTGAAGGTGCCCTCTTGCTGCACTAGGCTAGGCGCGTGTAAATCCGCTTCACTCACGCCAAATTTAAAATCGCCGTCCTCGTTGTATCCTAAAATCTCGCCAGCTCCCTTCTCGCTAAGGTTGCAGATTAGCGCCACGCCAAGGCTATTTGTGCGAGGCGGTATGATTAAGACGCTAAAATTCGTGTATCGCTCAACCGTGCCAAGCAGTTTCGCAAGGGTGTCAGCGCGCGGGTGCTTGATAAAATCCTCGCCGATGATTAGGGCGGGATTTTGGGCGTTTTGGCAAATTTCGCGGAGGGCGTTTTCGTCTAAATTTAGGTTTTTTGCAAAATTTGAAACTTTATTTTCGCCTGAAATTTCAAAATTTGCGCCCAGCTTTTTATCCAGCCACTCTGGCATTTGCGCGCCAAAATTTTGCAAAATCCATAGCAAAATTTGCGCTTCCAAACCCGCCTTGTGCTGGCATGAAATGAGATTTTTGCCAAATGCGTCTAGCCCGCTATCACGCACGGCGTGAAAATACAGAGCGCGCGATTTTCGCACTTTTAGGGCGTTATTTAGCGCGTAAGCCAAATTTGGCGCGTCCGAGCGCAAAAAACTGCCCGCACACACGATAAAATCGCTATTTCGCACGGCTTGTTCGCTCCCGCTGTATAATTTCATACCGCTATATTCGCTAAAATTTCGCAAAAAATCTTGATATCTTTTGGCTTCAAAATTTATCAAATTTAAGTCAAATCTTTCGCGCAAAAGCTCTAAAATTCGCGCTTCCTCGTTTGTAATGAAGCTGTTAAATTTGATATTTTTGATAACGCCAGTTTTTATTTTTTCTACAATTTCGTTAAATTTGGCTTCATTTTTAACCGCGTTTTCGTTCGAAAAATCCCAGCCAAAGCGCGCCCCAGCGTGAATAGGGGCAAAATTTATATCGCTACTTACGCGGTAAATTTTCTCGTTCCCGCCGCTTATGGATTTGCGTTTTACCTCGTAAAAAAGCAGTTCGCAATCGCTCGTGTGCGGGTTGGAGGCTGGTATTTTGCGAAGCTCCCAAGCATTTGAGCTGTATTTAAAGGCACTCACGCTTAGCGCGCCAGTAGGGCATGCGGCCGCGCACTCGCCGTAATTTACGCAATCATCATCATCGCTAACGCGCGCGATTAGGCTTTTTTGCATTTTATTTAGCACGGCGTAGGCGTCTTTTGGCATGCTATCTTTTAAATTTGGACTTAGTGGCTCGCTCTGGCGCGCTATTAGTTTAAAGGCGTCAAATCCTAGGCGATCTTTGGCTGTTTTTATACAGCGTTCGCACACAATGCAAAGGCTAGGATCGTAGCTTAAAAATCCCCAATCCTCGATTTTTTTCGCGCTATCAATCACGGCGAAGGATTGAGTGCTAACGCGCATTTGCTGGGTTAGGTTTTGCAATTCGCACTCGCCACTTTTATCACATACACCACACTCCAATGGGTGATTTATACAATAAACCTGCATTATGGCGTTGCGCTCTTTGCTTAAATTTGGCGAGTTTGTGATCACGCTCATGCCATCTTTTGCCTTGGCGTTACAGCTATATACTACCTTTTCATCGGCTTCGACCATACATAGTCTGCACGCTAGCGTGGGCGATGCGCCGTGCAGGTAGCATAGAGTCGGGATATAAATCCCGTTTTCGCGCGCGATTTCTAAAATGCTCTGCCCTTCGCTAAATTCGCAAATTTGCCCGTCAATTGTAATTTTTGCCATTAAATCCTGCTTATTTTGGCTATTTCGAAGTCATAGCCACTGAAATTTTCTCCCCCAAAACCAAGTCTTGCGACCGTGCCTTTTAAATTTGCGTCTAACTCAAATTTGCGTTTTACGCTAAAATTTGGCGTGCTTATTTCGCACATATCGCCGTCTTTGATCTTTGCGACCATGCTAAAATACGCTCCACCGACGAATTTATCATCGAGGCTGTGTTTGAAAACCACGGCGCCGTCGAAGTTTTCAAGCTCTTTTAGCTCGCTTAAATTTTGCTTTTGTGGGCAAAATTCCTCGCCATTTAGGCGCAAAATTTTAAATTTATACTCATCTTGCAAAAGCGATAAAAATGTTTGGATATTTTCTTTGTCGCTGTGAGTGTCGATAAGAGCGTCATCTATAATGAGGATTTCGCAACCACTCAAAAATTCGCTCAAAACCTCGATTTCCTCGTCTCCGACATTGCTCTCTGCGCTCATAAACGCGTCGTCTAAATCCTCAAAAAACGCCTTTTGCGTGGCGTCCAAATTTGGCAAACTCATACACAAAAGCGCCAAAACATAGCCCTGTGCGCCGATTTCACATTTGATTAAATTTTCATAGCCCTCATCTTGAAGGGCAGAAAGGGTTAAAATTTCATCATTTTTAAATTTTTCCCATAAATTTGGTGCTTGCAATCTTAGCAACGAAGCGCAATTTAGTATTTTCATTTTTTTCCTTTTCTAGCGACTATCATCCAGTCGGCTTGGTTGTATCTAAGTGAGTTTAAAAGTGTCGAATTTAGCCCTTCCACGAGGTTTGCACTGGCTTTGATTTGGTCGAATTCGCCCATTTCAAAGATAAAAATCATAGTCTCGTTTGGGGCAGAGTTTTTCAAAATTTCCCCCATGCGGTTTAGGAAATTTCCCCGTAAATGGCGCAAATCATATCGCTTCATCGATCCACCTCGCCAAGAAGTATGTTTGAACTACCGATTATCGCAGCTGCGTCGGCTAGGTAGTGGCCTGGCAGTATCTCCTCATACAGCGCGCAGTGCCAAAAGCTAGGCGTGCGCACTTTGAGTCGATACGGGCGCGAATCCCCTGTGGAGTAAATGTAGTATCCAAGCTCGCCCTTTGGGGTCTCGGTAGCGTGATAAATCTCGCCAGCAGGGGGTTTTAGCCCTTGCGTAATCAAAACGAAATGTTGCATTAGCGAGTAGTTTTGCGTCATAATCTGCTCTTTGCTAGGGCTTACAAATTCCGGATTATCGGCTAAAATTCCAGCTGGCGAGCTTTTATACAGCCCTGCACACTGGCGCAAAATTTTAAGACTTTCCTTCATTTCGGCGATATAGCATTTATATCTAGCGTAGCAATCCCCAGCGTTCGCGTAAGGCACATCGAAGTCTAGCTCGTCGTAGATGAGATAAGGCTCCTCTTTTCTGATATCCCATTTATGCCCGCTTGCCCTTAGCATGACGCCAGAACAGCCCAAATTTAGGGCGTCTTCTTTGGAGATTACACCGACATCTTGGGTGCGCAAAAGCCAAATTCTATTATTATCTAGCAAATCTTCAAATTCTTTAATATCATTTGGGAAATCATCGCAAAAGCTAAGCATTTCCTCGCACCAAAGCTCAGGCAAATCCACAAAAACGCCACCGATTTTTATGCTATTGTGCGTTAGCCTCGCGCCGCAGTATTTTTCTATCAAATCCAATACATGCTCGCGCGAGCGAAAGCAGTATAAAAACACGCTCATAGCCCCGATATCTAGGGCGTGCGTGCCCAAAAAAAGCAGGTGAGAGCTAATGCGATTTAGCTCTAATAAAATCGTGCGAATAATCTGCGCTCTGCGTGGCACCTCGATACCGCATAGCTTCTCCACAGTAGCGCAAAATCCATAGTTATTCGCGCTTGCTGCGATATAATCCATGCGATCAGTTACTGGCACAAATTCGCTATAAATCATATTTTCTGCCATTTTTTCCACGCCTCGGTGCATGAAGCCAACCTCTGGGCGTGCGCGCACGATTAGCTCGCCGTCGAGTTCTAAGACTAATTTTAGCTGACCATGCGCGCTAGGGTGTTGGGGGCCGAAATTTAGTATCATATTGCCTCCGACGCGCGTAAATTCGGCATTTTCGAAAAATGGTCTAAGTTTGGTCGGTTTTTGCATTATTTTCTCTCTGTTATGATTTTGTGTGCGCCGCGTTTGGCCTTTTTGATGAAGCGCACTCCGCCAGATTCTTGGTATTCTTGTGCGCTAGCTTTGCTCGGTCTAGCCTCGCCGTAAGGGGTCTCGTGATTTATGCGCGAGAAATTAAATGTATCTTTGTCATCAACCATAGCCGAATCGCGGTTTTCCTCGCCGATTAATTCTCTATTTTCGCGCCCGAAAATTTTATCCACCTCATACCATTTGGCAAATTCGTCGCCTTGGAGCGGATATGATTTCAAAAGTGGGTGGCCAAACCAGTCATTTGGCATTAAAATTCGCCCCAAATTTGGGTGATTTGCAATCCATACCCCCATCATATCGTATAATTCACGCTCCGCCCAGTTCGCGCTTTTAAAAATACCTGTCGCGCTTGGCAGATACTCGCCGGTTTTTACGAAGCATTTGACTCTCATACGGCGCGCTCTGTGTATGTCAAGTAGCTGATAAAAGACCTCGATTCCGCCACTTTTAGCTATGAAATCAACCCCGCTTAGCTCGCATAAAATTTCATATCCTAGCTCTTTGCATGCTTGAAGCACAGGCAAAATTTCATCTTTTTTCGTATAAATTACAAGGGTGTCAAATTCGACATAAGCGTTTAAAATTTCAAATTTGGCTAAATTTGATAAATTTTCAAAATCATCGCTAAATTTGGAATTTTTCGGGTCAAATTTTTCACTTTTTTTGGGGACGAAAAATCTATCGTTGTAGTAGTTTTTCGCGCTTTTATCGCCCTTTGGTGTGTATTTTCTCATCAAATCAGCCTTTTTGGTTTTTGCGTTCTACATGCTCTTTCGCGGCGGATTTTTTTCTGCAAAATCATCAGCGCAAACTGCAATGTCTCTGGTCTGGGCGCACAGCCCGGCAGATAAATATCCACAGGCACCACTCTATCGCAGCCCTGAACCGTGGCGTATGTGTTAAACATACCGCCTGTATTGGCGCAAGAACCCATTGAAATCACCCATTTTGGCTCAGGCATCGCGTCATATAGTCTGCGGGTGAATTCGGCGTGTTTTTTCGTAAGCGTGCCTGCGATTATCATCACATCGGCTTGTTTGGCTGAGGCGCGAAAAATCGTTCCAAACCTGTCGAAATCATACCTGCCAGCGCCTGAGGCCATCATCTCTATCGCGCAACACGCTAGCCCATAGGTCATAGCCCACAGTGAATTTGACCTGCCCCAATTTATCAGCTTATCGGCAGTGGTAAGCACGATAGGAAGGCCATTTTCTTTGGTGTAGTCTATTTTGTGCTCTGCCATGAAAGCGCTCCTTTTTTCCACGCATAAACAAATCCCACGCCAAGCAATGCGATGAATAAAATCATCTCGGCAAATCCAAACGCGCCTAAGAGTTTGAAATTCACAGCCCACGGAAACATAAAGATAATCTCAACATCAAAAAGAATAAATAAAACAGCGACTATGTAAAAGTGTGAATTTATCGAATTTGGCTGTTTTACGGCTTCTGGGCCTGCTTCGTAAAAATCATTTTTCAATCTCTCATCATTGCGATTGGCGAGTTTTTTGCTGATGACCGAGCTTAATTTCACGGTGAGTGAAAACACGCAAAACGCCAAAATAAACATAATAAAAATGCCTAAATATGACGAATCGTTTGGAAGTCTTGACATTTTTTACCTTAAATTTGAAAATTTGGCTTAATTTTATCATTTTATGATTTATAAAATCTTACTTCGCGTTTTAAATAAGCTTTTTCATAAAAATTTAAGAAAAAAGATAAAAAATGTCAATATAAATTTTGCCCCTGTTTTTTAGTTTTTTTTAAATGGATAAAGGGTAGAATTGAAAGGTTATTTTTAAATTTTTGGGGATAAATTTTGAAAACACAAAAAATCAACCTCCTTTTAATCGGCATAACTCTTGGCGCACTGATTTATTTTTTTATTTGGGGTTTTGGATTTATAGGAAATGCTAATAAGCTAATCTTCGTAATCTCCGTATTTTTGGGCGTTTTCATGGCGTTTAACATCGGCGGAAACGATGTGGCAAATAGCTTTGGCACAAGCGTGGGAAGCGGGACGCTGACTATCACGCAGGCTCTTTGTATCGCGGCTGTGTTTGAAGCAAGTGGCGCAATCATCGCTGGTGGCGAGGTTACGGCGTCGATTAGAAGCGGGATTATTGATTTTGGCGGCTCTCACATACACCCGAGCGATTTTATTTATATTATGATGAGCGCGCTTTTTGCGGCTGGGGCGTGGCTGCTTTTCGCTAGCAAGCACGGACTTCCGGTTTCGACCACACATGCGATTGTAGGCGGAATTGTGGGTTCTGGCGTAACGCTTGGATTTTTGATGAATAATCCTGAAATCTCAGCCCTAGGCTTAGTCCAATGGGGCAAAATCGGCAAAATCGCCAGCTCATGGGTGCTATCGCCACTTCTTGGGGGGTTGATTTCGTATGGGGTGTTTTGGCTGATTAAGCACTATATTTTGGATTATAACAAATACGCCCAAATTCGCATTGACCGCATAAAACGCGAAAAAAAGGCACTTCGCAAACTACACAAAAAAACTTTTGAAACGCTTGATGATATCCAAAAAATCGCCTACGCAGAGGCTGTCAATCACGATATCTACGCTATGAAAGATCCTGATTTCGATCCGAGCGAGCTAGATAGCGATTATTATAAAAAAATCGTAAATTTGGATAGGAAAAAAGAGGGCTTAAAATCGCATAGAGCGCTAGAATTTGGAATTCCAGCCGTGGCAGGGATTGGGGCGTTTGTAATCTCATCAATGCTGATTTTTAAGGGACTTCAAAATTTAGATTTAGGACTAAGCGATATTCACAACTACCTAATTATCGGCATGGTTACGGTGGTAACTTGGCTTTTGATGTTTATTTTCGCCAAGACTTTGCGCAGGTCCGATCTGCATAAATCGACATTTTTGATGTTTAGTTGGTTGCAGGTCTTAACAGCGTGCGGATTTGCCTTTTCGCACGGCTCGAACGATATCGCAAACGCCGTAGGGCCGTTTGCTGCGATACTTGATACGCTTGCGAGTGGTTCGATTAACGGCGATAGCCCTGTACCGCCACAAATTATGGTAATGTTCGCCGTAGCGCTTATCGTGGGGCTTTGGTTTGTAGGAAAAGAGGTAATCGCTACCGTGGGGACGAATCTGACCGAGATACACCCTGCCTCTGGATTTAGCGCGGAGCTAGCTAGCGCAATCGTAGTTATGGTAGCCTCTGTGCTAGGGCTTCCGATTTCATCGACGCATGTGCTAATCGGCGCGATTTTGGGAATCGGCGTAGTCAATGGCAACACAAACTGGTCTTTGATGAAACCAATAGGGCTAGCGTGGATTATCACACTTCCTGCCTCATCGCTTTTAGCTGCGGTGATGTTTATAGTTTTAAGGCATGTGATTTAAATTTTAAATTTGGCGTTACGAGAAATGCGAAGCATTTCCGTAAAAATAAAATCAGCTAAATTTAGAAAAACTTCGTTTTTCTAAATTTAGCCACCTTAAAAGCGTCGTCGGGGGTTGGGGGTTTGTAAGGGGGAAGGGGCGCGACCTCGCAATTCAAGCCCCCTTCCCCCTTACAGAGAAATTCACGGCGCAGGTTAAATTTAAAAAATCGTTCAATGCAAAATTTGGGTTGAAATTTGAATTTAAATTTCCCTAGATTGCTTCGAATTTGCTACGCAAATTCTCGCAATGACATGGAATTTGCACACTTAAAATTTTACGCTCGTAGTTTGCGCTACATTTTTTACAATGACAGATTTGGTGCTAAATTTAGCCGTTTTTACCCAAAAATTCTAAAATTTCTCTCTCTAAAATTTCGCTTGGGGCGTGTATTTTGCCCTCAAACTGCGATTTGTTAAATGTGCGCTGGCGTTTGGCGAGCTGGCGCGTGTGGATTGTGATGAGCTCCTCGCAACTAGCCCTTGAAATCTCGCCCCGCAAATACTCTCCGCACTCCTTCAAACCCACGCAGGATAGGGATTTGCACTCATATCCATATCGCTCAAACAAAAATTTCGCCTCATCTAAAATTCCCGCTTCAAACATTTTTTTGGTTCGAAGTGCGATTCGCTCGTTGATTTCGTCCTTTTCGCGCAAAATTTCAAAAATTTTGAGATTTTTTATCACAGGCTGGGCAGTATTTGCTCGCAAAAATTCGCTTGGAATTTCGCCAGTAGCGACATAAATGCTATACCATTTGCGCAGTCTAAATGTATCAAATGCGCTAAATTTGGCGCAAAACTCACTATCAATTTTGCTAGCAAGCGCGAAAATTTCGCTATTTTGCGGGAAAGATTTGGCGTCTGGGATTTTGGGTGCAAGGCCTGAGAGCATGGATTTTAGGTAAAATCCGCTTCCGCCTGTGATGATGAGTGGAATTTGCGATTGTGCGGCGAATTCGCGCGCTTTTTCGTATTCTTTGATAAACTCGCCCACGCTAAAATATTCGTTTGGATATATTAAATTTATCCCAAAATACGGCACCTGCGCTAGCTCGTCTTTGCTAGGTTTTGCGCTAGCGATGTCGATTAGCTTATAGACACAAAGTGCGTCGAGGCTTAAAATCACAGCGCCCGTTTTTAGGGCGATTTTGTGCGCTAAATCCGTCTTTCCGCTGGCTGTCGTGCCGATGAGTGCAAGTTGTAAAATTTCGCTCAAATTTTGCCTTTTATTAAATTTTGGGGCTAATTTTAGCAAATTTAAGATAGAAAAATTTAATTATAAATAGATTTTTTGTCAAATTTTTGCTAAAATACCGCCCGAAATAAGGGAATTTATGGAAAAATTTAAACAAATTTTAAAAGATATCAACGAATTAATAGTTTTCAAACACTCGGTTTTTGCCCTGCCGTTTATTTTCGTGGCGATGATAACAGCTTCAAAGGCGCAAAACGGCTCAATGTGGTTTGGCTTTGGACTTTTTGTTTTGGGTGTTTTGTGCGCCGTGAGTGCTAGAAGCTTCGCAATGGCCGTAAATCGCTATTTGGACGAAGAAATCGACCGAAACAACCCGCGTTGTGCTTCTCGCCCAAGTGTCGATGGGCGCATAGGTCGCAAAAATATGCTAGCTTTCATCGCGCTAAATGCCGTGATTTTCGTGATTGTAGCCTATTTTATCAATAGCCTAGCCTTTGGGCTTAGCGTGCCGATTTTGCTCGCGCTTGGCTCGTATTCGTATTTCAAGCGATTTAGCGAAACTGCGCATTTAATGCTAGGTCTTTGCCTAGGCCTTGCGCCTATTGCTGGAAATATCGCAGTAACAGGCGCGATTTCGATTTGGTCTGTGGTGCTGTGTCTGGGCGTGGTGTTTTGGGTAGGGGGATTTGATGTGCTCTATTCGCTCCAAGATATGGAGTATGACAGGCAAAATGGGCTATTTAGCATACCGTCGCGTTATGGCAAAGAGGCTTCGATGTTTATTTCGAAGCTTTTTCATGCAATTTGTGTGATTTTTTGGTTTTTATATTGCGCGCTGGCAAATTTAGGCACATTTGCCTATATCGGCGTGGCTGTGTGTGCGCTGATTTTATACAAAGAGCATAAAATCGTCGAAAAAGATTTTAGCAAAATCGATAGAGCGTTTTTTACTTTAAACGGATATTTGGGTATTATATTCTTTATATTTGTTTGGATAAGTTTGTTTTAAGGAGATAAAGTGGATCTAAATATGCTTATTATTTTGGGACTTTGTGTAGTTATAGTTTTGATTTTAATCGTTATGTTTATCAAGGACAAACAGACAGATAAAAAATTCGAACGCTTCGATCAGGTCATCACCGATAGCATGCAAGAAAACTATATGTTAAAGAAAAAGCTCGAAGAGCTTCACGCTATGGTTGAAAATGGAGGCAATGGCGTAGCCAGCCTAGATATCAACGCAGTCGCTGATGTCATCGATGAGGTGATAGAGCAAAGACTAAGCGGGGTTTCAGCTTTGGTTGATACTAGGGTCGAGGCGCAAATCCGTCCGCTTTTAGAGCAGTTAAAAGAGCTGCTAGTAAGCGTGAAAAAATAAACCAATCAATATAAAAATAAAATTTTGCAAAAAGAATTTTATTTATATATAATCGCCGAAATTTAGAAATTTAAGGTTTATAATGCTAATTGACAAATTTGGTAGAAATATTAATTATTTGCGAATTTCAGTTACTCAAAAGTGTAATTTCAGGTGCCGTTACTGCATGCCAAATACCCCATTTGAGTGGGTGCCTAGGGAAAATCTTCTAAGCTTTGAGGAGATGTTTAGCTTCGTCAAGGTCGCAATCGATAAGGGCATAGAAAAGATCCGTATCACAGGCGGCGAGCCACTAATCAGGCGTGATATCGCAAAATTTGTCAAAATGATAAGCGATTATGCGCCAAGTATTGATTTAGCCCTTACCACAAACGGATATTATCTCAAAAATTACGCCAAAGATTTAGCGGACGCTGGGCTAAAACGCATAAATATGTCGCTTGACTCACTTCGCCCAGAGCGCGCCAAATATATCGCTCAAAAGGGCGTTTTATACAATGTCTTAGAAGGGCTTGAAGCAGCGCTGGAAGTGGGGCTGAAAGTCAAACTAAACACCGTTGTTTTGCGCGGGATTAACGATGATGAAATTTGCCATTTAATCGAATTTGCCAGAGAAAAAGGGGTGCAAATTCGCTTTATAGAGTTTATGGAAAACACTCACGCGCAAAATTTAAAGGGTGTGAAATCAAATGAAATTTTAAAAATCATCGGTGAAAAATACCAAATTTCACCGCTTCAAAAGCAAGCCACCTCCCCAGCTTCGCTTTATGCATTAGATGACGGCTACACTTTTGGCATAATTGATCCGCACAAACACGATTTTTGCGCTAGTTGCAATAGGCTAAGACTTAGCGCAGAGGGGCATTTGATACCGTGTTTGTATTTCGAGGACGCCCTAAGCATAAAAGAGGCTGTGCGCGCCGGCGACATCGCAAAAGCTAGCGAAATTTTAGCGCAGGTCTTAGAAAACAAACCAGAAAAAAATCGCTGGGAAATCGGCGCTCAAAACGAAATTTCAAGCCGTGCATTTTACCAAACCGGTGGTTGAGATTGCGCCTAGTAGAGAGCTTTTTAAGTATCCAAGGCGAGGGCAAATACTCAGGCAGGCTTGCGCTGTTTATGCGCTTTGCAGGGTGTAATCTAAAATGCGCTGGATTTGGCGTGAGCGCTCACTCACCTAAAACTGGCGAAATTTTGGTTGGGTGCGATACGATTCGCGCGGTGCAGACGGGGCATTTTGAGAGTGAAGAAATCACTAGCGCAAACCAACTTTTTTTAAAATTTTATGAGCAATTGCCAGAGAAAAAATATAAAAATGTTATCGTCGTCATCACCGGTGGAGAGCCGCTTTTGCACCACAAAAACGAAATTTTTATCGAATTTATCCAAAATTTACAAAGGTTAAATTTCGAGGTGCATTTCGAAACAAATGGCACGATTTTAATCGATTTTGAAAAGTTTGCGTTTTACAAAGATTGCGTTTTTGCTATCTCGCCGAAGCTTTCAAATTCGGGAGAAAATCGTGAAAAACGGCTAAATTTCGAGGCTTTAAAAGCGATTAAGAAAAATGCAAAAGATAGCTTTTATAAATTTGTAATTTCGCCTGAATTTGACGCCGAGGCTGAAATTTGCGAAATTTTAAGAGAGTGTGAAAACGAAGTTTTTTGTATGCCTCTTGGCGCAAACAAGGCGGAGTTGGAGCAAAACGCAGAATTTGTCGCTAAATTTTGCATAAAAAATGGTTATAATTACTCCGACAGAGCGCATATTAGAATTTGGAACGATAAGGAAAGTGTATGATAATCAGAAAAATGTATGAGTTCGAAAACGCTCATATAGTGCGCTTTTGCGGGTCGCAAAGGTGCAGACAGAGTATCCATGGGCACTCGTATAAATGCGAGGTTTTATTAAGCTCAAATTACCTTGATAATGCCGGCATGGTCTATGATTTTGGCTATATGAAGCTTGGGATTAGGGATATAATCGATAGTTTCGACCATGCTACGACGATATTTTCTGGCGAGAGCGACGAATACAAAAACGATTTGAAAAAATACAGCGCGCGCTGGATAGAGATCCCGCAAAATGCGAGCGCGGAGCAGTTTGCGAGAATATTTTTTATATTAATTCGCAGACTTTTAGAACTAAGCGAAATGAAAAACGGCGAGCGCGGAGTAAGGCTTCATAGCGTCATCGTGCATGAGACTTCCACGGGCTATGCGCAGTGCTTCGAAGAAGACGCTGATAACGAAAATATGGGCAAAATCGAGCTAGAAGATATTAAATTTTCCCCTGGCGTAATGGCTGAGTGGAGGGATAAAAAAATGTTTGAAAAGCTCGTAAATGGCGTGAATTTTAGCTACGAAAAGGATTGCTAATGAGAGCGAAAATTTTGGGTATTTTTGCGGTTTTAGCACTTTTTACGGGGTGCAAAGAAGAGGAAGAAAAGGTGCTAGAAAAGCCGCCTGTATCTAGCGAGGTGCCTAGTGATGTGAGCATCGCAAACCCTGACCCGCTCCCGCAAATCAACCCGCAACTCCCGCCAGAACCAGTGGTAGAGTAATGGAGTATATGTTTGCTAGCGCGCTAGGCTTTCATAAATTTTTCGCCTTTGTCTTTGGCGTGCTTACGATTGTGTATTTTGCTCTAACGCGCCTTAAAATCGATAAAAACATTAAATTTTACACTTTAAATTCAGCCGAGAAAAACGGCGTCGTGAAATTTCCTGCTTTGCGAAATTTAAGGGGGATAAAAGCGCGCAAAAAGCTTTTTAATGGGCGAAAATATTTAGCCAGAATTCGCAAATTTTTGCCAGTGTATTACGCTGTTTTGGCAGCGATTGTAACAACTGGGGCTGTGATGCTGCCAGTAATGGCTAGCGTGAGCGTGAGTGTGGGGCTAATGTGCGTGGGCGCAGTGTGCATAATGGGGCTGTGCGCGGTGGGATACAAACGCCTTAAACGCGCATTTTTGGGGCAAAAATTTGAAATTTACCGCGCGCAAATAGCTAAAATTTTGGGCGCAATTTTTGCGATAATTTTGATAGTGAGTTTTATATAATGGTATTTTTTTATGACAAAAACGCAGGAAGCGATATTTTAGAAATTTCGGGCGAAAATTTTTCGCATTTAAGGGCTAGACGCCTTAGCGTGGGCGATAGAGTGGATTTTAGAAATTTGCGCGATGAGAGCAATTATATCTATGAAATTACCGAAATTTCGCGCAAAACCGCAGTAGCGAATTTGGTTTTTAAAAACTCCGTTATCTCTCCAAAGCACGAATTTTGCCTTGCTTGGGCGGTAGTCGAGCCAAGCGTGATCGAAAAAACGCTGCCTAGCCTAAATGAAATGGGCGTGGCAAAAATCATTTTCGTTTATAGCGATTTTTCGCAAAAAAATGTTAGGCTGGATTTGGCTAGATTTGAACGAATTTTGACAAATTCGTCGTGTCAGTGCGGGAGAAATTCGCTTATAGAACTTGAAATTTTATCTAGCTCAGACGAGCTTTTAAACAAATATCCAAATTCGGTTTTGATTGACTTTGATGGCAAAAGTTTGGAAATTTTTGATAAAAACGAGATTCCTTTTATAGGACCTGAGGGTGGTTTTTCCGAAAATGAACGCAAAAAATTTAGCAAATCTTACGAGCTAAATTTGCCATATATTTTGCGTTCAAATACTGCAATAATGACTGCTTGCGCAAGGCTTATTTTCTAAAAAAGTCAAATTTGATTTTTTAAAAATTTTATTGTATAATCGCAACCTTTTAAAATTTGCAAGGAGTTAAAATGAAAAAAGATATTCACCCAAATTATGTTGAAACAACCGTAACTTGCGCTTGTGGCAACACTTTTAAAACACGCTCAAACAAAGAAGAAATCCGTGTAGATATCTGCTCAAACTGCCACCCATTTTTCACAGGTAGCGAAAAAATCGTAGATAGCGCGGGTCGTGTTGAGAAATTCAAACAAAAATACGGAATGAAATAATTGCTTTATTTCGTTCCTACGCCGATAGGAAATCTCGCTGATATTTCAACCCATGCCCTTGAAATACTCACCAAATGCGAGATTTTTATCTGCGAGGACACAAGATTTAGTAAAAAACTTCTAAACTTACTTAGCGAAAAATATCAGATAAATTTCACTCCAAAAGAGTTTTATTCGCTTCATACGCACAATGAAAGAGAATTTTTCGCCAAATTTGACACCTTAAATTTCACCCAAAAAAATTGCGCATTTTTAAGCGACGCTGGCATGCCTTGCATTAGCGATCCAGGGATTGCGCTTGTGAAATTTGCCCAAAATAACGGCATCGAATACGAAATTTTAAGCGGGGCAAACGCGCTTTTGCTAGCAGTCGCGGCTAGTGGGATAGTGCAGAAGGAATTTTGCTTTTTAGGCTTTTTGCCAAATACTGGCAAAGAGCGCAAAATCGCCATAGAAAACATGCTCAAAAACCCCTATCCATGCGTGATTTACGAATCGCCAAAGCGGATTTTAAGCCTTGTTTGTGGTATCGAAAATTTAGACGAAAATCGTCAAATTTTTGCCATAAAAGAGGCGAGTAAAAAGTTTGAAACCAAATTTTTTGGCAGCGCAAAAGAGCTAACCCTCACCCTAAAAACCGCGAATTTAAACGGCGAGTGGGCTGTGGTGGTAGCTGGTGCAAAAGAGGCAAATTTCGAAAAAATCAGCGAAAACGACATTAAAAGCCTTGAAATTTCACCTAAAATCAAGGCAAAATTGCTTGCCAAAATCACCGGAAAATCTGTCAAAGAAATCTACAACGATTTGATAAAATAAGGCATCTCTTAACCATTTTTTGCTAAAATCGCAAAATGATTATTTACGGAAAACAATTATTTTTACATATTTTAGAACACCATAGCGAAAAATTTGTTCGCATTATGCTTGCCAAGGAGTGCGAGAGCGATATTTTTCGCCGTATTGCGCGCACTGGCGTCAAAGTCGAGCGCGTAGATAGCAAAAAAGCCCAAGCTTTGGCGCATGGTGGCAATCATCAAGGTTTTTTAGCTGAGGTTAGCGAGTTTGAATTCGCTGAGTTTGCGAGTGTGAAAAACGATGATTTTTTGGTCGTTTTATACGGGCTGACCGATGTGGGAAACATCGGCGCGATTATGCGCACGGCTTACGCTTTGGGCGCAAATAGCGTGATAATTGTCGCAAATAATCTAAACATCGAAGGCATTTTAAGGGCTAGTTCGGGCGCAGCTTATGAGCTAAATGTAGTTAGGCTCACTGACGGGCTAGGCGCATTAAACGAGCTAAAACAAGCTGGGTTTGAAATCTGCGCTGCTAGTGCTGACGGAGAGAATTTCAAAGAGCTTAAATTTGCCAAAAAAAGAGCGCTTGTCATGGGAAATGAGGGGTTTGGAATCCCTGCAAAAGTGCTTAAAAAATGCGATAAAAAAGTATCGATCAAAATGCGCGAGGGCTGGGATTCGCTAAATGTAAGCGCTGCTTTTGCGATACTTTGTGATAGGATTTTAAATGGATGAGAAGGAAAAAAAAGATCTAGATTTAGAGCGTTTGCGAGGCATGGATTTGGGTGAGGTCGCCAATGCAACGCATATCGAAGTGGAAAATTTAAAAGCGATTTTAGATAAAGATTTTCAAAAACTTGCGAATTTTAATGTCGCTGGATATATTAAAATTTTAGAGCGCGAATTTGGGCTGGATTTGAGCGAGTGGTTGAGCGAGTTTAGGGCTGCAAAGGCTAGTTTTGAACCAAACAAAAGAGCTCATGTCGAAAAGGTCTATGCGCGTGCAAGTGGTAGCAAAAGAGAGGGTGGAGGCTGGATAATATGGCTAGTGGCGATATTTTTGATAATCGCTGCGATTTTTTATTTCGAGCTTCATAAGAAATTTAACGAATTTTTAGGCTCCATGCTAAATGAAGAAACTAACGCCACATACTCCGATAATAGCGTGGTTAGCGATACGCAAAAACAGCTAGAAAATGTAGGCATCAAGCCTTATGAATCGCCGCGCGCATCGGAATTTAACGCTAGCGATTATAATACAAGTGATTACAATGCAAGTGCGCCAAATGCGCTAGATCGAAGCATACAAATCATCAAAGCAGAGGCTAATGCAAGCGACGCAAATGCAAGCGATAGCAATGCTAGCGATAATAACACAAGCGCGAAATTTAGCCCAAGCGATGAGCTTAAACTCACACCGCATGTTAAAATTTGGCTAGGAATAATAAATTTAACTACTGGCAAAAAACGAGAATTTGTCACAAGCGAAAGCTATACGCTAAGTGCTAGCGACGAGCTTTTAATCGCTACTGGGCATGGTATGTTTGACATAGGAAAGCCAGGCGATTCAGTGAAATTTAGCGAGAAAAACAC
Source organism: Campylobacter sp. VBCF_01 NA2 (assembly GCF_027797205.1). Lineage (NCBI taxonomy): Bacteria > Pseudomonadati > Campylobacterota > Epsilonproteobacteria > Campylobacterales > Campylobacteraceae > Campylobacter > Campylobacter sp. VBCF_01 NA2. Next base: position 144,758 of record NZ_CP115607.1, read on the forward strand.
AATCAAACTCCACATCAAAAACGGCGAAATAAACAAAATTTCAAACGAAGAGTTTATTCGGCTAAATAAGGGTAAAAAGTGGTAAAAATCGTTTTCGCGCTCGCGTTTTGTTTGGGGTTGGCTTTTTGTGCGAGCCCTAGCGAAATTTTGGCGCGTTACGATATCAACGCAACCGATGATTTAAGCGATAAAAACGGCTTTGCTGACCTTACAAAGATAAGCAAAATTTTAGAAAAAAACCAAATTTTAAATTTCACTCCAAGCGATAGGGCGCGCGGGATTGAGATAAAATTTCTAACAAAGCAACATTCAAAATTTCTTTTAAAACCGCTAAATTTGGTCTTTGACAGGCTAAATTTAGAGAATTACAAAAATTTAGCTTTTCTAAATTTAGACGAGGGCGAAAAGCTAAGAAGCATACTTTTGCGCACAAACCGCATGATTGATCCAGGCGCGATTTACACAGAGCTTAAAAAGCATAAAATTTATGTCGAGGATTTTATGATTTTAGGCGATGTAATGCTGTTTCGCCTGAATTTTGAGAGTATGAATTTACTCACAAACAAAGAACAAAACGAGCTAAAAAGTAGCTATTTTATAAATATCACAAACACCAAAAAAGCAGTTGTTAAAACCAAAGGCGCGCAGGTTTGGTATCCAAACATAGCCTTTTATGACAAAAATTTAGACGAAATTTCAAACAAAATCAGTGAAGCAAAAGTAAAAGAGTTGGAGATTAAATTCCCGCCAAATGCGCATTATATGCACCTTTGCGACGCATTTGCTGGGGAAAATATCAAACAAGGCTTAGAAATCAAACTTATAGGAGGATGAGATGTTTGACGAGATTAGATTTGGCAAAATCGAGCGATTGCCTAATTATGTTTTTGCTGAGGTCAATGCGATTAAAATGGCAGCACGCCACAAGGGCGATGATATAATCGACTTTTCTATGGGTAACCCAGACGGCCGCACGCCACAGCACATCATCGACAAGCTTTGCGAAAGCGCGCAAAAAGATAAAACTCACGGATATAGCGTAAGTCAGGGCATTTACAAGCTTCGCTTGGCATGTGCTAACTGGTATAAGCGCAAATACGGCGTCATGCTAGATCCCGATAGCGAAATCGTCGCGACAATGGGCTCGAAAGAGGGTTTTGTGCATTTAACAAGCGCGATAATCAACCCTGGCGATGTAGCCGTGGTCCCAGATCCTGCCTATCCGATCCACACCCAAGCTTTCATTATAGCAGGTGGAAATGTGGTGAAAATCCCTTTGCCTTACGATACGCAAACTTTGGAATTTGACGAGAATAAATTTTTCATCGAGCTTCAAAAAACATTTGATGAGAGTATTCCTAGACCAAAATATGTCGTGGTAAATTTCCCGCACAATCCAACAACCGTAACCGTCGAAAAGAGCTTTTATGAGCGCCTTGTAGCAATGGCGAAAAAAGAGAGATTTTATATCATCAGCGATATAGCTTATGCTGAGATTAGCTTTGATGGATACAAAACTCCAAGTATCTTTGAGGTCGATGGCGCCAAAGATGTCGCAGTCGAGGCATATACACTATCGAAAACTTACAATATGGCTGGTTGGCGCGTGGGTTTTGTGTGCGGAAACAAACGCCTAGTTGCCGCGCTTAAAAAGATAAAATCGTGGTTTGATTATGGTATGTTTACCCCGGTCCAAGTCGCCGCTACAATCGCACTCGATGGACCACAAGAGTGCATTGATGAGATAAGGGCGACTTATCAAAAACGAAGAGATGTCTTGCTAGAAGCCTTTGGCAACGCGGGCTGGGAGATCGCGACCCCACAAGCTAGCATGTTTGCATGGGCAAAACTGCCTCCGCAATGCGCCGGATTAAAGAGCATGGAGTTTTCAAAACAGCTTCTAACACAGGCTTGCGTGGCTGTTAGCCCAGGAATTGGCTTTGGAAGTGCGGGAGATGATTATGTGCGAATTGCCTTTATCGAAAACGAAAATAGAATCCGCCAAGCAGCGCGAAATATCAAAAAATATCTTAAAGAGGTCAAATGAGAGTAGCGATTTTAGGCGTCGGAACCGTCGGTAACGAGGTAGCAAACATACTCATCGAAAACGAAAAGCTAATCACTGCGCGCGCTGGGGTTAAAATCGAGCCAGTTATCGGCGTGGTGCGAGATCTAAGCAAAAAGCGCAGTGCCAAAATCCCGCTAAGCGATGATTTAAATTCAGTCATAAACCGCGATGATATCGATGTTTTTGTTGAACTTATGGGCGGGGTCGAAAAGCCTTATGAGATAGTTAGTGAAATTTTAAAACGCAAAAAGGCTGTCGTTACTGCAAATAAGGCACTTTTGGCTTATCATAGATATGAGCTTGAAAATTTAGCCGGCTCCACGCCTTTTGGTTACGAAGCTAGTGTAGCGGGCGGAATTCCGATAATTAAGGCTTTGCGCGAGGGTTTAAGTGCGAATAAAATCGAAAAAATCATCGGTATATTAAACGGCACTAGCAATTATATCCTCACAAATATGATGCAAAAAAACGAAAATTTCGAAGACGCGCTAAAAAAGGCGCAAGAGCTAGGCTATGCTGAGGCTGATCCGACCTTTGATATAGGCGGATTTGACGCAGCACACAAACTTCTAATCCTAGCTAGCATTGCTTATGGGGCGCAAGGTAGGCCCGAGGATATTTTGATTAAAGGCATTGATAGGATTAGCAAAGAAGATATATATTTCGCGCACGAATTTGAGTATGTAATCAAGCTTTTGGCGATTGCAAAACGCATTGACGAAAGTCGTGTCGAGCTTCGTGTCCATCCAGCCCTAATCCCGCAAAACGCAATGCTTTCTAAGGTCGGCGGGGCGATGAACGGTGTGAGCGTTTTTGGGGATTGTATGAGCGAGAGTATGTTTTATGGCCCAGGAGCTGGCGGTAGGGCTACGGCAAGTGCAGTTATAAGCGATTTAATCGATATCGCTCGCGGTAACAAAAGCCCGATTTTGGGCTATAAAAAAGAGCTTGAAAATGATTTTGTGATTTCGCCTATGAGTGAAATTCGCACGAAGTATTATTTGCGAATTCGCGTCAAAGACGAAAAGGGCGTTTTGGCTAAAATCACAAACATATTAAGCGAAAACAACCTCTCAATTGATAGCTTTTTGCAAAAACCAAAGCAAAAAACCGAGGAGTGTGTTACGCTATTTTTCACCACTCACACGAGCTTGGAGGCCGATGTCAAGCGCGCTATGGGCGAGCTAGACGCGCAGGAGTTTATCATACAGCGACCATTTATGATTAGAATCGAAGAGTAATGGGGCTAAAAAATTATCTCTTTGGTTTTTCGGCGGAGGATAGGGCTGCGCAGTGGTTAGAGCAGAATAAATTTAAGATAATTGCGCGAAATTTTCACTCACGATTTGGTGAGATTGATATTATCGCGAGCAAAGATGAAATTTTGCACTTTATCGAGGTTAAGGCGACTAGTGGCGATTACTGCGCTGCTAGCCGTGTAACGCCTGCAAAGATGAGCAAAATTTTAAAGGCGATTGATTATTACATTTTGACAAACGAAATTTGCGATGATTGGCAGATTGATTTAATTGAAATTTATCCGCAACGGATAAATTTTATCAATAATATTTCATTATAACCCAAATTTTTACCTTTCATTAATATTGTAAAACTATAATAGTCCGATTTTCAACCAAATTTATTTAAAGGAGAATTTATGGGAAAATATATCGAACTTACATCTGCAAATTTCAAAGATGTAGTAGGCGAGGGCGTTGCGTTAGTTGATTTCTGGGCTCCATGGTGCGGACCATGCCGTATGATTGCCCCTGTCATCGACGAGCTAGCAAACGAGTTTGAGGGCAAAGCTAAAATTTGCAAGGTAAATACCGATGAAGCGCAAGATTTGGCAGTAGAATTTGGCGTTCGCTCGATCCCAACTATGCTATTTTTCAAAAACGGCGAAGTTGCAGCTCAACTAATCGGCGCGCAATCAAAACAAGTAATCACTGATAAAATCAACTCATTACTTTAAAATTTAAGGGCGAAAGCCCTTTTTATTTTTCACTGAAATTTAGCCCTAAATTTGATTAAAAAATAAAACAAAGGAGAAAAAATGTTAGATTTAGCAATCATCGGTGGCGGTCCAGCTGGGCTAAGTGCGGGACTTTACGCCACAAGGGGCGGACTTAAAAATGTTGTAATGTATGAAATGGGTATGCCAGGAGGTCAAATCACAAGTAGCTCCGAAATGGAAAATTACCCTGGTGTAGCGACCGTGATGGACGGCATGAGCTTCATGGCGCCATGGCAGGAGCAGTGCTTTCGCTTCGGGCTCAAACACGAAATGATAAGCGTCGAGCGTATCAAAAAGGACGAAGACGGCGCATTTAGCATAATCTTAGAGGGTGGCAAAACCGCTCGTGCTAAGGCTGTAATCGTAGCCACAGGCTCGAAACCTCGCAGAGCAGGGGTCAAGGGCGAGGACGAGTTTTTCGGACGCGGGGTTAGCACATGCGCTACTTGCGACGGATTTTTCTATAAAAACAAAGAAGTAGCGGTGCTTGGCGGTGGAAATACTGCGCTTGAAGAGGCGCTGTATCTAGCAAACATCTGCTCGAAAGTCTATCTAATCCACAGAAGAGACGGCTTCCGCGCTACGCCAAACACTATCGAAAAGGTCAAAAATAACGAAAAAATCGAGCTTATCACAAATGCCATTGTCGATGAGATTAAAGGCGATAATAGCGGAGTAACGAGCATTGTCGTTAGCGATAAAAACACAGGCGCAAAAAGAGAATTGAGCCTGCCTGGGATTTTTACCTTCGTGGGGCTTGATGTGCGAAACAGCGTGCTAAGGGACGAAAATGGCGATTTTATCTGCAATATGAACGACGAGGGCAAGGTCGTGGTAAATCTAAAAATGCAAACAAGCCTGCCGGGTCTTTTTGCGGCGGGTGATTTGCGCATAGATGCGCCAAAACAGGTCGTTTGCGCAGCCGCAGACGGCGCGACAGCCGCCCTTGGCGTGATTTCATATCTAGAACACTCAAATTAGTCAAATTCTTAAATTCCAAACCCCAGCCACGCCTTGTGGTTGGGGTTTATGTAAATTTAAAATTTTTCAAAAATACTAAGTTTAAATTTTAAATTCGTATAAAATTTGCAGAATTGTGAATTTTGGAAAATTTTGTGCTAAGAATTTGAAATTTTAAAATTTAAATTTTGGCGAGAGAGTGAGGGAATCGAACCCCCCAGAAAGCGGTCAACCGCCCTCTTATCGGATTTGAAGTCCGCAGACGCCACCAGGTCATCATCCTCTCCAAAACTCGCCATTATAGCAGGCTAAATTTGATTTTAGATTAAATTTTTAATCTAGATTTGCTCATTAAGAGTGAAGGCAGGATTATGAGCGCGCCAAGCAACAAAAGTGCCATTACAAGGCAGATCAAAAGCCCAAAATAAATCGTCGGCCAAAAATTGCTTATCATCATAACGCTAAATCCCAGAATTATCGCAAACGAAGTATAATACATCGCATACCCGATACTAGCGTGGCTTGCGCGGATTGCTTCTGCGCTATCTTGCGTGCGCGCGAACTCGCGTCGGAAGCGAAATAGATAGTGTATGACATCATCTACGCCGATACCGATACTAATCGCGGCAATCGTAATACTCATGATATCTAGCGGAATGCCCAAAATCCCCATTATCCCAAAGCAAACACAAAGTGGGATTAAATTTACCACAATCGCGATAAATGCGTAGCTTAGCGAGCGGAAAATCAAGCAAAACAGCACAAACAAAACCCCAACCGTAATGCCAAGCGTGCCGATTTGCGAGCTCATTAGGGTTTGGAGCATGTTGTTATAAAGCACCATTATACCGCTTACCTGCGCGCTTACGCCGTCATTTGCGAGCAATTTATCTAAATCATTTTGCAAATTTTGCAAAAATTCATTTCTGCGCAAATTTGGATTGCTATCAATCGTGCGAACGCTAAAATGCGCCTCATTTTCTTCTATGCTAACATAGGGTGAAAGCACCATTTCTCGGTAGTTCTCAGGCAGTTCGGAGTAAATCAGGGCTAGCATTAAATCATCTAGCTCTTCGCCCGAGTTTATCTCACGCCCGACTTGCAAAAGCGAGCTTAGAGAGCTTACTTGCCCGATAAATTTGTGATCGCTAATGTTTTGGTCTTTTAAAAATGCGTGAGTTTTGCCTATAATGCGCATTTTTTGGGAGCTAAACCAGTATTTTGGGTCGTTTTCGTTCGCGGCGTATTCTGCCTCGAATTCGTCCATTTCCTCGCTTGGCGCGCTCTGCGATTTTGGGAATTTTATCACGATATCGAGTGGAATCGTGCCGCCAAGCTTGGTGTCGATGACTTCCATACCGGCATAAATCGGGGTATTTTCCTTAAAATATCCGATAAAGCTATTTTCCACACGCAATTTGCCAATGCCAAAAAGCCCAGCCAAAACAGCTAGCGCGCAAACTGCGTAAATTTTGCCTCTGTGATTTAGGGCTAAATTCGCACAAAAATGGGTGAAGCGAAACTGCTTCTCAAAACTGCGATTATTATGCGTGCGCCTAGATATGCTCATCACCGCGCCAAAGAGGCAAAACACCACGACTAGCGAGCACGCAATTCCCACGCTCATCATAATTCCTAGCGAAATTACAGGCTTAATATCGCAGAAAATTAGCGACATAAATCCCACAATCGTGGTAAAAATCGCAAAAAAGCATGGCTTAGCCCGCTCGCGCAAGACCGCATATACTAGCTGGCGTTGCGAAAAGCTAGGAAATCTGGCGCTGTATTCGCGGTAAGCTACGATTAGGTGGATACATACTGAAACCGTGATGATTAGCACAAGGGCGATGAAATTTGAGCTAATTACGGTGATTTCAAAGCCCAAAAGCCCGAAAAGTCCGCTACTAATCGCCACTGAATAAAGGCAAATTATAAGCGGAAGCACGATGAATTTCGCCTGCCTAAAAAAGAGCCAAAAGCACGCTAGCAAAAGCACTAGCGCGCCCACGCCATAAGTGCTAAGATCATTTCTTACATAGCTTATCATATCATCGGCTATCATATTTATACCGCCCAAAAACAGCCGCTCGCTAGGGTGCGCGCTAGAAAATTCGGCGATTATGGCTCGAAGGTTTTGCAAATTTTCGTGGTCTTTAATGCGTAATTCATCTCTGTAAGCTTTGAAATTTTGCTCGGCAAGTTTTAAATTTTGCTTTAAATTTGAAATTTCGGAATTTGCCAAATTTGATTTTTTTGCCAAATTTAGGGCATTTTTCGCACTATCTCGCGCACGAAGCAACTCTTCGTATTTTTTCTCTGGCTTTAAATTTATCAAAATTCCAGTCGTGCCAAAATCCGCGCTGACTAAATTTGAAGCGTAAAATGGGCTAGTTAGTAGCTCACGCTTAGCAGCGGCTAGGTCGATATCTGCGTCTTTTAGCGTGGGGATATGTTTTAAAAGCTCGCTCAAATCGCCCTTTTTGTTTAGTAAAAGCGGCACATTTCCCAAATCCACCACGCTATCAACGAAATCTAGCGCGCTAAATTTGGCGTTAAGCTCTGCTATGTTTGATAGCGTCTGTTTGCTTAGCAAGTCTTGCGAGGGTGTGTATGCCACGACGAAAAAATTCGGCGTAGCATATCTCGCGCTAACTTCGCGCCAAATTTCAAGGTCTTTGTCGTTTTCTAAAAGCAGGGTTTGACTCGAAGCGTCTATTTCTAAATGTGTGCAAAAATAACCAAAAAAGAGCGCAAGAGCGCTAAATATAGCTAAAACGCTCTTTGGAAATTTGACAATTAAGCGAAAAATGCGTTTCAAGCGTTATTTGCCACTTTCGATTACGGTCGCATTAAGGCGTTTCAATAGCTCGTCAAAGCCCAAATTTTGCGCGACATCACCAAATTGTGAGCGGTAGGTTTGGATTAGGCTAACGCCCACGATATCGACATCGTAAATGCGCCAATCGCTTCCAGTCGGGAAAAATTTAAAATCTATTGCGTAGTTTTTATCTTCGCCGATGATTTGCGTTTTTAGCACGCGTCTTTTTTCGCTTGGAGCTTCTTTGCTTAAAATTTTCATATCTTGGTCGGTATAAAGTGAGAGTTTATCGATAAATGAGCGTTTCAAATGCGCCTCGTAAGCTTTGTTAAACTCGGCGATTTGGGCGTCTGAAAGGTTCGCATAATGCTTGGCAAGGGATAGTTTTGCCATTTGTTTATAGTCGAAATACTCATCAAATAGGGCGAAAATTTTGGCTGGTTTAGCGTCCTTTGCGAGCGCGCCGTCTCTCATAATCGAAACTGCTGTGGCGACCTTTTGGCTCATTACTGGCTCGATATCAGCGTCGCTAATAGCGTGTGAAAAACTAAAAAGCAAAAACGCCAAAGTTAAAATTTTAAAAAATTTCATTTTTATTCCTTTATTTTTTGTTCTCTGCTTTGCTCATAAGCATCGCGTAAAAATGGGTATAAATCCACAGCCCCGCTTGTCATTTTCTCGTAAAATTCAGGATCGCGAGAGTAATCGTTAAAAATCCTAAACGCATTTACCGACATGCTCACGGTGTTATCGTCGATATAATTTATCGGATTGGTGAAAAAATCGCCCACAAGCCCGAAAGTATCGCGCAGGTTGCTAGACCCTAGTATCGGCCAGACGATATGCGGTCCTGCTGGCACGCCCCAGTATCCTAGCGTTTGCCCGAAATCCTCATCGTGGCGCGGTATGTTAAAATGCAAAGTCGCCGCGTCGCTAAGCCCAGCAAAACCGATTGTAGTGTTTATCAAAAATCTCTTTGTCTCGTCCCATGAGTTTTCGAATTTGCCCTGTAAAAGGTTGTTTGTCAGGCGCATTGGATACATTAGATTGTGGAAAAAGTTCGCAAACGCCCCTTGTATGGGATCTGGCATGACATAATCATAGCCTGTGGCCACAGGTGTCACCAAATAGCGATAAAACACATCGTTAAAGCCAGTCATTACGCGGTTATAGCCACTTAGTGGATCGAAAACTTCCTTTTGACTATACTCGGCGTCAAACTCATCAATCTCAGCGCTAGTATCGGTAGCATACAGCGCACAGCTACACGCAACAGCGCATAAAAAAGCTCTATGAAATTTCAACCCTTATCCTTTTAAATTTAATCGAAAGGGCGATTTTACAAAATTTAAGTAAATTTTTGTCTATGTGTGAAATTAAAATTAAAATAATGAAATAAAATCCCATAAAAAGGTATTTTTAAGCTTTTTAAATATATTATTTTATACAAATAAAATCACAAAAAGTAAATGAAATAAAAAGGAAAATTTATGAACGCTAAATTTGCGCTAGAACTTTATCTTAGCAAGGATACGACGCTGATTTCACGCCATATCGCCCTGCTAAAAGCTGTCGATGAGACCAAATCAATCACCAAAGCCGCCCAAAAAATCGGCATTAGCTATAAAAACTGCTGGGATAGCCTAAATTTGATAAACAACGCTAGCAAAAAGCCTCTGATTTCTCGCGCGCAAGGCTCGAAAAAAAATAGTGGCTCGGAGCTTACTGACTACGCTAAAAGCCTAATTCGCTCGTATGATATCATCAGCAGGGTTGGGGATAGCTTTTTGGAGCAAATTTTAAAGGCCGATGATATCAGCGATGAAAATTTAATCGCCTTGGAGCGAATTGGCATAAAACTCTCAGCCAGAAATCAATTAAACGCCGTTATTAGCGAGATTAGCAGAGGCGCGGTCGATAGCATAATCACGCTCATGCTTTCAGGTGGCCAGAAGCTAGATGCGCAAATCACAATCGAAAGTGAAAAAAACCTAGAATTAAGGCCCGGCAAAGAGGTTTTGCTAATATTCAAAGCCCCAAGTGTGAAAATTTTAAAAGGCGAAAATTTGGGCGAGCCCAACGGCGTGAAATGCAAAATCAGTGATGTCAAAATCGGCATTAAAAACGCTCAAATTTGCCTTGATACCGCAGGTCATCAAAACATAATCGCCATAATCTCGCGCAAAAGCGCAAATGAGCTAAATTTGGGCGTGGGCGATGAGGTGATGGCGTGCATAGAGCCTGATGATATCATTATCGGCGTGTGATTTGAGTGATAAATTTTAAAATTTAAAATCCATTTTTTAAGGAGAATTTATGAAACACAAATTTTTACTTTGCGCTCTTGCGCTATGTGGCGTGCTAAATGCGGGCGAGGTATCTATCGCAGCGGCTGCGAATACGACTTACGCTTTTGACGAGATTAAGTCTGAGTTTGAAAAGCTAAACCCAGATACTAAGCTAAATGTGAGCCTTGGCGCAAGTGGTGCGCTAAATACGCAGATAAAAAACGGCGCACCATTTGATATTTTTATGGCGGCTGATATGAAATTTGCCGATGATTTGTTTGAGGCTGGTTTTGCTACGGCAAAAGCGCAAACTTACGCCAAGGGCAAGGTTGCAATGCTAAGCGTGCGTGGCGTGGATTTAGGGAAAGGGCTTGATGCGCTAAAAGACGAAAAGGTAAAAACGATTTCTATCGCAAACCCAAAAACAGCCCCTTACGGCACAGCCAGCGTAAATGCTATGCAAAAAGCTGAAATTTATGATAGCGTAAAAGGAAAAATCGTCGAGGCTAAATCAATCGGCGAAGCCCTAACACAGACGCTAAGTGCGGCTGATGTGGGATTTATCGCAGCCAGTGCGATGTATGCGCCAAAAATGAAAGAGAGTGGTTGCAATGAAAGTGCATGCGAGGAGGGCAAACATTTCGTGCTGGTGCCTAGCTCGCTTTACGAGCCGATCGCGCAAGGCATGGTAATACTTAAAAAAGCCGAAAATAACGCCGAAGCAAAGGCATTTTATGACTTTATTTTAAGCGATAAGGGCAGAGAAATTTTCGCTAAATACGGATATGAGTTTTGAGAGTTAGGGTAGAGCAAATTTTAGCGAGCGAGGGAATTTATAAAATTCTTTTCTCTCACGGGCTTTGCGGAGTTTTTTTAGAACTCCCAAAGCCCCTTAGTGTGGGATTAGGCGTAGAAATTGGCTTTAAAGCGACGCAGGCAGTATTAGCGCGCAAAAAATGTGAAATTTCGGCAGAAAATGAAATTTGCGCCAAAATTTCAGATATTAAATTTGGCGAAATTTTATCAAATTTAAGCTTTTGCAAAAGCGGGCAAAATTTAGAATTTGACATTATCGCAACCACGCAGAGCGTGCGAAATTTAGGGCTTTGCGTGGGCGATGAAATTTACATTTACGCAAATGCAAGCGCGATTTTTATAGAGAAAATTTATGATTAAGATTGATTGTGAAAAACGGCTAAACGAAAATTTTAAAATCAGCGTGAATTTAGAGATAAAAAAGGGCGCCTTTGTCTGTCTGTATGGGGCTAGCGGATCTGGTAAAACCACGATTTTAAGGCTACTTGCTGGCTTTATGAAAATAGATAGCGGGGCGATTACAAACGGCGAAATCGCGCTAGATAATGGGCGAAAATTTATGCACGCTAAGCAGCGTAAAATCGGCTTTTTGTTCCAAGACTACGCGCTTTTTGAGAATATGAGCGTGATAGAAAATCTACTTTTTGCCAAAAAAGATTTGCAAAAAGCGGGCGAAATGCTAAAATTTTTAGAGCTTGAAAAATACGCAAATTTCGCTATTTCGCAGCTCTCTGGCGGACAAAAACAGCGCGTGGCACTTGCTCGTGCGCTCATGCAAAGCCCAGAAATTTTGCTACTTGATGAGCCATTATCGGCGCTGGATTACAAAATCCGTGAAAAAATCCAAGACTATCTCAAAAAAATCCATGAGAAATTTCGCCCTACAATTATCCTTGTCAGCCACGATATCAGCGAGATTTACAGGCTGTGCGAGCGTGTGTATGAGCTAAAAAATGGAAGCCTTGTGCGCGAGGGCTCGCCAAGTGAAATTTTCTTGCAAACTAGCGGTTCGCAAAAATTTAGCTTTCGTGGCAAGGTGGTTGCTTTGCGCGAAGCAGGTGGCGTAAATATCGCTATAATCGCTGTTGGGGCGCAACTTTGCGAAGTGGTTTTAAGCGTGAGCGAGGCTAGGGATTTGCGCGTGGGCGATAGCGTGAGCGTGGGCGCAAAGGCCTTTAATATAAATTTGAAAAAAATCGAGGAAAACAGTGATTGAAGCTTTACAAAATTTAGACCTTACGCCGTTTTTGATTTCGCTTAAACTCTCGGTGGTGACGACATTTACTCTGTTTTGGATTTGCCTGTTTTTGGCATATTTTATGGCGTATAGGGAGTTTCGCGCCAAAAGTGTGATTGAAAGCATCATTTCGCTTCCACTCGTGCTTCCACCAAGCGTGCTAGGATTTTATCTGCTTGTGTTTTTATCGCCGTATTCGACGCTTGGCAGGTTTTTCGATGAAAATTTTGGTGTGCGATTTGTCTTTAATTTCAGCGGTTTGGTGATTGCAAGCTGTATTTACTCTCTACCATTTATGTTTTCACCCCTGCTTAGCGGCTTTCGTTCGCTTCCAATCTCGCTTCGCCACGCTTCGTGGTCGCTAGGCAAGGGGTTTTTTGCTACGCTTTTTAGGGTGCTACTACCTGCGATGAAACCGTCCTTGATAAGCGCTGTGGTGATATGCTTCGCGCACACTATGGGAGAGTTTGGCGTGGTGCTGATGATAGGAGGCTCTGTGAGCGAGCAGACTAAGGTGGCTTCGATCGCGATTTATGAGGCGACTGAAATTTTGGATTTTACCAGCGCGCATTTATACTCGGCGATTATGCTGATTTTTAGCTTTTTGGTGCTTTTGGCTATGCATTTTTTGGGTGAAAGGTCAAATAAAATAAGACTTTAATCACTTTTTTGCTAAAATGGCGCGAAAAATTTAAATTTTTGGCATAAAAATGGAAGATAAAAGAGTAATAACCAAACGATTTTTTATAGCTTTGATTCTTGGAATTTTGGCTATTTTTGCGCTTGTTTTTTGCATTTTTGGCTTTGTGGGCTCAAATATCCAAGCCGAGCTTTCTACCAAATTAAGCGTAGCAAAAAATGCTGTAAAAGACCGCAACGCTGAGCTTTTTAGCGAACTTCAAATTTTATCTGAAAACCTTAAAACCTATCAAGGTTTAAAAACCGAAAACGAGTATGCAAGAAGAACCTTGTATTTCCGTCTCATCGAGCATACAGCCTCGCAAAAGCAAAATTTCGACGCGATTTTTTATGTCAGGGCTGTGGGTAATAAAGACGAGGTTATAGCTTCTTATTTTAATGATTCTGCTATGGCAAATTTGGGCGAACTTAGGCCTGACAATTTTATCTCAAAAATCAAAGACAACCGCTATATATCGCGCTTCATGCAGATTAATGGCGCAAATAGATATTTTTTGATCCAAAAGGTCGAGGCAAATACATTTTTGATAGCCTTTGCAAACACAACCTCGCTAAATGACAAATTTACCGGCCTTGGCGAAATTTTGATTTTTAACAAAGAGGGCGAAATTTTTAATATCACAAACGATATTTTCGCACTTTATACAAATAGATTTGATTTCGAAGGCGAGAAAAAACTCAAAATTTTAAAAAGCCTTGGAGAGCGCAAGTTTGTCTATTTTGAGAAATTTGACGATTCAAACAATTTCATAATGATAAGCAAAAATTTAAAAGAATATCTAAGCTTAAAAAACCTTTTGGTTTTGCTAGCGCTTGGGTTTTTGTTTTTGTATTTGCTAATCACTTTGACAAATTACAAATTTTTAAAACGCCGAATTTTCGAGCCTTTGCACCTGCTTCACAGCTCTGTTTCAGGTGGCGTTTATAAGGCCACGGCGAGTAAAATCGAAACCATGGGCGCGCTAGATCAAATTTTAGAAATCGCGCAAAAACTCGATGAAAGCGTGCAGTATTCGGGCAGGGCTAGCAAGGTGGATTTCACATTTATCGACGCGCTGAAAAAAAGCTCGCTAATGATTTTTAGCGTCGAAAACACAAATGGCATGATAAACAACGCTAGCCTTAGAGCCAAGGAGCTTTACGGCGATGATATCGTGGGCAAAAATATCTTTACACTAGAAGCGACTTCGTTGTATGAAAACGCCCGCCAAAGCCAAATTTCACTTTACACCAAAGAAAATTATGTTATCCACACGCACGATACCCCAAACGGCAAAAAGGATATGTATATCAAAAAGACCTTTGTGCGCAATGGCGAGGATATTTTGGTGCTTTATGTCCTACTTGATGCCTCAAAATACCGCAAATTTTACACCGATACCAAAGAGAAGTATAAATATCTAAATGACGCCCCAATCGTAACCGTAGTCATCAAAGGTGGCGAAATAATCGATGTCAGCGCTAGTTCGCGTGAAATTTGGGGATATGAAAATACTCAAATTTTAGAGGGCAAAACATATTTTTGGAGCTTATTTCAAAAAAGCGACGCCGATTCTTTGCAAAACGAGCTAAGAAACCTTATGAGCGATACTAGGCAAAATAACGAGGTTACAAAGCGGGTTTATCCGATTTTGCATAGAAATTCGATTAGGGCGTTTTATGAGATTACGATTTGTCTGTATAAAAAAGAGCGCAAAGTCGTTATGTATTTTACCAACATACACGATAAGCTCATGGAAATCAACAAACTCAAATCAGATATGAAAAGCAACGAAGAGCTTTTAAAAACCAGATCGTATAGCCCATGCACGATTGATTTGCTAGCCAAAAAAATCATGCTTAGCAAAGAGTATATGGAGATTTTAGGTAGTAAGGAAGCTAGCGTCGATACAGAGATGAGTATAGGCGATTTCGTAGCGAAAATTTACTATGTGGATTTAAAGAAATTTAACGACGAACTTAACAAATGCAAGCTAGGCATAAGTGATGAAATTTCATGCGAAATCAGAATCAAGCTAAACGACGAGCTAAGCGATAACGACGAGCTAAAATACGCGTGGATTAGCCTACAAGGATATGCTAGCAAAAAAGAAAAAAGAAGTGGCGGTGCCGAAGAAATCGTCGCTACTATCGAGGATATCACTGCTAAAAAAGACATTGAAGCTGAGTTAAATCTAAATTCAAATGTATTTTTAAGGTCGTTAGAAGCGATTGTCATCACAGATGATATCGGTAGGATTATCCGCGCAAATAGGGCATTTTATACGATTATGCAATTTAGCGAAACCGATGTCGTGGGCGAGGTGCCAGAGTATTTCAGAGTCGATCATGACGGCGGTATAATGGGCGAAATCAAGGAAAAACTAGACAAAGAGAGCCTAAGCTATACAGATGAAATTTACTGCGTCAAGAAAAACGGCGATGATTTCCCTGCGCTGTTTTCGGCTATCGCGATAAAAGATGAATTTGGCGTGGTAAGCAACTATATTTTAATGTTTAACGAAATTTCTGAGATTAAGAAAAAAGAGAGCGAGCTTGTCAAAATCGCTCACCACGACGCGCTTACAGGCTTGCCAAATAGAATCTACATTATGAACGCAGCGGGCGAGTATCTAAGCGCGGCAAAGGAACAAAACAAGCTTGCGGCTGTGCTATTTATAGATTTTGACGGATTTAAGGCGATTAATGATAATTTCGGCCACGATGTGGGGGATTTGTTTTTGCAAGAGGTCAGCAAGACTATGAATAACCTACTTCGCAAGGGCGATATTTTAGCCAGACTTGGCGGAGATGAGTTTGGCGCGATTATCGGGGATTTGAAAGACGAAAAAGCAGCGCACGCGCTATTAGAGCGACTTTTAGGAATTGCGAATAAAAAATTTAATCTTGATGGCAACGAGGTAAGCGCGAGCGTGAGCGTGGGCGCGGCGTTTTACGACGGAAGCGAAGAAATCGATTTTAACGAGCTTTTAAGCAGGGCAGATAGAGCGATGTATCGCGCTAAAACGAGCGGAAAAAATAGATATTGTATCTTTGATAAAGAGAATTTTGACGATTTGCAAATCAGCGAGGAAAGGCTGAAAAAATCTATCGAAAACAACGAATTTTTCATGCTTTATCAGCCTATCATTGACGATAAAGACAAAATTTACGGCTACGAGCTTTTGTTAAGATGGCGACGCGAAAATTTGGGCGTTTTGTTGCCTAGCGACTTTTTATTTGATATCAGAGAGCCGAAACTTGAAATTTTAATCTCTAAATTTTCATTTACCCAAATGCTGAAATTTAACAAAGAGACAAATTCTCTCTGCTCGATAAATATCAGCCTAGAAGTGCTAAAAAGCGATGAATTTTACCATTTCGCTTCGCGCGCGATAGAAAAATACGCGCCAAAGACTGAGCTATTTATGTTTGAAATCACCGATTTTAACGACAGAACTGCGGCTGATTTTAAACTCATTAGACAAAGATACGCTGATTTTGGCATTAAATTTGCTCTAAATAATGCAAATCACCAAAATTCAAAATACCTAAAAGGTATGCCTTTTGATATCATTAAAATCGATATGAGGCTCTGCCTAGATGTCGCCAAAAAGCGCGAAGGTATAAAAAATCTGCTAGATTTGGTGAAATACTTGCGCGGCGAATTGAAATTTGAAAAACTAGGCGCGCAGGGTATCGAAAACGCGCTCTCACGCCGTTTGCTTAAAAATTTCAAATTTAATTTTATGCAAGGAAATTTCCTCGGAAAAGCCGTCGATAGAAGGGAAATCACCGCTATCATCGCCAAGCTAAAAGAGGCCAAGGGCGCTAAACCAATCACAAAAGATGAGTTTGAAAACTTTTTGATTGCCCTTGATTACAAAAATATCGCGCTTGAATTTTTAGAAAACGCAGAACACGGCGATATCACTGATCTTCGCTTCGAAGTTTTCCAAGAAGAAATCAAAGAGATCAAAACCAGAATCGAAAAATCCACAAGCCATAAATTTATGCTAAATACAGAAATTAATAAGCAAATTTTGGATATTCTTGCGCTTGAATTTGAAGATTTACAAAACTTCATTACAAAATACAAAGCGCGAGTAGATAAGTTTATACTAAATTTGGAGGAATCATGATAAATAGCGTCAGTGCGGACTTTGATCACGAAATACCAAATGGTTCGCGCCTATATTTTGGCACAAGCGCAAAACTAAAAAGAGAACTCGAAAACAAAGCTAGCAAAATTTTAGAAAGTCACGGATTTAGCGAAATTCTCACGCCGTATTTTTCGTATCATCAGCATTTGAGTGTGGCTGGGGCGAAGCTTTTGAAATTTTCCGATCCTAGCAACCACGAAATCGCACTCCGTGCCGATAGCACGGTCGATGTCGTGCGAATCGTGCGCCGAAGACTAAAAGATGAAAGCCTAAAAAGACTTTTTTATATCCAGCCTACATTTAAATATCCTAGCGAGGAATTTTACCAAATCGGCGCAGAGTTAATAGATGAGAGCAACCTTGCCTTGGCGATAAAAATCGCAATACAAATTTTTAGAGAATTTAGCTTAGAACCTGTTTTGCAACTAAGCAATATTGAAATTCCAAAGCGAATTTGCGAAATACTAAATTTGCCAATTAGCATTTTTGAAAAGGGCGAGATCGAGACGATTTTGGCTCAAAACTGCGACTGGCTAGGTAAAACAGCGCGCGCGACAAATTTGGGCGATGTGGAAAATTTACGAAAAATCGTCCCAGAGGAGATCAGGCCTTGTTTAGATGAAATTTTAAATTTAGGCGTAGAGTATAAAAATATCAGAGTTTCGCTTTTGTATTATTCAAAAATGCGCTATTACAAGGCGCTATTTTTTAGATTTTTAGACGAAAATAGCGTGCTTTGCAATGGCGGAAATTATGAGATTGACGGATTGAAGTCGAGTGGTTTTGCACTTTTGGTTGATGCATTGATAGAAAAATTAATGATAAAGGATTAAACATGAGTAAGGTTGATGTAATCGTAGGCGCTCAATGGGGCGATGAGGGAAAAGGTAAAATCGTAGATATGATTAGTGCTAATTACGATTTCGTATGCAGAAGTTGCGGCGGACACAACGCCGGTCATACAATCATCGTAAATGGCGAAAAATACGCGCTTCACCTAGTTCCAAGCGGTGTTTTGCACAAAAATATCATAAATATCATCGGAAATGGCGTGGTCATTAACCCTGATGTTTTAATCACTGAAATGGCGCAATTTGGGGATTTGAAGGGTAGATTTTTTATCAGCGAAAAGGCGTTTTTAAATTTAGAGTATCACTCGCTAATCGACCAAGCTAAGGAAAAATTAAAAGGCGATAAGGCTATTGGCACCACAGGCAAGGGTATCGGACCTGCGTATGCGGATAAAATTTCGCGCACAGGACACCGTATAATCGAGCTTTTAGAGCCAGAGAAACTAACAGAAGCTTTGGTTAGGGATTTTGCGAGCAGAGCGCAACTTTTTGAGAGTTTAAATATCAAAATTCCTGATAAAATGGAAATTTACGAGGAAATCAAACGCTACAAATCTGTGCTAGAACCATATATCGCAAACACAACTAATATGATTTGGAAGGCGCTTGATTATGATAAAAAAGTCCTAGTTGAAGGGGCGCAAGGAAGCTTGCTAGATATCGATCACGGCACATATCCGTATGTAACTAGCTCTTCGACTATCGCAGCTGGGGCTTGCACAGGTCTTGGTTTAGCGCCAAAAGATGTTGGCGAGGTCATCGGAATCGTCAAAGCCTATACTACGCGCGTAGGAAATGGTGCTTTCCCAACAGAGGCCAAAGATGAGTATGGCGATAGGCTTTGCGAAATCGGACATGAGTTTGGCACTACGACAGGTAGAAGACGCAGATGTGGGTGGTTTGACGGTGTAGCGGCGAAATACACATCTAGAATCAACGGAATTGATAAATTTGCCCTTATGAAACTCGATGTTTTAGACGGATTTGAGAGTATTAAAATTTGCAAAGCATACAAAATAGATGGCGAAGTGATTGATTATTTCCCAATCGAGCTTGGCGTGGTAGAGCCTGTATATGAGGAAATGCCGGGCTGGGATAGCGTAAAAGGAATCAAAAAATTTGAAGATTTGCCACAAAATGCGCAAAATTATATTAGAAAAATCGAGGAACTAACAGGCACAAAGGTAGGGTTTATCTCTACTAGCCCTGAGCGAACAGATACAATTATATTATAAGAAAGGCGGATAATGCGAATACAACTAGCACATGTTCCATACATAGCGCAAAAAATTGCGATAGATATATTAAATTCTGGCATGGTTACACTTAGCTCTGGCGTCGAGCCCATAGCCAAGGTAGCCTCAGAAATCATCAAAACTGATTTGCAAAAAGAAAAAGCCATAGACGAGCGCGCTAACGAGCTAATGGACGAGAGAATCGATGAATTTGACGAAATGAATGTAAATAAAAAAGATATGTTTTGGCTCATCAAGCGCAAGCTTGCCGCACAAGAGAATTTCGAGCTGATTTTCGAGGATAGATACTCAAATATTTCGCATGAAATTTTAGAGACAATTTGGAAGAAAAATTTAGTAGATTATCAAGTGAGCGAAAATCGCATCAAAACTATAATTTACAACTCAATCGAGGGGTATTTGAAAATTTACAAAAAAATCGAAGAAGATGTCTATGAACTCATGCAAGGACATGGAAAAAAGCTAATCCCAGGCACCGAGGAATACGAGCTTGTGTTTGCGCAAACTTACGAAAAAGAGCTTAAAAAAAGAGGTATGCTGTGAAAGCGTATGTTTATTTAGAAAACGGCGTGTTTTTGGAGGCAAAGGCGTTTGGCAAGGGTGGAAGTGCCTTTGGCGAGCTTGTATTTAACACCTCTATTACAGGATATGAAGAAATCATCTCAGATCCTAGCTATGCTGGGCAGTTTATAGTATTCACTATGCCAGAAATCGGCATTGTAGGCACGAACAGCGACGATGAGGAGAGTGGCAAAATCCACGCTAGCGGAATTTTTATCCGCGAGTTTAACAACACTCCCTCAAATTTCAGATCCGAGCAAAATTTGGAAGAGTATTTCATCAAAAACGGCAAATTTGGCGTATATGATATAGATACGAGATATCTTACAAAAATGCTTCGCGATGAGGGAAATTTGCGGGTTTTTGTCTCGACTGAAATCAGTGACAAGGAAACCTTGAAAAAAGCTCTTCAAGACTCAGCTAGGATTGAAGAGGTCAATTATGTCAGCATTGTAAGCACCAAAACCCCATATATCCATGAAAAAGGCCATTGGGATGCAGTCAAGGGCGCTTATAGCACGCCGAAAAAAAATGGCAAAAAAATTGCTGTAATGGATTATGGTGTAAAGCGAAATATCCTAAATGAGCTTTGCGATTTAGGCCTTAGCGTGGAGGTTTTCCCGTATAATACTAAGGCAAAAACGCTGATTGATAAATTTAACTCTGGCGAAATTCACGGCGTATTTTTATCAAACGGCCCTGGCGAGCCAAAAATGCTAAAAGACGAAATCGCGCAAATCAAAGAGATAATCGAGGCTAGGATTCCGATTTTTGGCATTTGCCTTGGTCATCAGCTGCTTTCAAACGCTATGGGCTATGAGACATACAAACTCAAATTTGGCCAGCACGGCGCAAATCACCCTGTGCAAAATTTGTTTAACAAATCTATCGAAATCACAGCGCAAAACCACAATTATAATGTGCCAGAATCCATAGCTGAGATTTGCGATATCACGCACAGAAATCTATTTGACGGCACGATTGAGGGCGTGAGATACAAAAACTACCCTGTTTTTTCAGTCCAACACCACCCAGAAGCGAGTGCCGGACCAAACGAAAGTAAATACATTTTCAAAGAATTTTTAGAAATTTTATGATTAGTTTTTTTGCTATCATACCCGCCACGCTAATGCTGAGCTTGACGCACTGCATTGGCATGTGCGGGGGCTTTGTGATAGCTTATAATGCAAAACTAGCTAGCCTTAGCAGGGCTAGGGCGTTTTTTTTCTCGCTTGTTTATCAAATTTGCAGAATTTTCGCTTATATCATGCTTGGCGCGCTTGGTGGGGCATTTGGCTCGGTTATAGTTTTTAGCGATAAAACAGCTGGTTTTATGCAGTTTTGCGTGGGAATTTTATTGATTATTTTTGGCGTTGCGCTATTAAAACGGGGCGTGCTTTTAAAATTTATCGAAAATCAAAAAATTTATAATCTTTTTTTAGCCAAACCAATGAAATTCGCCCTTGGCAGGGAGGATATTTTGGGGTTTTGTCTGCTTGGGTTTTTAAACGGACTTTTGCCATGTGGGCTAGTATATACCTATCTAGCCATGGCGATAATGAGCCACGATGCCATGCAGGGCGCGCTTGTAATGGCGGTTTTTGGATTATCTACCTTGCCTGCGCTATTAGCTTTTGGTGGCGTGGCGAATTTCATCAGCGCAAAATTTTCGCGCGCTATGCTTTATATCTCTTCATTTATCATAATTATTTTTGGAATTTATTGGGCTTATTGTGGATTTATTCTCACAAGATAAATTTTTTAAGTCTTATATAAGTTAAATTTTGAAAAAATGACAAATTACATTTTAAGGGGCGTTTTATGAGTGATATTTTAAAAAATTTAAGCATATTGTTGGTCGAAGATGAGAGTAAGATGAGAAACTCTCTAAGAAATACATTTGAAGGGATTTTTAAAAATGTCTATGAGGCCAAAGACGGCGTAGAGGGACTTAAAAAATTTAAAAAATACAATCCAAATTTGGTCGTTACGGATATTTTGATGCCTATCGAAGACGGGCTTGAAATGACACGCCAAATCAAACAAATCTCCCCAGATACCCCAGTTGTCGTGCTTAGCGGATTTAGCGAGAAGGCTCAGCTTTTAGGCGCAATCGAGGCAGGTGTAGCCAAATACTTTATAAAACCAGTTGATATGGAAGAATTTAAAGAAGCGATAAAAAGCCTAATGAGCGCGAAACTTAGCGTTAGTAGCGTGGTAGAAATTTCAGGCGGATATAGTTTTGATCCGCTAAAAAGGGTCTTAACTCACGGCGAAGAGGAAATTTCGCTTACGAAAAAAGAGTTAGCCTTCATTTCGCTTTTGGTTTCGCGAATCGATACTTTGGTCTTGCACGAAGAGATTAAACGATATGTTTGGGCGAACGACAACTCAGTCTCAGATGTGGCAATCAGAACTTTTATCAAACGAATTCGAGATAAAATCGGCGCAGATGTTATCAAAAATATCCCAAGTTTGGGCTATAAAATCGAATCTAAAAAAGAGTAAAATTTTAGTTGATAAAAATGTCACAAGTTTAAAACTTTTGCAAACAAAAAGTTAATAAAAAGTCAAATTTAAGCTTTTTAAAACTTATTAACTCTTATAATCCTCCATAAAGTTTCTCGACTTTTAACCAAATTTTAAAGGAGGGTTTTATGAATCCTGAACAGGCATTACGCAGTGGCAAGATGCTAAGCTACGATTATACAGTGGCAAAATTGTTTTTGTATTCTACTCTTGCATTTGGTATCATCGGTATGCTTATAGGCACGCTTATAGCATTTCAGCTAGCATATCCAGATCTTAACTACTTGCTTGGAGAGTATGGTACATTTGGCAGACTTAGACCATTACACACAAATGGTGTCATTTATGGTTTTATGCTATCTGGAATTTGGGCTACATGGTATTATGTAGGACAGAGAGTTTTAAAAGCATCGATGAGCGAATCAAAATTTTTGATGTGCGTGGGTAAATTGCACTTTGTGATTTATATCCTAATCATCTTACTCGCTGTGGTTTCGCTTTTGGCTGGTGTAACAACATCAAAAGAGTATTCTGAGTTAGAGTGGCCTATCGATATTTTGGTTGTTGTCGTGTGGGTTTTGTGGGGAATTAGCATTTTTGGTCTAATCGGTATCAGACGCGAAAAAACGCTTTATATCTCTGTTTGGTATTATATCGCTACCTTCCTTGGCGTTGCTATGCTATATTTGTTTAACAACATGGAAATCCCAACTAGATTGCTTACTGGCATGGGTAGCTGGATACACTCTGTATCAATGTATGCTGGCACAAACGACGCTATGGTTCAATGGTGGTTCGGTCACAACGCCGTTGCGTTTGTATTTACCGTAGCGATTATCGCCGAAATTTATTATTTCTTGCCAAAAGAGAGCGGTCAGCCGATTTTCTCATACAAACTATCTTTGTTCTCATTTTGGGGATTGATGTTTATCTACCTATGGGCTGGCGGTCACCACCTTATCCATGGACCAGTTCCTGATTGGGTTCAGACAATGGGTTCGGTTTTCTCTGTCGTTTTGATTTTGCCATCTTGGGGAACAGGTATTAATATGCTCCTTACAATGAGAGGCGAGTGGAATCAGCTAAGAGAGAGTCCGCTAATCAAATTTATGATTTTGGCTTCTACTTTCTATCTATTCTCTACTTTGGAAGGTCCAATCCTTTCTGTCAAATCAGTAAATGCCCTAGCGCACTTTACAGATTGGATCCCAGGACATGTTCATGACGGCACACTTGGCTGGGTTGGATTTATGACAATCGCTGCTATGTATCACATGGTGCCTAGAATGTTTAAAAGAGAGCTTTATTCAAAATCTTTAATGACAGCTCAATTTTGGATCCAAACAACAGGCGTTGTGCTATTTTTCAGCTCAATGTGGATTGCTGGTATCACACAAGGTATGATGTGGAGAGCAACTGATGATTATGGCAACTTGCTATACTCATTTATAGATACAGTTAGCGCGCTAGTTCCTTATTATTGGATTAGAGCGATTGGTGGTTTATTATACTTCATAGGTTTGTGTATGTTTGTATATAATATCTTGATGTCTATTCGCGCAGGCAGAAGCTTAGACCAAGAGCCTAGAAGCGCTTCACCTATGGCTGCGTAAGGAGAGAAAGATGTTTAGTTGGTTAGAAAAAAATCCGTTCTTTTTTGCGGTTGGTGTTTTTGTAGTCATCGCTTATGCTGGTATCGTTACGATTTTGCCAGATTTTGCTAATAGCGCTCGTCCAATTGAGGGCAAACAACCATATACTGTTTTGCAACTCGCTGGTCGCCATGTCTATATCCAAGAGAGCTGTAATGCCTGCCACTCACAACTTATCCGTCCGTTTAAATCAGAAACTGACAGATATGGTGATTATTCAAAAAGTGGTGAATTTGCTTATGATAGACCATTTTTATGGGGTTCGAAAAGAACTGGTCCAGATCTTGCTAGGGTCGGACGCAACAGAACCACAGGCTGGCATGAAACTCACATGAAAGATCCAAAAGTCCTAGTCGGCAAATCAATCATGCCTGCATACAAATCTATGTTTAAGAAAAACGCAGATATGCAAACAGCCTATGCTGAGGCTTTGACGATTAAAAAAGCCTTCAATGTCCCTTATGATACAGCTGGCGCACCAAAGCTCGAAGCTGATCCTAGCAAGGACGCTATGTCAAATTTCGAAAGCTATAAAGCTGAAATGATGGCAGAGGCTGAGGCAATCGTTAATGATATGCGCGACGAAGATGTCAAAGCGGCATTTAAAAACGGCGAAATACGCGAAATCGTTGCGTTAATAGCATATTTAAATAGCTTAAAATAGGGGGTTTGCGATGAGTGCTGATTTCATTAGAGAGTTACAAGCTTATGGCTTTATAGCTTTTGTCATATTGGCCTGCCTTGGAGTTTATGGATACTGGTTTCATTTAAAACACTCTGAAAAAACAGGGCGCAGAAACTACGAAAAGTATGCAAATTTGGCGCTTGATGATGAGCTTGGCAGTGAAATCATAGAGTCTCGCACACCTACGAAAGAAGAAAAAGGAAAATGATATGAAATGGCTAAATTTAAGCGATAATGTTAATGTTGCGGCGCTGATAGCGTCGTTTATACTTGTCGCAGTTACGGCTTTTATCGTTAAAAAATATGCTGGTCAAAGTAAAAGCTTAAACGAAACCACTGAGACAACTGGCGAAGATTTTGACGGAATTGCCGAGCTAAAAAATGGCTTGCCAAAAGGCTGGGCTATATGTTTTGTTTTGATGTTTGTCTATGCGTTAGTGTATTTTTTCATCGCTTATCCGCTAAATTCTTACTCACAAATCGGCGAGTATAACGATGAGGTAAAAGAACACAACGCTAAATTTGAAAAAACCTATGCAAACGCTGATAGCACTACGCTAAAAGCTATGGGCGAATCGGTGTATTTGGTGCAATGCTCACAATGCCACGGACTTGACGGCGATGGAATCGATGGCGAGTCTGCTGACCTTACTAAATGGGGCAAAGAAGCTGGTATAATTGACGCTATCAACAAAGGCTCAAAAGGCCTAAATTATCCACTTGGCGAAATGCCAGCAGGTATGGTTAGCCCTGAGGACGCAAAAGCAGTAGCGGCATTTATGGCAAAAGAAATTTCTAGCCTAAAAGCTACAAAAAATGAAAATTTGGTTGAAAAAGGTAGAGAGCTATGGCCTACTTGCGCTGCTTGCCATGGTGATGACGGCAAGGGTATGGACGGCTCAGCGCCAGATCTTAGCAAATACGGCTCGGCTGAATTTAGCGTCGATGTGCTAAATCGTGGCAAAAAAGGCTTCATCGGCACAATGCCAGCCTTTGATGACGGGCGTTTAAACGATGTGCAAAAACGCGCCGTTGGCGAGTATATCAACTCTATCAAATAAAGGGGCGATTATGGAAAATGTAAAAAGATCGGTTTTTGCGCTAAATGGCGTAACTGGAATGCTAATCGCAACTGCGCTTTTGCTGGCGATTCTTGCATGCCTTACCTGCCTTGGCATTAAGACACAGCAAGCCGTCATGGATAAGCCTTATGAGCTAAAAGATATTAGCTCTGTAAGCGAAAAAAGCTCAGTCGATACGCAAAAAAAAGTATTTGTGATAAAGGATAAGTGATGAGTGATGCATTGATTGAAAAATTGATTTTACTTGGTTGTATCGCTTTGGCTGTGGCAACTGCTGCCTCTGTTTTGACTAGAAATATCCTATTTATCGGTTAATGAGAGCAATTTTTGCGATTTTTTGCCTGTGCATTTTAGCGCAGGCAAAATTTGTTTTAAACACAGGCGAGATTATCACGCCTATGCTTGCAGAAAAAATCGAAATTCTAGGCGCTGAGACGCAGGATAAAACCGGCGTAGGCGTCTATGTCCTAGCCACGAAGAGCCTTGGTGGCGCAAGCTTAGAAAATTATGCCCTAAATTTCGCTTCGAATTTAAGCTCGCCTTATGCGCTTTTAGTCTTTGCCGAGGCTGAGCATAAGGTCGAAATTTACGGCTCGCCTGAGGCGTTAGCGCTTTTTGATAGAGAGCAAATTTTAAGTGTGGGAAGCCGTGGGCGCATAATCCCAATCATCGCTTCGCAAAAAAAAGATCTAAACCAAACCCAAAAAATCGGCGTTTATAACGCTGCGCTTTTAAACGGATATGCCGAGATTTGCGACCAAATCGCCGCTTCAAAGGGTGTGAGCTTGGAGAATTCTATCGGCAATACAAACAACAATTTCATAAATTTCTTGCGCTATATTTTTTACGCGACGCTGATTTTCGCGCTGGGCTCATATCTATACAAAAAAGGCAGAAAAAATGGCGCAAAATAAAAAAACTCTGTGGCCCTATGGTATCGCATTTAGCATAGTAGCAATCATCGCAGCGTGCGTAGCGACGATAATTTTCTCGCTAGATTATCCGGTGCATAGCGATAATTTTTACTTCGATAAATACCAAAAAGTCGATGAGAATTACAATGAGATCCAGCTAAAACAGCAAAATTTCGAAAAAAAATATGAGGTAAATTTTGAAATTTCAAATCCACAAAATACAGAAAAATTTAGCCTAAATTTGCCGATAAAAGCGAAAAATAATGCCAAATTTGATAAAATCTCGGCCGAAATTTTACTTACTAGACCAGATAGCACGGATTTTGATAAAAGGCTTAATACGCAGTTTTCAAACGGTGCGTTACGAAGCGAAAATTTTAGTATCGAAAAGCTTGGCAGGTGGCAGGTAATGGCAAAAATTTCAGATTCCATAGACACAGGATTTTACAAATTTGAATTCAACGCAACCAAAACAGCTTCGGGTATTTACGACTTACAGATCCTTGAAGGAGGCCGTAAATAGGGCAGAGGGCGGAATAGTTTTCGCTGAGAGTTTAAGCGAATTTTACAAAAAGGCGGTTTTTGTAAATGGCTTTGATGAGTGCGGGCAGATCGAGCGCACACTTTTTATGCAAGAGGCCGTCAAAAATACCAAAAATGCAAACGAAAAACTCCGTTTCCCAAGTGAATTTTTCGAATTTATGCAACACAAAGATTATTTGTTTAAATTTTTCAAAGAGCTTGCTAGCGAAGAGGTGAGCCTGCAAACTCTCGATTTTAGCGATACTTACGCGCAATACAGCGAACATTTCGAAATCTTAAAAGAGCTTTTGCAAAATTACCAAAATTTTTTGCAAAACGCTAAAAGCTACGATGAAATCACGCTTCCGCAAATTTATGAATTAAACGAAAATTATCTCAAAAGATTTGATAGCATTGAGATTGATATCGACGGAAATCCGAGTAAATTTGAGTTTGAAATTTTAAAGCGAGCTTCGCAGGTTACGCAAATTTATCTAAATTTTAAGGCAAGTAAATTTAATCAAAAAACGCTTCGTAGTATTAGCGAGCTTTGTGGGCTTAGTTTTGAGAGTGGATTTAGCTACAAGCTAAATTTAAGCGAGAATAAAATTTTAGAGCCTTACACCGCGCCAATCCCGCAAAATAGCGAAATTGTGCTAAAAGGATTTGAGCTTAGGGCTTTGCAGGCTTGCTATATTTTTGAGAAAATTTCAAAATTTATTAGTCTTGGAATTAATCCGGAAAAAATCGCAGTGATTTTGCCTGATGAGAAATTTGCTAAAACCCTTAAAGCTTTGGACGAAAAAATTAACAAAAACGCCCCAATGCTGAATTTCGCTATGGGCGAAAGTGTCAGAGATAGCCTATTTGGCGTGAGTTTGGCTAAAATTTCAGAGTGCATTAAAGAAGGCATAAGACCAAATTTCAACCCACAATATCTAAATTTAGGCAAAGATACGCCGCGGGATTTGCCAAATGAGTATGATTTGTTTTTTAAAGAGGCTGGGATTAGTGAAGAAATTTTTGATAAATTTAGAGAAAATTTCAACAAAAGCGTAGAATTTGAGGTTTTTGATGCTTGTATAAATGAGCTTTTGCGCGCAGTCAAAACCAAAAACGATGCCCTAGCAAACAAGCTAAAATCGCCAAAATTTTTAATCAAAATTCTAAACGAAAAATTTGGCGAAAACCTTACGCTATCAAATTTGATTGATCTTTTCCTTGGCGAGCTAAAAAATGTCAAACTCGATGATATTAATGGCGGAAAGGTCACTGTAATGGGGCTTTTGGAGAGTCGTGGTGCAAACTTTGAGGCTGTGATAATCCCTGATTTCAACGATGATTTTGTGCCAAAGCGAAGCGAGGGCGAGATGTTTTTAAACAGCACTCTTCGGGCCAAGGCTGGGCTAATTAGCCACAAAGACAGGGAGGATTTGCAGAGGTTTTATTACTCTTGTTTGATTTTTGGCGCGAAAAAAGTAGCGATTTGCTACCACGACACAGCGGAAAAATCGCCGTCTAGGTTTTTGAAAAATTTTAACACGCAAGAGGATATGGACGAGTTTAGCATGCAAGATTATTTGCGCATTTTTAATGGCAACCTCTATGAAAAGCCAGAATTTAGCGATTTTAAGCCAAATATGAAGCATGATTTTTTCGAAAAACCTGTTTCATACGCTCGTTTTGATACATTTAGCACATGCAAAAGACAGTATTATTACTCATATATTTTAAATATCAAAGAGGGGCTGAAATTTGGCGAGGATAACGCTTCTATGGGAAATATTTTGCATGAGGCGTTTGAGGAGTATTACGCTAAATACCCTAAATTTGACTACGCAAAATTTGAGGAAATTTACCTTAAAAAGGCTATGAAAAAAAATGCCGATTTTTACAGCATTTATTATGATTTATGCAGGGTTAAATTTTTGGCTAAAACCATAGTTGAACATGAACAAAAGTGGAATTTTGCGCAAAGTGAGGCGAATTTTGACGGCGTTAAATTTAACGAATTTGCCACAATTAACGGAAAAATCGATCGCATAGACACAAACGAAAGTGGCGATAGATTTATCATTGATTACAAAAGAGGCGATTACAACGCCAAATCAATGCAGCTAAAATTCTACAAAGCCCTTTTGGGTGATGATGAAATGGAGGCTGCGTATCTCTCGCTAAGGGATAAAAAATTCGCTTTCGATGAAAACGAAAAAGATAATGCCAGAAAAAGCGCATTTGAAATTTTATCTGAAAAATTTGAAGAAATCAGAGCGCTTTGTGAAAGCGAAATCAGCTTTGAGCGCGCGAGCAAGAGCGGTGCATGCAAATATTGCGCGTATAAAATAATCTGTAAAGGCGAAATCAATGATTAAGATGAAAACAAATGAAGGCAAGGACGCAAGATATCTAGCGCTTGAAGCTAGTGCGGGTAGCGGAAAGACATTTTCTTTGGCGGTTAGGTTCGTAGGGCTCGTGCTTTTGGGCGAGAATATAAATGAAATTTTAGCCTTGACCTTTACTAAAAAAGCGGCCGCTGAGATGAAGGTGCGTATAATCGATACATTTTCACTGCTTCACACTCCACAAAAAGAGGCTGAGCTTGACGCACTTTGCGGGCTTTTGAGTAAGGAAAAAGAGGAAATTTTGCGCCTTAGAGATGAGCATTTGGCGAAATTTATGGATTGCGCCTTAAATATTTCGACCTTTGATGCGTTTTTTGGCAAAATACTGCGCGCGTTCGCCCTAAATGCGGGGATTAATCCAAATTTTCAAAACGACGATAATATACTAAAAGCCCAAAATGACGCCTTTATCAAAGAAGCTTTCAAAAACGATGAATTATCGGGCAAAATGTATGAATATATAAACGATGCAAATTTAAACAAACAAGCGTTTTTTGAGGGCATTAGCGAGCTGTGGGAAAATGGAATAAGTGCAGATATTAGCCAAAGCAAAGCCCCGAATTTAGACGAAATCAATGAAATTTTAGCCCGTATGCACGGAATTTTAGTGCGCAATAAAGCGAGCGATAAACAACTAAATTTTATGTTGCAAACTAACAATATTAGCGAATTAAGTGGCAGGTCGTGGTTTGATAAACCAAGTTTAGATTACAGAACTTTTGCTAAGGCTTTTTCGCCTGATTTAGATGATGAATTTGCAAATTTAAAGCGCGCAATGCTTGAATATGCGATAAAATTTGAAAATTACCAAATTTCATCTTTGGCAAAATTTCTAAATTTCTACTCACAAAACAAAAAAGAACTTAGCAAAAAAAGCGCCAAGATGACATTTTCTGATGTTAGCGTGGGCGTGCATGAGCTGTTTTGCAAAACTGGTGAGATTGGAGAGCACAATGATTTGCTCTATTTTAGGCTCGATTCGAAAATCAAGCACCTTTTAATCGATGAGTTTCAAGACACCAGCGTTTTGCAGTATGAAATCATGCTTCCTTTGATTGATGAAATCGTCGCAGGGCTCGGTCAAAGTGGGCTAGGAAGCCTTTTTTATGTGGGCGATAAAAAGCAAAGTATTTATAAATTTCGCGGGGCAAAAAAGGAACTTTTCGATTCGCTCAAAGATAGGCATAATCAAATAGTTTTGGAAACTATGCCAAAAAATTATCGCAGTTTAAAGCTTTTGGTTCGATTTGTAAATGCGATTTTTGGGGATTTGGTGGCAAATGAAGAAACGGGCGAAAAATACGATTACAAACCGCAAGAAGCAAATAAATTTAATGAGAGCAAATTTAGCGCAGAGGTTTTGGATAAAATTTTAAAATTCCCAAAAGAAAATAAAAATTTATCGTTTTTCGCGCCAGATGACGACGATTTTGGCTATATTTGCGCTAAGACATACGAAGATGTTTGCGAGGGCGCTGTAAGCGAGGCTATACGCTTGATTAAAGAGCATGGCGTAAGCCCTAGTGACATAGCGATTTTGTGCTGGACGAATAAAGATGTAGCAAAGATACAAGAGCTTTTGTCGCTAAAAAATATTCCATCTTCGACTGGCGCTACAAAAAAACTAATCGCTACGCCCCAAGTTAAGGCGATTAGCGAGTATGCGAAGTATCTAATTAGCAAAGATGAAATTCACGCTTTAAATATAAAATCGCTTTTAAATTTAAGCGACAGGCCAGATCTTAGCCCAGTTCCGCTAAGTGATGAGCCTGTGAGCGTAGCTAAGACAATCGCTGAAAATTTAGAGCTAAATTTTGGCGATGAAAATTTGCTCATATTTTTTGAAATTTTGCAAAAGTATGATAGCTTCGCGCAGTATCTTTTCGCAGATGATAACAGCGACGCCTATGCCAAGGAGCTTAGTGGGGTCAAGATTATGACAGTGCATAAGTCAAAGGGGCTAGAATTTGCGCATGTGATTTTGTGCGATTTGCTTAGCAAAGGAGGCGGCGAGAGGGATAAATTTATGCTAGGTTACGACGGGCAGTGGCGCATAAAATACCGCATGACAAATAGAGAAATTTACGATGCAGAGTATGCAAAATTTAAAAAAGATAGCGAAAATTTGGAACGAGCCGAGGTTTTCAACAAGCTATATGTGGGCTTTACAAGAGCCGAAAAATCGCTGATAATCGTAAAAAAAGGCGGTGTTTTAAACGGAAACAACCCTAGCTATTTTACGCCTTATACTTCAAATAAAGTGGATAAGAAATTTTTAGTTATCGAGGATTTTGAGTATGGCTACATCATACCAAGTAGCGTTACGCCAGCGCTAGTGCAAAAACCAAAAAAGATAAATCTACAACCAGTCGCGAAACAAAATATCACAGAGTATGAAAGAGCCAGCGATAGGGCTGTCGTGGCGGAATTTAGCAAGGTTTATAAGGGCGAGGCGTTGCACTACACGCTTGAAATGCTCGATGATTTTGAGATTTCTAGCTTGGAGAGTGCGCTAAATTTGGCAAAAAATCGCTACGCGAAATATTTGGATTCGAGCGATTTTGATGAGATTAGGCAAAAGGTCGAAAGCTTATGCGCTAATGAGGAGTTTTTATCATACATATCAGGGTGCGAAATTTACAAAGAAATTTCGATAAAACGGGAAAATGGCGGAGTTTCTAGGGTGGATTTGATGTGCGTTAGAGATGATGAGGTTTTGCTTTTTGACTACAAAAGCTCTCCATATTTTTTAGAAAAAAACAAAAAACAGATTAAATCATACAAAAAAGATTTAATCCTATCAAGCAAAAATCCAAATTTGAGTGTTCGCACATTTATCGTGGTTTTAGAAAATTCTGTAAAAATCGAAGAGGTAAAAGAATAAATTTAACTCCCAAAACGGGAGTTAAATTTTAGTATAGCACTACATGGACATTTCGTGGTCCATGCACGCCAAGAACTGTGATAAGCTCGATATCTGCGGTGCGAGATGGTCCCATGATAAAGTTGATATTTGTAGGCAATTCATCTTTTGTAACCTCTGCTAAGGCTTTATCTAAGCTTTCTACAAGGGCATTTTTTCTAAGCAAAATAATGCAGTTTGTCGGAAGCAAGCTAAGAAGTCTTGGTTGTGCTTTTGAGCTAACTACGCAGCATACGCCAAAGTTTGAAACGCCAAGTTTTGCTTGAATAATCGAAGTATCCGCATCAAAAAGCGCTTCTCTTATCTCATTTACTGGTTTGTCAAACGGCAATTTTTCTGCTTGCAATTTGTCTGTTTTGATTGGCAAATCTGAACCAAACATAACTGTTTTTGCGCCGACTGTTTTGACAATCTCTTCTACTAGCGCTTGAAGTCCTTTTTCGTCTGTCTCATGAACAACGGCTTTATTGTTTGTCAAATTTGTCTTAAAGTTTTCATATTTATCGCCTTCGTTTTCGACAAATTTAGTTATATCTAGTGGTTCGATTTCTGTTCTTTTAGCTACTCTGTTTGACCTAATTTTAGCTAAAATTGTCTCTTTGCTACTCATAGATTACTCCTTCGATTTTTTGGATATCTGCGTGTAGATTTCCTTTTAAGACAGGTGCTGAGCGATGTCTTGTCCATAGTTTTACCACAGGGATTGAATCTGCCTTTTTAACTACGAAATTTGAGAATTTAGAAGCTATGGAAATTCCAGTTCTCCACATAAATCCATTTGTAGCAACTGTTCTAAATCCAGCAAATCCCATTGCTTCGATTTTGCTGTGTTCTAGCAAATCAGAGCCTTTTGCTTTTTTCTTACCTTCACCGACTTTATTGCTTCTTAGCTTTCTGATTGTCTCTGCTAACGGAATTTTAACAGGGCAAACTTCGCTACATCTACCACAAAGTGAGCAGAAATTAAGAATATCTGCATTTTTTTCCATACCAAAAATTTGTGGGCTGATTACTTCGCCGATTGGTCCTGGATATACAGCGTGGTATGTGTGACCGCCGATTTTATCATAAACAGGGCAGTAGTTCATACAAGCACCGCATCTAACGCATCTTAGAGCTTCGAAGTATTCTTCATTTGTTAGCATATCGGTTCTACCGTTATCTAGTAAGACAACATGGACTTCTTTTGGACCGTCTAACTCGCCCTCTTTTCTAGGGCCTGTGATGATGTTGTTATAGCAAGTAATAGGCGCACCTACGGCTGATGGAGTAACAGGCGAGTGAGCGCTTACTACATCTTCAAATGTCTC
Source organism: Campylobacter sp. VBCF_01 NA2 (assembly GCF_027797205.1). Classification (NCBI taxonomy): domain Bacteria; kingdom Pseudomonadati; phylum Campylobacterota; class Epsilonproteobacteria; order Campylobacterales; family Campylobacteraceae; genus Campylobacter; species Campylobacter sp. VBCF_01 NA2. The sequence continues at coordinate 178,490 of NZ_CP115607.1, forward strand.
TAAAACTTTTTCTATACCACAGATTACGATATGCACATCAGGGGCTGTGGTACACATTCTACCGTTACCTTCGTTTTCTAGCAACCAAATGGCTCCTGCCTTGCTAATACCAAAATTTGCGCCTGAAATTCCGATTTTCATCGTTCTAAATTCGTTTCTTAGGTGGTTTCTAGCGATTGCATTTAGTTTTTCAGGTTCGCTCTCTAATGGCGCACCTAAGCGCTCTTGGAAAATTTTACCGACTTCATTGCGGTTTTTGTGAATCGCAGGGACGACGATATGAACAGGCGGATCTTGGATTAATTGGATAATCAACTCACCAAGGTCGGTTTCTTGGGCTTTGATGCCTCTTTCTTCTAAATAGTGGTTTAGGTGAATTTCTTCACTAGCCATTGTTTTTTGTTTTAGAACTTTATCTCCGTTGTGAGATTTTATAATTCGATAAATTATCTCGTTTGCTTCCTCGCCATTTACTGCCCAATGCACTTTCATGCCGTTTTTTGTAGCATTTGCTTCAAATTCGAGTAGTCTTTCATCAAGTGTCGCAAGAGAGTTATTTTTAACGGTTCTTGCTCTGCTTCTTAACTCATCAAAATTTTTAAATTTTGTAGTGCTAAGTCTATTTCTGTTACCTTGAAGAGTGTGCATTGCAGAGTCAAGGTTTGCTCTTAGTTGTTTGTCAGCAAGCTTTTGATTTACTAAATTTTCATGATTCATCATAGCGCTGCTCCTTCAATTCTTTTGATTATGAAATCATATAGATGAATACCTTTTACTCTTGAACCATTTTTTTTCATAGTTCCTGCGATATTCATCAAACAGCCGCCATCACCTGAAACGATATAATCAGCTCCGCTTTCTTCTATGAATTTAATCTTTTGTTGAACCATAGCGTTAGAAATTTCAGGCTCTTTTACAGCGAAAGTTCCGCCAAATCCGCAACACTCCTCTTCTCTTTCAAGCTCGATTAATTCTACATTTTTGAATTGAGCTAGCAAATTTTTAGCGTTTTGGATTGATTTTTGGACGCGCAAAGCGTGGCAGTTCGAGTGCCAAGTGATTTTTACTTTTTCGCCTTTGTCTTCGTATTTGACATGCAAAACCTTGTCTAAATACTCGCACAAATCATAAACCTTAGAACTAAATTCTTTGACTTTTCCTTCGTATTCTGTGCCTTTGAAAAGCTCGACATAATCGTGCTTCATCATACCGGCACACGAACCAGATGGAACGATAACAGGATAATTTTCGCTAAAAAGATTGATATTGTGTAGGGCTATTTTTTTAGTGTCTTCGAAATAACCTGTATTGTAGCTTGGCTGGCCACAGCAAGTTTGATCTTTTTTGAAAATAACCTCTACACCCTCTCTTCTTAAAAGCTTAACTGCATTTAAAGCGGTATCGGTAAAAACCGCGTTGCCAAGACAGGTTGCAAAAAAATAAACCTTATTCACCTTTATTCTCCTTTCTCGAATAAATTTAAATTTAGACTAGTTATTTTATCACGCTTTTGGAATATTTTGTATTAAATTTGGATTAAAATAACATTAAATTATAATTAAAATGAAATGTAATTTTTTTATTACAATATTTTTTAAGTTTAAAAAAAGAAAAATTTGAAAATTCTAAAATTTAAGTGCAAAAACAGGATAAAAAATAGTGAAATTCTATCCACAAAGATAGAATTTCACTTATAAAATTTATAGCAATATCACACCGATTATAACGGCTATTATTGCATAAAATACTGCTGGGGCTATATTGTAAGTAAGACATCTAGCCTCACCCTTACCTAGCAAGCCAACAGTCGCACACACAGCAACGATATTGTTGATACAAACCATGTTACCGATAGCACCACCAACATTTTGGAGTGCAACAATAACCTCGGTTTTTAAGCCAACAAGCGTAGCTGTTTCGTATTGAAGACCTGAGAAGAGCATATTTGATACTGTGTTTGAACCAGAGAAAAATGCTCCAAGAATACCAACTAGTGGCGCAACAGCAACATAAGCTTGCCCTGAAATATCGGCAAAGAACTTAGCCATAAGTTTAATCATAGAGTAGTTAGTTCCATCAACTGTTGTGCCGACATTTAACATGATTTGAACCAAAGCCAAACCAGCTGCTAGTGGAATTGCCGCTGCTGCAACTTGTTTGAAAGTTTTGCTCCAAGCCTCTTTTACATCATTGCCACTCATTCTGTGCAAGAATATAGTAAGGATAGCAACCAAAATAAATGGAATAATACCTGGTAAATAGCCGTAGTTGAAGCTATATGCAGTGCCAGGGACACCAAACATCAAGTTATCAGGAGCAGTAAATAGATTTATTTTCCAGCTTTGTAGAATTGGTTTTAATCCGATTGCAGGAATACGAGTAACAACTAGTATAAATGAAATAAGGATGTATGGTAACCAAGCCATAAACAATGGCATCTCTTTTTTGCTACTCTCTTCTTGTTTAGGTGCATTTTCAGAAGCCTGAGTTGAACCTATCCAAAATTCTTGCCATTGTGCGCGAGGAACGAAATCCCAGTTCTCTTTTGGAGTCATAAATCCAGCTTTTGCAGATGCGATAAGGATACCAAGAGATATAAGACCAGCAAGAAGTGATGGTAACTCAATACCCAAGAATTTTGCGCCTATCAAATAAGGAACGATGAAGCTAACTGAGGCAAGCATAGCAAACGGCAATGCAGGAAGAGCGTCTTTGAAGCTTCTGTTTTTACCGAATAGTTTTACCATTATCATAACAACGATAAAAGGAATAAAAATAGCGCCTACTGAGTGGATGATAGCAGTATTTGTGCTAACGGTAGTTATATACGGTTCTATATTTCCACCGCTTCCTTCTACAAGACTTTGAACGGTAGTTTTAACACCAAATGTTGGAGTTCCAACCGCACCGTAGCTAACAGGTGAGCTGTTTAGCACAAGACATGCAAGAGCTGCACTAAGAGCTGGGAAACCAAGACCAACAAGAAGTGGAGCAGCCAAAGCAGCAGGTGTTCCAAAACCAGCCGCACCCTCGATAAAAGCACCAAATGCCCAACCGATAATCAACACTTGAACACGGCGGTCGGTTGAAATTTTGGTAAAGCCGTTGTTGATTGATTGCATAGCGCCTGAGTATTTCATAGTGTTTAATATCAAAATAGCACCAAAAATGATGACTAAGATATCAAACGCCTTCATAAAGCCCAAAAGCACATACGCCAAAACGCTGGTGCCATCGGCATTTACACTAAACGCAGACAGAGCTATACCAATCGCTAAAAACATGGCAACACTAAGCGAGAGCTTAGAACTAAGTTTAAACCCTATCATCATAACCAAAATGACGATAATAGGTAAAAAGGCTAGCAAGGTATGCATCGTTAGATCTCCTTTGCAAGATAAATTTAGATTATCTTTTGATAATTCTTAAATCGAAAGTCTATACAAAAATAAATAAATAATAAATAAAAAAGAATACTTTAATTATTTTTTAAAAAAATTTTAAAGAAAATGTATTTAAGGTATCAAAATTTCCAAAATTTTGCCCCAAAAAACTTAAATTCTTTAAATTTTACTTAAATTCAGTTTTTTATAAGGTTATTTCTGTAAAATCCCATTTTTCAAAATTTTTAAGAAGGCGGAAATCATGACAGAAATTACAAAGCCTAGCGAAGTCAAACGCGACTGGGTTGTTATTGATGCAACTGACAAAAGATTCGGTAGAATGCTAACCGAAGTCGCAGTTTTATTGCGCGGCAAACACAAACCATGCTACACACCAAATGTTGATTGTGGCGATTATGTCATTATCGTAAATGCTTCAAAAGCAGTTTTTACAGGTGCAAACAAAGGCGAGGATAAGCTATATCATAGCTATTCAGGGTATTTTGGAAGTCTAAAAAGCGTTAAATTTGAGGATATGTTGAAAAACAATCCTGCTAAATTATACAAACTTGCAGTTCGCGGTATGCTTCCTAAAACAAAACTAGGTAAAGCAATGATTAAAAAGCTTTTCGTTTATGAGGGTAGCGAGCACCCACATACAGCGCAAACAACAAGTAAAGGAAAATAATTATGGCAACAATTTACGCAACAGGCAAAAGAAAAACAGCCGTAGCTAAGGTATGGTTAAAACCAGGTAGCGGTAAAATGGTTGTAAATGGTATGGACCTAAATACTTGGCTTGGCGGTCACGAAGCTATTAAATTAAAGGTTATTCAACCGCTTTTAGTTACAAAACAAGAGACATCTATGGATATCACTGCTCAAACACTAGGCGGTGGCTATTCAGCTCAGGCAGAGGCATTGCGCCACGGTATTTCACGCGCACTAGCAGCTATGGATAAGGATTTTAGAGCAGCTCTAAAACCAAAAGGTCTTTTAACTCGCGATTCTCGCTCAGTAGAAAGAAAGAAATTTGGTCGCAGAAAAGCGCGCAGAAGCCCACAATTCTCAAAAAGATAATAGGGTTTTGGCTGTTATTTTTCAAGGTTTTTTTAAACTTAATTGGAAAATTTTAAAAAATTTTAAAAAAAGATTTACTATAATTAAAAGTTTTAAATTCATTTCGAAAGGATGTTTAATGAAAAAAGTTTTACTTGCACTAAGCTTGTGTGCATCAAGTGCACTACTTGCAACAGATGCGGATTATCACTGGGAGATTACTCCTACAATCGGTGGCATGACTCACGAAGGTAACATGGATTTGGATTCAAATTTCATGGCAGGTCTTCGCCTAGCTAAAAACCTTCAAGATTCATTTATCGATCAAATCGAGTTAGGTTTTGACTATTCTCGCGATATCGGTTTAGAGGACCTTGCTCACAGAAATGGTGGCAAAGAGCCAAACGCTAAATACTACCACATCAATTTGGTAAAAGATTTAGTAAATTTCACTGACAACTTCAAACTATATGGCTTAACTGGTGTTGGTTATATGGATTATAGCAAAGATGTATATAATGACGGCGACCAAGACAGCGGTTTCTGGCAATATGGTCTAGGTATGAAATACTACATCACAAGAAACTTCGCTACAAAACTTGAAGCAAGAGACGCTATCAGATTCGAAGACGGCAACCATGTTCTATTCTATACACTTGGCTTCGCTGTTGATTTCGGTAAAAGATTTGCAGACGCTGCAACTGGCTGCGTAGATTCAGACAATGACGGCGTATGCGATGATATGGATAGATGCCCAGGCACAGCTGCTGGTGTAGTTGTAGATGAATACGGCTGCGAAAAAGTAATCAGACTAAACCTAGGCGTAAATTTCGCTACTGATAGCTCAAAAATTTCAGATGAATACATGAGCGAAATCAAAAATGTAAGCGACTACCTAAATGAGCACTCAGATTACAGCGTAATCCTAGAAGGCCACACAGATAGCACTGGTTCAGACGCTTACAACCAAAAACTATCTGAGAGAAGAGCAGCTGCTGTTGCTGGCGCATTGCAAAACTTCGGCGTTGATGCTGCTAGAATTTCTAGCGTAGGCTATGGCGAGTCTCAACCAATCGCTACAAACGCTACAAAAGAAGGCCGCGCTCAAAACAGACGCGTTGATGCTAAATTTAGAAAATAATCTTTCTAAAAATTTTAAGCGGGGCTTAGGCTCCGCTTTTTTTATTTACAAAAATGCAGAAATTTAACACTACAATTTTATTTGATTTAGACGGGACTTTGATAGATTCGACCTCTGCGATTTTGGAGGGTTTTGCTTATGCTTTTTCTAAAATGGGCGAGGCTTGCCCAGATGATGAAGCGATCAAAAAACTAATCGGCTATCCACTCGATGAAATTTTCGCTGGACTTGGCGTAGTGGGCGATACGAGCGAATATGTAAGGCTCTATAAAGAAAAATATGTCAAAATTTATCTAGATCAAACCACGCTTTTGCAGAGTGCTTACGAAGCTGTGGAATTTGGTGCTAAATTTGCAAATTTAGGCGTGGTTACCACGAAAACATCGAAATTCTCTAAACTCTTGCTAGACAAACTTGGCGTTGGCGAGTTTTTCAGCGTGATAATCGGCAGAGAAGATGTAGAGCGTGTCAAACCGCACGCCGAGCCTATTATAAACGCGATGAAGGGATTAGGCTTGCCTGTGGATAAGAGCGTTTTTATGGTGGGCGATACGAAGCTCGACGCACTAGCTGCGAGCAACGCCGGAGCGCGTAGCGTGGGTGTAATGTGTGGGTATGGCGATGAGGCACAGCTTAGAAAGCACTGCGAGTTTGTCTGCGAAAACGCTTACGCGGCAGTGAGTTTAATCAAACAAAATTTATAATTCCCCTTGGGCTATCGTCTAATGGCAGGACAACGAACTCTGGATTCGTGAATATAGGTTCGACCCCTATTAGCCCATCCAAATTTTACTTCCACTAAATTTTCCAAAATTTTTATGAAATTCCTTTCAAAGCCCCCATTTTAGCATACTTTAAGATTTTTTTAAGGGGGGGCGGGGGTATAATGACGAAATTTATCTGAGTTTGAAATTTGGATAAAATTTTTTTGAAAGGATTTTTATGAAATCAAATTTGGCTAAAATTTTCTTAGCAACTTCTTTGGCTTGCGCTTGCAGCTTCGCAGACGAGGGCGCATTTATCGGTATTGGTGGCGGATACAACTTCGCTGGCGATGTAGATGTTTCTGGCGTAGGCTCACTAGATAGCGTCAAACAAGGCGTAATCAGCGTCAAGGGTGGTTATGATTTCGGCGATTTTAGAGCTTATTCACAATACAACTACAATACAAAATATTCAGAGGAAGTCTATATGGAAGACACCCTTCTAGCCAAAGGCGAGCTTAGCGGACACGAGCTATTAGTAGGCGCGGACTATACACCAGCGCTTAGCTCAAACCTAAAACTAGCCGTTGGCCCATATATGGGTCTTTCGCTGCTAAAAGTCAGCCTAAGCGACGGCGAGTTTAGCGATAGCCAAACTCAAAAAGGCTTCATCATTGGCGGCCATGTGGGACTTATCATTGATAGCGAGATTGGTCAGTTCGAAGCAGGTATCAAGGCTGATAAATCATGGCACAACGGCACTAGCGATTGGCCAGATTTCGACAAATCTACATTTGGCGGATATGCTGGATACAACTATAAATTTAACTAAAACTTCTTGTAATCCTGAAATTTGGCGAATTTGCGTTCGCCAAATTTTGATAAATTTTATATTTTCGCAAACACTGCCTCGAATTTGTTTGATTTGTCATTGCGAGTGCGCACCGCGCGCGTGGCAATTCAAGAAATTTCTGCACCTTTAATTTGTCATTGCGAGCCAAAAAAAGCGTCAAGACGCTTTTTGCAAGGCGTGGCAATCTACGACTTTGAAATTCCTTGCGCTAAATTTTGTCATTGCGAGAAAACGAAGTTTTCGAAGCAATCCAGAAAAATTTAAATTCAAAATTCAACCTAAATTTTGCATTGAACGATTTTTTTAATTTAACCTGCGCCGTGCTTTTCTCGTAAGGGGGAAGGGGGCTTGAATTGCGAGGTCGCGCCCCTTCCCCCTTACAAACCCCCAACCCCCGACGACGCTTTACAAGGTGGCTAAATTTAAAGCTTTGCTTTAAATTTAGCTGATTTTATTTAATTGAAATGCTTCGCATTTCTTTGCAAAGATAGATTGAGTAAATTTTTGCCTTAAATTTCGCCAAATTTTATTTGATTTTTTCCTTGCCTTTGTATGTGGCGACGACCTTTGTGGTGCCATCTTTTTTGATTGCGATGACATCGTAAATCTCAGGCTCGGCGCCCACTTCCATACCAGGGCTTTCTAATGGCATGGCAGGAACTGCGATTCCTACAATATCGCTTGGTTTTTGATTTAGGATTATGCGGATTTCGCCTGCTGGGACATGGCCTTCGACGACATAGCCATCAATCAGCGCAGTGTGGCAGCTAGCAAGCTCCAATGGGACTTTTTCATCGTATTTTTTTTGGATAAAAGCTTCATCGTCCAAGTAGATATGTTTGGTCTCAAAGCCATTTTCGCGCAGATAAGCCGACCATTTGTGGCAGCACTCGCAGGTTAGGCCCTGATAAATTTCGATGAAATTACCAGCGTGCAAATTCGCGCAAAATGCGCCAAAAAGCGCTGTGGAGAGTAAAATTTTATTCATTATAAATCCTTTGATTACAAAAATTGTGGCGATTATATGAAAAAAGATTAAATTTTAAAAATTCCTTGCCAAATTTGGCAAGGAAGGTGGATTATAAGCATTTTGAGATTGCTGATGAGATCGCAGATTTAGGGACATAACCCTCAGAATCGCTAGTCAAAGAGACATCGCAACCTGGTTTGTAGTTTTTCCAAGTGTAGATATTGCCGTTGTTTGCGGTAGTGCGGATAGAATCTGGCTGTTTATTCCACGCTGAAATTACTTGGTTGATATGAAAAGCATCACTTTTATCGACTACGGCATCGACTGTGCCTGCATCTGGTAGGTTTTCTTCGACCATTTCTACGGTGTCGTTTGAGACCTCTTGGACTTTGTCTGTCACGCCACTTATGCTTGGCTCATTTGCTGGGGCAGTGGTTTGAGAAGCGCTTTGAGTGCGTGCGCCGGTTGGTTGGTTGGCTATATTCCAGTTAGAACAGCCTGTGAAAATAGCGGATAAAAGGATTATCGCAGCTAATTTTTTCATCTAAATTCTCCTAAAATAAATTCAGGCTGATAGTATCACATTTATGTTTAGTTTAAAATTAAAACTGCAAATATCTTAAATTTTATTATGCGTTTCAGTAGGAATTTATGAAATTTAAGATAAAATCCTAAGTTTATTACCAAATCGGGCTATTAAATTTTGCAATGCAAATGCCCTTTTGGCTACCAAATTTTTAAGGAGCTTTGATGTATGCAATCATCAAACACGGCGGCAAGCAATATAGAGTAGAGGAGGGAAACTACCTAAATCTAGATCATTTTGCAGCAGAGCCAAAAAGTAAAGTCGAACTTAGCGAAGTTTTAGCGCTAAATGACGGCGAGTTAAAGGTAGGTGCGCCATTTGTTAAGGGTGCAAAGGTGGTTTTAGAGGTCGTTACAGAGGGTAAAGACAAAAAAGTCGTAATCTACAAAAAACGCAGAAGAAAAGACTCAAAATTAAAACGCGGTTTCAGACGCCAATACACTCGCGTCAAAGTTGTCGCAATCAACGCATAAAGGATAGCTAATGGCACACAAAAAAGGTCAAGGTTCAACCCAAAATAACCGTGATAGTATCGGACGCCGCTTAGGTGTGAAAAAATTCGGTGGCGAGTTTGTTAGAGCTGGCAATATCATCATCCGCCAAAGAGGCACTGCAACTCACCCAGGTAGCAATGTAGGTCTTGGCAACGATCACACAATCTTCGCTCTAATCGACGGCGTAGTAAAATTCGAGCGCAAAGACAAAAATCGCAAACAAGTATCAGTTTATCCTGTTGCGTAATTTTAGGGGCTTTTCGCCCCTTTTCTTCTTAAAATTTCCACTTTAAAAAGTATTTTTAACCGATTTGGCTATAATTGCCGTTTTTAAATTTAAGGATTGTTATGTTTATAGATAGTGCAAAATTTAGTGTAACTTCCGGCAAGGGCGGAGCAGGGTGCGTAAGTTTCAGACGCGAAAAATTTGTCATTTTAGGCGGACCTGACGGCGGAGACGGCGGAGCAGGTGGCGATGTATTTTTTAAAGTAGATAAAAACTCTCACACTCTTTCATTTTATAAAGGCAAACGCGCTTTCAAAGCCCAAAATGGCGCGCCTGGCGAGGGTCGCAAGAAAACCGGCAAAAGTGGTGAAGATCTATATCTCATAGTGCCGCCTGGAACGGCGGTGTATGACGATGATAGTGGCGAGCTTTTGCTTGATTTGACGATTGACGGGCAAACGGAGCTGTTTTTAAAGGGCGGCAAAGGGGGCCTTGGAAATGTGCATTTCAAAAACTCCGTAAATCAGCGCCCAGAATACGCCCAACCAGGGCTTCCTGGCGAGGCTAAAAATGTGCGATTAGAGCTAAAACTCATCGCAGATGTCGGACTTGTAGGCTTCCCAAATGTCGGCAAATCCACGCTAATCTCTGTCGTTTCAAACGCCAAACCCGAAATCGCAAACTACGAATTCACCACAATCACGCCAAAGCTTGGCATGGTTAGCGTAGATGAGTTTAGCAATTTCGTCATCGCTGATATCCCTGGTATCATCGAGGGGGCGAGCGACGGCAAGGGGCTTGGGCTAAAATTTTTGCGCCATATTGAGAGAACTAAAATTTTGCTTTTTATGCTTGATCTTGCAAATTATCGAAGCCTAGGCGAGCAATACCGCGCACTTCGCGCCGAGCTTGAAAAATTCTCGCCAGATCTCGCAAAGCGCGCCTTTGCGATTGCGCTTACGAAATTTGACGCATGCGAAAATTTTGAGGAAAAATGCGATGAATTTTTGCGCGAATTTGGTTTTGAAAAAAGACAAGATTACGAAATGTTTGGCAAGCTCGACGAGAGCAAACCAGCCTTTGTTATGGGGATTTCGAGCGTTGCGGGCGCAGGTATAAACGAACTAAAATTTGAGCTATTTAAACTTGTGAAAAAAGAGGAAAAATGAAAATAGTTTTTATGGGCACGCCAGAGTATGCGACGACGATTTTAAGGGCATTGGCGGCTAAATTTGAGATTGTGGGGATATTTTGTCAGCCAGATCGCCCTGTGGGTAGAAAACAAATTTTAACCCCGCCAAGCGCGAAAATCTGGGCGCAGGAAAATTTGAAAAGCGTGCCGATTTTTCAGCCAAATAGATTGCGTGAGGGTGATAATGAGCGCATTATCAGGGAGCTTGCGCCCGATTTTATCGTCGTGGCAGCGTATGGTCAAATTTTGCCAAAAGGGATTTTAGAGATTGCGCCGTGTATAAATTTGCACGCTTCTATTTTGCCAAAATTCCGTGGCGCTAGCCCTATCCAAAGCGCGATTTTAGCGGGTGAAGCGCAAACTGGCGTAACGGCAATGCTCATGGACGAGGGGTTAGATACTGGCGATATGCTGGGTTTTGCCCGCACTTCGTGCGAGGGCAAAATGGCTAGCGAGCTTTTTAGTGAGCTTGGAGAGCTAGCGGCGGGGCTGATTGTCAAAGTTTTACAAAATTTTGCCCAAATTTCGCCGATTAAACAAAATTCCGCCCTTGCTTCGCATTGCAAAAAAATCCTTAAATCTGACGGCCTTGTGGATTTTAATGAGAGTGCAAGCGAGATTTATAATAAATTTCGCGCCCTAACTCCGTGGCCTGGAATTTACACTGCCTCGGGGCTTAAAATTTTAAATTTAGAGTTAGCACAGGATTTCAAAGACAAAGAATTTGATAAATTTGGCCAAATTTTAAGTATCCAAAAAGACGGATTTTGCCTTTCTTGCAAAAGAGGCGCGATTAAAATCACAGCCTTGCAAGAACCAAGCAAAAAGCCCATAAGTGCGAGTGATTTTATAAATGGCAAACGCCTGGGCGTGGGCGAGTTTTTATGCAGATAGAATTTGCTGGGATTTTGCCCTCGACGCAAAGCGAATTAATCGAAAGATTGAAAAACGGAAGCATTCGCGCGCCATTTTGTTTAGTGGCGCAGGCGCAAAGTAGCGGTCTGGGCTCGCGCGGAAATAGCTGGGAGAGCCAGAGTGGAAATTTGGCGTTTTCGTTTTGCGTGGAGATTAGCGATTTGCCAAGCGATGTGCCACTTCAATCGTGCAGCATTTATTTTGCGATGATTATGCAAGAATTTCTTTCTTCTCTTGGTTCTGAAATTTGGCTTAAATGGCCAAACGATTTTTACATAAATGATCGCAAAATTGGCGGAATTTTGACAAATAAAATAAAAAATATCCTAGTTTGTGGCATAGGTATAAACCTAGTTAGCGCGCCCGAATTTGCGGGTATATTAGACATAAAAATCACTCCAAAAGACGCTGTGGAGGGGTTTTTAAATTTATACAAAAATAAAATCTCGTGGAAGCAAATTTTTAGTAAATTTTCGTTACAATTTCGCCTGTCTCAAAATTTTTGCGCTCATATCGAGGGCGAAAAGGTCCCACTCTCGCAAGCGAGGCTTTGCGACGACGGGGCGATAATAATAAATAAAAAGAGGATTTATAGTTTAAGATGAGCGAGATAATAACGATTGCAAACCAAAAAGGCGGTGTAGGTAAGACAACCACAGCGATAAATTTAAGCGCGTCGCTTGCGATGAAAAAAAAGCGAGTGCTTCTAATCGATGTCGATCCTCAGGCAAACGCCACGACTGGGCTTGGCTTTAACAGAAGCGATTTTGAGTTTAATATCTACCATGTCCTAACTGGTCGCAAAAAACTCTCCGAAGTCATACAAAAAACACAAATGGAGTATATGGATCTAGCCCCTTCAAATATCGGTTTGGTAGGTATCGAGCGCGAAAGTGCTGACGAGGCTGATTTCAAACTAATCCTAAAAAACAAAATCGAAGAGATAAAAGATATATATGATTATATCATTATTGATTCACCGCCTACGCTTGGCAGTATCACGGTAAATGCCCTAGCAGCTAGCAATAGCGTGATAATCCCGATTCAGTGCGAATTTTACGCATTAGAGGGTGTCGCACTCGTGCTAAATACCATAAAAATCGTCAAACAAACCATAAATAAAAATTTGCAAATCAGGGGCTTTTTGCCGACAATGTATTCTGCGCAAAACAACCTTGCCAAGGAAACCGTGGCGAATTTGCAAGAGTATTTTGGCGAAAAGCTATTTTACATCGGCAAGGACAAAAATCTTGTCGTAATCCCACGCAATGTAAAACTCGCCGAAAGCCCAAGCTTTGGCAAACCGGTAATTTTATATGATAAAAAATCGGCTGGTTCGCTAGCGTATCAGGATTTAGCAAAAGCAGTAATGGAGAAAAGATGAGCAAGGTCAAAAAAAGTGTGCTAGGACGGGGTTTAGGCAGTATTTTAGAAGATGTCGAAAAGGCATATACAAAAGAGCTAGAAGATGGACAATCTGAAAATTTAGTCATCGAAATCGATGTGGATAAAATTTCGCCAAATCCATATCAACCAAGGCTAAATTTCAACGAAGAAGCACTTCGCGAACTAAGCGAGAGTATCCTTAGACACGGCCTTATCCAGCCAATCGTAGTCATCGAAAAAAATGGCGCCTATGTCCTAATCGCCGGCGAGAGAAGACTAAGAGCAACCAAGCTAGCAGGTCTAGCTAAAATCAAAGCCGTCGTAGCGGACCTTGGTTCGCAAAACATGCGCGAACTAGCCCTAATCGAAAATATCCAAAGGGAGAATTTAAACCCAATCGAGCTAGCCAAATCATACCGCGAACTAATCGAAGAGTATAAAATCACACAAGAAGAGTTAGCCGATATCATCAAAAAATCCCGCACGCAAATCACAAACACTATGCGTTTGCTAAATTTATCAGCCCCGCTCCAAGATGCTTTGCGCACGGAAAAAATCAGTCAAGGCCATGCCAAGGTCATCGTAGGTCTTAGCGAAGATGAGCAAATTTTGGTTTTAAATACAATCACTGGGCAAAAACTCAGCGTCAGAGAGACCGAGGATTTGATCAAAAAGCTAAAAAGCAAAGAAAATGTCAAAACTGCAAACAACCATAAAGAATTTCAAACCTTTAAGCCAGAACTTATGAAGCTGAAAGAAAAATTAAACAAATTTGGAAAAATCAGCGTGAAAGATAAGAAAATTCTTATAGAATTTAGCGAAATTTCACAAATTTCAGACTTTATGAAACAAATAGGTTAAAATTATATTAAATTTTAATCTTAATTATTGTAGTATCCCAAGTTTATATAAAATTTAGCCAAGGAGGTGTAATGCTAGAAATTAGTGTATCTGCAATGCTGACGACAATCATTGTGTTTTTAGCTCTAATAGCATTTTTAAATACCAAGCTTTACAAACCGCTTCTTGCGCACATGGAAGCGCGCGAAAAAGCGATTAGAGAAGATGAGGAAAATGCTAGAAAAAACGCACAAGATGTCGATTCTAACAAAGCAGAGATAGCAAAGGTTCTTGACGCTGCGAGGGTCGAGGCAAGTAAAATTAAGCAAGAAGCGGTAGATAGCGCAAAAGAGGTTGCTAGCAAAGAAATTGCTGAGCAAAAAGCTAAATTAGAGGTCGATTTTGCGAAATTTAGCGAAAGCTTAAACGAGCAAAAAGCAAGCTTAAAAAGTGATTTGAGTGCGAAAATTCCTGATTTCAAAGACGAAATCAAATCTGCACTTTCAAAAATTTAAGGAGTCGGCGTGAAAAAATATCTAATTTTCCTTATTTTGCCACTTATCTCGCTAGCTAGCGGACATGACGGCCCCAAAGACTACGATATAGTATGGAGAACGATAAATTTCGTATTGTTTTTCGGCATTTTATATTACCTTCTAAAAGGCCCTGCAAAAGACGCTTTCAAAGCCAGAATCGATAGTATCGCTAAACGCCTTGAAACAAATCAAAGAATTTTAAAAGAATCAAATGAGAAAAAAGAACAAGCAAAAAAAGATTTAGAAGAGGCAAAAGCCCAAGGCGCATCTTTGATCGAAACTGCTAAAAAAGAGGCTGTTTTTGCGGCTGATAAAGTAAAAGCGATGAGCGAGCAAGAGATTAAAAATTTAAACAAATCTTTCGCTGAGCAAAAAGATTTCGAAACACGCCGTATCGAAAAAGAGGTCGTAAATGAAATCTTAGATGAGGTTTTTGCAAAAGATACTATGGAATTCAAGCAAGACAAGCTTCTTGATATTATTGAGAAAAAGGCTGTGTGATGATAGATAATACGGCGAAAAAATATGTAAGCGCACTGATTAAAACTTATAAAAAAGACGAATTAGGCGCTGTTTTAGGCACATTGGAGACTATCTCATCTGCGTTTAAGGTTTCAAAATTTGGCGATATTATAAAATCTCCAACAATCAAAGACGCTGATAAAGTGAATTTAATACTTTCTTTTATCAAAGATCCAAGCGATAAAATCGTAAATTTCATCAAATTTCTTGCCAAAAACAGAAGAATTGGTTTGATTCCTCAAATCACAGATGATTTGCGTAAAAATATCTCTGCTATGGATAACAAATTCCACGGCAAAATTTACTCAAATCAAGATATCAGCGAGGATAAAATCAAGGATTTGCAAGGCAAAATTTCAAAGAAATTTAACGCTGAAATTTTACTTGAACTAGTCAAATGCGACTACGAGGGTATCAAAATCGAGGTTGAAGATTTGGGATTTGAGATTAGTTTTTCAATCGATAGATTGAAACAAAAAATGAGTGAATATATTTTAAAAGCAATTTAATAAGGAGTAAAGTGTGGGTGCGAAAATTAAAGCAGACGAAATTAGTAGCATAATTAAAGAGCGAATTGAAAGCTTTGATCTTAGCGTTGATGTCGAAGAGACAGGTAAAGTCGTATCTGTCGCGGATGGCGTTGCTAATGTTTATGGCCTAAAAAATGTTATGGCTAATGAAATGGTTGAGTTCGAAAACGGCTCTCGCGGTATTGCGCTGAATTTGGAAGAAAGCAGTGTCGGTGTCGTTATTTTGGGCGATACAAGCGGTATTAATGAAGGAAGTAGCGCAAAAAGACTTGGCAAACTTTTGCGTGTTCCAGTAGGCGACGCGCTAATCGGACGCGTTGTAAATGCCCTTGGCGAGCCGATTGACGGCAAAGGCCCAATCGATACAAATACAACAAGATTCGTTGAAGAAAAAGCAAAAGGCATTATGGCTAGAAAATCAGTTCATGAGCCACTTCAAACAGGTCTTAAAGCGATTGACGCCCTTGTTCCAATCGGTAGAGGTCAAAGAGAGCTAATCATCGGCGATAGACAAACAGGTAAAACAACCGTTGCAGTTGATACTATCATCAACCAAAAAGGTCAAGATGTCGTTTGTATCTATGTCGCTATCGGTCAAAAACAATCAACCGTAGCGCAAGTCGTTAAAAAACTAGAAGAATACGGCGCTATGGAATACACTATCGTGGTTTCAGCTGGTGCTAGCGAGGCTGCTGCGCTTCAATACCTAGCCCCATATTCAGGCTGCACAATGGGTGAGTATTTCAGAGATAACTCACGCCATGCTTTGATTATTTATGACGATTTAAGCAAACACGCTGTTGCATACCGCGAAATGTCATTGATTTTAAGAAGACCACCAGGTCGCGAGGCTTATCCGGGCGATGTTTTCTATCTACACTCTCGCTTACTTGAAAGAGCTAGTAAGCTAAGTGATGCGCTAGGTGCTGGTAGCTTAACAGCGCTTCCTATTATCGAAACACAAGCAGGCGATGTTTCAGCATATATCCCTACAAATGTTATTTCGATTACTGATGGTCAAATTTTCCTTGAATCAGGTCTATTTAACTCAGGTATCCGCCCTGCGATCAATGTCGGTCTCTCAGTTAGCCGTGTCGGTGGTTCAGCACAAATCAAAGCGATTAAAAAAGTTTCAGGCACACTTCGCCTAGACCTTGCTCAATACCGCGAACTTCAAGCGTTTGCACAATTTGCAAGCGATTTGGACGAAAGCAGTAGAAAACAACTAGACCGCGGTCAAAGAATGGTTGAAATCTTAAAACAACCACCTTATAGCCCACTTCCAGTTGAAAATCAAATCGTCATTATTTTTGCAGGTAGCAAGGGATATTTAGACGATGTCGCACCAAGCGCAATCGGCAAATTTGAAGCTGAGCTTTATCCATTTATTGAGGCTAAATACCCTGAAATTTTCGAGCAAATCAGAACCAAAAAGACTTTGGAAAAAGATTTAGAAGAGAATTTGGCAAAAGCATTAAATGACTTTAAAGCGACATTTTCGGCATAATAAGGCTAAAAAATGGCAAATTTAAAAGATATTAAGTTAAAGATAAAAAGCGTAAAAAATACAGAAAAAACAACAAAAGCTATGAAGCTTGTTTCTAATGTAAAGCTTAAAAATACCAAAGAAGCTGCTATGCGCTCTCGTGCTTATGCTGTGAAGATCAACGATGTTCTTGGTGAAATTTCAGCACGAATCAAAGACTATGTAGCTGCTAGCGTAGGTGATGATGATAAGCTAAAAATTTTTAACACAAGCAGAGAAGTCAAAGTTGTTGATTTGCTTTTTATCACAGCAGATAAGGGACTTTGCGGTGGTTTTAATATCAATACCATTAAACAAGTAAAAGCCCTAATCGAAGAGTATAAAGCGAAAAATGTAAAAGTTCGCCTAAGAGCTGTGGGCAAAAAAGGCATTGAGTATTTTAACTTCCAAGGTGTCGAGCTTTTAGAAAGATATGTTGGCGTAAGCTCATCGCCAAATCCTGAGAAGGCTAATGATATCGTAAATGCTGCGGTTGCTGATTTTAGAGAGGGCAAAACTGATAAGATCGTTCTTATCCACAATGGATATTTGAATATGATTTCGCAAGAAATGAGAGTTTCTACCCTCGTGCCTATTGGACAGCCAGAGATTGATGAGAGTGCTTTTAAAACTGGTTCTGTAATGGAAGTAGAAGTTCAGTATCCAGAAGATGAAGAAATTTTGATGATGAATTTGGTGCAAAGCTATTTGAGTTATAGTATGTATTATGCTCTGATAGATTCACTTGCAGCAGAACATTGTTCTAGAATGAATGCTATGGAAAACGCGACAAACAACGCAAAAGAGCGTGTCGCTCAGCTAAATTTGGCATATAATAAAGCTAGACAAAGTTCTATTACTACTGAGCTGATAGAGATTATCAGCGGTGTAGAATCAATGAAATAATAAATGAAAGGAGAATTAATGAAGGGAATAATTTCTCAGGTAATGGGTCCTGTCGTTGATGTTGATTTCAATGACTACTTACCTAAAATTAACGAAGCTATCGAAGTCAAATACGATGTCGAAGGCGAATCAAAAAGATTAATTTTAGAAGTTGCAGCTCACTTAGGTGATAACCGCGTAAGAACAATCGCTATGGATATGAGTGATGGTTTGCGCCGTGGTTTGGAGGCTGAGGCACTTGGTGCGCCTATTAGCGTTCCAGTTGGCGAAAAAGTTTTGGGTAGAATTTTTAATGTTACAGGCGATTTGATTGACGAAGGTGAAGAGGAAAATTTCGAAACTCGCTGGTCAATCCACAGAGATCCGCCAAGCTTTGAAAACCAAAGCACAAAAAGCGAAATTTTCGAAACTGGTATTAAAGTTGTTGATTTGCTAGCTCCTTATGCAAAAGGTGGAAAAGTTGGTCTATTTGGCGGTGCCGGTGTTGGTAAAACCGTTATTATTATGGAGCTAATTCACAATGTTGCTTTCAAACACAGCGGTTACTCTGTATTTGCGGGCGTTGGCGAGCGAACAAGAGAGGGAAACGACCTTTATAACGAAATGAAGGAATCGGGCGTTTTGGATAAAGTTGCCTTAACCTATGGTCAAATGAACGAACCACCGGGAGCAAGAAATAGAATTGCTTTGACAGGTCTTACAATGGCTGAGTATTTCCGTGATGAGCTAGGACTAGATGTTTTGATGTTTATCGATAACATTTTTAGATTTTCTCAATCAGGTTCAGAGATGTCAGCGCTTCTAGGACGAATTCCAAGTGCCGTTGGTTACCAACCGACTTTGGCAAGCGAAATGGGAAAACTTCAAGAGCGTATTACATCGACTAAAAAAGGCTCAATTACATCAGTTCAAGCTGTTTATGTTCCAGCTGATGACCTTACAGACCCTGCTCCTGCAACGGTTTTTGCTCACCTTGATGCGACAACCGTTCTAAACAGAGCGATTGCAGAAAAAGGAATTTATCCTGCGGTTGATCCACTTGATTCAACTTCAAGAATGCTTGATCCGCAAATCATCGGCGAAGAGCATTACAAGGTAGCTCGTGGCGTTCAAGCTGTGCTTCAAAAATACAAAGATTTGCAAGATATTATCGCAATTTTGGGTATGGACGAGCTTAGCGAAGAGGATAAACTTGTGGTCGATAGAGCTAGAAAGGTCGAGCGTTATCTTTCACAACCTTTCTTTGTCGCCGAAGTTTTCACAGGAAGCCCTGGTAAATATATCAGCCTTGAAGAGACTATCGCTGGATTTAAGGGAATTTTAGAGGGTAAATATGATGATTTACCTGAAAATGCTTTCTATATGGTAGGAAATATTGACGAGGTAGTGGCAAAAGCCGAAAAAATGAAGGCATAGGAATCTGCTATGAATAAATTTTTACTATTAGAAATCGTTACGCCAGAGGGTTTGGTATTCTCTGGCGAAGTTGCGTCTGTCCAACTTCCAGGTCAAACCGGCGAACTTGGTGTTTTGCCTGGACACTCTACCTTGCTGACTGGTCTGAAAAACGGCAACGAGGGTGGTATCGTTGAGATTGTAGATAAAGAGGGCAAAAAGCAATTAGTCATAGTAAATGGTGGATTTTTAAAAGTCGATGAGGAAAAAACCACTATTTTGGCAACTCAGGCTGTGGCGATAGGTGGCGATAGCGAAAATGCTGTCGCAAAATCGTTGCAAAAAGCCAAAGAATTGCTAAATTCTATCAGCACAGATACTATGGCTACCTCTGCTATCATGGCCAGAGTTGATGAATTTGCAAGGCAAAAATAAGTATGTTGGATCTTATTTTAAGTTATTTTACAAGAAGCACATTTATTACGATATTTGTGCTTTCTTGGCTTTCGATATATTTTATAGTTACATTTACCATTTTGATTTCGCGCTACGCAGGGCTTAGTGCATGGCAAGTCAAAGAAACAAAGGCGCTAGAATCGCTTTTAATGGGTGGTAAGATTGCACTTTCTGGGTCGATTTTTCAAAAAATTACTCCCGAGCGAACGACCAAAGAGGCCCTAAATGTCTATAAAAGCAAGGCTGAGCGCGACGCTACTAGTGGGCTGACTTGGCTTTCTATCATCGCTTCGACATCGCCTTTTATAGGGCTTTTTGGAACGGTTGTTAGTATTTTGGATACATTTTCAAAGCTAGGGGGCGGAAATTCGGGAATAGATACTATCGCACCAGCTATTAGCGAGGCTTTGGTTGCGACAGGTTGTGGAATTTTCGTCGCTATTCCTGCATATACTTTTGCTTTACTTATTAAGCGTAAAGCTTATGAGGTTACAAGCATTATAAACCGCACATCTGATATCTTGCTTCATAAAGCAGGCGCAAAGTAGAGTTGTATGTATAATTTCGATGAAAATCCTGAATTAAATATAACTCCGCTTGTCGATATTATGCTGGTTTTGCTCGCTATTTTAATGGTGGCGCAAACCGCGATTATTTATGATGAGAGAATCGAGCTTCCAAGCGGTTCGAAATCGGCTTCATCGCAAAATACAGCCGAATTTATGCTCGTGCGTGTGGATGCAGATAGTAAAATTTATATCGACACTAGCACTATGAGTTTGGCTGAATTCCCAGATAATTTGCAACTCATTAAAAGCAGTGGCAAATACGCTGTGGATAAGCCAGTTTATATCCAAGCCGATAAAAAAATCATTTATGATAATGTAATGTTTGTTTTAAAGACGCTAAAACAAGCTGGTTTTAATAAGGTTGTGCTTCAAACAAATGGCTAGATATTCAAATTTCACCGGGGTTAGATATGATAATTTCAGATCATTTCTAATCGCTTTGGCTCTATATTTTAGCTTGCTTGCTATTTTTCTTTATCAAATTTCAGAATACAAAAACAAAGCGAAAAAATACACCGATGATTTGGGCGCGATTATGGATATCGCAATCCCAATAGATTTTGATGATTCGCCGATACCAACAGCCCCAAATATCGCCGAAGAGGACAAAGAGGGCGACCAACACGAGCAAGAAGAAAAGCCAGTCGAAGAAGAAACTCTAAAAACTACGACTGAGGTTACTACCCCACCTCCACCACCTGCGCCCAAACCAGAGCCAGCAAAGGAAGAGGTAAAAAAAGAGGAGCCAAAACCAGAGCCTGAACCAGAACCAATCCCGGAGAAAAAGCCAGAAGAGCCAAAGCTAAAAGAGGAGGCTAAAAAAGAGCCTGAGCCAAATTTGAACGATTT
The DNA here is from genome assembly GCF_027797205.1 of Campylobacter sp. VBCF_01 NA2. Taxonomy (NCBI): domain Bacteria; kingdom Pseudomonadati; phylum Campylobacterota; class Epsilonproteobacteria; order Campylobacterales; family Campylobacteraceae; genus Campylobacter; species Campylobacter sp. VBCF_01 NA2. The sequence continues at coordinate 199,527 of NZ_CP115607.1, forward strand.
GTTTTCTGATACTACGAAAGATAACAAAAAGCTAAGCGAGAGTGTTTCTAAAAACGACGCCGTGCAAAGTAGCAAAAAATCAGACAAACAAACCCAAACCAAGGCGAAAAATCAGGCGACTTCGCGCAACGCGCTAGTAAAATCAAATGTCGTTACCGGCAAAACCCAGCTTACTGGCGAATACGACGCATATCGTGGCAAGATAAACAAAATCCTCCAACGCCTTTGGAGCAAATATGCAACCACCGTCAATGACGATTCTACCGTCGTTGTAACCTTTGGCGGGGACGGTAGGATTAGCGATTATCAGATCAAAAGACTTGGAGCAAATACCGAATTTAACCAAAAACTAAGAGATTTCCTAGGAAATTTGGAAATGCAAAATTTCCCAAAATCGCCTGACGGGAAGCCTTTTATTTATGAGATAAATTTAAACGATGTAGTTAGAAATAAATTTTAATTTACAAATTTTTACTACAATTGCATTTTTTTAAAATTTTGCAAGGAGAGATAATGAAAAATTTAATGTTGATTTTTGCATTTTGTATGGCTGTTTTTGCGGCAGATGCGACGACTACGATTACAAACGAGGGCGTAAGCCTGCCAAGAATTGTCGTTCAAAATGCATCAAATCTTTCAAACGCTGAGTTTAACAACAAATTTTTTAAACTCATGGTAGGGGATTTAAAGGTTGGCGCTACTTTCGATGTTAGCGATGAGTATTTGGTGAGCGATTATAACGGGGACGCTAATTCAAATTTAGGCGAGCTAGGGGCTGCGCTTATCGTAAGATACGCAGTTAGTGACAAAATATCGCCTATGAATTTAAAGGCCAAAGTCATCGAGGCTGGGACTGGTAGAGTAATGTATGAGAAAAGCTTTTCTCTCTCAAACGCCGAGAAATACCCATTTTTGGCTCACATGGCAGTTTCTGAAATCGTAAAAGAGCTAGGATATTCTGATGTGGATTGGATGAAAGAGATGATTTTACTCTCTCGATATACTTCGACAAAAGAGAGCGAGATTATGGTGGCTGATTATACGCTGACATACCAAAAGGTAGTTTTGCGTGGTGGATTAAACATCTTCCCTAAATGGGCGAGTGCGGCGCAAAATGAATTTTACTATACTTACTATGTGAATCAAAATACCCCTGCGATTTATAAATACAACCTTTCAAACGGCTCAAAAAGTAAAATTTTCACAGGCAAAGGTATGACAATCGTAGGCGATGTAAGCTCTGATGGTCGCAAACTTCTAATCACAAACGCACCAAAAGACCAACCAGATATTTATCTATATGACATAGGCTCAGGTTCGGCTAGACAGATTACAGATTATCCAGGAATCGATGTAAATGGAAATTTCATCGACGGCGATTCAAGGGTAGCTTTCGTAAGCGATAGACTTGGATATCCAAATATTTTTGCCACTAGCATAAATGGCGGAAATGTAACACAAATGGTATATCACGGCAAAAATAACAACTCAATTAGCACAAATGGAAATTATATAGTCTATTCTAGTCGCGACGGATCTGGTAGCTTTAATATCTATATGATCTCAACTCAAACAGATATGATTCGCCAGCTAACATCTGGTGGCAAAAATATGTTCCCTAGATTTTCTAGCGACGGTGGCAGTGTTATGTATATCAAACAAGCAGGCGGTGGAAGTTCAGTAGGAATTATCCGCGTAAATGAGAATAAAAGTTTTCAATTTCCATTAAAAATCGGTCAAATTCAATCGGTTGATTGGTAATTTTAAATATTTTTATGCTATAATCTTGTAATTTTTTTTGAAAGGATAAGTATGAAACATTTAGTTTTAACTTCAGTTGCAGTTGCTGCTCTACTTTTGAGCGGTTGTTCTAAAAAGAATCCGGAGGTAGATTCAAATTTAAGCGATGCTGACAGATTGGCTGCATTAGCTGCTCAAATTCAAAGCGAAGTTGGCAATGTATATTTTGATTTCGATAGATTTAATATCCGCGCTGATCAACAAGGTACAATTAACAACAACGCAGCTTTATTCAACCAAGCTGGCGCAGAGGCTTTAACTGTTAAAGTTGAAGGTAACTGCGATGAGTGGGGCACAGATGAATACAACTACGCTCTTGGTCTAAAAAGAGCAAAAGCTGCAAAAGATGCATTGGTTGCACAAGGCGTAAATGGCGACAGACTATCAGTTGTTAGCTACGGCGAGAGTAACACAGTATGCAAAAATGGCACAAAAGAGTGCGACGCTCAAAACAGACGCGACGAATTCAAAGTAGGTTTCTAATTTGAGTTTCAAATCAAATTTAGCTGTGGCGCTTCTTGGCGTTACAGCTTTTTTACATGCAGAAGTTTCGGCATTTGACGCTGGCAATATCGGTTCAGACAGCTCTTATGGTCTGACAGAAAACGAGCAATTCTTACGCGACAATCGTAAAAAAGTAAATGATATGCAAAACAACCTAAATAGTGTTAATGAAAACATGGAGGGTTTGCGCACTGTCGTAGAAGGGGCTAATGAAAAAGTTTCAAATTTAGAAAGCAGAGTGGCTGATTTAGAAATTCGCACGACTGGTCGTAGTAACGGCAGCAGTGAGCTAGATCAGATGAAAAAAGATATCGCATGGCTAAAATCTCAAATTTCTGAAATTAATGCAAAACTTGGAAATTCAAGCGTAAAAAAAAACGCTGAAATAAGCAAAAAAACTGGCGCTCAAAGTGCCAAGGGCGCTAGTGCAACTACCACAAATAAATCAAATTTTAGCGCCAAAGACAATGCTTCAATCGCAAAAGAGGCAGAGGAATTATTTAAGAAAAAAGACTATGCAGGCGCCAAAGAGCGCTACGCTTACCTTGCTAGCAAAAATTATCAACCAGCAAAATCAAATTATATGTTAGGCGAAGTGGCGTATTTTTCGGGCTCTTACGGAGACGCGATTAATTACTACAAAAAGAGCATTTCGCACAATCAAAAACAAGACTACACACCAAGACTTTTATATCACACAGCAATTAGCTTCGATAAAATCGGGGATAGCGCAAGCGGAACGAAATTTTACAACGCTCTAAAATCATCTTACCCTGATTCAAAAGAGGCCAAAGCTGCACCAACACGCTAAAATCAAAATTTGATAAATTTTAATTTAAGGAGAATTTTATGGCGCAAAACAGAGTTATAAAAATGTATTATGAGCTAAAAGACGCAAATTCAGGCGAAATTTTAGAGTCAAATTTCAACGCAAATCCGATTGCCTTCATCACTGGCAAAGAGCAAATTATCCAAAAACTTGAAGATGAAGTTCTAAGCCTAGGCGAGGGCGAGAGCAAAATCGTTAGAATTTCCCCAAGTGACGGCGTTGGCGAATACAACGAAAACGCTATCCAAATTTTGCCAAAAGAGGAATTTGCAGGTATTGATTTGGTCGTAGGTATGGAGCTTTTCGGTCAGGCAGAAGACGGCGCGACAACCCGCGTAATCGTCAAAGCAATCGGCGAAGAAGATGTTACAATCGACTTTAACCACCCATTTGCGGGCAAAGAGTTGGAATTTAATGTCAAAGTCGTCGAAAACCGCGAGCCGAGCGAAGACGAGCTAATGACAGGCGTGCCAGAGGGCGAGCATACTTGCGGTTGTGGCGGACACGGACATCATCATGGCGAAGACCACGAGTGCTGCGGCGGACACGGACACCACCACCACGGAGATCACGAGTGTTGTGGCGGGCATGGACACCATCACCATGGCGATCATGAGTGCTGCGGCGGACATGGTCATCACCACGAGGACTAAGATATGAAATACGCATTTATTTTCCCGGGTCAAGGCTCACAAAGCGTGGGTATGGGCAGAGAAATTTACGAAAATTTTGCCAGCGCAAAAGAGCTTTTGGACACTGCTAGCGCGCATACTAAAATCGATTTTGCAAATTTGCTTTTTGAGGCAAATGATAAACTTGATATTTCTGAATTTACTCAGCCCTCTATTGCGCTAAATTCGATGATGTGTGTTTTGGCGCTAAATGAGCAGATTAAAATTTCGCCTGAGTTTTTGCTAGGACACTCGCTTGGCGAGTTTAGCGCACTTGGCGCTGCTGGCGCGATTGAGGCAAAGGAAATTTTAAGGCTTGTAAATATCCGCGGAAAATTAATGCAAAATGCTTGCGAGGGCAAAAATGCCGGTATGATGGTGGTTTTGGCCCTTAGCGATGAGGTAGTTTGCGCTATTTGCGACGAAGCTAGGGCGCAGGGCAAGCGGGTTTGGGCTGCGAATTTCAACTGCGACGGACAAATCGTCGTGGCTGGCAATCGCGATGATTTGGCGAGTTTGGAAGCCAAATTTAAAGAAGCTGGCGCAAAGCGCGCAATGCTTTTAAATATGAGCGTAGCTAGCCACTGCCCAATGCTTCAAAGTGCAAGCGACGAGCTTGTGAGCCATTTAGAGCCTGCACTAAATGAGAGTTTCGCCCCAGTCGTAGCCAATGCAACGGCTAAAATTTACAGCACAAAAAGTGAAGCCCTAGGGCTTTTAAAAGCGCAACTAATCAGCCCAGTGCTATACAAACACAGCGTGAAAAACTACGAAAATAGCGTGGATTGCTTCGTCGAATTTGGCGCAAGCGTGCTAAAAGGGATAAACAAAAAAATCACCGACAAACCGACTTTTAGCATTTCAAATTTAAGCTCGCTAGAAGAATTTGTAAAATTCGCAAAGGAAAACGCTTGAAAATCGCAATTTTAGGCGCAATGCCAGAGGAAATAGAGCCACTTTTGGCGAATTTAGACGCCAAAAAGATTGATTATGCAAACAACGAATTCTACCTTGCGAAATTCGGCGCGCACGAGCTTATCATCGCTTACTCAAAAATCGGCAAGGTAAATTCTACCCTTACTGCCACGCTGATGATAGAAAAATTCGGCGCGGGGAAGCTTATTTTCACGGGCGTTGCAGGCGCGCTTAAAGAGGGTTTGAAAATCGGCGAAATTTTATACGCTACCCGCCTAGTCCAGCATGATTTGGATATCACTGCCTTTGGTCATCCGCACGGATTTGTGCCAGGAAGCCCGATTTTTGTGGATACTGACGCGAACCTTAACGAAATCGCACAGCGCGCGTCAAGGGAATTGGGGCTAAATTTAAAATCAGGCATTATCGCAAGTGGCGATCAATTTGTATGCGACGAGGCGCGCAAAGCTTGGATTAAATCCGAATTCGACGCGAGCGCAGTCGAAATGGAGGGCGCAAGTGTAGCGCAGGTTTGCCATGCGCTAGGTGTGAGTTTTTGCGTGTTAAGAGCCATTAGCGACGAGGCTGGAAACAAGGCTGAGTTTGATTTCGACGAATTCGTCGTAAAAAGCGCGAAAATTAGCGCAAATTTAGCCCTAAAAATGGTCGAACTTCTTTGATAAATATCTCCAAAAAACTTTTGCGCGTGGTCGGTCAAACCAACGCAAAATACAAAATGTTCGAAGAGGGCGATAAAATTTTGCTTGGGTTAAGTGGCGGCAAAGACAGCATGTCTTTGGCACACATTTTGAAGCATTTCCAAAGTGTAAGCCCGCTAAAATGGGAGTTCGAGGCCGTAACGATAAGCTACGGCATAGGCGAGAATTTAGGCGAAATTTCAGCGCATTTTAACAAGCACGAAATCCCATATCATATCATTGAAACCAAAATTTTCGAATTTGGCAAGGAAAAAATCCGCGCAAACACCACATTTTGCAGTTTTTGCTCGCGCATGCGCAGAGGCTATCTCTACACATACGCACTCGAAAATGGCTTTAACAAAATCGCCATAGCTCACCATTTAGACGACGCTGCGGAGAGTTTTTTTATGAATTTCACCTATAACGGCGCACTTCGCACCCTAGCTCCAAAATACACCGCCCAAAACGGCCTAGTAATAATCCGCCCACTAATCCTAGCCAGAGAGCGTCAGCTAAGCGCGTGCGCAGCGCAAAATGAGCTTCCGGTGATGAACGAAGAAGATAGTTGCCCAGCCAAGCAATACGGAGGTAAGGAACCAATCGCCAGAGCTGCGACAAAGGAACTTTTAGCCCAGTATGAAAAGGCTCACCCGAAATTTTTTATCAGCTTAGAAAGTGCGTTTAACAACATCCACGATGACACATTTTTCACACCGAAATTTTAAAATTTTGAAATTTGGTAGTTAAATTTTAGTTTCATATTAATAAAATTTTAATAATAAATAAATTTTTCAACCTAAATTTAGACGAATTTTGATAAATTTACATGTCAATTATCAGATTTCTTTGAAAAGGCTGTCGTGTGAGTAAAATTCATCAAATTGTAATCACAAATCCGGAGCTTTGCATAGGTTGTAAGGCGTGCGAGAAGGCTTGTGTTAAAGAATCTATAAAACGCGGCAAACTAGGAATTACACGCATTAGAGTATTCAAAGTAGAAAAAACCTCTTCTACAAACCAATGTCGCCAATGCGACGATGCTCCATGCGCCGTAGTTTGCCCAAGCGGTGCTTTGCAAAATTTAACAGATTTTGTCCATCTCAATGAGCATTTATGCGTCGGCTGTGGGCTTTGCACCGTAGCCTGTCCGTATGGCGCCGTCTCATTAGATAGCACTGGTGTTTTTGGAGTCGAAAAAGACGCGAACTATCTTAGCCAACCGGGATTTCCAAGTCTCGCTGTCAAATGCGATATTTGTGATGGTAGAGAGGAGGGCTCGGCCTGTGTCGAAGCCTGTCCAAAAGGTGCGATTATAATGCTAGATTCAAATTCAGAGCATAAAATCGGAAAAAAACTCAAAAATACGGAAAATATGCAAAATTTCATCAAGGCTATCAGCGATAGAGATGTTGATCTAAGCGAGTTCATGGCTCCACCTGCGCCAAAACCTGCGCCAGAAGCGAGCGTGGCTGAAAAACCAGCTGAAAAAGTGGCTGAAAAAGTGGCTCTTGATACGGCTTCTGCGCCACAGAGTGCGCCAGATCAAAAACCAGCTGAAAAACTAGCCTCACAAACAGCTCCTGCCCTAACTCCTGCGCCAGCTGAGAAAGTAGTCCAAAAACCAGCTCCTCAAAAGGTCGAAGCAAAAACCGAGCCAAAAGTAGAAGCTAAGCCTAGTGATGAGATAAAACCGCAAAAAGTAGCCTCTAAACCGAAAAAAGAGAGCAAAGGGGCAAAAAATCCGAATTTGAAATCTAACGATAATAAGGATGACAATGCTTGAATTTATTTTTATTTCATACTTATTAATAGGCGTTATCAGCTTAGCTCTTTATAATTCGCAAAAGACTGCTTTGTATTTTGGATTTATTTCAAATGCCGCTATTTCGGTAGTGGGCGCGCTGTATTTCCTATCGCAACTGCATGGAAGTAGCGAATTTGTGCTTAGGGGATTTTTGTTTGAACCAAGCTTTTTGCTAACGCCTTTGGGTGCATTTTTTAGTTTTATAGTATGTTTTATAGGCGCGATGAGTGCGATTTATTCGCTTGGATATTTGCAAAATTTCAAGTTAAATTTCGCTGTAAAATCTGCGCTTTTTAGCTTTTTTATGCTAAGCATGCTAATGGTTATTAGTAGTAACGATGTCTTTGGATTCGTGGTTTTATGGGAGTTAATGACGCTAGTTTCTGCGCTAATGCTCAAATTCAACGACACTCCAAGTTCAAATTTCACAGTTATGCTATATCTTGGCGTGGCGCAAGTGGGCGCGTTTTGTATCGTTATAGCGTTTTTGATTATGGCGCATAGTGCTGGAAGTTTGCATTTTAGCGACTGGAATTTCAATGCTTCATCTTTATTTATTTGCATTTTGCTTTTCATCGGATTTGGCACGAAGGCTGGTCTTGCACCGTTTCATGTGTGGAGCCCGCTAGCATATCCTCTTGCAAATTCAAATGTCTCAGCGTTATTTAGTTCTGCGATGAGTAAGGTCGCGATTTTTGGTTTGATTAAATTTATGTTAATTGCCAAAATTCCTGCCTCTTTTGCCTTAGCTATGATGATTTTGGGCGCATTTGGTGCTGTTTGGGGTATCATTTTTGCTGCGCTTCAAAACGAGTATAAAAAACTAATCGCATATAGTTCTGTCGAAAATATGGGAATTATCCTGCTAGCACTTGGTGCTGGACTTTATGGGCTTGCTACTGCAAATAATATTTTAGCAGCCTTTGGTTTGGCTGGTGCGATTTTACATAGCTTAAATCACAGCGTGTTCAAGGCTGTTTTGTTCTTTGCTGCTGGAAATATCTACAATGCAAGCAAAAAGCTAAAAATCAACTCTTTGGGCGGTTTGGCAAAATTTATGCCAATCACTGCGTTTTGTTCGCTAATAGCCGTGTTGAGCATAGTCGCAATTCCGCTATTTAACGGCTTTGCGAGCGAGTGGCTGATATATAAAGCACTTTTATCAAAAACAGATCCTGGAATTTCAAGATTAGTTTTTGCGCTTTCAACTATCGGTTTGACGCTAGCTGGTGTGCTTTGTGCGTTTGCCTTCGTTAAATTTTACGGATTAATATTTAGTGGCAAAGCCAAAGGCGAGTATAGGGAGGCTTCGATTTTCTCACTCGTGCCTATGGTAATTTTGGCGCTTTTCTGCGTGATTTTGGCTCTTTCATCGCCTATGTTTGTAAGCAAAATTTGGTCATTTATGCCAGTATCAGATAGTGGAGCGACGCTATCGTTTTCATTGCTTTGGCTATGTTTGATTGCTATGCTAATCTTGCCATTTGTGATTTTGCTAGCTTTTAAATCGCCATTTGATAAACCAAAACTAAGCGATCCATGGGCGAACGGATTTAAATTTAGCAATGATTTCTTGCCAAATTCAAACACAGCCGTAGGCGATTTAAGACGAGTTTTGGCTAAATTTATGTGCATAAAAATGCGCAAAAAAGGCAGCTCTTACAGCATTGTCGTAAAAGATGTTTTTATGGAATATATCTATAAGCCTATAATTGATATAAATATGAAAATAGCCGATAAAATCGCCATTATGCAAAATGGCAAGAGTGCGACTTACGCATTTTATATGGTGCTTTATCTTGGCATTTTAGGCGTGGGAATATTTTACTTTTTTGGAGGCAAACTATGATATTACAACTACTTTTAGCTCTTGCCTTGATGCCACTATTTGACGGTATTTGTCGAAGTTTGCGTGCAAAAATCCAGTCTCGTCAAGGACCTCCGATTTGGCAAACTTATTATGATTTGTTAAAACTTTTGCGCAGAAAGCGAACAGCTCCAAATTCAGCCCATTTTGTCTTTAAATGGACGCCGTATTTGCTCGTGGCAATCGGAGCATTTTTGGTAATGCTAACGGCTGCTAGGTGCGAGGCGGTTTCGGATTTGATCGTCATCGTGTATCTGCTTGTCGCATTTAGAGTTATTCTAAATTTAGCGGCATTTGATAGCCTAAACCCATTTGCGGCAATCGGAGCAAACAGAGAAAATATGCTTGCTCTTTATGCTGAGCCTATTATGATTTGCGGTGTAATCGTGGTTTGTGCGATGTTTGGCGATACAAATTTGGTCAAAATTCACCAAGCTGTGATAAATGGCGAAATCGGCGCAAAAGCATCGTTTATAGTCGCTGGGATTGTGTTTTTATGGGCTGTTTATATCGAAATGTCAAGAAAGCCTTTTGATATAGCAGAAGCAGAACAAGAGGTCCAAGAAGGTGTCGTGGCTGAATTTAGCGGTAGAGATTTAGCACTCATCGACATTGGTGCTATGTTAAAACAATTTGCTGTAATTTGCCTGTTTGTTAAAATTTTTATCCCATTTGGGTTTAATAATTTGCTTTTAGATTGCATTTTTACGATAATCTTGGTCGAATTAGCCACAACGCTTGCTGTGCTAATTGATAACTTCGGTCCTAGGTATGCAATGCTTTCGACTTTGAAATTAAACGCTTCGTGGATGCTAGGACTTGGCATTTTAAGCGTGATTTTGTTTGCTGCGGGGGTTTGATATGGAAGTGTTTGCAATACTTTTAATGATGATTTCTTTGGCGGTATTTTCGTTTAGGGATTATAGAATTTCAATTTCTCTTTATGCGTTAAATACCCTTTGTTTGGTGACACTATTTTTTATCATGGCGGCCAAATTTGGAGCTGGCGAGCTGTATTCGTGGGCGATAATCGCGGTCATTACCAAGGTGATTTTGGTGCCTGCGATACTTTTCTTTACACTTATTAGAATCGATGAAAAGCACGAAAACGACCCATACACTGGCTTTTTCTTATCGCCTGTGATAGCTTTTGCTTTTTCGATTGGGCTAGCTTATCTTTTGACGCCAATCTTTATGAAATTTGCAATTATTCAAAATGAATTTGTCATTTGTGCTGCGATTTTTACATTTTGGATTGGGGTTTGCGGATTTATTTTAAGAAGGTCGTTTTTAAAACAAATTTTGGCTTATTGTTTGATAGAAAACGCGGTTCATCTAAATTTAGCCACAAACGCTTGTAATGCTAGTTCGCTAGTCGAACTTGGAATTTTAAGCGACGCTGTGTTTGGAATCGCGATTATGGCTATTTTGGCAGTTAGATACAAAGAGGTCTTTGGTAGCCAAAATACGAATTTAGCCAGCGAGTTAAAGGGTTGAGTATGATAATATGTTTATTGCTTATTTTGCCGTTAATATTTGCGGCGTTGATTTATTTCGTGCCTGATAACAAGATAAAAGTCGCAAATTTAGCCTTTGCGCTAATTATTTGTGCGGTTATTTTTAAAGCTATTTCGCTTATAGGATATTCGCCACTTTTCGCGCTAAATAAAATGCTGTTTTTAGATAGCTTGGGTGGAATTTATCTGACAATCATCGGCATTACGGGGACTTTGGTAACGCTATATTTTCCTACCTATCTTGGTTGGAGAGATGAAAGCCCTAAAAAAATCAAAAAAATGCTAGTTTTAGCCTATATCACGACATTTGCTATGATACTTTCTGCCGTGGCAAATGATATTGCTATCATGTGGGCGGCTGTCGAAGCGACAACGCTAAGTAGTGTTTTTATGGTTGTTTATAACAAGAAAAAACAAATCGTAGAAGCCGGTTATAAATATGTAATGGTCTGTTCTCTTGGTCTAGCATTTGCTATGCTGGCTACTATTTTGCTTTATTCAAGCGGCGGGATTTTATTTACGGATTTGATTGATAAAAAAATCGATCCGCTTACGATGAAGGTTATTTTTATCTTAGCTCTTGTGGGATTTGGCACAAAAGCAGGTCTTGTTCCAACTCATACTTGGCTTCCTGACGCTCACGCACAAGGTCCATCTCCGACTTCTGCTGTGCTTAGCGGTATCGTGCTAAAAGTGGCAATGCTAGCTCTCATTAGATACTATTTTATCGCCGCAAATTCAGTCGGCATGGAATTTGTAATGGATACTATGCTTGTAAGTGGTGTGATTACTCTTTATGTGGCTGGGTATTTCTTGGTAACTCAACACGATGTAAAACGCATGCTTGCTTATCACAGCGTAGTTCATATGGGTGTTATCGCATTTGCTTTGGGAGTTGGCGGAAAAATCGGCGTAGCGGCAGCACTTTTCCATTGCCTAGCTCACAGCCTTACAAAAGCCCTAGCTTTCCTTACCACGGGAAATACTTGGAGAATTTACCAAACAAACAACATGCACAAAATGGGTGGTCTAGCATACACTGCACCGCTTACTTGCGTGTTTTTTGGAATTTCGATTTGCTCACTTGTTGGAGTTCCAGCTTTTGCGATTTTCGTAAGCGAATTTATGACTTTTACACAAGCAATTTTGACAGAGCGATATGTCGTAGCGATTATTTTTGCGATTGCATTAGCAGTTATTTTCATAGCGGACTTTTCACACTTTTTCTTAGCTTCATTTGGCAAAAACCAAAGCGAGTTAAAATACGATAAAGAGATGAGTTTGTTTGAAAATTTACCGCTTATATTTTTGGGCTTTTTTGTTATTGCTTTCGGACTTTGGAAATTTGAGTTTTTCTGGAATTTGCTTGATTTGAGCGTGAATTTAATAAAGGATTTAAGATGATAGGTGATTTATACATTAGTCAAATCGAAAGCGAATTTAACATACTTGAAACCACTAGACAAACCGATAAACAAATAACGATTTTGGTCGATAGAAACGACCTGCCTGCTGTGGTAAATAAACTATACTATGGTATCGGCGGTTGGTTAGTGACGATGGTAGCAAACGATGAAAGGTCTATCAATAAACATTTTGCGCTTTATTATGTGCTTTCTATGGAGGGTTCTAAATTTAGCCAAGATGATGAATTAGAAGAGAAATGCTTTATAACCGTTAAAACTCTAATTCCGGCTGATGATCCTGTTTATCCGTCAGTTACGCCGCTCGTTAAGGCTGCTGTTTGGTATGAAAGAGAAGCTTTTGATCTCTTTGGGCTTAGAGCAGAAGGGCTAATAGATCCAAGAAGACTTGCTATGAGTGATGATTGGCCGCTAGATTTATATCCGCTTAGAAAAGATGAGATGAATTATAAATTTCGTCCAGATCCGCTAAGCATAGAGCCTGATTATGAATTTAAAAAGCCAAAGGGAGTAAATACCCAAGCCATTCCGCTTGGACCGCTTCATATCACGGCTGATGAACCGGGACATTTTAGGCTCTATTGTGACGGCGATACGATTGTAGATGCGGATTATAGGCTGTATTATGAGCACAGAGGCATGGAAAAACTAGCTGAAAATCGTATGAACTACACTCAAATGGCATTTTTAGCCGAGAGAGTTTGTGGAATTTGCGGTTTTGCGCACTCTATCGCTATGGCAAGAGCCACAGAAAACGCTATGGGGCTAGAAATCCCTGAACGCGCGCAGGCACTCCGTATAATGAGCGCAGAGGTCGAAAGACTTCACTCAAACCTCTTAAATATCGGTTTAGCGTGCGAGGTTACAGGAAACTATACTGCATTTATGCATGTATTTAGAGTGCGTGAATACACACTCGATTTGGCCCAAATTTTAACAGGTGGCAGGAAAACTTACGGCACGGTAACCGTAGGCGGTATGAGACGAGATATCAGAGCCAAAGAGATAAAAGAGATTTTAAATTTGCTCTCTAAAATCGAGCAAGAATTCGAAGATGTCTGGGAAGTCATCATAAATGATGAAAGACAAATGTCTCGCTGGAAGGGAATTGGCGTTTTGGATCCGCAAGTTGGCAGGGATTATGGCTCAGTAGGACCTACAATTAGGGCTAGTGGATTTAAGCGAGATGTTCGCTACGATTACCCTGATGAATTTACGAAAAAACTCAAATTTAACATAAATACCGAAACTAGTTGCGATGTCTATGGCAGGGTCAAGGTGCGCTACCACGACACAAAAGACGCGATTAATGTGATTAGGCAGTGTATAGATATAATGCCAGGTGGCGATATCATCGTAAGTAGCGATTATAGGGTTAAACCAAACAGCTACGCAATCGGTTATATCGAAGCCCCACGCGGAGAGGATATCCACTGGATAATGCAAAGTGGTAGCCAAAAAGTATATAGATGGCGTGTCAAGGCCCCTACATTTAGCAACTGGCCAGCCCTAGCTCATCAGCTTCGTGGCTACACCGTCGCTGATGCCGCGCTTATCGTATGTAGCCTAGATCCTTGTTATTCATGCACCGAAAGGCTAACCGTAGTAGATATAAAAAGCGGAAAAAGCAAAATTTTAGCCGGAAAAGAGCTTAAAGCGATTTGCCAAAAAGGAAATTAGATGAAAATTTTTGATTTAGTGAAAAAAAAGGGAGTTGTTACAAAGCCTTATCCGTTAGCGCCGTATGAAATGAGCGAAAATTTCAGAGGCCGCCCAGAATACACCTATGCTTTGTGCATTGGCTGCGCATCTTGTGGCGTGGCTTGCCCGCCAAACGCAATCAGCGTCAAAATCGAAGATGAAAAATCAGTAGTGTGGCGATACGATACTGGCAGGTGTATTTTTTGTGGTCGTTGCGAGGAGGTCTGCCCTACAAAAGCTATCAAACTTAGTTCTAAATTTGAACTAGGCGTGAATTTCAATCGAGCTGATTTGCATGTGTGTGGCACTATGGAGGCGCATAACTGCTCGCAGTGTGGAAAGGCCTTTACTTCGAAGCGTTTTGTCCAAACCGCGCTTAGTAGAATCGCGTCTTCGAATATGAGCGATGATCGCAAAAAGCTAGCCAGAGAATATACGCAAATTTGCCCTGCTTGCAAACGCGAAAACACAGCAGCGAAAATGCGAGAAAATGATTATCAAAGGATTGTGTGATGAGTAGTGGCGATGATAAATTAAAATTTTTAAAACAAATTAGGCGAAGTTTCAGCGTTTTTCGTGTCGATTGCGGTAGCTGTAATGGTTGCGAAATCGAGATTTTCGCCACTCTTGCTCCACAATGGGATCCAGAGAGATTTGGCTTCAAACTCGTCGCAAACCCGCGCCACGCCGATATTTTGCTCGTAACTGGGCCAGTTACTAGGCAGATGTATTATCCGCTTTTGCGCGCGTATGAGGCTATCCCTGAGCCAAAAATCGTCGTAGCCTTGGGCGCGTGCGGTTCAAGTGGCGGAATCTTCCACGATAGTTACGCCGTGTGGGGCGGTGCGCAAAGCGTAATTCCAGTCGATGTCTTTATCCCTGGCTGTCCTCCGCACCCAGCTGGCATTTTATACGGGCTAGCTAGCGCGCTTGGGCTAGTAGATCAAAAGCTAAAAGAGCAGAAATTTGAAAAAAGTGAGAATTTTATTTTCACAGATAAACCTTCGTTAGTAGGCGATATGGCGTTTGAAAAATCAGCTTACCAAAAGGCGAGATTTTTGATGAGCTATGTCCATGCTGACGAGCTTTATGACAAATTTATGGACGCGCTTCGCACAAGCGGTGAGCCTAAAAACCCTGCTAGCGTCAAAACAGCTGTTTTAAACGCGATTAGCGCAGAAGAGGATCCGAGATTTAAAGAGTGCTTGGGAATTATCTACAACGATGTGTATGGCAAGTATTTTGGCGCAGAAAAAATCGATTCAAAATCCCTTGCTTGGGCGTAAATTTTAAATTTACGCCCCTTTTTTAAATTTTTTAAAAATTCTTATTTAAATTTTATAATATCAATAAGTTTTATATTTTATATAATTTTAGTGTAATTTTAGTTTTAAATTTTAAAATGCTTTAATGAACACGGGTTATAATCGCACTTTATTTCGTTAAAAGGGGAAATCATGAAAAAACTTCTTTGTTCATTGGCGGGCATAGCTTGCTTGGGTGCTGGCGTAGCCAGCGCAAACACGCTAGATCAAATCAAATCTAGCAAGGTTTTAAGAATCGGCGTGAGCGAGCACATGGCACCATTTAGCGTATTGCAAAGTGATGGCTCATTTGTGGGCTTTGAGATTGACTTCGCAAAAGAGATCGCAAAGGCTATTTTGGGCGATGAGGGCAGGATAGAGTTCGTAGGCGTGCCTCAAAAAGAGCGCCTAGACTATGTCAAAGACAACAAGGTCGATTTGCTAATCGCAGCATAC
Organism: Campylobacter sp. VBCF_01 NA2; assembly: GCF_027797205.1. Classification (NCBI taxonomy): domain Bacteria; kingdom Pseudomonadati; phylum Campylobacterota; class Epsilonproteobacteria; order Campylobacterales; family Campylobacteraceae; genus Campylobacter; species Campylobacter sp. VBCF_01 NA2. The sequence goes on from NZ_CP115607.1 coordinate 215,020, forward strand.
ACTAGAAACGAAAAACGCGCCCAAGTGGTTGATTTTTCGGTGCCGTATTTTTCTATCAATCTCTCAACCGTTTCAAAAAGATCAGCCGGTATCAAATCAATCGAGGATTTAGAGGGCAAAAGAATAGCTGTCATCGGCGAGAGCAACTCAGATGTTTGGGTGCGCAAAAACCCTAATATCACCCCAGTGCCATGCCAAAACAACAAAGACTGCTACGACAAGGTCAATCGTGGCGAGGCTGACGCGTATATGCACAATATCGTTTCAGTCGCCTCTGTGCCGGTGCTAGATCTAAATTTCGAAGTATCAATCCCAAAAATCGGCGAGACATTTTTCGACTGCGTCGTCACCCAAAAGGGCAACAGAGATATGCTACAATTGGTCGATCAAAAGATTTTCGAGCTCTCGCAAGCAGGGTATTTCGATAAAAAATACGATGAGACTATCGGGCCGTTTTATAACGGAAATGTCCCTAAACACTACTTTTTGTTAGACGATTTATACAGCCAATTTTTAAATATGTAATCACCGCGAAATTCGCATTGATTAAAATTTTAACTTCTTAAAAATTTGGCGCGAGTGTTAGATCGCGCCAAATTTCAAATTTAGGCTTTTTGCCTACTAAAAATCCCAAAATACGCACAAAACGCAAAGCCAAGCGCCACTGCATACGGCGCGAATTCGCTAATCCCCTTAGCCGAGCTAGCTAGCGAGAAATTATGCGCAATAGCCCCGCCACACGCCATGCCAGCGATGAAAATCGCAGAGTTTAGATTTCCGCTTCCAGCCTGAACTAGGTGTTTGCCAGGACAGCCTTCGCACAGCGAAAAGCACAGCCCCGCCAATGCCATGCCGGCGAAATTCCAGATAAATTCGTTATGCGCGATTGGTTGAGCTTCGAAGCCGAATTTATACTGCCCAAAGGCCAAATTTGCGATTGTGGCACTCGCGATCACCGCCACTATGCCCCAAAACATAGAAAAATCGCCGTTAAAAGTGCGCGAAAGTGCGCCAACGGAGCAAAATTTGCTTCTTTGCATAGCCGCGCCGATGATGATGGCTACGATTAGGGAGATAAAAATCGGCGCATGTTGCGAACCAGGGCCCGTTGTCGAGCTAAAAATCGCGCCGTTTTCGCCGAATTTCACCCCGCTAATGAGTGCTAGCAAAAGTAAAATTCCGATGATAAGTGGCATGGCGCCAAGTGGTTTTGAAAGCTCGTTTTCGCGCTCCGTCTCGTATCCGCTAGCCTTAAAAAACCTGCCACAAGCCACCCCGGCAAATAGCCCCACTACGCCAGCGATTGCGCTCATATCGCCGCCGCCTAAGCGCAAAAACGCTCTCCACGGACAGCCCAAAAATACTAAACAGCCAATCATCGCAAAAATCCCTAAGATAAATCTCGTAAATGGCGATGAGGCTGAGAGTGTGCGATACTCGCCGCTAATTAGCGAGGCGATAAAACCGCCGATGATAAGGCCGATGATTTCTGGGCGTATGTATTGCACCGCGGCCGCTCTGTGAAAGCCGAGCGCACCAGCTGTATCGCGCAAGAAACACGCGGCGCAAACGCCCATATTCGCGGGGTTGCCATAATGCACGAGCGCGGCTCCACCAAGGCCTAGAAGGGCACCTGAAATGATAAAAAGTATGGTTGATTTTGGCATTAAATTGCCTTTTTGATAAGTTAAGCAGACCTGCTTTTTTCGGGGCGAATTGTAGCGAAATTTGATTAGAGTTGATTGAAAAAATTTGATTAGTTTGGGATAGAAATTTGGTTTTAAATTTACGGGTTTTGCGGGGTTTGGAATTTATTGCATTAAATTTTTGGTTTGGGCTTTGCTTTCGCGCAAAAGTAGCTTTATGTGTTTTAGCAAAATCGGCGAAGCATAGGGCAAAAGCTCGCTAAATTCAGGGTCGAGCGTGGCGTAGGTTTTGGCTAAATGGTTGTAAAATCTCGCCCTGTCGTTTTCGTTGCAGATGAAAAGCTCCTGCTCGAAGATGCCTAACGCCTGAGCGATAAATGGGATTAGCTCGACTTTTAGCTCACGATTGCCGTTGAGGTAGTTGTAAAGCGTGGGTTCGCTAGGGATTTCGCCTGTGGAGTTAAGGTGCGGTTCGAGCGATAAAATCCGCCTGACAAGCTCTTTTTTGCTGATATTTTTTTCTTTTGCGATTTCGGCGATTTTTTCGTAAATTTCCATTTTTGTCCTAAATATTCAAAATGAATAACTTCTTTGAATTTTAAATATTTTTTTATTCGTATTGAATATTTATAGACTTCAAATTGAATAAATTTAGGGAAAATTGGGTAGAATTTGAAAATATTTATAACTTTTGGCTTTGAATTTTTAAAAAATGCGAAAAGTTATATGGTAAATTTAAAGGAGCTTTAATGGATTTAACTAAATTTTTAGGATATAAACCTTTTTTTGATTATTACACGATATTAGATATTATAAATGATCAGGAACATTTGAGGGATATATGTTACTGCGATTATGCATATGCTTGGTGTAATGGTATGGAGTCGAATCTATTCGTGGATATGCTTATGTATAGCGCACTTATAGGGATTATTTATGTCTTTATAGTAGTGATAGTAAATTTATTACTAAAACGAGAAAAAATGGATATAACTGCTTTGAGTGCTCATTTTGCTTTTGGTTTTTTTTGTTTGGGTTGGTGTCAAAATTTACTTCTCTTTACAATAGCTACATTGCTTTTTATTATTTTACCTATTAAAATTATATATTATCAAGATTTAAAATTTGCCTTTAAAGATACCATAAAATCATTTCGTATGTATTTTGTGATTTTAATACCAATAGCGATGATGTTTGTTGGAACATTTAAGCATAAAGAATTAGAAATATGTAGGAAGAGCTTTATGTACATACGACATTATCCAGCATATGATCGGGTTGATACTTTTTCTGATTTTATTGAAAAGTGGAGAGAATAAAATGCAATTTTCAAAATTTTTACAATTAGATTATAATGACACAGAAACTAGTTTGGATTTCGACCAAGGATTAAATGGCAGATTTAAACAAATTTTAGAAACTTCATCACTTTATGCTCCAAATTTTAGTAAATTAAATGATATTGATGAGTGTAGGTATAATTTCAAAATTAGTCAAAATTTTTTAGAGAAAATAAAACAAGATTTTCAAGAAGAGTCTGATTACAATAATTTAATCGAGTATATCAAAAATAAAATTTCGGAAAAGATAAATAGCTTTTATATGCAAAAACAAGAAAAATTTATATGTTGTTTTTCTAGGCAAAATGATAAAACAAGGCATAAACTAAAAGAAGATTTATTGTGGGCTCATTATGCAAATGGTTTTCGCGGAGTAAGAATAAATTTTGAAGTAGAAGCAAGATACGATAAATATCTCCATGAAGTCGAATATAAAGATAGCGTTGGAATGTTTAGAGATTTTCAAGATTTAGATAGAAATATGATTAACATTATGACTAGGAAAAAATTTTGTTGGAAATATGAGCAAGAATATAGGGCGATTTTTGATAAATATGTGTTTGAAGAAAATCGTTTTCCTATAATAATAAACGAGATAATTCTTGGCAAAAAACTAAGCCAAGAAAGGATTTATTGCAATGAAAATGAAAATAAAAGATTTGATGAATATGAAAATTTAAAAACAATAGCAGAACAAATCAAAGAAATTTTGCGTGAGTCTAATAAATATCAAAGCGGTATTCCAAAAATTTTAGCCTATAAAACCATGTATTCTCCAAAACCAAAAGAAATTTAGTATAAAGGACTAAAAATGAAAAAATTTATATTCGCTATTTTATTCGCAAATTTATTTTTTGGCTTTGCTTTCGGGCAAGATACTTGCGACGAGCAATATATGAAAGAGTGGATTGACAGGCTAGATAGCATAAATTTGAACGCAAGGACAAGAGATTTTTGGTTTAGCAAAAGCCAGTGTCAAAATAATACAATGATATTAAATGGTCATATAAATACAAACCAAACTCCATCACAAAGAGAAAAAGATGAATTTGACAGATACGCGAAAAATAGTATATGCTCTAATTATACCCTTGAAATGCTTGCTGACATAGGGCTTTATATCAAAAATAACACTTACAACAAAAATGGAAATTTAATTCACTCTATCACTATAAATCCAAAAGATTGCCCGAATTTTGCAAATTCTACAAACATTTGCGATAGAAAATATACTATAAACGAGGTAAATAAATTAAACGCTAGAATGCCTATGGTTTTAGATGAATACACTGCGATAACAAGGGCGTTTTGCGCTAACAATACTTACATTTACAATGTTATGATTAATGTGAATTATCTAAGTAATAGCGAAATTTCAGCGCTAAAAAACGAATATCAGCAAATAATGCTAAATTCTTACTGCACTAATCCAAATGTGCGGTTATTGCGAAAAGTCGGCATGTCGGCAAAATATGATTATTACTTACAAAACGGCACATTTTTATTTAGCACACACGCAAGTCCGAGTAACTGCCTGAATTTTTAAATTTCGGCGCAGTATCGCAAACAACCCGCCAAATTTATGCGAATTTTAAAATTTTGGCGCGCCAGCACCAAACCAGCGCGCCATAAATCAAATTTAAGCGTCATAAAACGCCTAAATTCGCCTATTTCATCGTATTAAACACCCTATCGCCAGCATCTCCTAGACCTGGGACGATGTAGCCGTTTTCGTTTAGCTTCTCGTCGATTGCAGCGGTATATACAGGCACATCTGGGTAGATTTCGCTGAATTTTTTCAGTCCCTCAGGTGCTGCGATGATAGAGATAAATTTGATCTTTTTCACGCCTTTTTCTTTTAAGAATTTCACCGCGTCAATCGCCGTGCCACCGGTGGCAAACATCGGATCTATGATGATTGCGGTGCGCTCTTTGTAGTCAGCTGGGAGTTTTGCGTAGAAAAACTCAGCCTGCAAACTCTCTTCATTTCGCTGAAAACCCAAAAACCCGACGCTCGCATCTGGAATTAGCTTAAAGACAGCATCTAGCATACCAAGAGCTGCTCGCAAAATAGGGCATATCATAATCTTTTCGTCTAATCTTTTTGCTGTCATTTTCGCCACAGGCGTCGTAATCGGCGCGTCTTTTAGGCGCAAATCGTTGCTTGCCTCAAAAAGCATTAGGTAGCTAATCTCGTCGATTAGCATTCTAAACTGAAATGGATCTGTCTTTTTGTCTCGCAGGATTGAGAGTTTGTGCTCGATTAGGGGGTGTGAGATTTGTTTGATATTTTTCATGATTTCACCTTTCATAAAATTTGCCTATTATACAGAAAATTGGTAATGAAAGGGTAGATTTTGGGATTTTGATTGGTGGCGGACAGGGAGGGATTCGAACCCTCGAGCCCCGGTTAGAAGCTGCACCCTTAGCAGGGGTGTGGTTTCGGCCAGCTCACCCACCTGTCCAAGTAATAAGAAATCGCATTATATCGAATAAAACTAATATAACGCTTAAAATTTCGCTAAATTTTGAAATTTTGGTTGTTTTGTGGCAGGGCTGGGGAATACTGCGCCGAGAATTTTGGCGTGTGTATAATGCGCTATTGAGCGTAAATTTTGTTTGATGTGTCATTGCGAGCGAGTGTAACGAGCGAAGCAATCTAGCACGGCGAAGCCGTAACGAAAAATAAAACCAGCTAAATTTAGAAAAACGAAGTTTTTCTAAATTTAGCCACCTTAAAAGCGTCGTCGGGGGTTGGGGGTTTGTAAGGGGGAAGGGGCGCGACCTCGCAATTCAAGCCCCCTTCCCCCTTACGAGAAAAGCAAAATTTTGCCTAAAATTTAAAAAATAATTCAATGCTAAAATTTAGGTTGAATTTTAAATTTTAAATTTTACTGGATTGCTTCGCTTGTTACACTCGCTCGCAATGACACGGAAATCGCGTTTTGGTAATTTTAACTCGTAGATTGCCACGACGGCGACAAGTCGCCTTACAATGACAAATTTTGACAAATTTGATAAATTTGAGAGATTAAATTTTAAAAAAGCAAAATCAGGGGGTGCGAAGCCCCCTAGCAGAAATTATTTTTTTACGATTACGGAAATTCCGTTTGGAATCACAGTCAGGCTCTTTTTGCCTAGCGCATGCGCCATTTCTAGGGCTTCTTCAAGGCTAGCGGCATATTTCATTTTCATATCTTCTACCATGGTTTTGATCTCAGGGCGTGTTACCATGATGACTGTGTGTTTGATCAAAACGCGCGCGAGAATTTGGCTCTCCCATTGATCTGGGATTGTTTTTTCTTGTGGTGTTGCCATACATTGATCGTAAAAAGCCTGCGCGCTTTCGCAATCTTTAAGCGAGCGATAAAATCCCTCGCCACCGTGTCCGTCGGCGCAGTATGAGCACTCGATGATGACGCCACCAGGGTTACAGGTAGCCTCAGCTGCGGTCATTGATTTGACGCATTGGTAGAGATTTTGATCAAGTGGTGCGCCGCCGTTTGATGTGATGACGATGTCTGCCATTTTTGGCTCGACTTTGGCGTAACTTAGCAAAAAGTCGCAACCCGCTCTGTGCGCTGTAACATAATTTCCCGCAAACGCTGCGACTGTTTTTTTATCCTCGTCGATTACGACATTTACGATGTAGGCGAGTTTGGCAAATTTCGCCGCCGCTAGCATATCTGTGTGCAATGGATTACCATCTAGCACGCCAGTGCGGGCAAATTCGCTATCTATGAATTTCGAGCAGTGATTTCCTAGCACGGTTACTTTGTCGCAAACGCCAGGCAAAACGCTCTTTCTGCCGCCGCTAAATCCAGCGAAAAAGTGCGGTTCGATGAAGCCCTCTGATACCAAAAGCTCGGTCTCTACGGCTACTTTGTCGATGACGAGGGGCGCACCCGATGGCAAAATGCCGATTTGTGTGTTTGAATCAGGATCGAAGCAATCATGCACCACGATTTTTGAGCTTTCATAAATTTCATCGCCTAGTTTGGCGCGAAGTTCGGCCTCTGTGGTAGGGCGGTGAAATCCAGTGGAAACTAAAAGCGTGATTTCGATATCGGGATTTCCCTCTTTTAGCTCGGCAAACATATTTGGCAAAATATCCTTGCTTGGCACTGGGCGGGTGTGGTCTGAGATGATGATGACGCAGTTTTTCTTGCCTTTGGCAAGCTCGCACAATCGCGGGCTATCGATTGGGTTTGCCATAGCTTTTTTTACGATTTCTAGGCCGCTGCCCTCGGCTTTAAGTTCGTCGATTTTAGAGCGCAAAACATTTGCGTCCCCTTCGTCAAAGTCGATAAAGGTGTTGCCATAAGGAATCTTTAACATAATTTACCCCTTAAAATGAAATGAAAATTTAACTTTTTATTATACAGCGATGAGGTGTATATTTTGCTTAAATTCCAAAATAAATTTTAAAATTTAAGTTATGAAAAATATCGGCAAAATTCCTAAAATAGGGCATATCAAGGCGCAGGTTTTAGAGCGAATAGCGCCAAGAGCACATAAATTTGCAAGCACAAAAAGTGGAAGTGGAATTTGCGCTTTAAAGCTTGGAAGCGTGAAATTTAAAAAACTAATCAAAGCCTCATCAAAAACCCCACCCAATCCGCACAGGTGCAAAACCACGCTAAGAGGGTAAAAAATCACAAAAATATATCCGATGATAATCACGCTAAGTTGCTGAAATGAAGCCAGTGGAAAGAAAAAATACACCGCGATATTCATCGCAAACCAGACATAAAGATTAAAAAGCGCCAAATTTGCGAAAGTGCCAAATTTGCCCCAAAAATGGTGCGAATACAAAAAAATATAAAGCACACCAAGGGAGGAAAAATAAAACCCCACGCTAAATGCAAGATGCGGAAAAATGGCTAGCAAAAGCGCAATGCTAAGGAAGAGATTGGCGAAATTTAAAAGCTCGAAATTGCGCCACAAAAGGAAAAATCCCACCACGCACATCGCCAGCGAACGCAAAAAACTAGGCGTGAAATCCAGCACAAAAAGATAGCCAATCATCAGCAAAATCGCCGTAACGCTAAGGTCAAATTTGAGATTTCGCCATGGGAAAAATCGCCTTTGCAAAATGCGATAAATCGGCGCAAAGATTAGGAAAAACGACGAAAAAATAATCCCTAAATGAAATCCACTAATCGAAACAATATGCGCGATCCCCCAGTGCGTGATGTTTTGGCGCAAATCATAAGGCATGGGCGTAGCAAAATACAGCGCGCTGTAAAGATCGGCTATGAGGGGGTTTGCGTGCTGGGCGCGAATAAAATTTATGGCTTTGGTTTTGGGCGACTTTTCGTAAAATGGGGCTGAAATTTTAAAATTTGGCGCATAAAACCTAGCCTTCACAAAATCCAAAAAACTCAAATTTTGCGTGATGATACCCACACTCACGCGCGCGAATCGTGGGAATTCGCGCCCAGTTTTGGTCGTGGTATAAATCGTAAAATTCCCTGATTTTAGTTTTAGCACGGTGTATGTGCGGCCTTTGGCGTTTGTTTTGTCATAGGAATTTAGAATTTGGCTTTGTAAAAATATGCGAGAATTTGCCTTAAATTCGCAAAATTCGTGGTATTTAAACGCCAAATTTAGCGCAAAAATCAAAACGATAAAAAGCGAAAATAGGCAAAATTCTTTTTTGTTATAAAAGAGTTTGAGTTTCAAAATTTTGAAATTTGGGCGAAATCACTTTCGCCCACGCGCCCTTAGCACGAAAAATTCATCTTAAACTCATACGGAGTAGGGCGTGCTTCGTATGGCCAAACTTGGGTTTTAAATTTCATGTGTTGATAAGCTTGGATAAAATCGTCGCTCATAATATCTTTGAGATACGCTCTATCGCGGATCAGCGCTTCAAGCGAGCCACGAAGTGTGTGCGGGAACTGCTCGATACCGCGTTCGCGAATCTCATCAAGGGTGAGTTTAAATAGATTTTCGTCCATTGGCCCTGCTGGCTCGATTTTGTTTTTCACGCCATCAAGTCCTGCCATTAGCATTGCAGCGAAGGCTAAATATGGATTTGAAGTGCTATCTGGGAAGCGAAATTCAGCCCGCACGCTCTTTTCGCCTGCGCCATAAGGAATTCGCACAGAAGCTGAGCGGTTTTGGCTAGAATATGTCAAAATCGACGGAGCCTCAAAGCCCGGGATTAGGCGTTTGTAGCTGTTTGTGCTGGCGTTTGTAAAGGCTGCGACGCTTCTTGCGTGAGCTAGCACGCCACCGATATACCATCTGGCGAAATCGCTTAAATTCGCGTAATTTCCCTCGCCGTAAAATAGGTTTTTGCCGTCTTTCCAGACCGATTGATGCACATGCATGCCATTTCCATTATCGCCATAAAGCGGTTTTGGCATGAAAGTCGCGGTTTTGCCGTTTAGTTGGGCTACCATTTTGATGACATATTTGAGTTTTTGCACATTGTCAGCCATTTCGACTAGATTGCCAAATTTCACGCCGATTTCGTTTTGGCCTTGGGCTACTTCGTGGTGTCCTAGCATGACATCTAATCCCACTTGCTCCAAAACCTGCATCATCTCAGCCCTTAAATCAGTGGCTGTATCGATAGGCTGTGTCATCAAATATCCGCCTTTTTTGCGTGGGCGGTGACCGCTATTGTATCCTGATGAGAAGTTCGTATCGTCGTTCCACTCGCCCTCTTCGGTGTCTATCTCATACATAGCGCAGTTTGTGCTATCGACGATTTTGACATTATCGAAGATGAAAAACTCATTTTCAGCCCCGAAATACGCCTCATCGCCAAGCCCGCTATCTTTTAGGTATTTCATAGCCTTTTTGGCGATTGAGCGAGGGCATTTTTCGTAAAGTTCGCCCTTGTAAATATCGAAAATATCGCTAAAAACCACAGCCGTAGGATCTGCGGTAAATGGATCTAAAAATGCAGTTTCGACATCTGGCATCATTAGCATATCGCTTCGATCGATTGGTTGCCAGCCGTCCATCGAGCTAGCGTCCATTGGGATACCGTTTTTGAACTGATCTGGTTCGACGATTTTGATATTGTAGCTGATAGAGTGCCAAAATCCCTTCATATCCGTAAAGCGGAAATCGACAAATTTAACTTCGTTTTCTTCGCAAAATTTGAAAAATTCATCGACATTATTCACAAATTTTCCCATTTCTTCTCCTTAAAAATTCTAAATTTTGTAATTCTACCCTTTTGTTACTTAAAATACGAAGCGAAATATTTTTGTGCGAGTTAAATTTTGAAATTTGCGCAGTTTTGAAAATTTGGTGCTAAATTTAGTGATAAATTTAAAAAACCCCGCGAAATTCGCAGGGTTAGGGGAGTATGAAATTATTTTAGGAAGGCTTATTTTTTATCTTTTTTAAGCTCTTTTTGCGCTTCTCTTTTTTCCTTGCGCTCTTTTAAATTTTTAGCCAAATTTGACTTTTGCTCGCTGCTTAGCACACCAAGCAAAGCCTCGATGACACCAGCCTCGGCACTGATTTGCTCGGTAAATTTTTTGCTATTATTTTCGATAAATTTTGCCTTGTCAAAATTAGCGATATCTTCTAGCAAATTCTCGCGTGGCTCTGATTTTTTGGCGATTCGCGCTTCGTTTGCTTCAAACATTATTCTGCGCACCTTCGCCCATTGCTCATCGCTTAGATCAAGGCGTGGAAGCTCGCGCATAATCGCGCCTGTGTAGCGGTCATTGTGCCCCATTTTGTGGAATTTTTTCATACCTTGGCCAAATTTCGCCCCCTTTGCTTGGCAGTTTTTCATATCGCCAGCGCACGGCATTGCGCCACCTTTGAAGTCCTCATGGAAACCGCCCTTAAATCCGCCCATTTTTGGCATTAAATTTGGAGCGCATTTATGCTGGGCGTTTGCGCATAGAAGCGGAGTTTGGTCGCCTTGTGGATCTTGTGCGAAAGCCCCAGTTGCTAAAACCGCGCACGCTAATGATAGAACTAACTTTTTCATTTTTTCTCCTTTACTTTAAAGTTAGCGTGATTATACGCGCGCAAACTAACCCCAAAACCCACGCGTTGCTAACCGAAGCTAACTTTGGCAGAAATTTACGATAAATTTGGAGTTTTGAAATACTGCGCCTGGCTTTGAGATACTGCGCGGATATGCTCGCTATTGTCATTGCGAGAAACGGCGCAAGCCGTTTCGTGGCAATCTACGAGCATAAAATTCCTTGCGCTAAATTTGCTGTCATTGCGAGCCGACACCTAACTACCAAAAGACAAATGTTAATTTTTAAATTCGCAGTTTGCAATTCGTTTCCTTTATTTGATTTTAAAGTAAATTTCTTGTTTTTTATCATAAACAAATATTCTTTTATCCATTTTATTTGCTTCAAAATAATCAAGCAATTCGGTAGCTTCCGAAAGCATATTTTTATCAACTTCCATATATGATATTTCTTCGTCAGGATTTAAATGTTTTTGTTGCACTTTATAAGAATACATTGCAGGCATACTAAAAAACATTATATGAGCCTTTTTTTTAGTAATTAAATGATATTCATCATTGATTTTAATAACTTTTTGCAAATCCGAATATAACTTTTTAGTCTCATCATCAAATTTACAAGTAACATAAAAATATACAGAATCAAAATGCGAAAGCGTGTAACTAACTTCCTTTTCACAAATTTTATAAAATTTAGTTCTTTGTTTTTCCAAAATTTTATCATACTCTTTTGTTAGTTTTTCTATCTCATCATCGCTTTTATCTAGTGCTTTAAGTCTAGCGTTATAATGGGTTTTTAAATAATACAACTCATAATTTATCAAATCATCTTTCATCGCTTTTATGATAAACGGCTCTCTAAAAAATAACAAAACTATCGGTAAAAAATATATCATCGCCAATATAGTGATAAATTTAAAAAATTTTTTAACAAATTTACGCAACTTCTGTTTCACTTTTTATAAATTTTATAAAATTTACACCATTTTCGTGCGAATAGGCGATTTCGTAGCCGTTTAAAATCGCTGTTTTTTGTATGATAAATAGCCCAAATCCATACCCGCTCGAACTTTTATGGCGCACGCTTTTATCCAATTTCCAGTTTAGTTCCAACTCGCCGTTCGCGCTAGAAATGTCCTTGGCTAGGGGCTCGCCGCTGTTTTCGAAAACTATCGCGCCATGCGTGGCGTAAATTTTAATCTCGTGATTTGGCGAGTAATTCAGGGCGTTTTCGATTAAATTTTTTAGGCAAATCTCCCACAGCTCGGCGCTTCCATAAATTTTAAAATCGCGCTCTAAATCAACGCAAATTTTATCATTTTCGCGCAAATTTAGCTTTTTGCGTGTGCGCTCAAAAACCTCGCTAAAGCCCATTTGCTCGCACTCTACCGCCTCGGAGCTAACCAGACTTTCAAGAAGCCTGAAATTTTCTAACTGCTCGTTTATCTGCGCAAAAAGTCTAGCCAAATTGCCCTGATTTTGCGGGCTGGGAGCGTTTTTTAGGTAAAATGCGCCCTTGGCAAGGGGCGTTTTCATCTCGTGCATAAAGATTTTGTTAAACATTTCTCTGGTGCCAAGAAGCTGTTTTATGCGCAAAATCGCGCTGTTATAGGCGTTTTGGATACGAGAAATTTCTTTATAATCGCTTTTGATTTCCAAAATTTTAAACTCGCCGTTTTTTAAATTTAGCAAATTTGAATAAAGCAAATTTAGTGGCGCCAAAGCCTTATTTAAAAAGAAAAAAAGTAGTGCCAAAATACCTAGCAAAACGCAGAAAAAAATGTCGAAAACCGCGAAATCTCGGTCATTATCCAAGGCGCGCAAAACCATATAATTAATCGGCGTGTATATGAAAAACAGCTCCTCGCGCCCTGATTTTACGATCTGATAGCCGCTGTTTTTATCGCCGAAGCTCTCGATGATTTTGGCGTTTTTGGTGCCGAAATTTTCGGCTAAAACAAAGCCATTTTGCGCCAAAATTTCATCACTTGGCAAGCTAGCGTTTAAAAGCTCTTCTTGGAAACTTTGCAAATTTAGCCGTAAATTTAGGCGCAAAGTCTCTTTGTAGCGATAATCCTTCCAGCTATGCACGCCAAACCACAAAAAAATTACCCCCAAAAACGCTACCAAAAAAAGCATCAAAATGCGCCTGAAAATGGACTTTTGCGCGCTGTTTTGCGAATTTATTTGCGTCGGAATTTTTGCGCCCTTTTGCGTACCCGTCTGCGTCAAATTTTGAGAATTTCCCTGCGCCGAATTTTGCGCCGAATTTTGCTCGCTATTTGGCAAGGCGATACCCTCTGCCACGAAGCGAGATTATGTGATTTGCCTCGCTGTGAGGTTTGATTTTGGCGCGAATTTTGCTGATTATCATCTCCAAATTTTTCTCATTTGCCGATACAATCGAGGGCGAGGCGCGCAAAATTTGCTCCTTGCTGACAGCGGCTGGGAAGTTGCGAACTAGCTCGCCAAGCACTTCAAACTCAGCCAGCGTAAGCCCTAAATTTACGCCGTTAAACAGCACATCGCCTAGATTTTTATCCACGCTAAATGCTAAATTTTCGCTCTCTTCTTTAAAATCATTTGCCCTGCGCAAAAGCGAGATTATGCGCGCGTATAGCTCGTCTGGATCGTAAGGTTTGGGCAGGTAGTCATCAGCCCCGATTTGTAGGGCGCTTACCTTATCGACGGTCGAGGCGCGCGCGCTTGAAACGATAACCGGGATTTTGCTTTTTTTGCGGATTTCTTTGCAAACTTCCAGTCCGTCCATGCCGGGAAGCCCCAGGTCCAATAAAACCAAATCAAACTGCGCCAAATCCGTGCTAATCGCCAAAAACGGATCCTCGCACGCCTCCACGCTAATGCCCCGCGAACCTAAAAATTCGGCTATCAATCCAGCAAACTCTGCGTCATCTTCGATTAAAAAAACTTTTACCATTTTCGCTCTTTAAATTTTGATATAAAGCCTTAATTATATGTAAATTTTGTAAATTTGAGAGTTCTAAATAATAAAATTTATTAATTAGATACTTTTTATTTAAATTTATCGTTTATAATACCGACGAATTTAAATTAAGAAAGGAGACATGAAAATGTCAAAAGTAACAAAACAACTAAACCAAATCCAAGCAGATGCACACGCGCTATTTGTCGCATTTCACGCATATCACTGGAATATCAAAGGCCTACAATTCGCGCCAATCCACTCTTACACAGAGGAAGCTTACGATGAGTTTGGCGTGCTTTTCGATGACGCGGCTGAAAGAGCATTGCAAATCGGTGGCAAACCAGTAATCAAAGCCGAAGAGCTAATCAAACTAGCCTCTGCTCCAATCGATCTAAAAGACGATTATAGCGCAGAAGAGGTGCTAAAAAATGTGAAAAAAGCCTATGAATATTTGCTAAAAGAGTTCAAAAAACTAGCCGAAATCGCAGACGAAGCAGGCGATATCGTAACATCAAATTTTGCGCAAGACAAACTTGGCGGATATGAAAAACGCCTTTGGATGCTTGATGCAATGCTTGCAAAATAATCCTTGCAAACCTCAATAAAAGTCGCCAAATTCGGCGACTTTTTTAAATTTTACACTTTAAAATTCAGTATTAAAATTTAACCCAAATTATCAAAAAGCAAAATTTAAAAAAATTAAAAAAGCAGAAAAGTCGCCAAATTTGGCGACTTGTGAAATTTGTAAATTTAGAATTTATCGTGCGTATTCGCGCCGTTTGTGTTATCCCACGGAAGTTTCGTTCCACCAAGGATATGAAAGTGCAGGTGCATGACCTCTTGGCCGCTGTTTTCGCCGCAGTTGCACACTAGGCGATAACCTGTCTTATCTAGCCCCATTTTCACAGCGACTTCTTTAATAAAACTGCTAAGACCCACCATGACCTCTGGCGGGGTTACTTGGAAGTTTTCATAGCATTTTTTCGGAATTGCCAAAATGTGGATTGGAGCTTTTGGGCTAATGTCGTGAAATGCCAGAAAATCGTCGTTTTCTAGGACTTTGTTACATGGAATTTCGCCTGCTACAATTCTTTCGAAAATATTCATAATGTATCCTTTTTTGATTAAAAATTCAGCCTAGATTATAGCTAAAAATTTCAAATTTATGAATTTTTACCTTGCTTTTATGAAATTTTAAATAAAATCGCAAAATTCATTTTTTTACAAAAAGGATAAATTTTGCAAGAAATCAAAGCCAAAATCGAAGCAGCCACTAGCTTAGATGAAATCGAAAAAATCCGCCTTGAATTATTTGGTAAAAAGGGCGTTATCACCGAGCTTTTCGCTCAGTTAAAATCCGTCCCTGCCGAGCAAAAAAAGGAATTTGCAAAAGAGGCAAACCAAAAGCGAGATATTTTTTCCGAGCTAATTGGCGCGAAAAAATCAGCCTTGGAGGCAATCGCGCAAAAAGAGGCGATGAAAAAAGAGGCGATCGATGTTACGCTGTTTAACGAAAATGTCGCTAGCGGGGCACTTCACCCTGTAATGGAGACTATGGATAAGATAATCGATTATTTTGTATCGCAAAATTTCAGCGTAGAATCTGGCCCGCTAATCGAAGATGATTTCCACAATTTCGAAGCGCTAAATTTACCGAAATACCACCCAGCGCGCGATATGCAAGATACATTTTATCTAAATTCAGGCGAGCTTTTGCGCACACACACTAGCGGCGTGCAAATCCGCACAATGGAGAAATTCAAAACTCCGCCAGTGCGTATGATAGCCCCAGGTGCGGTATTTAGACGCGATATGGATTTGACACATACGCCGATGTTTCATCAAGTAGAGGGTTTAGTCGTCGAAAAGGGCGCAAATGTGAGCTTCGCAAATTTAAAATACATTTTAGAGGATTTTTTGCATTATATGTTTGGCGATGTCAAAGTGCGATTTCGCCCTAGCTTTTTTCCATTCACCGAGCCTAGCACAGAGGTTGATATTAGCTGTATTTTCTGTGGCGGATCGGGCTGTCGCGTGTGCAAACAAACTGGCTGGCTAGAAGTGCTAGGAAGTGGAGTGGTAGATCCAAATGTGTTTAAGGCCGTAAAATGGAGCGATGTGAGTGGATATGCCTTTGGGCTTGGGGTCGAGAGATTTGCTATGCTACTTCATAGAATTCCTGATTTGCGCTCACTTTTTGAAGGCGATATTAGATTATTGGAGCAATTTAAATGATAATAACGAAAAATTGGTTACAAGATTGGATTGATTTAAGCGAAGTTTCATCAGAAAATTTAGCCCTTACGCTAAATTCGATTGGTTTAGAGGTCGATGCGCACACTCGCATGAATATCCCAAATTTGGTCGTCGTGGGGCTAGTCAAAAGCAAAAGACGCCACGAAAATTCAGACCATTTAAATGTCTGCGAAGTCGATGTCGGCGAAAAAACGCTCCAAATCGTGTGCGGAGCCAAAAATGTCGATGCAGGGCAGTTTGTAGCAGTAGCACTCGTGGGAGCGAAGCTTCCTGGCGGATTGGAGATCAAACCAGCCAAACTTCGTGGCGAAGAGAGCTTTGGTATGATTTGCTCATCTACCGAGCTTGGGCTTCCTAAGACCTTTGACGGGATTATGATTTTAGACGAAAGTATCGGCGAGCTAATCCCTGGCAAGGCGTTAAATGAGTATGAAATTTTCAACGACGACATAATCGAGATCGAGCTTACTGCAAATAGGGGCGATTGCCTTAGTATTTTAGGTATCGCGCGAGATCTAAGTGCTGGGTTAAATTTAGCGTTAAAAGAAAAAGTCGAATTTAAAGATCCTGAAAATGCCCCAGGAATCGGCAGAATTCTAAATGTCCATACAAACGCCGAAAGCAACGCGAGATTTGCGTTTCGCGCCTTTGAAGCAAGGAAAAATTTTGGCCTTTCCTTCAAACACATTTTGCGCCTTGCGATTGCCGATTTGCTAGGCTCTTGCGCCGTGCAAAACTATCTAAGCTATGTTACGCACGCGACGGGAGTTTTGCTAAGGGCGTATGATTTCGAAAAAATCGCTAATGGGAGCGAAAAAATTTCACTTGATATAAAACAGCTACAAAACGGCGAATTTGGCGTGTATTGTGGTGAAAAACTGCTAAGTATCGCTGGAATTTGCCAAGATGAAAATTTCAAAGCCTGCGATGGGACAAAAATCGTAATCATCGAGGCAAACTACACCAAACCCCTTGTCATCGCAAAAGCCATAAACGAAAACAAAAGCCTAAAAGGCGACGAGCAGGTTTATCGCTCATCTCGTGGTAGCGAGCCAAGCCTAGGCGTGGGAACGGATCTTTTATTTCGCATTTTGGGCGAAAATCCTTCGATTTTGCCGTATGCTGGCGCGCAGAGAATTTCGAGCGCGTATGAGCCTGTAACGATTAGATTTAGCGACAAAGAGATTAATAAAATGATTGGCGCAGATATTTCGCGCGATCAAATCGTAAAAATTCTAAAAAAACTAGGATTTGATATCAGCATAGAGGCTGATTTTATCAACGCCAAAGTTCCGCATTTTAGGCACGATGTGCTAAATGCGCACGATATTTGCGAGGAAATCGTGCGAATCGTAGGCATTGATAATATCGCCTCAGCACCGATGAAATTCGAGGAAAAAACACGCATAAACGAAACTTATATAAATTTGCAAAATTCACGCAAAGTGCGCAAAAAAGCGGTTGCTTTGGGATTTTTCGAGTGCGTGCATTATGTCTTTGACGATAGCAAAATTTTAGCCTCTCTTGGATTTACGCCGTGCAAAAAAGAGATTTTAAACCCAATCAATAGCGAGTTAGATGCGCTTCGCCCAACTCTAATAAATCATCTTTTGGCTTCATCTGAGCGAAATTTGAAAAATTCGAAAAAAAGCGTCAAGCTTTTCGAGCTTGGCACGGTTTTTGACGCTGAGGGCGTGCAATCGCAAAAACTGGGATTTGTCGCAAGCGGACTAAAAAATGAAAGCTCTATCGCAAACGGCGCGAAACCTGCGGCTGTGGATTTTCTATACTTTGCAGGATTAATTCAAAGCGTGATTGGTAAATTTAGCGTGAAAATCCCAGAGCAAAAAATTGGCTTTTTAAGCGAATTTGAACAAGCCTTAATTGAGCAAAATGGCGAAATTGTGGGCTTTATAGGGCGCGTAGATGGCGATGTGGAAAAAAGTCGCGATTTAGAGAAAACATATTTGTGCGAGATTGATTTTGAAAAGCTAAAATTTGAAAGAATTATGGCAAATGCTTATTCGAAATTCCCTAGTATTTCGCGCGATTTAAGCATTTTGGTGCCAAATGACCTTAGATTTGAAAAGATTAAAGAGGTTATAAGCTCCCTTAAAATCGACACTTTGAAGGAATTTTTGCCGACTGATTTATATAGAGACGAAAGCCTAAAAGATAGCGCGAGTTTGACAATTAAATTTAGTTTCCAAGACGATAACAAAACCCTAGAAGATGACGAAGTAGCGGGCTTTATGGATAAAATTTTACAAGCATTAAATCAAAATTTAGGATTAGAATTACGATGAGAATTTTCGCTCAAAAATCGCCATTAAATGCCGAAATTTCAAATATCGGCTCGGATAAATCGATCTCTCATAGAAGCGCAATTTTCGCGCTTTTATCGGATAGGACAAGCAAAATTTCAAATTTTTTGCTAGCCGAGGATACGCTAAATACGCTAAAAATCGTAGAGGCTCTGGGTGCAGAGGTTAAGCGAGTGGGTGCCGAAGTCGAAATCACGCCAAAAGGCGCGATAAAAGAGCCAAATATGCCATTAGAGTGCGGGAACTCAGGCACTACGATTCGCCTTTTTATGGGGCTTTTAAGCTCGGTTAAGGGATTTTTCGTCCTAAGTGGCGATAAATACCTAAATGAGCGCCCAATGCGCAGAATAGGGGGTCCCCTAAGCAAAGTAGGGGCGAAAATTTACGGTCGTGATAATGCGAACAAAGCTCCGATTGCAATCGAGGGAAATAAGCTTGAATATTTCGAATTTGATAGCAAAATTTCATCTGCTCAGGTCAAAACCGCTATGATTTTAGCCGCCCTTAATAGCAATGGTTGCAAATTTAGCGAACCTGAGCTAAGCCGCGATCACAGCGAAAAAATGCTAAAAGCCATGGGAGCGGATATTAGCACAAACGGCCTTGAACTGCGTGTAGAGCCACTACGCGCATCACTTAAACCGCTTGAAATTTTCGTGCCAAACGACCCAAGCTCGGCGTTTTATTACGCTGTGGCAGCCTCGATAATCCCGGGCTCGCATATCGTGCTAAAAAATATGCTTTTAAATAAAACTCGCATAGAAGCTTACGAAATTTTAAAGAAAATGGGCGCTAAAATCAGCTACAAAAAAACCGATGAAATTTACGAAGAAATCGGCGATATCGAAATTTCTTA
This sequence comes from Campylobacter sp. VBCF_01 NA2, assembly GCF_027797205.1. NCBI lineage: Bacteria > Pseudomonadati > Campylobacterota > Epsilonproteobacteria > Campylobacterales > Campylobacteraceae > Campylobacter > Campylobacter sp. VBCF_01 NA2. The sequence continues at coordinate 234,355 of NZ_CP115607.1, forward strand.
CGCCCCGCTTCACGCCGTAGATGTTAGTGAAAATATCCCGTGGATGATAGATGAAGCCCCAGCCTTAGCCGTGGCGTTTGCCTGCGCGCAGGGCAAAAGCACCCTAAAAAACGCAAAAGAACTTCGCGTCAAAGAGTGCGACCGCATAACTGTCATGGTCGAGGGATTAAAGGCGTGTGGCGTGAAAGCTAGCGAGCTAGAAGATGGCTTTGAAATCATGGGCGGTGGAGAAATGAGCCCAGCAATCATCACGCCTCATGGCGATCACAGAATTGCGATGAGCTTCGCTATTTTGGGGCTTAAATGCGGTATGATGATAGAAGATGCCAAATGTATCGCGACATCTTTTCCAAATTTCAGCGAAATTTTAAAACAAATCGGAGCTAGCGTTGAGGATTGAAATGGCCAAAAGCTACGGCTTTTGCTTCGGGGTAAAAAGAGCGATTAAAATCGCAGAAAACGCAGGCGAGGCCTCGACGATAGGCGAGCTAATCCACAACGCAGAAGAGATCAACCGTCTAAGGCAAAATTTTGGCGTTAAAACCCTAAAAGACGCTAGCGAAGTAAGCGATGAAAAAAAGCTCATAATCCGCACACACGGTATCCAAAAAGAGGATTTGACGCGCCTAAGAGAGCAAAATAAAGAGCTCATCGACGCGACCTGCCCCTTTGTGACCAAACCACAGCAAATCGTCGAAAAAATGAGCGATGAGGGGTATGATATCGTGATTTTTGGCGATAGCAACCACCCAGAGGTAAAAGGGGTGAAATCCTATGCTAAGGGCAGGGTTTTTGTGGTTTTAGAGCCAAGTGAATTGGACGAGATTAAGCTAAATTCAAAGGTCGCGGTAGTTTCGCAAACTACGAAAAAAATCGAAAATTTTGTCAAAATTGTGGATTATTTAATGCAAAAATCGCGCGAGGTGCGTATTTTTAACACCATCTGCAACGCAACGCTAGAAAACCAAGAAGCAGCCGCCGAACTTGCCAAAAAAGCCGATATTATGATAATCGTGGGTGGCAAAAATTCATCAAACACAAAGCAACTTTTTTTGATTTCACAAAGCTTTTGCAAGGATAGTTATTTGATCGAAAACGAAGACGAAATCGAGCAAATTTGGTTTAAAAATAAAAATTTATGCGGGATTTCAGCAGGGGCTAGCACGCCTGATTGGATTATCAAAAAAGTCGTTGAAAAAATCGAAAAAATATCAAAATTTTAAAATTTCATCTCAAATTTAACATATCAAAATTTAAAAAAATTTAGTTGATTAAAAGCAAAATTTAGGTAAGATTTAGTTTTTAGCATTTTTGTTAAAAATGTAAATAAATTTAAAGGAAGCTTTATGGCCGAGGTGAACGAGAAAGTTCAAAATCACGCAGATGAAGATTTTGCGAAATTGTTAGAAGAGTATGACAACCAAAAATCACACGATGAGGTAGTCACAGGTAAGGTTATCGCTGTTAAAGACAACGAGATTTTCGTAGATGTGGGTAGAAAGCTAGAAGGAGTTTTGGATGTATCCGAAGTGAGCGATGCCCAAGGAAACTTGTGTGTAAAAGTAGGTGATGACATTAAAGTCGCGATAATCGGAAGTAGAGGTGGTCGCCCGGTCGTATCATATAGAAAAGCTATAAAAAAAGAAAAAGTTAAAGCATTTATCGATTCTTATGATGAAAATGCAGAAAATGTATATGATGTCAAAATCGTCTCTTTTAACAAAGGCGGTTATGTTTGCGTTAGCGAAGATGATGTCGAGTTTTTTATGCCACGCTCTCAAAGTGCGCTTAAAAACCCAAATGGCGCTATCGGAAAGACTTTTAAAGTAAAAGTTCTAAAAGTAAATGAAGATGAGCTAAGTATCGTGGTTTCACGCAAAAAATTGCTTGATGAGGACCGCAAAGCAAGCAAAGAAATCATCGAAAAAATCGTAGCTACTGAGGGTGTCATCGAAGGCACAGTCAAAAAAATCACAACTTATGGTATGTTTGTCGATGTAGGTGGCGTAGATGGACTAGTTCATTACAGCGAAATTTCATACAAAGGCCCTGTAAATCCTAGCTCACTTTATAAAGACGGCGACAAAGTCCCAGTCAAAGTGGTCAAATACGATAGCGACAAAAAACACCTATCTCTTTCAATCAAAGCTGCAATGCCAGATCCTTGGAACGAGATCAAAGACAGCCTAGAAGTCGGCGACACAATCCGCGTAAAAATCAGCAATATCGAGCCTTATGGCGCATTTGTTGATTTAGGCAACGATATCGAGGGATTTTTGCACATTAGCGAAATTTCATGGGATAAAAATATCAAAAATCCAAAAGACTTCATCAGCGAGGGCGAAGAAATCGATGTAGAAGTCGTAGAAATCAACCCAGATGAAAGAAGACTAAGAGTAAGCCTTAAAAACTTGCTTCCAAAACCATTTGATGAATTTTTGGCAAAATACAAAGTCGGCGATGTGGTAAAAGGTGCAATCACAACAATCACAAATTTTGGCGCATTTGTTAGAATCGACAGCGTAGAGGGTCTTTTGCACAATGAAGACGCTTCTTGGGATAGAAACGAAAAATGCAAAAATTTATTCAAAATCGGCGATGAACTAGAAGTCAAAATTATCAAAATCGACAACGACACACAAAAAATTTCACTAAATCGCAAAGAGCTAGGCGATAGCCCGATTAGCGATTATGCGAAATCTCACAAACAAGGCGATGTCGTAAAAGGTAAAATTCGCGATATCAAAGATTTTGGAATCTTCGTAGAGTTAGAAGGTGGCGTAGATGCGCTACTTCGCAAAGAGGATTTGGGCGATAAGAGCGCAGATGAGATCAAAATCGGCGATGAAATCGAAGCTGCAATTGCATTTATCGATGAAAAGAAAAATCGTATTCGCCTAAGCGTTCGCAGACTAGCTCACCAAAAAGAGCGCGAGCTTTTAAACGAAGTAAATAGCGATGATGAAAAAATGACTTTGGGAGATCTTATTAAAGATCAACTAAAATAACCCCGCTTGCAAGGCAGTTTTGCCTTGCAACTCCACATACAAAATAGGAGAAATTTATGAAAACTGTAATAGTTTGCGACGCAATCCACAATATAGGTTTTGAACTTCTCTCAAAAGAATCAGATATCAATGTAATCGACGCTACCGATGTCCCAAAAGACGAGCTTTACGGCATGCTTGGCGATGCAGATGTAGCAATCACTAGAAGCTCGACTGCGGTAGATGAGAAATTCCTAAATTCAGGAACTAATCTCAAAGCTATCGTGCGCGCAGGCGTGGGCGTGGATAACTGCGATATCGACGGCTGCTCTAAGCGCGGAATTATCCTTATGAATGTCCCTACGGCAAACACAATCGCCGCTGTGGAGATGACTATGTGCCACCTGCTAAATGCTGCCCGCAAATATGTAAATTCGTGCAATGATTTGAAAATCAATCGCATTTGGAAACGCGAAAAATGGTATGGCACTGAGCTATACAAAAAAAGCCTAGGCATTATCGGCTTCGGTAATATCGGCTCTCGCGTGGGTGTGCGCGCACTTGGCTTTGGTATGAGCGTCATCGCGTATGACCCATATATCGATCCAGAAAAGGCCACAAAACTAGGCGTGAAATACACTACGAATTTCGATGATATCCTAGCGTGCGATTTCATCACAATCCACACGCCAAAAAACCGCGAAACTATCAATATGATTGACGAGCCACAAATTGCGAAGATGAAAGATGGCGTGCGCCTCATAAACTGCGCGCGCGGTGGATTATACAACGAAGCAGCCTTAGTAAAAAACCTAAAATCAGGCAAAATCGCATATCTAGGCATAGATGTTTTCGACAAAGAACCAGCCACTTCGCATGATTTCTTAGATATCGAAAATTTAACCGCCACTCCGCACCTTGGCGCAAACACTTTGGAATCGCAAAGAAATATTGCAGTCGAAGCTGCTGAGCAAGCTATCAGCGCAGCACGCGGTATCAGTTATCCAAATGCGCTAAATTTGCCTATCAAATCCGAGGATTTACCAGCCTCAATCGAAGCTTATGTGGATTTGATATCAAAAATGGCATATCTAGCCGCCCAAATCAACAAAGGCCCGATAAAATCTATCAAAATCGAGGGTAGTGGTGAGATTGCACAATACCTAAATTCAATGCTAGTTTTCGCTATCGTGGGCGCAATGCACGATAGTTTGGGCGATTCGCTAAATTATGTCAATGCGAAATTCCTAGCCGATGAGAAGAGTATCGAGACCGAGTATAAAGAGTGCGTGGGCAGTATCTACAAAAATGAGATTGGCGTTACGATTATCACAGACAAGGACACTTCGAGCGTCGTGGGCACGGTCTTTGACGGCAAAGAGGGTCGCATAGTCAATGTCAATGGATTTAAAACTGACTTCAAGCCAAAAGGCAAGATGATAATCTTCAAAAACACCGATGTCCCGGGCGTCATCAAAAACATAAGCACGATTTTAGCCGATGAGAATATCAATATCGCTGACTTCCGCCTAGGCAGAGGCGAGGACGGCAACGCACTAGCCGTGATCTTAGTCGATTCTCAGGTGCAAAAATCAGTCCTAGAAAAGCTCGCTAAACTAGACACTTGCCTCATGGTGCGCTACGCATCGTTATAAATTTAGTCAAATTTAATGTAGGGGTTATAATAACGATTTTATTATAACCCCAAAAGAAAGCAATATGATAAAAAATTTAGAATTTTCTTAGTTTTAATCTGTATTACCATGAGCAAAAATCCCCAAAACATTAAATTTGTAAAAATTTAAAACTATATGAAATTTTGGATAGAAAGTTTTATGCGCTTATAAAATAGCGCAAAAATGGGCTTTTTTTATAAAATATGTAAGCGAATTTCCTGTGTATTTCACAAAAAGATAATCGATTAAAAGCAGAATTATATATGCAAAGCACAAAACGCAAGCTATGAGCAACGAGGCTTTTGTGCGCAAGAATTTTATTAAAAAAATGGATAGTAAAAATAAGGTCGTTGAAATGTAGGTCAAATTAATTATTGCTCCGTTTTTTGTGCGGTGGTGTTTATGATGAGTGGTAAATTCGATTTTATTGCCTTGCCTGCCACTACTGCATGATATTTTTTTAGCCCAGATAAAGATTGAGCTAAATCTTTTCCTATGTAATTACTTAAAAAATTATAATTTGTTTCATCGAAAGATTGAAAACAAATCATAGTATTACATTGAGTTAATATAGTTTTAGAAATATTTGCAGTTCTTTGTCCTATTATCATAAATCCTATATTATACTTTCTGCCTTGCAACGCTATTTGACTTATTGTATTTACAACGCCTTGCGAAGTCTTATCATTAGTTCCTGTAAAATTCCACTCTGGCACAATAGTATGAGCCTCTTCTATAACAATTAAAATTCTTTTATTTTGCGTTTCGCTATTTTTTGCCATTTCAAAAATTTCTTTAAAGAAAAATTTAATGTATTCGAGTGTGCTGATATTATTAACAAAATCTGGTAAATTAAAAGTTGTCAAATTATCATCTGACGATAAGAAGACCTCTATATTATTTCTTAATTTTGTTTTAATATTGTTAGTCCAAGTTGCAATATTTGTCCTATTTTGTTGATTTGCATATTTTTCATTTTCTGAAACCAAATTATCAATATTTTGTTGTATTTCATTAACATCGTCATTTTTTATAATATTTTGCATATTACTAAAATATTTTATATATTCATTATTAAAATCCACACAAATGACTTTGGTATCATTTATTAAGGCTTTTATAATTTCTTTTGCTAAAAAAGATTTTCCAGAACCTGTAACACCAATTAAAGCAGTATGATAATTGACCATATCATGTAAATTTACAATAGATGAAATATTTGTTTTTGGAATTATTCCTAATTTATATTCTGGATAATCAATATTTTCTTTGTTTGAAATATTGTTTACAATAAAGATTGGTGAATACATATTTGGAACCCAACCGAATTTTTCAAATTCTAATGTTTCTTGATTGAATTTGCCCAATTGTATAGCTTCGCCAATTATATAACCAAATTTATTTTTTTGTTCTAAAAATTCGCTCTCTGTAATGCCGTTGGTAATTTGATAGAATATTTTTTCGCCATTTATCTCAATTTCTAACAAATCACCTTTTTCAATATTATTATTTATTTTTGAATATTCAAATTTTATTTTTAAGATATCAGAATTCTCGGATACTATACCAACAAATGAATTTATTTTATTTTTAATAATATCATCATTTATTAAAAAAACTATATTTTTGTCTTTTATTATATTTTTACTTTCTTGCAATACGCAAATTTTTGCCCATAGTTGATTATTGAGATAATATATATCAAGAATAAAACCTTTAAAAGATTTATTGGAATTATTTGAAAATTCTATGACAGAAAATTTTTTTATATCTTGTTTATCCTCATACATTTTTACAAGAAAAATTTTATTTGATTGTATGGCAAATATTCTACCAATAGCTTCTTTGCTTTTAACATTTGTTTTAAAACTAAAAGAAGTGTGCAACTTCTTAGGATCAATTAATAAAATAAAAAACCAAAAAATAAACCAAATAAAAATGTTAAAATCATCGTTTTTATAATATAACAACAAAGTGGATATAAAAACAATAGAATATAATAATTTACCTTGCCCAAAAATTATTATAAATTTTTTTATATTATCAGTTACGATATTTAATATATTGTTTTCGCTTTGGTTTTTTCCATAATCTCCTAGTATTATTACTACAATAGAGAGAAATAATATACTGATAAAAAAAGAAAAAATAATCCACCAAAGAGTATTGTTTGCATAATTGTTTTTAACAGCTAAATAAACCATAACTAACGCAAATGAATTTGTAAATACATTTTTTGGAGAAGTATAAAAAGGCTCTATAAAAAGCAAAGATATAATCATAGTTGCAAGACCAGAATAGAACCATATATCCTTTGTTTCAGTTGTAGGTAAAAAATCACCCGTTAAACTTTTATGAAAAATTATAAATAATAATATCGATGATGTGAAAATAAAAAATCTATTATATACAATTTTGTTTATCATTTCTAAAATTTGAAAAAATTTAATTTACCTTGATTATTTGGCTTTAATCGCTTTGGTATGCAAAGTTTTTATACTTTTGCATTTCCCACAAAAAAAAGCCCCGAGCCGAAGCTCAGGGCTAAAAGAAGTTTATTAAGTTTATTTATTAATAAACAACATTGCTTCCGCCGACTGGGTATACACCTTTTTCGCCTGTAATATTAGCGTCTTCTGCTGTTAGCATTTTTTCGACAGCTGGAACTTGTGCTAATACACCGCATAGCGCATCTGCATTAGTTTTTACCTCTGTTACTTGAACATAAGCAACATTAGCAGCAGTAGGTTCGACTGCGGTAATTTTAATACAATCTTTGCCTTTTACTTGTAAAGTACCAGCAAAAGTATCACCAGTGCCAATATTTAAGCTTACATTTGTCATTTTTTTCATATCGCTATTAAAATTAGTTTTTGATGTATAGTAAGCTGTTACATCACTTACGACTGTGCTTAGGTTTGTAGCTGCTTTTGAAATCTCAGCATCATCTCTCGTAGCTGCTAGTCTTGGGATAGCAACAGCTGCTAAGATACCTAAAATAACGATAACAAAGATCAACTCGATCATAGTGAAACCTTTTCTCATGGTTTCCTCCTTGTAAATAGATTTCATTTTACATACATATATGTAAAACTTGCGTGGATTATAGCAAAAAAAATTAAAAAATGCAATTGTTTTTGCAAAAAATTTGAAAAAAATTTAAAATTTTATAAAAAAAGCCCATTTTTGCGTGGTTTGCGGGTGTGGAATTTGGCGGTTTGGTGTGCGTTGTGCGCTCATAATGACAGCAAATTCAGCGTTTGGTTATTTTAACTCGTAGATTGCTTCGTCGCTAACGCTCCTTGCAATGCTAATTAGAGGCAAGGGAATTTCCCTGGATTGCTTCGTCGCTAACGCTTCTCGCAATGACAATGGGGAACAAATTTGTCTAATCTGTCATTGCGAGCTTTCGCAGAAAGCGAAGCAGTCTACGAGCGACAATCACCAAAATCTGAATTTCGTGTCATTGCGAGAAATACGAAGTATTTCGAAGCAATCCAGTAAAATTTAGATAGAATTTGAAAATTAATAAAATTTATTTGAATTTCCCTGGATTGCTTCGCTCATTACGCTCGCTCACAATGACAATAGCTAGCGTGTTTGGGGCAGTATTCACAGCTTGCGAAGCGTAATGACAGCAAATTTGGTGTTTGGTGATTTTAATTTATAAAATTTTCACAGAATTTAACTTAGTCTATTTTGCTAAAATGCGAGATTTAGGAGAGTTTATGAGAGTATTGCGCTACGAATTCCGAAATTTTTAATCTGTATAGATTTTGGAATCGCGCATTATCTCATCATACGAAATCTCGGTAAAAATCCGTGAGGCTTTTTTGTAAATTTCATTGTCATCTTCGAAAGGCAAACTATCCGCCATTAGTAAATTTCTCCCCAAATTCATCTCGTCTAGTATCCCCATGTACCCAAGCAGAGTGGTAAAAGTATCAAACGAAGTGCCTTTTTTGTCTATCGTTATGGTGCCGTTTATGTCATCGTCTAAAATCACAAAAAGGTTTTTTGAATTCTGCAATTTTTTGCCGTGTTTATCGCGAGAATAAAAAAGCGGGTGATCGTTTTGCAAAACTATAATAGTGTCTTTGCTAAATTCCGAAGCGCGAATTTTATCTATAAATTTGCCGACTAAAAAATCGGTGCAATGCGCTGCTTTTTGCATTTGGCTATCGCTGGCAAAGGGCAAATTTTCGCAATTTTTGGATAAAAATCCATTTGGCGCGTGAGTTCCTATCGTCAAAAGCGTCTGCAAGAAATTCTTTTTTTCTTTCGAAAGGCGCACAAAGTCCTCCCACGCTGTTTCAAGCATATCGTCATCATTTACGCCCCACTCGTTTAGGCTTTTTTCGCCAGATTTTAAAATTTCGCTTTTGCCTTTCATTTCGTCATAATTTCGTTGTTTTAAAAAAATTCTTGTATCTTGATATTCTAAATCAGCACCTTTCATAAAATACAGATAATATCCTTGCTCTTTTAAAATATCGCTGGCGCATTTGATATTTTGCGAAAATTTCTCATCATCGTTTTTGCCGAATACAAACATATAATTTAGCGCGCAATGCGACCCAAAAAGCCCTTTTAGCGTAAATTCAGTATCGATTACCTGCGTGGTGTTTGTAAAGTCGATTTTGTTAGTTAGGGCGGATAAATTCGGCGTCAAATTTGGATAAATTTTAGAATTTAAATAATCCCTATCAAAACTCTCCAAATAAATATAGACTATATTTTTATTTTTGGCCGCTTGTTTGGGCTTAGGAACAGCGACAAAAGGATAAACTGCTTTTTTAAATTTAGCCACAGGGGGATTGTAAATCTCATAAAGCTCTTTTGCGTTTATATAAAGCGGATTTGTCAAAAAAGCTGTTATGAAAAATATCGCAAAAATCGGTATAAATTTGATATTTTTGCTAAGTTTTGGCGAAATTTTTTGGTAAAAAATCACGCAAAAAAGCAAAATCGCCAAAATCACGCAACCAAGAAGCGCGAGCTCTTTTGCAAAGGTCGAAAACGGCGCGCCTTGCAAAGATGTTTTTATAAATGTAACGACATAAAATCCAAAATGTTTGCCAAGATAGATAAGCAAAATCGTATCAAAAACAAAGGCTAAAATATACACAAAAATTCCCGCACAAGCAACGCCCAAAAGCCATTTTTTGTGTAAAAATTTAGCCAAAAAAAGTGAAATTATAAAGCAAATTAGTGAAGCGTATGTCATTTTAACCTTTTTATGCAAATTCGCGCAAAATATTTAAAAAGCCGAATTTTAGCAAATCCTTGTTTAAAATTCTCAAAATTTTATCTTTTTGCGCTATAATTTAAATTTTACAAAATTTCAAAAGGATACAATCATGATTAAGACTTGCTTATTTCCTGCTGCGGGGTATGGCACACGCTTTTTGCCAGCCACAAAATCGCTACCTAAGGAAATGCTTCCAATCCTTACAAAACCGCTAATTCACTATGGCGTAGATGAGGCGTTAGAAGCTGGTATGAATAATATGGCATTTGTTACAGGGCGTGGAAAACGCGCTTTGGAGGATTATTTCGATAGAAGCTATGAGCTAGAAGACCAAATAAAAGGCACAAGCAAGGAATATTTACTAAATGATATTAGAAATTTAATGTCATCTTGTCAGTTTTCATTTACCCGTCAAGAGGATATGAGAGGGCTAGGACACGCGATTTTTACAGGCAAAACTCTCGTTAGAGATGAGCCATTTGGCGTAGTTTTGGCTGATGATTTGTGTATAAACACCGCTGGCGAAGGCGTGCTAGCACAAATGGTTAAAATTTACGAGAAATATCGTTGCTCAATCGTAGCCGTAATGGAAGTAGAAAAAGAAGATGTCAGCAAATACGGCGTAATCGCAGGCAAAAGTATCAGCGATGATTTGATTATGGTTAGCGATATGGTCGAAAAACCAGCCCCAAAGGACGCCCCATCAAACCTAGCGATCATTGGCAGATACATACTCACGCCTGATATTTTCGATATCATCGAGCGCACGCCAGCTGGCAAAAACGGCGAAATCCAAATCACCGACGCACTCTTAGAGCAGGCCAAAAACGGCGTCGTAATGGCGTATAAATTCAAGGGAAAACGCTTTGATTGTGGCTCTGTGGAGGGTTATGTCGAGGCGACGAAGTATTTTTATGAAAAAGAATTTGCAAAGAAAAAAAATGATAAAAAATAAACTTTTTTTCACCAAAGCCAAAAACGACGCGCTAAAAAATGTTGCTTTGGCGCTAAAAGATGAATTCGAAGGTGGCGAGATCGGGTATTATCACCTACCAAATAGCGGCGAGAGCGCGATTGCGCAGGCTAGCGAGTTTTTAGCTGGCAAAAATTTTAGCGCTGTCGTAGTCGTAGGAATCGGCGGTTCGAGCGTGGGTGTAAGGGCGTTTTACGAAATGCTACGCGAAAAAATAGAGTCAAATTTAAGATTTGAAATTTTAGATAATTTAGACGATTTTAGCGTCAAAAACGCCTTAAATGGGCTCAAATTTAACGATACGCTCTTTATCATCTCGTCCAAATCCGGCACCACAATCGAAACCATTTCGCTATTTAAGGTCATTTTAGATGAGTTTGGCGCGCAGGATTTGAGTCGTAATTTCATCTTTATCACAGATCCAAATTCGGCGTTAGAAACCTACGCAAAAAGCCAAAACGCCACCGTGATAAATATGCCAGCCAATGTGGGCGGGCGATTTAGCGTGCTTAGCGCAGTCGGCCTCGTGCCAGCTCTCGCTCTTGGGCTTGATGCGCGCGCTTTGCTAGCTGGCGCAAAAATGGCGCAAGAAAGGTTTCTAGGCGAAATCCTAAACGGAAATTTCGAAAATTTAGAAAATAACGAAGTCGTGCAAAAAGCCCGCCACTACGCCACTCACAAAAATGCCACAATCAATGTGATTTTCAGCTATTGCGACAGGCTCAAAGCCTTCAACGACTGGTATGTCCAGCTCTGGGCGGAGAGTATCGGCAAAAAAATCGGCTACACGCGCTACGGGCTTACCCCAGTAGGGCTAGTTGGCTCGCGCGATCAGCACAGCTTCTTGCAGCTTATCATGGACGGCGTGAAGGATAAAACAGTAACATTTATGAAGCTAAAAAACTCCGGCACATCGCGAAAAATCCCAAATTTGAGCTTGGGAAATTTGGCTAGTTGCGACTTTGTAAATGATCTAAGCTTGGAGAGTGTGCTAAATTTCCAGTGCGACGCGACCGCGCAAGCTGTGATAAACGAGGGCGTGAGCGTCGATGTCATCGAAGTGGGCGCGCTAGATGAGACAGATGCTGGATTTTTGTTTTATTATTTTGAGCTGCTAACTAGCGGGGTTGGGGCGATTTTGGGCGTGAATACCTACGACCAGCCGGGCGTTGAGGCAGGCAAACGCATACTAAAATCAATGATTTTAAATAGATAAGTTTGTGAAATTTAGCGCATTAAACAGCTCCTCGCAATGACGATAATCTATCATTGCGCTTCGCAAGTCGGGGATACTACCCCGATACGCGAACCATTGTCATAGCGAGAATTTTTGAAGCGTTTATTTTGTCATTGCGAGGAGCAAAGCGACGAAGCAATCTACGAGTTTAAAATTCCTTGCGCCAAATTTGCTGTCATTGCGAGCGAGTGTAACGAGCGAAGCAATCCAGAGAAATTTTCTTGCCTTTTATTTGTCATTGCGAGAAGCGTTAGCGACGAAGCAATCTACGAATATAAAATTTCGGCGCAGTGTTTTTGCAGAATTTCAAAAATTTAAGTGGAATTTTGCTTTAAATTTTACTGGATTGCTTCGCTATGCTCGCAATGACACAAAATTCAGATTTTGATGATTGTCGCTCGTAGATTGCTTCGAAATACTTTGTATTTCTCGCAATGACAAATCAGCCAAAATTTCCTCGCAATGACAATCAAGCGACGCGCAGTCGCTGTCGTGGCGAAATTTTGCCCTATCCAAACCCCATATTTCAGCGAAATTTTCGAAATTTATGAGTAAAATTTAGCCCAAATTTGGCAAGGAAAATTTATGAGAAATCCATTTCACTCCCTCAAATACCGCAATTTCAGGCTTTATTGGATTGGCATGAATCTCTCATTAATCGGCTCGTGGATGCAAACAATCGCGCTTCCGTGGATTGCGCTCACGCTCACGCATGACCCCTTTAAGGTGGGGCTTGTTAGCCTCGCGCAGTTTTTACCCTCGCTACTATTTACGCTATTCTCGGGCGTTTTGCTCGATCGCTTTGACAAGCTTCGCATACTTTTGTGCGCGCAAATCGGCATGATGAGTATAGCGTGCATTTTCGCCCTTTTGGCGTGGTTTGAGGCGTTTAGCTTCGCAAACATTTTCACGCTTTCCCTCATAAACGGCGTATTTACGGCGTTTGACTCGCCCTCGCGCCAAGCCCTCGTGCGCTCGCTCATCGCTTCTAGCTCCGAGCTTCCAAACGCAGTTGCGCTGAATTCAATCTCTTTCAACCTAGCCCGTATCACAGGACCTGCGCTTGCAGGGCTGATAATGGCGCACTTTGGCGCGAAATGGTGCTTCGTGATAAATGCTATTAGCTTTTTAGCCGTCATTATCTCGCTATTTTTTGTCAAAATTTCCGAGCCTGCTAGCAAAGTGTCGCGCCCGAATTTAAGACCCCTAGCACTCATCAAACAGGGCTTTTCGTATATGCTTTCTAAAAAAATTTTAAGCGAAATTTTGTTTATTGTGCTGATTTTATCGACCTTCATACCTAATTACAATATCACAATTTCAGCCTTTGTGAAATTCGATTTGGCTCAGGGCGAGCGGTATTTTGGGTATTTAATGTCGATTTTGGGGCTTGGGGCGCTGTGTGGGGCATTGTGCGTGGCTAGTTTCGGGAATTTGTCGCTGAAATCTATCCGCATTTGCGCCGTGCTTGTGTGCGTAATCTGTGCGCTGGCTGGGGCTGTGGCGAGCTTTGCTTACAATGCCACGCTAATCGCGCTGCTTGGATTTTTTTTCGTTTTGACAAACTCGTCGATGAACTCGACCGTGCAAATGCACACCAGCAACGAATTTCGCGGCAGGATAATGAGTATCTACACTCTATTTTTCTTAGGAAGCACGCCATTTGGCGCGCTTTTTGCGGGGTTTTTCACAGATAAATTTGGCGCGAAATTCGGCTTTTTTATCAGCGGATTTTGCGCGCTAATTTTGCTTTTGGCTCTGTTTTATCTGCGTAGAAATAAATCAAAACCTACTTAAACGCTATCTTTAAATTTGCGCTTAAAATTTGGGCAAATTCGTCGAAATTTGGCAAATCGAGTTTGGCTTTTCGCATTTTTTTGCCCCACATACTCTCGGGGAAAAAGCTGTCGTTTTTAAACCTAGCTTGCAGGTGAATATGGACTTTGGGCACATAGTTTGCGAAGCTTGCGATATTGATTTTATCGGGGTTGTAGAAGTCTCGCATGCTTCTTTCGCACTCCAAAACAGCCGCCCAAAGGTGCGCAATCTGCTCGCTTGGCAAATCCGTAATCTCCTTTGCCTTAGTTTTGGCGAAAATTTTAATCCACGGGATTTCGCTCTCTTCGCGCTCGATAAAAATTATATCATCTTCGTATATCATATTTTCTCCTTATAAAAATATGGAATTTTAAACAAAATTTAATTAAAATCGCGTAAAAATTTAAAGGAAATCCGTGAAAATCGCCGTTGTAATCTATGATAATTTCTCACTTTTAAACCTAGCCCAAATTTTAAACGCCCTAAGTGCTTGCCAGCACAAAGTGCGAATCTATGCGCTCAAAGAAGCCGTGCAAAGCGCGCAAAAAGCCTGCGTGAGGGCCGATGTCAGCGACGATAGCCTCTATGGAAACGACGCTGTAATCATCTGCGACGGAGAGTGCGAGGATTTGGCGTATAACTCAATCTTTACCGCGTGGCTTCGCTCCGGTGCAATAGCGCGCAAAATCATCGGCTTTGGGCGCTCTGCTTTGCTTTTAAATTCAGCGAAATTCGAGAATTTCAGCCATTTTAGAAGCTTCGATGAGGCAAAATTTCTCGAATTTTTAACGGATTAATTTTTCTTTTTTATCCCTACGATACGCGGGCGAATTACGATTTCGCTCAAATTTGACTTGGTTTTATACGCCTCATAGGCGAAATTTGCAATCTCGTCTGGGTCGATATAGGCGCGCTCATCACTGCTCGGCTCAAAGCGCAAATCTGCAAAAAATGGCGTTTGCGTCATATCGGGGCTTATGCAAGTTACGCGCAAATCCTTGCGATACTCTTCAAACAAACATAGCAAAAACGCTCTTAGTCCCGCCTTAGAAGCCGAATACAGCGCGCTAAATCGCGAGTGTCTGTGCGCCTCAATCGAAGCAATGCCGATGATATGGGCGTGCGAGCGTTTGAGCGAATTGATTAGCGCATTTAGGATTATCAAATTTGCGCTTAAATTCACGCTTATCACGCGCGAAATCTCGTCCCCGCTTACCGCCTCAAAAGGGTCGAAATTGCCCACGCCAGCGCATAAAATCACAGTATCAAAGCTCTCTTTGCTCAAATTTGCTAGCTCTTTTTTAAGCGAGGCAGTATCCTCAAATCTCGAATTCAAGGTTACAATTTCAAAGCCGTTTTGGCTAAATTTCCGCGCTATCGCACTGCCGATCCCGCCACCTGCGCCCGTAATCAACGCTTTTTTCATAGATTTTCCTTTATTTTGCGCATATACGCCTCTTTCATCGCGCGCTCGAATTCGTCGTTGCTGGCAAACTCGCGCCCAAAAACCTCGCCCCAGAGCGCCTCGTCCTCCATGCAAAGATAAAAAAATACTTCCTCATGCCACGCGCGCAGGCTAGAATAGGCGAATTTAAACATTTCGAGTTTGATATTTTTAGGGTATGAAATTTTGCCGTTTGCCTGCGAAAATGGCATTTGCAAAATTTTGCTCTCTAAACCTCTGGCGCGCAGTTTTTTGATAACTGGTTTTATAAATGTCAGCGTGCCAAAGGATACAAGTGCTACGCTACTAGGGTCAAATTCACGCACCAATCGCGCAAAAATCACGCTGTATTCATCACGCCAACCTTCGAAATAAATCATCGGGTGAAAGTGAAATCCCACCAAAATGCCCTTTTGCGCCAGTTTTTTGGCAGCATTTAAGCGCTCATCTAGGCTAGCGCTGAGATGTTCTTCATTTTCGATAATGATTTGCGGATTTAGCGAAAATGTCACGATGATGTTGCGCGAAATGTCGTTTTGCAAAAAAAAGGAAATATTATTCGACTTGCTTTTTAGCTCTAAAATCACATTTTCATGCGCTCTGGCGAAGGAATTTAGCGCGCTTAAAATGCCGAAATTATCGCCCCACATGAGCGAATCCGAGCTCTGACCTGTGCCGATATGATAAATTTTATCACTATCAAGGTGCAGTTTCGCTAGATTTGCGCCGAAATTTTCATCAAATCCCACGACGCCGTTTTTGTAAAACGAGCCAATCGCGCAATACGAGCAGTCAAACCCGCACGAATTGATCGCATCGAGCGTGAGTAGATTGCAACAGCGCGTCCCCTCGCTAGCGACAGGACAGCGACCAAGGGCTAGCTTTTCGCCCGCAAAACGCGATATTTCGTAGCGTTTGGGCGTATAGTGCGGAGTGAAATTTTCATACGCGGGCGGGCGCGATTTGATTAGCTCATACGCGGATTTTATGCGCGCGAAAACCTGCTTGCAAGCGTGGTTTGAGGCGGGTTTGGATTGTAAATTTGGCTCTGAATTTACGCTAGGATTTTCGCTGAAATTTGTGTTAGAATTTCCGCTAAAATTTGCGCTAGGATTCCTGCTGAAATTCGAAGCAAAATTTACGCCACGATTTTCGCCAAATTTCGCTAATTTTAAAATTTCCCCCACATTTTCGCCCCAAGCCTGCAAATCAGCGCAAATTTCGGCGATTTGCTTGCGCTCTTGGAAGCTAAAATGCCCCGATAGAAAAAATTCGCGCAAAAGCTCGCTATTTTCGGCGTTTAGTGCGAGTTTGAACTCGTCATTTATTTCACTCATAACTCTCCTATTTTTTCCACATGCGCCCTAAGTAGCGCACAAGTGCTGGCCTTGTCGATTTTAGCGTCGATTAAATGATCGCTTACGACCTTGTAAATTTTAAATTTCACGCCAAATTTAGCGCAAATTTCTTTGAATTTCGCGCTTTCCATATCGTATAAACTTATCGTGGGTGCCGAAATTTTCGTAGTTTGCGGGGTGCTAACGCAGATTAGACTCACCCCTTTTGGCGCACTGTTTTCGCCCCACAAAAACCCCTCGCCGACACTGATTTCATCGCTATTACAACCACAAATTCCAAAATTTATGGCTGTTTTGGGGCTAAATTTCGCCAAAATTTCGCCAAAAATTTGCGCGTTTTCGCCGTTTTTGCCAAAACCCACACCGCAGATAAAAAGCAAAATTCCCTCACCTAGCCACACATTGACGCTTTTTTCGCCAAATTTAACGCTACTTTTTTTTAGTCTAAATCTCTCCACCAGACCCTGCGCCTCGGACTTCGTGGCGCACACAAATACTCTCATAAACTCTCCTAAACCTCGCATTTTAGCAAGCCAAGGCTAGAAAAAAGCTAAATTTGATGAAATTTTGCGTGCATTTTGTTTATTAAAACTACATAAATTTTAGCTATAATCCACGGATTAGATTTTTTAAAAGGGGCGATGATGAGCGAAACTCAATTTTCCAACTCCGTTACCTTGCGCGACAACCGCAATGGCGCGACATACGACTTCCCAATCCTTGATGGCACAATGGGTCCTAGCGTAATTGACATTTCGAATTTTTACAAAGACACTGGAATGTTTACCCTAGATAGGGGCTACACTTCCACAGCCATGTGCAAAAGCTCGATTACATACATTGACGGCGAAAAGGGCGAGCTCATGCACCGCGGATACGATATCGCGTGGCTAGCGCAAAACAAACGCTACCTCGATGTCGTGTATCTACTACTAAATAAAAAACTGCCTAGCAAGGACGAATACAACGCGTTTTTATACGAGCTCAAAACCCGCTCATTTATCAACGAAAAAATCCTAAAACTTTTCGACGCATTTCCAGATCGCGCCCACCCTATGGCGGTTTTGCAGGCATGTATCGCCACGCTTAGCGCGTATTACTCTAAGGATATGAGCTTTGATGATCCAAATGAATATATGGAAATGGCAAAACGATTAGTAGCCAAAATGCCAACATTAGCAGCATTTTATTATCGCCACTCCAAGGGCTATCCTATCATTTACCCTGATTTGGCGCGCGGATTTACGGAAAATTTCTTGTATATGATGCGAAGCTTCCCACACTCGCATGTCGATCTCAAACCAATCGAGGTTAAAGCCCTAGATAGCGTGCTTATGCTCCACGCTGACCACGAGCAAAACGCCTCAACGACGACGGTGCGCACTGTGGGTTCTACTCACGCTCACCCTTATGCGTGCATAAGCGCAGGTATCGGCGCTCTGTGGGGACACGCGCACGGCGGGGCGAACGAAAGCGTAATTCGCCAGCTAGAAATGATAGGCACACCAGAAAATGTCGATAAATACATCGCCAAAGCCAAGGATAAATCCGATCCGTTCCGCCTAATGGGCTTTGGACACCGCGTCTATAAAAATTACGATCCGCGCGCCAAGGTGCTAAAAGGTCTGCGAAATCAGCTAATCGAAGAGATCGGAATCGATACGAATTTAATCCGTGTGGCAAATAGATTAGAAGAAATCGTGCTAAATGACGAATATTTCGTATCTCGCAACCTCTATCCAAATGTCGATTTCAACTCAGGTCTAATCCTAAAAGCGCTCGGAATCCCGACAGAAATGTTTGCCGTAATCTTCGTAATGGGACGAAGTCCTGGCTGGATGGCGCAATGGATAGAGCTCAAAGAGCAAGAAACTATCAAAATTGTCCGCCCTCGCCAACTCTACATTGGCCCAGAGCGCATAAACGAATAATGCCTTATTTAGGGCAAAATTTGGGTTAAATTTAAATGCAAAATTTAACCCAAAATTTTTGAAATAATTTAAAATTTATTAAAATTTTACGCTATAATCCTATGTTTTTATGAAAGGGGTAAAAATGAAAAGAAAATTGTTTTTAATATCTTGCGCGGTATTTTGTTTGGGCTCTTTGTCTTACGGGGCACCAGAGCTCACGGTAGAAACCATGCCAGACGCGGCGAATTTGGATTTAGGCGCATATATGACTCCTGCTAATGCAAGCGAAACAAACGCTAATAGCGAGGTCGCAGCCGAGGCAAACGCGACTGCTGCCCAGCCAAGTGCAGAGGCGAGTGCCGAGGCAAACGCTACTGAGGCAGGTGAAACCACAGCTGATACGAACGCAACCGCAGCCGCTCCTGCACCTAGCATAAGCCCAGAAGTGGCAGAACAAGGCGCATTGCTGTATAAAACCTGCGTGGCTTGCCACGGCGCAAAAGGCGAAAAAACCTACACAAAAGTCCCACCTATCGTAAATTTATCTAGCGAAGAGAGATTAGAGAAGCTCCACGCCCTAAAAGACGGCACTGCAAACGACGGCAAGGGATATTATGGTATGGGCGCAGTGATGAGAGGCCAACTTCGCATAAGCGACGATCAAATCGGCGTTTTAAACGCGTATATCGAATCGTTTAAAAACTAATTTAACTCAAAAATTTTGCTAAATTTGGCCTTTGGCTAAATTTAGCAATCCTAAATTCCTTCAAATTTTAAAATTCGGAGTATTTATGCAAATACGAAGCGCGAAAACCGCGGATTTAGACGCTATCAAAGCCATAGAGGACATTTCATTTCCGCCAAATCAAAGGGTCAGCAAAGAGGCTTTTGGCGAGTTTTTGGTGAAATTCGCTGATGATATTTTCGTAGCCTGCGAAAATAATCAAATCATAGGCGAGATTGTGTCGCTATGCACAAATGAGCGAAATTTCGATGATGATATGTTTTTTGGCACTAAATTTTACGACAAAGACGGCGCGTGGCTAATGGGGCTAAGCCTTGGCGTGGTGCCAGAATTTAGGGATTGTGGGATTGGCTCTGCGCTGATAGGCACCCTGCAAACACACGCCATAGCGCGCGCAAAAAGCGGAATCGTGCTAACCTGCGAAGAGCGTTTGGTGAAATTTTACGAAAAATTTGGCTTTGTAAATGAGGGAATTTGTAAGTCAAAATTCGGCGATAAAAGCTGGTATCAAATGCGCTGGGAAATTTAAAAAGGGCTAAATTTAAGCAGAAATTTGGAAGAGAACATAAAATTTATCTAAATTTAACCCTGAATTCGCGCTAAATCGCGCGTTTTTTACTTTTTAATAATGCAATAATGCCAAAAAGTCCAAAAATAATGCCAATCACGCTAAGTAGGCCTTGATATTTCGCAAAGGCTAGCTCATCGTATTTGCTAACGCCAAAATTCTCATCAATATCTACGCTAAATTCGCTTCTGTGCTCGCCGTGGTCGCTCTGCGCGCTTATTTCGACGCGGTATTTCCCGGGCGCAGGTGGCAAAAAGGCTAGTTTGCCGTTTTCGTCCGTCTGCGCGATTTGCATAGCAAGCGCACTTTCACCCTGATAAATGCGCACTTTGGCGTGTTTGGCTGGGATAGAAGTGGCAAAATTCGCATTGATTATCACGGCTTTATCATGCGTAATATTGTAGCTAATACCGTGCGCAAACGCCAAAATAGCGCAAAACAAAACGCTAATTAAAACTCTCATTTAAGCTCAAATGTGATTGAGGTTTGGATTAAGAGTTTGTTGGCATTTGGGTCTGAATACTCGCTCCTAGCGCTTTTGGCAGCGATTACATTTAGCCCTTTTTCGACTGGGATTAGCGCGATACCAAATTCATTTGTGCTAAATTCCCAGTCCTCATGCACACCAACTTCAAATTTTGTTTTTGGCGAAGGTTTGCCGTTTTTGAGCACCAAAACAGGGAGTTTGTCGCCCTCTTTTAGTGAAAATGGATTTGTAAGAGCGATGATTTCGAAATCAAGGCCTATCGGGCTTAGCATTGCTTCGTTCCACGAAAAATAAGTTTTACCTATTTTTAGGCTTCTTGAATTTGCAAAAACTGCGCCTTTAACGCTCTTTAACCCGCCTTTGACGAAGCTTCCGCCCTCATCGGTTTCTATCCAATACCCAGCGTCGTAAATTCCGCTCATTACAGCTGGTTTGCTGGCTGTCAGCACGACAGGCGTGGCGTTTGCGTCGTCAAATTTATAATCAATTCCTGTTTTGATAGGTTTTAAATTTTCATCGTAGCCGTTAGCTGCGATTAATTGCTCGCTGGCGTATTTTTCATACTCGCCATGAGCCCAAAATTTGACTTCGTATTTGTTCGTGTCGATGTTTTGGATAACGATTTGGTGGGCATTTACACACATGCACAATGCAACGAATAAAAGTGCTTTTTTAAACATAAAATTCTCCTTGAATATTATTAAAAATGGATTAGTATTATAGCGACTAAATTTTAATATTAATTGAATTTTGGTGTTACGAATATAAATTTTTTCTTTCGTTGCAATATATACGAATTTTAAGCCCTTTTATGCTAGACTAGTAGGCTATTTCAAAGAAAAGGATATGTTATGTTTCACGAATACAGAGATTTAATCACTGAACTTAAAGGCAAAAATGCACGCTTTGATGCGTTGTTTGAAAAACACGATGATTTAGATCATCAAATCGCAGCCGCAGTCGAGGGCAGAGTGCATATGAGCGATTTAGAAGTGGATTCTCTAAAAAGAGAGAAACTTCGTGTAAAAGATGAAATCGGTATGTTTTTGGCTAAGATTAAAGCTGAAAAAGAGGGCAAATAAAAAGGTTGCGCACTCCGCGCAACCATAAATTTAATATCAAATTTATAAAATTACAAAAATAATTTATCTTCCAGGCTGTGTAAGCGTTGTAATCCGATATCGATGTATTCCATTAATTTTTCGTTGTTTTTGACCAAATCGTCGTAGTAAGCTTTGGCTTTTTCCTTCGCTACGAAGTCAGGTTCGACATATTTTATGCCTGATTTAAACAAACCCTTTGTTTCGACAAAATATGTGCCCCAGATCTTATCACAATGCTCAATGCTAGATTCTGTAAAGCTCACGATCGAATCATACGCGACATTTCCAAGTAACTCTTGCAATTTATTAGCAGGATTTTTCAAAAACGAGTAAAAATCCTTAAACGGAGCAAATACCTGCTCTAAATTTTGCGCTGAGTCCTGATAAATCCCTTTTTTGACGCGAAACATCATCATTTCTTGCGAATTTACAAATCTCTCAACAGCTTTTATAGTATCCGCTTTATTCACTGGAAATTTCCTTTGGTTGAATTAATATAAATCGCTATTATAACACAAATTTATAAAATTTATGTTAAAATACCAGAACAAAAAGGATAATATATACAAAAATAGGAGGTAAGTATGGAAAGACCTGTTCCCATAGATGAACAAATCGAGTTGGATTTCAGCAAAATCATCATCTCAAAGACGGATCCTCGCGGTATCATTACCTATGTCAATGATTATTTTTTGGAGGTTAGCGGATATAGCGAGGGCGAACTCATCGGCAAACCACACTCTATCGTCAGGCATCCAGATATGCCAAAAATCGCATTTAAGCTAATGTGGGATAGCATTTCTAAGGGCAGACCATTTACGGCTGCGGTGAAAAATCTAGCCAAAGACGGCAGGTATTACTGGGTCATCGCCAAGCTCGATCAAGTCATCGACCCGCATACCAAAAAGGTCGTCGGACACACGGCTATATCGGAGCATACGGCATTTCGCACGCCAGCGCCAGCCGAGATAATCCAGCAAATCGAGCCGATTTACAAAAAACTAGTCGAGATCGAAAATAGCTCCGGCATAAAGGCTAGCTATGAGTATTTGGAGGGGTTTTTGCACGCCAACAATACGACTTATGACGAATTTATCGAAGGGCTTGTTACAAAAAAGGGATTTTTAGACAAACTCCAAGCCAAATTTGGCAAAATTTTTGGAAGATAAATTTAGGTGAAATTTAGCGTGCCGAATTTTATTTATAGAATTCGGCACTGTTTTTTGTAATATTAAATCTAAACAAAATAGGGTTTTGTCACCAAGAATAATTTACTATAAAACAAGCTTCTGGATATTCTGTAATCGTATGTAAGCGAGTTTTTATTTCGCGAAGTGGTTCGCCTGTGCATTTCATAGCATCGTAGGCTTCATCGGAAAATTGAAAATTTCCGTTTGGTGTATAGTAAATGCCATCTTCTTTTCTAAAACTTCCACCATGAAAATATTTTCCATCAAATCCATAAAATGGATAATTCCAATCTGATGACCAAAAATAATTTCTGCCTAGTCTAGATGTAACCAAAAGAGGTATTATGGGATAATTTCGTGATGCGTTTATAGTGACAGGAGCGAAGCGAATAGGCTTATTTTCTATCCATACCTTATATTTTCCTTCGAGTGGAGTAATGCGATTTAAGTCGTTTTGCATGGCACTCATCCGTTGATAATTGTAGTTATATTGAGCTTCTAAGGCATTTGCGTAAGCAGATGATTGTATGATTAAAAAATAAGCAGTAAAAATTACGCAAGCATTTACCGCTGCTTTTATTGGTTTTATGCCACGATCTATGCAACCTAGGAAAATAATAGAAACAATAACTCCAAAACCCATAAAGACTCTTGGGACAAAAGTAGGGTTTGATAAGACTAAATAAGCCCCTGTTTGCAACACAAAACTAACTACTATACAAATAATAGTTAAAAATAGGGCTAGAATTTTGTTTATTTTGCTTTTATAAACCATAAATATGATAAATGCTATGAGTAGATATCTAAGTGAAAATTTTAAAAATATTTCATTTACATTTTGGGAGCCGTTTAAAGCTAATGTCGGCACAGATAAGGTATATAAAATATTTATATAAATGGAATCTAATAAACTATCAGATACTGCTGTGCCAGCGTAACCTGCTGTAACTGCTTTAAGAAGAGCGATTTTATAAAATAGTAGTGGCAAAATAAAACATACAAGTGCTACAAGGCAAAGTTTAAAAATTTTATTCCATTTTTACCTTCAAGAGCCATTTTTAGAGCCAAAAATATACTTATGATTATAAAAACACCATTTGCTGCTTGATATGTCATAGACATAATCAAAACAGAAAATAGCGAAATAATGGCAAAAAGTGGCAATCTTTTGACAAATAAAAATGGAAAAATCATCAACGCTAATGCTATTGCCATAAACGGTGAATCAAATTTAAAGCTCATATTTTCTAAATAAAATGGACTTAGTCCAACAGGCACAGTTGCCAAAACTGTCATAAAATTTAGTTTATTAGTAAAAATTTTGCAAAGTGCTAATGAAGCTAAACTAACTATGCCTAATGCTACTAATTGTGGAATCGGCGAAATGTCTGTATTAAAAGTAAAATCCATGTGGATGATTTTGGTAAAAAATTCGCTTCCATAACGGCTATATCCATAAACAGGATCTAAAAATCCCGGAACCCCATCTACTGCTCTACGCAAATCATCTTTATAGCTAATATTTGCTCTTAATAATGCAAAATAGCCGATCAGATAAATTCCGTAAATAATAGCAAAATATTTTTTAAAATTTTTGTCAAAAAAATCTCTGTAAATCGCAAAAAAGCCTTGATTTCGAAATTTAAGTTATGTGCTTGTTGTACCTGTCTTCTAATTTGCAGATTTTATTTTAAGCAAATTTGATAAAATTTATTGTGTAGAAAGTGGTGCGCCCGAAGGAATTCGAATCCCTGACCTTTTGAACCGCAATCAAATGCTCTATCCAGCTGAGCTACGAGCGCACAATGAAAAAGAATTTTGATTATACATTTTTATAGCTTAAATTTAGCAAAAAATAAGTAAAAATTGTGCATTTATGCTTACTTTTGCTTTTAATTTTTGGTAAAATTTACTTGGTCGGATTAAATTTAAAAAAGAGTTATAAATTTAAAAATTTATAATCAATCCCCAAATTTTGCAAAGTTTTTATCACTCTTTCGCAGTTGGCGTTTTTGAAAGTGTTGCAAATGTCGCAAAATGAATCTAATTTTTACTTCGCAAAAGTGAGTAAATTTTTGATAAAATCGCTTTTGGGAGCAAACGAACGATAAATTTGACACTAGTATTTCGCAAGAATTCATAAAAATTTAAAAATCTAAGCTTATAAAATTCTCTTTGAACTTTGAATTCGCTAATAGCGTATTTTAGGCCACCGCGACGGCTTAGTTGTGATTTGCCTGCTCGCATTTTTACTAGCATTTCAGGGATATTGTAAAATTTCGCTCCGTCCAAAAGCATTCTAACCCACAAAAAATAATCTTCTGTCATTAATGCTTTTTGATAACTTCCAGCTTTTAAAACGCTTGATTTCTTAAACATCACACTTGGGTGATTTAAAGGGGAGCGCATTTTGGCAAATTTAGCGATTTCATCGTGATTTTGCGGAAGTTTTCGGTAAGCATAAATTTCGTTTTCGTCATTTTCAAATTCGCCAACCCACGAACCACAAATATCTAAATTTGGATTATTTTCGAAAATTTCGAGCTGTTTTTTAAATCGATTTGGCATAGCAACATCATCACTATCCATTCTGGCTACCATTTCAAATTTACACTTTTCAAGTCCGATTTTTAGGGCATCTCCTAGTCCCATATTTTTTTCAAGTTTTACGATCTCTAAAATTTCACCAAGCTTATTTTTCCAAATTTCAATCATCTCGTAAAGCTCATCTGTAAGCTCACCATCTTCGACTAAGACGATTTGATTTGGCTTGATTTCTTGCTCATCATAAATGCTTTTTAAAGCTCTATCTAAAAACTGGGCTTTTTCTTTGATATAAACGGATATTAGGACGGAGAAAGTCATTTGGTTTTCCTTTTACAAAATCCAATCAGCTATTTTTAGAGCAACCATTTTTGTATAACTGCCTATCTGAATGCCTTGATAATTGATTTTAACCACTTTATTTTCCATTGTTTATATTTTGCATTATCAAATCACCAAGCTGTCTGCTTGCAGTTCCATTTTCGTAACTACCCATTTCATTAAAATGTTTTTCTATTCTGCTCAAATAATCATCATAATTAAACTTTTCTATATTTTTTTGCATTTCTTCATTAGAAAGTGCATATAGGCTAGGCATTTCTTCCATTGTTACACAAAGTCCTTGATTTTTTATGTAATCATCTAAATCTGGCACATATAAAAATACTGGTTTTTTTGTCAAATAAAAATCCCAAGATGATGATGAATAATCCGTTATAAGGACATCACTTATTAACAAAAGTTCTTGCATATCTTCATACCAATCTACATTTATTACAGATTCTGAAATTTTAAATTTACCAAGTGCTAGATGATGACCACGAAATAAAAATATAAATTTTTTATTAAATCTTTTTTCTAATGATTTTAAAGTTTCTTCTATATTTAGTTCGACTGCAAAATCGTCTGTATTTCTAAAATTTCCCCTAAAAGTCGGCGCATACAAGACTACACCTAAATTTTTATCAATTTTCAATTTTTCTTTTATTTTGGATATTAATTTATCGTTATTTTCTTTGAAAAATAGATCATTTCTAGGATAACCTATTTTTAAAAACACACTCTCATCTACTCGCCAGTATTGCGCGATATCTTTTATGAAACGATAGTTTGGAGATAGTATAAAATTTGTAGATTTTCTACGAAGAACATAGACTAAATCATAAGTTAGTTTTATGCGACCTTTTGATATAGAGTTTGAATTTGGCGATAGTGATTTGTATGCTGTGCCATGCCAAGTGCATACGAAAAACTGATTTTTCCGTTTTGGCAAAAACGGCTCGATTGTGGCCCCGCTAACATAAACTTTGCTAGTCATAACATAATAAAAGAATTGAAAAGATAGAAATTTTATCTTTTTAATATTTTTATATCGGTTTAACTCATCGCTTTCTTTATCTATAACAAAAATAAATTCTAAACTATCTTTATGCTTTTCATATAATTCCAAAAAAAGATATTTTTGATTACAGGCAAATCTTTTATTAAAACTACTTAGAACAATTCTGTTTTTTTTGATAGGAATAATACAAAAAGCCAAGCACAAAAATCTCATAAAGCACATTATTGAAACTTTTAGCAAATCTTTTATTATGTAAT
The DNA here is from genome assembly GCF_027797205.1 of Campylobacter sp. VBCF_01 NA2. Classification (NCBI taxonomy): domain Bacteria; kingdom Pseudomonadati; phylum Campylobacterota; class Epsilonproteobacteria; order Campylobacterales; family Campylobacteraceae; genus Campylobacter; species Campylobacter sp. VBCF_01 NA2. The sequence continues at coordinate 261,248 of NZ_CP115607.1, forward strand.
ACATCGTAATCCTTTGTTTATTTAATGAGATTTTAAGCTCAAAAATAGTTTTTCAAATGATTTTGGACTTAGATAAAATAAAACTAATTGTAATCCAACTTTTAAATTTGTTTTTAATGCAAATAAAATATCCAAATTTTCACGCACATATTTATGATATTCGTCAATTTTGTATTTGAATTTGGTGTTTTTCTCTTGCATTGCCATTTTTGCAAGCATTAAATTTGCAATACATAAAGCCAAATTTATCTCTCTATTTAAATTTGGATATTTTTTTATTATTTTTTTTGTTAATCCGTCATAAACATTTGTTATATTCAAATGTTTTTCATTAAAAGACCTTGAAGTTGAGCCTATATTTTGTCTATAAGAATATAAAATTTTATTTGATATTATGATATTTTTTATATCACTAAAAATATCATAATATAAATATACATCCTCATAAATTATCCCAACAGGAAATCTTAAATTCGCAAAAATATCCCTATGGTACAAACATCTACAAATAAAATTATGAAATTTAGGTTTAGAAATAAGATAATTTCTAAAAAACTCTTCTGTACTGTAAGAATTTACTTCACTATTTGAATTTTTTTGTTTTATAACTTGAATTTCTTCTATTTGAGTAAAATTTTCAAAACTTATCATTGCAATTTTTGTATTATACTTTTGAATCATTTCAAAAAGCGTCCCAATATAAGCTTCATCTACCATATCATCGCTATCTACAAAAGCCAAATATTCACCCTGCATAATATCAAGTGCTCTATTTCTGGCTGCTGCTTGACCTTGATTTTTTTGGTGAATTACCTTTATACGGCTATCTTGCCTTGCAAATTCATCGCAAATTTCACCACTTTTATCAGTGCTACCATCATCGACTAGAATTATTTCTAAATTTTTATAAGTTTGATTTGTAACTGAGTCTAGGCACTCTTTTAGATATTTTTCGACATTATAAACGGGGATTATTATTGAAATTAATGAGTTATTCATTTTTTTACCTTTGAAATATTGACTGATACGGTATGATTGCTCTTGTGGCACCAATAGCATTTATATCGGCATTACTAGTGATTTTAATGCACATAGCAAAAAGTAGAAATAATACAACAAATAATGCATATTTGCTATATTTGGTTTTAGAAATAAGCAAAGAAATAGAACCAAATATAAGTGCTATTGCGGAACTATCAGCTAATCTATGAAAAATAAAAATATCCTTCATCAAAACCCTTGATATTGCAAGATAAAATAAAAAAATGCAAGTTAAATTATAAAATCTACCAAGATATGATTTAAAATCATATTTAGTCTGAAATGCAAAAATCAGCGCAAAAATAGCAAAATAAATAAATATTCCAAGTCCAGTGGCAATTTCTGCATCTCTGTTAAATTCACTAAATTCATAATTTGCATACGGTGTATAGCGAATAATGTAATTCATAAATAAATCCGCTAGATTGATATATTGTAATGCAAAAATACAAGCTAATATAAATAAATTGACGCGGGTATTAAAAAATTTAAAATTAATTTCACACATTAAAAGCACTATACCATTAAATATTATTGATTTATGAAATAAACAAGAAATAATAATCCAAAATAACATTGCTAATCTTTTTTTGGCTAAAAAATATTTTACGGCAATCAAAAATACAACTAATGCAAAATCTTGCCTAACAAAAACATAAGAATGTGTATAATAATAAAATATATAGACAATAACAGCAACCCATAAATATTTTTTTTCAAATAGATTAAAAAATATTAATAAAGATAGGAAAGCTGGAACCACAAAAAACCAATGTATATCTAAATTTAATGCATAAATCAATTTTACAAATAAAATCCAACTTATTTCCCAATCTGATAAATATTGACCACTGGTTATTAAATTCATATAATGTGGGTAATCGATACCTATGTTGTATCTAAGTGCTAATGGCACAAATAAAATCAAAAAACTAGTCCATTTAAAAATAAATGCTAAATTTTTATTTTCTGTTTTTGAATATAAAAAAATAAACAATGAAGCCGAAATATAAATAGCAATGTAAAAAATCATTTTTTAAATACTTTATATATAAAATTATATAATTTCGGATTTATTTTAAATAGTTGTAACAAAATTGCTCTTTTTAAATTTATTTTATAAGCAAAAATAAAATCAAAATTTTGTTTTACTATTTGGCGACTCTCTTCTAATTTTTTGCTATATTTTTTATAATTATTTTGCAACATAATCTCCGTATATAAAACAAGTGCGATATTGCATTTATAAAAATTTGCATACTTTTTTAAATCGCTATATTTCTCTACAATTTTATCTGCAAATTTATTTGCAATTTCAATTTTGCTTAATTTTTTCTCATTAAATTTTTTCATTATGGAATCTTCTTGTTGTCTATAAAAATATAGCTTTTTATCGCAAAATGCAACGCTTTTACTCGAATTGTATGTCTCTATGATTTCAAAATAAATATCCGTATCTTCAAATAAAATTCCTTCCCTAAATCTCAGATTTTTAAAAATCTCTTTATTATATAAATTTGTCCAAGCCGTGGTCATAAAAGCATTATAAGGCAAAAAAGAAAGTTTAAAAATATCGTGTGATGACAAAACAAAATCTTTGCTATTTGAATTTTGATTTTTATATTCATCTAATTCTTTAATGTTTTTAAATTTACAAAAACCTATCATAGAAATTTTTGTATTATACTTTTGTATCATCTCAAAAAGCGTTTGAATATAACTTTCATCTATTATATCATCGCTATCTACAAAGGCTAGATACTCGCCTTGCATTATATCAAGTCCCGCATTTCTAGCACTTGATAATCCACCATTTTGCTTATGTATAACTCTTATACGATTATCTTTTTTAGCAAATTCGTCACACATTTCCCCGCTGCTATCAGTAGCACCGTCATTAATCAAAATAATCTCTAAATTCTTATAAGTTTGATTTATGATAGAATTTGCGCACTCTTCTAAATATAGTTCTACATTATAAACTGGAACTATCACAGAAATTAATGGATTTTCGCTCATTTTTTGCCTTTAAATTTATCGTTGTATCTAAACATTACCCAAAATCCAAACAAACACGCAGCAAGGTAGCCTACACCGTATCCCGCAACTGCACCAAAAGCTAAAAATTTTGGTATAAAAATAATGTAACCGATAGCCGAAAATAGCAAAACCAAAGCCCATTTATAGATTAAAATTTTGCCAAATTGCATTTTGATGATATAAATATTTAATGCTTCATTTAAAAAAATAAATGGTAAAACTACAAGTAAAATTTCAAATACAGGGATTGTTCCACTAAATTTTGCCCCAAAAATCAAATTTATAACTAGTGGAGCTAAAAAATATAAAATAACTGCCGTTAAAATTGCCATTGCAGACATACCAAACGCAAGTTTTAAGACATTTGATTTTATGATTTTTATATCGTCAAATTTATAGACAAAAAGCGGAGCAAATGAAATCGCTATAATAGGCGAAATGGCAGTTACAATGTTTAAAAGCGACATAGCCGAAGTATAAAGCCCTAGCGAAAACTCATCGCCTAAATGCTTTAAAAACATAAAATCAACTCGCCTACAAACTATCATCAAAATAATCCCAGCAAAAAACGGCAAACCAAGTTTTAAAAATTTATAAATTTGAGCTTTGTCATAGGTAAAAAACCACTCTTTTGTTAAAATTCTATAAACCACCAAAAGCCCAAAAGCTATCAAAAATAGCTCAAAAGCTGTTACAAAGCCGTAAGCATAGATATTCGTAACACCCAAATAATAAAGAGCTAAAAACATTAAAAGTTTGATTATATGTGTTGCCATAACCAAAACCGAACGATATTTTATCATAGTTTGCGACTGTAAAAATGCCGTGATAATCGCAGAGCTTTCATTTACTAAAATAGACGAAGCCATAACAACGCTTAAATAAAAAATCTTTATGTCATCTGTAAAAAATACAAACAAAAGCAACGCTAAATACGCAACCACCGACGAAACAAACCTTATAACAAAGCCGTTTCCCATTATTATTTTGCGTTCTGCGGCATCAGCATTTGTTAGGCGCGGAACAACGATTTCAGCTGGATTTATATACGAAAGAGCAGAAAAAATAACAACAAGTCCTAAAATATACTGAAAATTCCCATACTCTTCTACACTTAGCACACGAGCTAAAATCATAGTAACAGCTAATCCCATTACTATTCTAACTCCGTGTTCGCATAAAAGCCAAGCTATATTTTTTACTATTTTAGGGTTTATCGCCATTTTGTTGCTTTTTAAAATTTTTTAGGCTTTCAAATTCTTTCTCGCTGAGATTTCGCTTTTTAGCAAAACCCAAAACACACCCAAAACACCACCTAAAAATGTCGCAATCGCTACGATTAAAAGCTTTTTAGGCTTCACAGGGGATTTGCTAGTTATGATAATGTCATCTTTTATGATGACATTGCTTAAATTTTGTTTTTCTAAACTCGCCTTTAAAATCTCTTTTTGATTTTCTAGTTTTGAAATTTCATCTTTTTTCTCATCTATGGAGTTTTGAATTTTAACTATATCGTCGTTTTTAGTCTGAATTTGATTTTGCAAATCCGTTTGCGATACAAGCAAATTTTCTTTATCTTTCAAAAGATTAGGAATTTTTACAAATTCGCTATCGTGCAAATCGTGCTCGAATTTTTGTTTTGTCGTCGTGGTCGCACTCATATAGCGATTTCGCAAATCATTTAACCGCTCTTTTAAAATAATTGCGTTATTTTGATTTAAATTTGGATTTTTTAGCTCTTTTTCTATGCTTTGAATTTCTGCGTCCAGTTTCGGAATTACATTATTTATAAGCTCATCATAAGCTTTTTTGTCATTTGGCAAGACTATATTTTGCAAATTTGCGATTTCTTTGTCTTTGTTTGGCATAAAAATTTCTTCTATCTGCCTTATGCGATTTTCAAGTTTTGGAAGCTGCATATTTTGGATATGGCTTATTTGAATTTCGCTATTTTTTAGACTATTTTGCAAGGTTTTTATTTTCGCGTCTGCATTATAAAGAGCGTTTTTAATGCGACTTTCTTGCAAAGATATGTTTGGTTTATAAATTTCTTGCTCTTCTTTAACGATTTGATTTATCAAAGCGACGGCTTCATCGTTGCTTTTGCCCATAACTTCGATGTCAAAAAAGTCGTTTAGGTTGTTTTTTGTGCCACTTATTTTTGCTGGGGCTATCTTTTCTACAAATGCACTCTCTTTTGGCTGACCTTTTAGAGCGTCAATATATTTGCTTTGAATTTTATTTATTATCATATCCGCATTAGCAAAAAGCTCTTTTTTGTTTTCGCTTATATTTTTGTAGTAAGGCACTGAAATTCTAGCATTTGCGCTATACCACGGCGTGGCGATTATGGTGTATAAAACGCCCAAAGCGAAAAACGCTAGTGTAATCATAGCAATGCTAAATTTATCTTTCCAAATTTTGCCTAGTAACTCGAAAATATCGATTTCATCGTCTTTTTTGAAAATTTCATTTTGCGAATTAGCTGAATTCATTAAATTTTCGCTCATTTTCCGTCCTTATCTTTTAAATCTTTTTTTATCTGTGTTGTTGAAATCTCCGGCGTTCGTTTTAGATAAACCACTTCGCAACCTTCGTCTTTTAAAAAGTCAAATTTGCCTTCCCAGTCATCGCCGATGACGAAAGTATCGACATGATACAAATGCACATCTTCCTTTTTTTGCTCCCATGAATTTTCTGGGATTACGAGATCTACATAGCGAATCGCTTCAAGCAGGTGTTTGCGTTTTTCGTATGAAAAATAGCATTTTTTTTGCTTTGAATTCCAGTTAAACTCATCGGTCGAAAGCGCCACAATAAGGTAATCGCCAAGTGCTTTTGCACGGCGAAGCAAATTTATATGCCCATAATGAAGCATATCAAATGTGCCATAAGTTATAACGCGTTTTATACTTTTCAATTTTTATCCTTAAACCAAAATTTGCTCTAAAAATGAGCTTTGAATTTCGTTTTTCGAAAATTCAATTATTTCAAAAATCTTAAAAATTCTAATTTTATCAAAATTAAACTAAAATTTGGCTACAATGTCGCAAATTTATTTTTGGAAAATTTAATTATGAAAAAATTTTATGCTATGGCTATACTTTTGGTGGCCGATGTTTTGTGTATTTTGATATCGTTTTTCATCGCTGTGAGCGTGAGAAATTTCATAGAATTTGATTTTGCTGGTAACACTCATCAGCATTATACCACCTATCTTGGCTCATTTTTTATATATGTTTTGATTATCGGCACATTAGCGTATCGCAAAATTTACACCAAACGCTATGATTTTTGGCATGAAAGTTACATTGTGTTTTCATCGTGTATGTTTGCGCTGGTGATGATTTTTTTCTTGCTTGCGATTAACAAAAATGTCTCGCACTCGCGATTTGTGATATTTTTGGCGTTTGGATTGTGCGCGGTTTTGATACCGATGTGCAAATTTTTTCTTAAAAAATACCTTTACCGCGTGGGAATTTGGCAAAAAAACGCTAGGGTTATCAATGGCGATAAAGAATTCCGCCGCGAAATCTTTAAAAACCACTATTTGGGCTATAAATTTACCCGTGGTGATGATTACGAGACCGTTTTTATCGCAAATAAAAATTTGAAGAGTATTGACGAGCTAAACAGGTTGGTCGAAGAAAATGTCATCAAAAACCGCGAGGTGATTTTTACTCCCGCTTTGCAAGGATATGATTTTGCTGGCGGGGAAATTTTCAGCCTTTTTAACTCTCGCACAAATTTATTTATGCTGGAAAATTCGCTCTTAAAGCCAATGAATAGGTTTTTTAAACGCTTTGTTGATATCGCGATGATAATGTGTGCTATGCCTTTGCTTGTGCCGATTTTCGCTATCGTGATAATAGCTATGAAAATAAATGAGCCGCGTGGTAGCATTTTTTTCTCTCATCCTAGAATGGGCAGATACGGCAAGACTTTTGGTTGTTTGAAATTTCGCTCGATGAGAGAAAACTGCGATGAAATGTTTAAAAAATATTTAGAGGAAAATCCGCAAGAAATCGAGTATTATCAAAAATATCACAAATACGAAAATGATATTCGCATAACAAAGCTTGGAAATTTTTTACGCAAAACCTCTATTGATGAGCTTCCGCAACTCATAAATGTCCTAAAAGGCGATATGAGTATTGTGGGGCCTAGACCAGTGCTAGAAAAAGAGTTTGAAATGGGCGATGCGACGAGATACGAAAGGGATATTGTTTTGCAAGTTCGCCCTGGCGTAACAGGACTAGCGCAAATTAATGACCGCGAAAAATCAGAATTTGGCGATAGGGTGAAAATGAATATCTGGTATGTCAAAAACTGGACGCTTTATATGGATTTTATCATTATTTTAAAGACAATTAAGCTTGTTTTAATGCGAGAAAGCGCAAGCTAAAATTTGGAATTTCAAAATTCCAAATTTCCCCCAAATTTGCTATAATCCCCCTTTAAATTTCACATTTTACAAGGATACACATGAAAGCAATTGTAACAGTAGTCGGCAAGGACAAGGTCGGCATCGTAGCTGGCGTAGCTACCAAGCTAGCCGCACTTGGCCTAAATATCGACGATATTACGCAGACCGTTTTAGACGAGTTTTTCACAATGATGGCTGTGGTCAGTAGCGATGATAAAAAGGACTTCACGGCCCTTCGCAGCGAGCTTGAAGAGTTCGGCGTTAGTCTAAATGTCAAAATCAATATCCAAAGTTCGGCGATTTTTGACGCCATGCACAATATCTAAGGCGCGAAAATGAATATCAAGCAAGTAACCGAAACAATCTCGATGATCGAGGAGCAAAATTTCGATATCCGCACCATTACAATGGGCATTTCGCTTCTTGATTGTATCGACGCAAACCCCGAAAAAGCCTGCGAGAAAATTTACACCAAAATCACAAAAAAAGCCGAAAATTTAGTCGCTGTTGGCGATGAAATTTCAGCCGAGCTTGGTATCCCAATCGTCAATAAACGCATCTGCGTAACGCCGATTTCGCTCATCGGTGCGGCCACGGATTTAGATGATTACACGATTTTTGCGCGCACGCTAGACGAGGCCGCGCACGCTGTGGGCGTGAATTTCATCGGCGGATTTAGCGCTCTTGTGCAAAAAGGCTACCAAAAGGGCGATGAAATCCTAATCCACTCAATCCCGCGCGCCCTAGCTGGAACCGAGCGCGTCTGCGCTAGCGTAAATGTAGGCTCGACCAAAACCGGCATAAATATGTCTGCTGTGCGCGATATGGGCGAAATCATCAAACAAACCGCAAATTTAAGCAAATTTGGTTGCGCTAAACTCGTGGTTTTTGCAAACGCCGTCGAGGACAATCCCTTTATGGCGGGCGCATTTCACGGAGTAGGTGAGGCTGATGTGGTTATAAATGTCGGTGTATCAGGTCCTGGCGTGGTCAAACGCGCCTTAGAAAAGGTGCGTGGAGAGAGCTTTGATATACTCGCTGAAACCGTCAAAAAAACCGCCTTTAAAATCACCCGCATAGGCCAGTTGGTCGGCTCAATGGCTAGCGAGAGGCTGGGCGTGAAATTTGGCATTGTGGATTTATCGCTAGCTCCGACGCCTGCTGTGGGGGATTCTGTGGCGAGAGTGCTCGAAGAAATGGGCTTGGAGCGCGTGGGCGCGCACGGCACGACAGCTGCGCTTGCGCTTTTAAACGACGCGGTCAAAAAAGGTGGCGTCATGGCGTGCAACCAAGTCGGAGGCCTATCTGGGGCGTTTATACCGGTCTCTGAGGACGAGGGCATGATAGAGGCGGTCAAGGCTGGCGCGCTAAATTTGGAAAAATTAGAGGCGATGACGGCGATTTGCTCCGTGGGGCTCGATATGATTGCGATTCCGTCCGATACGCCCGCAGCTACGATTTCAGCGATGATAGCCGATGAGGCCGCAATCGGCGTGATAAACCAAAAAACTACCGCCGTGCGCATTATCCCGCTAGGCCAAAAGGGCGATATGATTGAGTTTGGCGGATTGCTAGGCTCTGCGCCAGTGATGAGTGTAAATTCGGCTTCGTCGGCTGAATTTATCGCCAGAGGCGGGCAAATACCTGCGCCGATTCATAGTTTTAGGAATTAAAATTTTAAATTTTAGTTTTGGTTTAAATTTGCAAATTCTCGCAGTGGCGCAAAATTTGCCATTGCGAGAATTTTACGCCAGCGAAATTCCATAGCCTTTGATTTGTCATTGCGAGGAGCTGTTTTAACAGCGACGAAGCAATCCACGAGCTTAAATTATCCAAATGCAAATTTAACGCAAGGAATTTTAAGGTCGTAGATTGCTTCGGCGTTTCACGCCTCGCAATGACAGATTAGGCAAAATTTATGCTCATTTTGTCATTAAGAGAATTTTGTGTTAGTAAAATTTGTGGAAATTTATGAATTTAAAATTCTCGACCTTCAAATTTGCAGATTTTATAAAATTCTGCAAATTTTCCATTTTATTTTGTACCAACAATACAAAAATTTCACAAATTCCATTAAATTTAATAGAATTTTAATTCAAATATAGGCAAACTTAAAAAATTATAAAATTATAAAATAACCAACGGAAACTTATATCAAATTTTACTGAAATTGATAAGAGAAAATCCGATTAAGTTCCGTTGAGCCTTTTTAATTATCATAATAATAAAAACTAATAAAGGAATTCTAATGAAGAAAATAATAGCTGCTATAACTATATTATTAGTTTCAACATTTTCTGCTTATTTTATGTATGAATCATGGAAAGAAAAAGAATTAAAACGATTAGAACGAGAAATTGTTCTTTCATATTTCCCAGAACTTAATAGAGAAATATATATTTCTTCATTTCCTGGAGATGGTGTAGCAAGTGGTATAATGCATAAAACAAATAAATTTCTATTAGTAATGCCAGCTTGGCTATATTATTATAAAGATGCTGCTAATAATGAGGAATTCTTTATTGATGAGTATAAAGAAGGGTGTTTATTAGGTAATTCAATAGAAATGTGTGCAGAATTAGTATATATGGCAGAGAAATATGTTCATGATAGTGGATTCTTAGAGCATAGAAATTATAGTAATAACTTATTGCAGAGGTATAAAGAAAAGAATAAAATTAAAGAGGAATTAAGAATTATAAAAGGTCTTTATTAATTTAGTAGGCAATAAAAATGTTAATTATTTAGGCTCAACGGAGTTAGAGTTTAATTTCCGTTGAGTCTTTTTTTCTATTCAATACCCAAGCATATAAATAGTATATGTGCTTTATAAAGAAGTTATAAGTATAGATATATTAACATATCGAGTGCCAATTAATATAAAAGGTGTCTTTGTATGAGTAGTAAATTATCATTTTTAGTATATGCTTTAATTATATTGAATTGTAATGTATTTGCTAATGATATAATAAGTAAAGAAAGTGGTGAGAATAAACTTATTGTTACTTGTGATTACTATAATGGTGAACAATTTATAGAATCACTAGTTATTTTTGATAATAATTTAGAATGCCCTACATTTAATTCAGAGAGATTTAAAAAATTAAAGTTAAAAAATAACTTATACTATATTAAATATAAAAATAATATAGTAAATTTATTAGAACAAGAAATAAAATTATCAGTTGAACTAGCTTTTTTAAATAAGTCAATATTCCCTAGTAGTAAAAAACAAAAGGAATTAAATAAAAAACTATATAAAATCGGTATTGAAAAAACAAATTTATTTAAAGAAATACAAAAAGAATTAAAACCATAATATAAGTATCGTAAGGAGGGTATCCTTGCCCACCAAAAAATAGAGACTATCAATCTCTCTGACAAATCACTTTTGTTTGAGAATTATGGGCTTTAAATTTGGATTTGTCAGAGTTTATTTTATGGTCTCAAATTTAGCCCAAATTTAGAGTTTTTTCATTTTCGCTATTTCATCTCTTAACGCAGCAGCTTTTTCGAATTCCAGCGCAGCAGCGGCTTCTAGCATTTGCTTTCTTAGCTCTTTTATGATTTTGGCTCTCTCGGCGGCTGGCATTTTTTCTAACTTTTTCGCTTTGGTTAAAATTTCAGCCCCATCATCAATTTTTAGGCTTTCTTCTATGTTGCGACTTGCCGAGTGTGGCGTTATGCCGTGAGCGCGGTTGTATTCATCTTGGAATTTGCGTCTAGCCGTGGTTATATCGATAGCACTTTGCATTGAGCGGGTGATTTTTTTGCAAAACATCACAACCTGCCCGTTTAAATTCCTAGCAGCCCGTCCCATAGTCTGAATAAGGCTAGTTTCAGAGCGCAAAAAGCCCTCTTTATCGGCGTCAAAAATCGCAATCAAACTAACTTCCGGCAAATCCAAGCCCTCACGGAGCAAATTTATACCGATTAACATATCAAATTCGCCTGATCTTAGCCCTCTGATTAGCTCATTTCGCTCTATTGCGTCGATGTCTGAATGCATGTATTTTACTTTAATTCCTAGTTCAAGGTAGTATTTGCTAAGCTCTTCTGCCATTTTTTTTGTTAGCACGGTTACTAAAATTCTCTCGTTTCGCTCTATTACTTTTTTTGCCATATCGTGCAGGATTTCGACTTGATTGTCGCTATCTTTTATGAGAATTTCGGGGTCTAAAAGCCCTGTCGGACGCAAAATTTGCTCCACAACCTTTCCGCCGCTTAAATTCACTTCGTATTCATTTGGCGTGGCTGAAACGAATAAAAATTTGCCTTTTTTGCTGATAAATTCATCAAACATCAAAGGGCGGTTATCAAGCGCACTAGGCAGGCGAAAGCCGTATTCTACGAGCGTTTCTTTGCGACTTCGATCGCCTGCGAACATACCGCGAAACTGCGGCAAGCTCACATGGCTTTCATCGACGATAACTAGGTAGTCTTGCCCCTTGCTCTCGTAGTAATCAAATAGCGAATACGGCGTCTCTCCGGCGTTTTGCCCCGTCAAGTAGCGCGCGTAGTTTTCGATCCCTTTGCAAATGCCCGTTGCACTCATCATTTCAAGGTCAAATTCGACCCGCTGTTTTAGGCGCTGGGCTTCGACGAGCCTGTTTTCATTTTCAAAAAATTTTAATCTCTCACCAAGCTCTTCTTCAATGCCTTTAATCGCCGTTTTTAGGCGGTTTTCGCCGACGATAAACTGACTTGTGGGATAAAGGATAAATTTAGCCACGCTTTTTGTTTTTTTATTTTCCAAAACATCGAAATGATACATCGCTTCAAGCTCGTCGCCAAAAAATTCTAGCCTTATGGCTTCGTCGTTAAAATACGCCGGATAAATGTCGATCGTATCGCCGTTAGCGCGGAAATCGCCACGATCAAAAAAATTATCATTGCGTTTATATCCCATATCGACGAGTTTGCGAAGTAGAAATTTGCTAGAAAAACTTTGCCCTAGTTCAAGGTGAAGCACCATGCCTTTGTATTCGGCAGGGTCGCCCAAGCCGTAGTTTGCCGAAACCGAAGCTATTGTAATAACATCGTCAAAACTTAGCAAACTAGCCGTGGCTGAGAGGCGAAGGCGTTCTAACTCATCATTTATGGAGCTATCTTTTTCGATAAAAAGGTCTTGGCGCGGAATGTAGGCTTCTGGCTGATAATAATCATAATAGCTGATAAAATACTCGACATGATTTTGCGGGAAAAAGCCCTTAAATTCGCTATAAAGTTGCGCTGCAAGGGATTTGTTGTGTGTCATTATGAGAGTTGGAATTTGCAAATTTGCGATGATATTTGCCATAGTAAAGGTTTTTCCGCTTCCGGTAACACCGAGCAGTGTTTGATATTTTTCGCCGTTTTTGATACCCTGCACGATTTTTTCTATCGCGTTTTTTTGATCGTCGCTTGGGGTAAATTTTGATGATATTTTAAAATTTTGCAAATTTTTCCTTTATTTTAAAGCTAAATTTGGTTAGAATAAAAACTTTAAATTATATCTAAAAAAGGACAAATATGGAATCAATCTTTGATGAAGAAAAAAAAGTCGAGAGTTTGGGTCAAAAGGTCGAGGAGCTTATCAGAAGATACAGCGAGGCTAGGGAAGAAAATGCGAGATTGCGCGCAGAGCTAGTTAGTATCAAGGCGCAAAATGAGGCGATTAGTATGCAGCTTGGCACGCTAGAAGAGGACGCCGAGTATCGCAAACTAAGCGACGAGGAGCTTAGCAAAAAACTAGATGAAATTTTTGCAAAAGATGATTTTGACAACTAAAAATGAGAGAAATTTCAGTTAAATTTACAAGCAAATCTTTGAGCAAAGAGTATTCTATTAGCCTAGAAGATGAGTTTGCACTCAGCTTCGAGCGGGACTGGCGCGAGATTGCAAGAGATGGTTTGCATGTAGATGTGGGCGAGCTTTTGAAGGCATATATTCAAAAGAGTTATGAAAATTATATGTTTTCTAGCAAAATAGAGGCTATTTCAAAAAACATCGATGAAGGAGTGAAAAGATGAGTAAAGGCGGAGCAGGCGGTAGCGGACTAGGTAGTCTGATTTTAATCATAGTCGTGATTTTTTTCGGCGTTAAGGTTGTGTGGCCGAAATTTACATCTCTTACAGACGGACCATTGGCGGCTTCTGCTGTGACGGATTTGGATAGGTTTTTTAAGGATATCAAAAGCGATTATGACGCTAAGGGCGAATTTAGAGAGCTTAAAAACATGACAAGCGTGCGCCAGTTTAGCGACGAGGATTTAAACGCGAAAGTCGTAGTCGGCAAGCCTATCAAATACGGCGTGGGCGTCAAATCTAAGGGAAATATGGAAATGTGCGCAGATATCACGCTCAAACACGACGGAAATTTATACTTTATGGAGCTTTATCCTATAAACAAAAAAAGCAATCTTTGCAAAACTTTCCATAATTTAGAGACATTTAAAAAATATTCTCGCTTTAATGTAGGTAGAGGCTGATTAAAAAATCAGCCCTCCAATTCCAAATTTAATCATCAATGAAAAAATAATCAAAACCCCAAGCCCAGCGAAAAATCCAGCCAAAATATCATCGCTCATCACGCCCAGACCGCCCTTGATATCGCGATCGGCGCGCCCTATGATAGATGGCTTCCATATATCAAAAACCCTAAATAGCACAAGGGATAAAATCATCGCAAGCCACGAAAGCCTGCTAGCTTCAAAGCCAGAAATAATCTGCGCGAAATCTATCCCATACACTTCGCCCACGCTAGCACCGATGCTCATAGCGATCCACACGCCCACGACCTCGTCGATTACGATTTCACTATTATCGTGCGAGCCGACCTGCTTTTCGTATTCGTCAATGATTTTTAGCGAGATTACAAAAACCAGAGCAGCGCACAAAAACAGCGTCGTTCCTCCCGCAAGTGATAAAATCACAAGCCCTACAATCCAGCCTGCCACGCTTCCCCAAGTCCCAGGCGCAGGTCGCAAAAGCCCACTTCCAAAAAATGTAACAAATAGCTTATTCAAATTTTCTCCTTTTAAATTTCAAATTTCAAGTTTTTAGCGCGCTGGTTTGATACAGCCTCATTAACTCTTCGTAAAATTCACTTTCGCTCCTAGGCTCGATAAGTCCGTCGTTAGGGAACAAATCATCATAAAGGGCTTGCAAATCGGCGAAGCGATTAGGGAAAAGCTGGGCCAAAATCATCGCCGAAATCTCCTTTCGCATGAAAAGCGCAGGCGGCAAAATCCCAGCATAGAGCATGGCTTTGAGGTTGCGCGTGTGATAATGCACATGGTGGTGCGAGCCGTGCGGGCAGTTTTTCACGCTAGAAAGAACCTTGCATTTGTTGCAATACACATACTCTGGCATGAGCCAAATTTCGAAATTTTCGTAATCGCAAAAATCCAGCACAGAGTGCATATCGCCGTGGTCGAAATACCCCGCCACATGCTTGTGTTTTTGCCCAAAGACGACCTTATTTATGCCAAGATTGTGCGCTATGGCGCATTCAAGCGTAGGGTCGGAGTGGTTATTTAGCGCGCTAAAATCGTTTAAATCTATGAGCAAAATCCGCCCTTTTACAAGGAAATTTTCGCACAAAAACTCCAAGGTTTTTTTTCGCAAATTTGCGCTAAATGCGTCGCTTCTGCTCGAACCTACCAAAAAAATCACCACAAAATCAGCCTTGTCTATCATCAGGCGAAGTAATCTTTCATGCACCCTGTGCAAGGGATCTGCCATGGTGAAAAAGGCTGAAATTCTGGGGTTTTTGAAGCTTGATTTTCGCGCGAAAAATTCCGCAAACTCATCACCAATTATATGCGAATTTAGGCTAAGCTCGCCCCTAATCGCCTCATTTCCTGGGCGTTTGTTTTCAAAAACAGAGTTTTGTTTTTCGTCGTCTGTGATTTTTTGCGATGAAATAATTTTTAATTTTCCGCAAATTTCGCCTTCACAGATCAAATTCACTTCCGCGCCAGCTCTAAATTTCCCCGCTACAAAGGCGAAATTTTTGCCGTTTTTTAGCCTATCTTCGCCCCCAAATGCCCCAAATTTCAAAAGGTGCAGGGCGCAAAGCTCGCTTTTTGAAATCTCAATGCTATTTTTTTCGCGTGATACCATATTTTTTTCTCTTTTCCCAAAGCGATTTTCGCGAAATCCCTAAAATCGAGGCGAGCTCAGAGTCGAAATACTCACCCTGATGCGCTAAAATCGCAAATTTCAAATACTCTTCCAGGCTTAAAATTTTGTTTTTCGCGCAGTATGGAGAGAGTAAAATTTCATTTGAGTTTTCGCTAAATTCCATAGAGCAAACCTCCAAAACTAGCCGTTTTTCGGCAAAATTTGATAAAATTTGCGCTCTTTTGGCAGGCGATGTTTTATCAAATTTTTGCACGAATAAAATTTCGTTTTTTATTTTTAAGTTTTCGCAATTCTCGCCATTAGCGATTATGATTTTTGCGCCAAAATTTTGGGCGATTTGATGAGCGCATAAAAGGCGCGAAATTTCATCATAGCCCTTTAAAAAAAGCGGAAATTTAAGCTTTTGCGCGCTTATTTTTGGTGTGTCGTAAATTTCTTTTAGCGCGCGCAAGAGTTCGTCATTTCGCTCTTTTTCACGCAAAATTTGCTTAAAATACGCGTAGTGATCGAGCTTTTTGATGAGATCTTCTATCATAAACGGCTTTAAAATATAATCCGTCGCGCCCGCATTTATGGGCGCTGTAACCGTGTCGTTGCTGATGTATGAGACTAGCATTATCACGATTGCGTTTTTGTGGCGCGCAATCACGCTTAGCAAATCGCCACTCCCCCATGATGATGAGAGCAAAACAGCGTCGAATTCCCCAGCGTTCAGGGCTAGTGGCAGGGTGGAAACCACGGTGCATTGGTGGTTTAGCGCGCTTAGTTTTAGGCTAAGTGAGTTTGCCAGGTAGCTTTCCTTTTCGGCGATTAAGATTTTCAAAACTAATCCTTGATAAGCAGTTTTTTCCAGTCAAAATACTTTAAATTCACACTCGCAATCACCGCAATGCCCTCGCTTCGCCCTACAAAGCCTAGTTTTTCGGTTGTGGTCGCTTTGACATTTACCTTTTTTGTGCCTAAAATTTCGCACAAAGCTTTTCGCATTTGCTCTTTGTATGGGCTTAGTTTGGGCTTTTGCGCCATTATGGTAATGTCTGCATTTACGATTTCAAAGCCATAGCGGTGAATTTTATCTGTTACTTTTCGTAACAAAATTTTCGAATCAATCCCTTTGTAAGCCTCGTCTGTATCAGGGAAAAGTTCGCCAATATCGCCAATCCCAGCTGCCCCGCACATTGCATCAATTAACGCGTGAATCGCCACATCGCCGTCGCTGTGAGCGATGAGCGAATACTCGCAAGGTATTTTTACGCCACAAAGCGTGATAAACGAGCCAGCTTCTAGCGCATGCACATCAAAGCCGTTTCCGCAAAATGTCTCCGTGCAAACGCTAGGAAAATCAAAATTTTCTAAATCGCAAATTCGCGTGATTTTTCTAGCCGAAATTTCACCCTTTACAAAGCCAAGGCTCCCGCCTACGCTTTTTATGGCTAAGCTATCGTCTGTGAAAATTTGCTCGCTTTGCAAGGCTTTTTTTAACAAATTTGTGCGCGAGAGTTGTGGGGTTTGGATTAGTTTAATCTCATCGCGCGCTATCTCGCGCTCGCCCAAATACGCCGTGTCATTTACGCCTAAATATGGGCTTACGCAGTCAAATTTGCCCAAATTTTCAAGTAGCGAGTTTATGAGATTTTGAGAAATACTAGCCCGCGCTACATCGCTTACTAAAACAAACTCGCTTTGCACCATTTCAAGGGCATTTTTAAGCGATTTTTGGCGCATATCGCCACCGGAGACAAATTCGAATTCATCGCAAAATGAGCGCATGTATTTTAAATCTTGCGGATTAGCTACGATTATGATTTTTGCGAAATTTGCCTTTTTTGCGAGATCTTTGGCGACATGTAGCCACAGCGGATCATCGCCTATGCGAAGCCACTGCTTTTTTACGGGGCTAGCAAAGCGCGTAGAATCCCCAGCGGCGAGTAAAACGAGTGATATTTCAGACATTTGATTTCCTAAAATTTTAAAAATGTTACGAAATTATACATATTAAATTTAAAAAATAGTGAAATTTTGGCTAAATTTTGCAAATTTTGCCAAGCGGTGTTACGAATTTAAACACGCAAAAAAGATTTAAATTTTGCTTTTTTGTAGTAAAATTCTATCAAATTTCACAAATTTTCGCATGAAAGGTCAAAAATGCAAACCCCAAATTTAAAAGACTGCGCAACCCCAACTCAACTTTTTTACGCTAAAAATGGTGTTATCACCCCACAAATGGAGGCTGTCGCAAAAACAGAGTGTTTGGAAGCCGAATTTATCCGCTCTCAAATCGCACAGGGAAAACTCATAATCCCAGCTAACATAAATCACAAAAACCTAGTTCCTATGGGCATTGGCAGGGCACTAAAATGCAAAATCAACGCAAATATCGGCTCTTCTAGTCTTAGTAGCGGCATAGATGAAGAGATCGAAAAATTGCGCCTTTCGATAAAATACGGCGCAGACACCGTCATGGATCTAAGCACGGGCGGGGATTTGGACGAAATTCGCCGTGCAATCATCGCAAATTCAACCGTTCCAATCGGCACGGTGCCGATTTATCAAATTATCCATGACATTAAGGATTTAGACAACCTAACGCCACAAATTATGCTTGATTGTATCGAAAAACAGGCTAAGCAAGGCGTTGATTATTTCACTATTCACGCTGGATTTTTGCTTAAATTTATGCCGCTTGTTGCCAAACGCAAAATGGGAATCGTAAGCAGGGGCGGCTCATTAATGGCGAGCTGGATGATGAAACACCATAAAGAAAATCCGTTTTACGAAAATTTTGACGCCATTTGCGATATTTGCGCGAGATACGATGTTTCGCTCTCACTGGGCGATAGTTTAAGGCCCGGCTGCTTGTATGACGCCACAGACGAAGCCCAAATGAGCGAACTAGCCGAGCTTGGCAAACTTGCAATTAGAGCAAATGCAAAAAATGTTCAAGTTATGATTGAAGGTCCCGGTCATGTGCCGTTTAATCAGATTGAATTTAATATGAAAGAAGAGCAAAGACTTTGTAACGACGCTCCGTTTTACATACTTGGACCACTTCCCACAGACATCGGCGCAGGGTATGATCATATCACAAGTGCGATTGGCGGGACGATGGCAGCGTTTCACGGGGCTAGCATGCTTTGCTATGTTACGCCAAAAGAGCATTTGGGTTTGCCAAACGCAAAAGATGTCAGAGAGGGCATAATAGCCCATAAAATCGCAGCCCACGCCGCAGATGTCGCTCTTGGCAAAAAAGGAGCGATCGAGCGAGATCACGCTATGAGCGACGCTAGATATAAATTTGACTGGAACAAGCAGTTTGAGCTCTCCCTTGATCCTGAGCGTGCGCGCGAATATCACGACGAGAGCCTGCCTGATGAGGGCTTCAAAAATGCAGAATTTTGCTCAATGTGCGGACCAAAATTTTGCGCTTACAAGATTTCAAAGCAAATCGCAGAGCAAAATTGCGAACACTTTCCAAAAGAGAATAAATGAATAAAACTGCCTTAATTACGGGAGCTAGTAGCGGTTTGGGGCGCGAGTTTGCGCGGATTTGTGCTGAGGGCGGATATGATTTGGTTATCACAGCGCGAAATACTGACGCGCTAAACGCCCTAAAAAACGAGCTTGAAGCTAAATTTGGCGTGAGAGTTTTTATCTTTGGGGCGGATTTATCGCAAAATATTAGCGCGGATAAAATTTGCGAATTTGTCCGTGAAAATTCCCTAAAAATCGATATTTTAATCAACAACGCAGGTTTTGGCGACCATGATGAATTTACTAAAAGTAATCTAAAAAAACAGCTTGAAATGGTGCAAGTAAATATCGCTAGTTTGCTAAATTTAACGCACTATTTCGCAAATTTAATGATTGAGCAAAATGGCGGAAAAATCCTAAATATCGCCTCTGCTGCCTCGCTCACAGCGGGTCCAAAAATGAGCGTGTATTACGCAAGCAAGGCATTTGTGCGAAATTTCAGCGTAGCCCTAGGCGAAGAGCTTCGCGCGCAAAATATCAGCGTTACGGCGTTTTGCCCGGGTCCTGTGGCTACAAATTTTGGCGAAAGGGCAAATGTAAAAAACGCTAAAATTTTTGCGCGTTCAGATGACGCTGGCGCCGTGGCAAGGCGAGGGTTTGAGGCGATGATGAGTGGCAAAACGCTAGTGTATGACGGCAGGTTTATGCTTCTAGCGAACCTTTTGACTCGCATTTTCCCGCTTAAATTTTGCGCCAAAGTAACAGGCTTTTTAAACGGCTAAATTTAAAAAAAATTTCAAACTTTTTAAATATAATGCGCCTTTTATCAAATTTCAAAGAAAGAGGAAAAATGAGTAAAGACGAAATTTTAAACGCGCTTCGAGGCGTGATTTATCCGGGGTTTTCGAAATCTATCGTTGATTTTGGCTTTGTAAAAAGCGTGAGTGAGGGCGAAAATCCTGTGATAGATATCGAAATCCCAAGCCAAAAAAGCGAAATTTCAATGCAGATTAAGGCTGAAATTTTAAATTTAATCCCAACTGCGCAAATTTCGATTAAAACACCAAAACTAGCCCCCGAGCAGAGCAATTCGCGCTCTGGTAAAAATATCGCCCCACAAATCAAACATTTTGTGATGATTAGCTCAGGCAAAGGTGGCGTTGGCAAATCCACAACAACCCTAAATTTGGCGATTTCGCTCGCAAAACTTGGTAAAAAAGTAGGCGTGCTAGACGCTGATATTTATGGTCCAAACATGCCACGCATGCTAGGCGAAGAAAACACCCAAGCTAGCGTAATTGGACAGAGATTAAAGCCAATCGAAAGCCACGGAATCGAAATGATGAGTATGGGCGTGCTAATCGAAGCAGGTCAGGGGCTAATGTGGCGTGGGGCAATGATAATGAAGGCAATCGAACAGCTTCTAAAAGATGTCGCGTGGAGTGATTTAGATGTGCTTTTCATCGATATGCCACCTGGAACTGGCGATGCGCAAATTACGCTTGCCCAAAGCGTGCCAGTAACAGCTGGTGTGTGCGTAACCACGCCTCAAACCGTAGCCTTAGATGACGGCGCTAGGGGGCTTGATATGTTTGAGAAGCTCCATATCCCGGTGGCTGGAATCATTGAGAATATGAGCGGATTTATCTGCCCTGATAATGGCAAAGAATACGATATTTTCGGTCGTGGCGGTGCGCAAAAGCTAGCTAGTGCTTACAATACCAAAGTCATCGGCGAAATCCCAATCGAAATCGCAATCCGCGAGGGCGGCGATAATGGCAAGCCAATTAGCTTTTATGCGCCAGATTCTGTGAGCGCGAAACGCTACGAGCAGGCTGCGCGCGCGCTGTGGGAAAAAATCGAAGAGGTTGATAGGGAGAATTTGGCTGATAATTCAGCGATTCAACCACAGGCTTAAATTTCAAATTTCACCTACCAAACGGCGAATTTTTGCCGTTTGGTATATAAATTTCATATATCACAAATCGTTATTTCATATTTGACTTTAAATCGTTTTTATTGATACAATCTCGCAAAAATCCAAATTTAAGAAAATATATGAAATTTAACGATATTAAAATTTTACTAGCTGGAATTTGCGCTTTTATCGTGGCTATCGGCACGGCGCGATTTGCTTTTACAGCACTTTTGCCACCAATGCTAGGTGATTTTTTAAGCGTAGAACGGGCTGGAATTCTAGCCTTTGCAAACTACACTGGATACTTCGTAGGCTCCTTTGCCACGGTCTTTGTGCGCGGGGGAGAGTTTAAAATTTTGCTTTTTAAACTAGCACTTTTTCTAAGCATTTTTACGACAATTATTTTAGCATTTAGCGAAAATTACTACCTTTGGTTTGGCGCGAGAGTGGCCGCAGGAGTGGGTTCGGCGCTGGTTATGGGCGTGGGTTCGTCATTTGTCTTTGACCTGCTATCTCATAACAAACAGGCTATGGCGTTTTATTTTGGTGCGGCTGGTATTTCTATCGTGCTAACCTCGCTTGTGGGAAATTTAGCTCTTGTGTTTTTTCACTGGAAAATCGCGTGGGTTTTTTTGATAGTTTTTTCGCTTCCTTTAAGCATTTTCGCGCTAAATACACTCACGCCTAGGCGTGGTAAAAACGCCAAATTTTTGGTCGCAAAAAGCGAAAAATTGCCAAATTTGCTAATTTTGAAAATTTTAATCTTCGCATATTTTTTGGAGGGCATGGGATTTGTGGTGCAGGCTAGCTTTTTGCCCGATATCATAAACCGTGTAAAAGGGCTAGAAAATATGGGCACTTATGCGTGGTATTTGGTGGGCGTTTTCGCGATGTTTGGGCCGTTTGTGTGGGTGAATTTGGGGCGGAGATTTGGCGGAGTAGAGATGATGATAGCCTCGCTTTTGCTACAAATTTTAGGGATTTTAATCCCAGTGTTTAGCCAAAATTTAATCTTAAATTTATTAAGCGGTGCTATATATGGAAACACGATGATGGGGCTAACTGCGCTATTTATGAGCTATGGGGCGAGTCTAGCGCCCAAATCATCGGCACCGATTATGAGTGCGCTAACGGCTGCGTATGCCATAGGAACGATAATCGCGCCGTTGTATTGTGCTAAAATCTTTAATATCTATCAAAGCTACGATAGGGCGCTAGTTTTAACCGCGATTTTTGTGGGACTTAGCGCACTTAGTCTAGGGGTGATAAAATTTTTAAAAAAGGAGCAAAAATGCCACTTATCAATGTCAAAATGACTATCGAGGACGGCGGTTTGAGCGTGGAGCAAAAAGGGGATTTAGTCCGCGCGCTAACAGACGCTTTTGTGAGGGTTGTCGGTCGTGGCGAGAAAACCTGCGTCGTTATCATCGATGAGCTTAGCACCGATAACTACGCAATCGGAGGCGAGACGATAACGGCTATTAGAGCAAAGCAAAAATCATAAATTTCATAAAATTTCTTAAATTTGGAGATAAAAATGGATTCAAATTTATTAAAAGTTTTTGTCGCAGTCGCTGGTGAGCGAAGCGTAACACTAGGCGCAAAAAAGCTAAAACAGGCTCAATCAAACATCACAGCTCGTATCAAACAGCTAGAAAACGATCTTGGCTTTAAG
This sequence comes from Campylobacter sp. VBCF_01 NA2, assembly GCF_027797205.1. Taxonomy (NCBI): domain Bacteria; kingdom Pseudomonadati; phylum Campylobacterota; class Epsilonproteobacteria; order Campylobacterales; family Campylobacteraceae; genus Campylobacter; species Campylobacter sp. VBCF_01 NA2. The sequence goes on from NZ_CP115607.1 coordinate 283,945, forward strand.
CTTTTTCACAGAGTTCCGCAAGGCGTTTTGCTTACCAAAGAGGGCGAAATGCTCTATCCTAGGGCATGTGAGATTGTAAGCAAAATCGAGCGGCTAAACAAGGAGATTAAAAAATCCAAAGAATTAAGCCTGCGCGTAGTCTCCACAGAAGCAAATGCTGCGGTGCGCGTGGTGCCGTTTTTGCTAAGGCTTTATAATGACTTTAAGGGTGCTTCGTTAGAGCTTACCACAAATACGACTGCTGGGTGCCTTAAATGGCTACTTGATTACAAGGCTGATATTGCCTTTGTAAGCGGAATAGTAGAGCATAAAGATTTAATGACGCTAAATATTTTCGATGAGACAATGGTCATCGCAAGTCCAAAGCAAACGAGCGAAAATATGGTGTTTTTGGCATATCGTAAGGGGTGTGCTTATAATGATTTTGCGATGAAATATCTGCAATCTCGCAAAATAGAGGCTAAAATTTTCGAATTTGCTAGTTATGAGACGATTTTAGGCTGTGTGGAGGCTGGGATTGGGCAGACGATACTGCCACTGAGCATAATCGAAAAGCTTGGATACGATAAAAAGCTAAATTTGAAAATTCTTTCCAAAAAACAGGCAAATATCCCAACTACAATGATTTGCAGGAAGGATAATGTCCCAAATATCGAGCAGTATCTACGCGATATGAAATTATAAATTCCATATCGTTTTTTTATATGCACTCTATCGTTAGTTGATATTTGATTTCATTTTATCAAAGTTGTATAATTTTTGAAATTCCAAAATTCCTAACGATAGGGGGCAAGTATGAAAGATCAAATTTCAACTTCTAGGCGCAAATTTTTGCAATCATCGGCTGTGGTGGCTAGCATGGCTGCTACGGCGTCATTTAGCGCAGAGACAAAACCTGCTAAAAGCGTCGCTCACGCTAGTGGGTATGGCGCGTTTTATGCGGATTTAGACGAGAGTGGCAAGGTCGTCTCAATCCGTCCGCAAGAATCAAACAAAGATCCTAAATTCCCAGGTATCGAGGGCTTAATCGATAGAAATATGAAAAACCGCGTAAAGTATCCTTGCGTGCGAAAAAGCTTTTTGGAGGGCAAAAACACTCCCGAGCTTCGTGGCAAAGAGGAATTTGTGCGAGTTAGCTGGGAGAAGGCTTACGAGCTTGTGCTAGAAAAATTAAAAGCCGTAAAACCAGAAGAAATTTTTAATGCTAGTTATGACGGGTGGAGCCACCCAGGTATTTTGCACAATACCGTCCCGCTTCCTGGCAGGTTTTTTAATATCGCTTTTGGCGGTGCGGCGATTACGAGTGGGGATTATAGCGTAGGTGCTGCAAGTAGGGTAAATGGCTCGATTACGGGCGATTTGGAAGTTTTTGCATTGCAAACTACGCACGAAGTGATTTTAGAAAATACAAAAACCTATGTGCTTTGGGGTGCGGATATTTTAAAATGCAATCAAATCGATTATCGTATCGCAAACCACGCAAATGTGGCGTGGTATGAAAAATACGCCAAATCAGGCATTAAATTTATCGCGATTGATCCACAATACACTCAAATCGCGCAAAAATTCGGCGCACAGTGGATTAAAATCCGCCCAAATACCGATGTCGCGCTAATGCTTGGTATGATGCACTATCTATACACTAGTGGAAAATATGATAAAGAATTTATCGAAAAATATACTTATGGTTTCGATAAATTTTTGCCATATTTGCTAGGACAAAGTGAAGACAAAATCGAAAAAACCCCTGCTTGGGCGGCTGGTATTACAGGCGTGAGCGAAGAAGATATAAAAAATTTAGCCGATTTATTTGTAAGCGATAGAACGCTACTAGCTGGAAGTTGGTCGCTTCAAAGGGCGCAGCATGGCGAACAAATGCAGTGGGCGATGATAGTTTTGGCTTGTATGATAGGTCAAGTCGGGCTTCCTGGTGGTGGATTTGGTTTTGCATTGCATTACAACGGTAACTCACAAGCTAGAAGTGGCGTGAAAATGCCTGGCGGAATTTCACAAGGCAAAAACAAGGTTGATTTGATAATCCCTGCTTCAAGGGTAAATGAAGCGCTTTTAAACCCGGGAAAAGAGATAAATTTCAGAGGCGAAAAGATCAAACTTCCACATGTCAAAGTCCTTTATGCAGTAGGAACGAATATCCTAGGTCATCACCCAGATACAAACGAGGTTTTAAAAGCACTAGCCAAGGTTGAGACTATCATTTCCCAAGAGCCGTTTTGGACGCCGATGAGCAAGTGGGCGGATATTGTTTTGCCGACAACCACACAGCTCGAAAGAGATGATATAGCTTATGGCGGATCGTATTCACAAGACTATGTTTATGCGCTCAAAAAGGTCTTTGAACCGCCATTTGAAGCTAGAAACGACTATGACATTTTCGCCGATATGGCAAAGCTAGTTTCTGAAAAAGCGTGGCGACAATTTACCGGTGGCAAAGATAAAATGGAGCAAATAAGGGGACTTTATGAGCGTAGCGATTGTCCAAATTATATGAGTTTTGATGAGTTCTGGGAAAAGGGATTTGTGCATTTCGAGCCTGGCGAAGAGGCACGAAAATTCGTGCGACTTGGCGCATTTAGAGCAGATCCGGTAAAAAACAAACTCTCTACCGAAACAGGCAAAATTCAAATTTATTCAGATAAATTTGCAAGTTATAATCTGCCTGATTTTAAGGCGCACCCTATGTGGTTCGAACCTAGCGAGTGGCTAGGAAACAAAGAGCTTGTAGCGAAATTTCCATTTCATATTTTAAGTCCGCACCCAGCATATAGAATTCACTCAAATTTGGATAACTCCGATTTTATACGCAAAATTTGCAAAGTCGGCAACAGAGAGCCTGTAACCATAAACGACGAAGACGCGAGCGCACTTGGTGTCAAAGACGGCGATACGGTTGAGATTTACAATGATCGCGGTAGGGTTCTAGCTGGCGTAATCGTAAGCAAATCCATAATGAAAGGCGTAGTAGCACTTTGCGAGGGCGCGTGGTATGATCCAGACGAAGAGGGCAGAGACCAAGCAGGACACATAAATGTGCTGACAACCTCAATTCCTACTTCACAAATGGCGCAGGCTACTTCTGCAAATACTTGCCTAGTAGCGATTAAAAAAGTAGATGTCGCCCCATACAAAGGCATAAGCGAACCAAAAGTAATCGAGGGCTAAGATGAAAAAAATAGTTGTATTTATGGCGATTTTGCTAAATTTGGCGTTTGGCGAGACGAAATTTATCGCGGATATCAAAACCGATTTGATTGATCCAAATACTAAAAGCGTGGTTGGCGAAATTTTAGAAGGAACGCCAGTGGAAATCATCAAAGATGACGGAAAATTCGCCCTTGTCGAAATTAGTGGCGAAGTAAGCGAGAATGATGATAAAATTTTGGCTCTTAAAAAAGATCCGCTTGTGGTATTTTTCAAAATGAAGGAGCAAAAGGCTACGCCAAAGGCGCAGTTTTTGGTAGATAGCACGAAGCTTGGCTCAGATCCGCTTGAAGCGTGGGAAGAGGTAGAAATGCTATATTACGATACTTGCAGTTCGTGCCACGCCGCACACAAGCCAAAAGAGCATTTAATGATCGAGTGGGACGCGCTGATTACAGCGATGCAGCTTTTTGCTAAAATCGACGATGACGAAAAAGCAAGGCTTCTTCGCTATGTCCAAGCCTATGCAAAAGACGGCATAGTCAAGGAATAAAAACTTTCTTTCAAACACTTTCGCGCTAAATTTTACTTCAAATTTGGCGCGATAAATTCTCTCCTTTATTATCAAATTAAGCTTTATTTTGATAAAATCGCGCCTTTTAAATTACAAAAAGGAAATCTATGCAAATCCCAGAAAAGGTCGTTCCACGCGATAAAATCATCGTTCGCACAGGGCTAGTTGGAATTCTTACAAATGTGATTTTGGCGCTGTTTAAGGGGGCGATTGGGTTTTTTACAAACTCCATTGCTATCGTAATTGACGCCATAAACAATCTAAGCGATGTGCTAAGCTCGGTCATTACGATTGTAGGGCTTAAACTTGCTGGCAAAAAGCCAGACAAAGAGCACCCCTACGGGCATGGCAGGATCGAGTATCTCACGGCTCTAAGTATCGGCGTGATTATCCTATATGCGGGGTTTGCGGCGCTTATTAGCTGTGTGCGCAAGATTTTTGCTCCGCTCACGCCAGATTACGACGGCGTTTCGCTATTTTTGATTGCAGTTGCGGTCGTGGTAAAAATCGTGCTTGGCTCATATACCCAAAAAATGGGCGTCAGGGCAAATTCTGACTCGCTAATCGCAAGTGGAATTGACGCGAAATTTGACGCGCTAGTGTCGTTTTCGACGCTAGTGGCGGCGTTTATTTTTATATTTTTCGGCGTGGCTTTGGAGGCGTATTTGGGCGTGATTATTTCGCTATTGCTTATCAAAACAGCTGCCGAAATTTTAAAAGACACTATCAATAAAATTTTAGGAAGCCCCCTAAATATCGAGATTGCAAAGCAAATTTACACTGAAATCAAAAAAATCGACGGCGTGCTTGGTGCGTATGATTTGATGTTTCATGACTATGGCCCTGATAAAATGCTGGGCTCTGTGCATATCGAAGTTAGCGAGGATATGAGCGCGGCTAGCATAGATACACTCACGCGAAAAATTCAGAGTGAAATTTTCGCCAAATTTAGCGTGGTTATCGATACTGTGGGCATTTATGCGCTAAATTTAAAAGACAAAAAAACCGCTAAAATTTATAGTGAAATTCAAAAAATAGTTTTTAGCGATGAAAAAATTTTGCAAATGCACGGATTTCACGCAAATTTGACCGAAAAAATCATCAGTTTTGATGTGATTATTGATTTTGACGCGATTAACCGCGAGCAAATCCACCAAAATATCATCAAAGAAGTCAGCGCTAAATTTAGCGATTATGAAATTTTAATCGCCCTTGATAGCGATTATAGCGCCTAAATTTTGGCTAAATTTAGCCTTTTTTTGTATAATCGCAAAATTTTAAATTCCAAGGATAAAAAATGATAGAAATCAAAGATTTAGTAATGCGTTTTGGCAAACAGCTGCTGTTCGAAAATGTAAATTTGACGCTTTTAAAAGGCCATAGATACGGACTAATCGGCGCAAACGGCGCAGGTAAATCGACGCTACTTAAAATTTTAAGTGGCGAGGTCGAGCATAGTAGCGGCGAAATCGTCGTCGAAAACGGCCGCAAAATTGGCGTGCTCGGGCAAAATCAATTTGCGTTTGAGGAATTTTTGGTAAAAGACGCGGTTTTGTATGGCAACAAACGCCTTTACGACGCCGTCAAAGAAAAAGAAAAACTCTACGAAAGCCCTGAATTTACGGACGAAATCAACGACCGCTTGGCTGAGCTTGAAATCATCTGCGCCGAAGAGGATCCAAACTACGAGTATGAGACGAGAATCGAGAAAATTTTAAGCTCGCTGGGATTTAGTGAAGATGAATTTGGCAAAAAAATGAGTGAAATCGAGGCTAGCGACAAGGTTAAAATTTTACTAGCCCAGGTGCTGTTTCCTAAGCCTGATATTTTGTTTTTAGACGAGCCGACAAACAACCTTGACATCGACGCGATTGCGTGGTTGGAGTTCGAGCTAAACCGCCACGAGGGCACTATGGTCGTCATCAGCCACGATAGACACTTCCTAAACCGCGTCTGCACGGACATTTTGGATGTGGATTTCAAAAAGGTGCGCGAGTTTAGCGGGAATTACGACGACTGGTTTATCGCGGCAAATTTGATAAAAAAACAGGCTGAATTTGAGCGCGACAAAAAGGTTAAAGAAAAGGCGGAACTCGAAAAATTTATCGCCCGTTTTAGCGCAAACGCTAGCAAGGCCAAACAAGCCACAAGCCGTCAAAAACTGCTCGATAAAATCGACATTAGCGAGATTGCGACATCTTCTCGCAGGGAGCCAAGCATACTTTTTAAACTAGGGCGCGAGATTGGAAATGAGATTTTAGAGCTTAGCGAGATTGATAAGAGTTTCGGCGAGATTAAAATTTTGCAAAATTTCAATTTAAAGCTTTTAAAGGGCGATAAAATCGCCGTTATCGGGCGAAACGGCGTGGGTAAATCGACGCTGTGCAAGATCATCGTGGGCGAAATGGCGCCAGATAAGGGCAAGGTGCATGTGGGCGCGACTATCGAGCAAGGATACTTCGCGCAGGATACGAGCTCGGTGGTGAGTGGAGATGCGAAGCTGTATGATTATCTCAGAGATGAGAAAAACAAGGATTTAGACGAAATTCGCAAGTGCCTTGGGCGAATGCTTTTTAGCGGGGCCGAGCAAGAAAAAAGCGTGGGTGCGCTAAGTGGTGGCGAAAAACACCGCGTAATGCTAAGCAAACTAATGCTAACTAAGCCAAATTTTTTGGTGCTTGATGAGCCAAACAATCACCTTGATTTGGAGGCGATTATTGCTCTTGGCGAGGCGCTTTATAACTTCGCTGGGTGCGTGATTTGCGTGAGCCACGACCGCGAACTAATCGACGCTTTTGCGAATAGAATTTTGCACCTTAAAGGAAACGGCGAGATTGTGGATTTTCGTGGGACTTACGAAGAATACAGAGCGAGCCTGGGGGAAGAGTGATGATAAAAGTGCGCGTAAATGGGCGTGAGTGCGAGTTTGACGCCGATATGAGCGTGGAAGAATTTTTGCTTTCGCAGGGGTTTGATTTGCGTTTTATCGCCGTGGAAGCCGACGGAGAGATTTTATCAAAAACGCTTTGGAAAAGTTCGCAAATTTCAGATTTTAAAATTTACGAAATAGTCGAATTTGTCGGTGGTGGGTGAAATGCTGAATTTAAAAAACGAGAGCGAATTTAGGGCTGAAATTTTCGCGCGAAATCCGCGTGGCGTGAGCGAAATTTTATCACGCGCCAGGGTTTGCATACTAGGAGCTGGTGGGCTTGGCTCAAATGTCGCTATAATGCTTACTCGCGCTGGTGTGGGTGAGTTTTTGCTTGTAGATTTTGATATTGTCGAGCCGTCAAATTTAAATCGCCAACACTATTTCTTAAAACATCTGAAAATGCCAAAAACTATGGCTTTAAAAGAGCAAATTTTGGAAATCAACCCTTACGCAAAAGTGGAAATTTTAAACGAAAAAATCACTAGCGAAAATGTGCGTGAGATTTTACGGGACGAAAAAATCATCTGCGAGTGCTTCGACGGAGCCGAAAATAAGGCGATGATAGCGAATTTATCGGCTGAGTATAGGGATAAAATTTTCGTTTGCGCTTCTGGTATGGCGGGACTTGGGGAGGCAAATTTTATCCAAACTCGCAAATTTGGGGCAAATTTATATCTTTGTGGCGATAGCACAAGCGGTGCAGGGCTTGAAAATGGATTAATTTCTGCGCGAGTAATGCTATGCGCCGCCCGCCAAGCAAATGCCATGATAATGGCGATTTTAGGTGGAATTTAATATAAAATGAATAATTTTTTTCAAAATAATAAATTTGATAAGCCGATTTTGATATTAGAACAATCTCAATCCATAGTAGCAAAAATTTTTATTCTTTGTTTTACGGGTTTAATGATTTTTACTATGTTTCTTGGTGTAGGCAGTATTACTCTTGATGAGATTAAATTTAAAATTACAGGTTTGATTTTGCTTATATTTGCTCCATTTGCTTATTTTTATATTTTAAAAATCAAACAAATACTTTGCTATGATAATTTTTTGATTGTCAAATATCCATTTTGGAAATCTGTGTTTTATTATGATGACATAAGATATTATTGGCATAATTTTCGAATGCAAACCCTTCAATTATTTTCGAAAAAACGCAAATTTGTTTTATTTATGCGAGTTGTGTTTGTTAGTTATTATCTATTTGACAAAAATGATATTAAAAAATTTGAAAATTTTTTGGAGAGCAAAAATATACATAGGTACAGATTTAATTTGTTTTAATTATTTGTCATTGCGAGAAATTGCGTAGCAATTTCGTGGCAATCGCCAATAGTTAATGAGCCAAAATGCGAATTTGCTTATGGATTATTCAGAATTTGGCGATTGCTTCGTTCGTTTCACTCACTCGCAATGACAAATTTAACATTTCACGCAAAATATTAAAAATATTTAGATTTTATCTGTATAATTTCACTTAAATTTCAAAAAAAAATCAAAAGGAAAACTCAATGGATAAGCTGATTTTAGGTGGCAAGGAATTTTCGTCTCGCTTCATAATGGGTTCTGGTAAATTCGACCATGAGATGATAGAAGCCTGTGTCCATAATGCTGGGTGTGAGATCGTAACCTTGGCACTTCGTAGAGTAAGTGAGAGCAAAGATAGAAATATTTTAAATTTCATACCAAAAAGCGTTACGCTTTTGCCAAATACAAGTGGTGCCAGAAACGCTGATGAAGCCGTGCGTATCGCAAAACTCGCCCGTGAGCTAGGCTGTGGGGATTTCGTTAAAATCGAGATTATCACAGATAGCAAATTTTTATTCCCCGATAATTACGAAACCATTAAAGCGACCGAAATTCTAGCAAATGACGGATTTATCGTGCTTCCGTATATGCATGCTGATTTAAATGTGGCTCGTAGCCTAAAAAATGCAGGAGCAGCCGCCATAATGCCGCTTGGTGCGCCCATTGGCTCAAATCGTGGGCTTATGATGAGAGATATGATTGAAATTTTAGTCGGCGAAGTGGATTTGCCGATCATAGTCGATGCAGGTATCGGTCGTCCGTCTCAGGCGTGTGAAGCCATGGAAATGGGGTGTGCGGCTGTCATGGTAAATACCGCAATCGCCACTTCTAGCGATTTAGTCCAAATGGCAAAAGCCTTTGCAAATGCGATAAATGCAGGGCGAGACGCCTATAATGCCAAATTTGGCGCAGTGCGAAATACTGCCGCGGCAAGTTCGCCGCTAACAGGCTTTTTAAGGGACTAAAATGGAAAAACCAGATCACATGAAATATCTAGCACACATGCAAGCAATCGATGATGGCTTAATGCAAAAAGTGCTAAATTTAAGGCAAAATTACGACCCAAACGCTTATAATGAAGCCGATGTTTTAAGGGCGATAGAGAAAAAAAATAGAAATTTAGACGATTTTGGCGCACTTCTAAGCGTGGTCGGGGCTAAATTTTTAGAAGAGTTAGCAAGGGCGAGTATGAGTGAAACTAGGGCAAAATTTGGCAATAATATCTCGCTTTTTACGCCGATTTACATTTCAAATTATTGCGATAATAACTGCGTGTATTGCGGATTTAGCAAAAAAAATCAAATTAAAAGAGCCAAGCTTAGCGATGATGAGCTAATAGCCGAATACGAAGCGATAAAAAAGAGCGGACTTGAAGAGCTTTTGGTGCTAACAGGCGAGAGCAGGGTCGATAGCGATGTGAGCTATATCGCCCATGCGTGTGAAATCGCCAAAAAATATTTCAAGGTCGTAGGCGTGGAAATTTATCCACTAAATTCCGATGAATACGCTACCCTGCATAACTCAGGCGTGGATTTTGTAACCGTTTTTCAAGAGACATACAACACGGAAAAATACGCAAAACTGCACTTAGAAGGCAATAAGCGAATTTTCCCGTATCGCTTCAATGCCCAAGAAAGGGCGATAATGGGCGGTATGCGTGGAGTGGGCTTTGCGGCACTTTTAGGTCTTGATGATTTTCGCAAGGACGCCTTTGCTACGGGTGCGCATGCGTATTTGTTGCAACAAAAATACCCGCACGCCGAGATCGCCTTTTCAGTCCCAAGACTTCGACCGATAATAAACAATAACAAAATCAACCCGCGAGATGTCCATGAAAAGGAGCTTTTGCAGGTGATTACGGCATATAGACTTTTAATTCCTAGTGCGAATATTACGATTTCGACGCGCGAAAGGGCTGGTTTTAGAGATGAAGCGATTAAAATCGCCACAAATAAAATTTCAGCAGGAGTTAGTGTCGGTATCGGCGGACACAGCCAAAAAAAGGGCGACGAGCAGTTTGAGATAGATGACGCCAGAAGCGTGGCTGAGGTTTGTGCTGCGATTAGGGGTGCGGGGTTAGCGCCACTGATGAGCGAGTATATTTATTTGTAAATTTGCGAAATTTGGAGCGAAAAAGTGAAAATCACGGCGATTTCAAATTTAGAGCTTTGTGGCGGAAAAGAGGCGTTGAAAGAGAAAATTTCACGCCTTTGCGAAGCCGGGATTAGCGAAATAATCTTGCGTGAGAAAAATTTGAGTGTGAGCGAATACTGCGCGCTTTTTTGCGAAGTTTTGCAAATTTGCGAACGCTTTGGGGTTCGCCTTTTTTTGCATAATTTTTTGGATTTAGCTTTTGAATTGGAGCATAAATTTGTTTGGCTTCCTTTGGGCGTGTTGCAAAATTTCAGGCAAAATTCCACGCGAAATTTAAGCGAATTTGAAAAAATAGTAATCTCAGCTCACAGCATAGACGAAGCGGAACTTGCCCTAAAATTGGGCGCAAACGCACTTTGTTTGAGCCATATTTTTCAGACAGATTGCAAAGCAAATTTAGAGCCAAAGGGGCTAGATTTGATTCGCAATGTGCGTGAATTTTGGAGTGGCGAAATTTACGCCCTTGGCGGGATAAATTCTAGTAATTTTCGCTCCACACTAGACGCAGGAGCCGATAATATCGCCATAATGAGCTCTGCCATGACATGCGAAAACGAAAAAGAATTTATTTTAAATTTTGGAAAATAAAAATTTGGAACAAAATTCAAAAAATAACAATTTACGAGATTACGATAAAGAGCCGTTGATTATTAAAGATTATAACCAAGAAGTTACAAATTTTTGGTCGTTATTTGTTTTTATTTTTGTGCTTATTGCTATTATTTTTAGCGAAAATAAAATGGTCATTTTGCCTTTTATGATATGGGCTTTAAAATCTCAAAATCAGTATAAAAATGCCGAATTTAAATTTACAAATTCGACTATTTTGCATAAATCGCCCAAATTTATCAAAGAAATCGGCATTGCAAGAATTGAGAAAATCCAAAAAACTATGCAAATATTGTATGAAATTCATAACGAAAAAATAGAAAATAAATTTTTGAAATATTTCGTAAATATATTTTTGATTGGCTCTGTTAAAATATAGTATTGTTTTTTAAGCTTAATTTCGCTATAATTATATCATTAAAAGAACGATATAAAGGCAAACAATGGCTACTAATAAGGCAGAGCTTGAAATTATAAAACAATTATTTCAAAATTTAAATGCTGATGATAAAAAACTTTTTTTAAAATCCATAAAAGAAAAAGAGCAAATTAGTGAAAAGTTAAATTTTACAAGAGATTTAACGAATTGCCCACATTGCCATAGCAAACATTTTAAAAAAAATGGCACAAAAAATGGCAAACAACGCTATATTTGCCTTGATTGTCATAAAACATTTGCAAACACAAATAATACTATTCTTTATGGCGTAAAAAAGGATTTGTCTGTTTGGCAAAAATATATCCATTGTATGATAGAAAAATACTCTTTGCGAAAAACTGCTGAAATTTGTGGTATTTCGCTCCCTACTGCTTTTGCTTGGCGACACAAAATTTTAGATACTTTGCAAGAAATGATGAACGAAGTAAAGCTTGATGGCATCGTAGAAGCCGATGAAACATTTATGGCTATCTCATTTAAAGGGAATCACAAAAATTTTAAATTACCACGCTTGGCTAAACAAAGAGGCACAGCAAACACTAAGCGTGGATTATCAAAAGAGTTAGTTTGCATACCTTGTGTCATAAATTTAAACAAAAAATCTATTGCAAAAATATCAAATTTAGGCAAACCAAATTTAGTGGCATTACAAAAAGTTTTAAACGGCAAAATTCAAAAAGATAGCGTGTTTGTAACAGATAGTTTAAGAAGCTATTTAAAGCTATCAAATGATATGGAATTAAACCACATAAGAATACCAAGAAACAAACACACCAATGGCTCTTTTAATATTCAGATGATTAATTCATATCACAGCATTTTAAAAGCAATGTTAATCTATACTTTCAAGGGCGTATCTACGAAATATCTAAACAATTATCTTGTCTATCATAATTTCGTAAATTTCGCCAAAGAAACTAGAAACGATAAAGAGCAAATTTTGTTTAAACACATAACGAGTGCTAATTGTATTAGCAAAAGCATAAATGTGGCAAATAGACCTGCTATGCCACTTTTGGTAGCATAAGAAAAGGGTAATATATGGCAAAACAACAATTAAAAATAGGCTCTTTCTTCGCAGGTGTTGGTGGTATTGATTTAGGTTTTGAAAAGTCAGGTTTTAAAGTAGTTTATGCAAACGAAATCGACCCTTATCCTGTGCAAACATACAACCTAAATTTCAATATTCCTGCTGATAATAGAGATATTTGCGAAATAGCAGCAAAAGAGATACCTGATTTTGATATTTTAGTCGGAGGATTTCCTTGCCAAGCATTTAGTGTGGCAGGATATAGAGAGGGTTTTGATGATAAAAAAGGTCGAGGAACTCTATTTTTTGAAATAGTTAGAATTATAGAAGAAAAAAAGGCACTAGGCAAACAGCCTAGCATTGTCTTTTTAGAAAATGTCAAAAATCTAAAAACGCACGATAATGGCAACACATTTAAAGTAATCAATGAAACCTTACAAGAATTAGGATACATAGTAAAATCAGCTGTTCTAAATGCTTGCGAATATGGCAATATTCCACAAAATAGAGAGAGAATTTACATTGTTGGTTTTTTGAATAAAAAAATAGCCGATAAATTTGATTTTTCAAATATCAAAAAAGAGGATTTAAAGACTAAAATTACTGATTTGATTAGCCAAGATAAATTAGATGACAATCTGTATTATACAGCTACAAAATTTAAACAATTTGGTGAGTTAAAACAATCTATGAAATCAAAAGAAACGCTATATCAGTGGCGAAGACAATATGTAAGAGAAAATAAAAACAATCTATGTCCTACACTGACTGCAAATATGGGAACAGGTGGTCATAATGTGCCACTTGTTTTAACAGATAATGGCATTAGAAAACTAACTCCAAAAGAGTGTTTTTTGTTTCAAGGTTTTCCAAGTGATTTTAAACTTCCTGTAATGGCAACTTCAAGACTATATAAACAAGCAGGCAACAGCGTAGTTGTTCCTGTTATCTCAAAAATTGCGAGTGAGATTAAAAAGGCTATTAGCTAACAAAGTCGTTTGGCAAATTTAAATCATCAATGTATATGAATTGAAAATATACATTTTTATCATCTTTTAGCTTATAAAGCCTTATGCCATTAATGCCTATCTCATCAAGTCTAGCCTGTGTTAGTGGTTCGTATTCTTTTAGCTGAAATATCTCTCTCAAAATCCATTTACCAAGCTCAGATTGTTTTCCAAAAGATTGTATAGCCTTACCAAAATCTTGTGTAATAAAGGCTTTTATTTTTGTGCCTGATGGGTCAAAGACTAAATCAAAAGCACATTGTTCTTTTGGAAGCATTAATGCACCTTTTTCATCTAAAAGACCTATATTTTTACCAAAGAAATTTGGGTTTTGTTGATGAAAGTTTTTAGAGTGTGGGATTGGAATATAAATTTCGTTAATCGGTCTAAACAAAAATCCGTTTAGCTTAGTTGTAAAATCATCGTTATCTATCTGTTCAGCTATGCTTAAAATTTCATCTCTAATAGCAAAATCATCTTTGCCGTTGCTGTTTGCTAGCAAATATAATTTATCTACGATTTGATTTAAAATTTCATCGTTTATTGTGCCTTTAAAGGTATTGTAAAATAGCTTAATGCTAATTATTCTTTGCTCTTTGCCTTTCTTTTTCAAACCTATCCCATAAAAACTATTAAAGCCTGAGCTTGGTTGTAATTCTATTTTCCAAGAAAATGATTGAGCGATTTGTGGCACAATCTTTTTTTTGTTATATACTTCATCTGCAATTTTACTAAATATTTCATAAGCGTTATCGACATATATTACTTTCCACTCATCTTTGATGATATTTGAATTATTGAAAATCATATAAAGCTGACTATCTGAATGAGTGTATTTGTAAGTATGGTTATCATCAGTAAAAGTAAAATTTTCAGGCTTTTTAGCAATAGTGCAAGATAGAATTTTGATATTATTTATGTCAATTTCTGCGTATGAGGTTTCGCCTACAAAAATCTTTGGCTCATTGTTTTGCACGGCTGGCATTAAAGTATGATACACAGATTCGATAGTATCATTACTATCAATACAAAAGCCTCGCAAATTAGCCTTTGATGAATTAATTCTAGCGTTTCTAATAGCAGCAATTCTCTTGGCTAATTCTAGGTATCTATCTTTGTTTATATCCACTATTTCGGCTTTGCGTTTAAGATTTTTAGCACTATCTTTAATTTGTGAGATTAGACTGCTCCACTCGTTACTATTAGCTTTAAATTGTGCTATTTTTTGCTCTTGCGTTTTAAAAGTAAAGGTTTTTATGCCGACAAGATACTTAATTTTTTCGCCGTTGTCTTTTTCTAATATCAATGAGGCATCGTATGAGGTATTGCCTATGTCTTCTGCGACAGCTTTAAAGGCTTTTTGAAATACGGTTTCTTGAAATTTTGAGTTAATTATAGGCACAGGAATAGTGTTTTTATTAGTATTTTTTTGAACAAACATTTCAGTTAGACTAGAAAAAGCAAGGATTAATTTTTTGTATTCGTTTTTTTGAGAAATCGGTAAATCTTGCCACATAATTAGCCTTTTTTTGTTTTGGTAAATATATCAAAATTAATTTTAGACAAGAATAAAAGCAATACTATATTTTAATAGAGCCTTTTGATTTTGTGGTTTTTAGGAATTTGTTTTGTTACGATAGTTATTGAAAATCAAGGTATGCCACTGCTGCTTATTTTTTGTATTTTTTGTTTTGGCTTGTTTATTCCACAGCTTTTATATCATTTTAAAAAAGATAATAAATTTGTCGATTTATATGACACTATCATAATCAAATCCGACGATGATATAAAAATTTGCATTTTTTGTGCCAAAAAAGATGATTATGAAGAAATTAGAAAATATGTTTTATTCAAAAAAGGCATTGATATAAACAAAGTTGAGAAAATTTTATTATAGCAAAGCCGTTATGGCGATCTACAAGCCAAAATTTACAAACAAATTCTAAAAATAGAATTTAATTAAATTTTGGAATTTGGCTAAATTTAAAATCGTTCAATGCTAAATTTAAGTAGAATTTTGCTTTAAATTTTACTGGATTGCTTCGATTTCTGCGAAAGCTCGCAATGACAGCGAATTTAGCGATAGGAATTTTTACTCGTAGATTGCCACGCTGTGCAAAAAGCGTCTTGACACTTTGCTTTTCCTCGCAATGACAGATTAGAGTAAATTTCGTATTGACGCAAATCAAGTTCTAAATAATAAAATTTATCGCAAAAATAAGCAACAATCAAGTTTTTTTAGAATAAAATTACAGGTTTTGTAATCTAAGTCTAAATAAATTTGAGGGAAAAAATGTCGGCAGTTATTTCAAATTTTATTTTCACCCTTGCTTTGGGATTTTACGCGCTTACCTGCTTGCAGTGGTTTTCGTATCGCCCGGGGCGCGTAATGCATCATTTCACCAAGCCTATGTGGCATTTGTATTTTTTCATAATCCCAGTTTTGGCTCAAATCGCGGCCATGTTTTGTCCGTATTATTACGCAGCCTTGGGCGTGGTAACGGCTAGTTATATCGCTGTTTTGGCGCTTTGGCACAGGGGGCTGGATAAAAAGCTAGTTTTTACTGATCGCATAAAAAGGGCGTTTGCATACATAGCCTCGTTTGCGGTGATTGTGGGGATTGCGGAAATTTTGATTGATATTAAATTTTCAACCGATATCAAAATTCCAGCCGTTATCGCGCTATTTGTGGGATTGTTTTTTCATTTCAGATACGAAAAGACGCTTTTTAACCGCTTCAAAGCTAGCGCGCTAGCCAAGCTAGGCACGATGAATAACCTAATCATCGTCCAAATTACAGCAAGTTACGGTAAAACGAGTATCAAAAACTTCCTTTATGATATCCTTAGCCCGCACTTCGTCTGCTACAAGACCCCGCGCTCGGTAAATACGCTAGCTGGGATTGTAAAGGACATAAACGATGATTTGCCAAAAAACACTCAGGTCTATATCGCAGAAGCCGGTGCCAGACTGCCCGGCGATATCGCCGAAATCACCGAGTTTTTGCGCCCGCAAATCGTAGTTGTAGGCGAGATTGGCGCGCAACATTTGGAGTATTTCAAAAGCGTAGAAAATATCCGCGCTACCAAGCTTGAAGCGCTAAATTCACCGCGTCTAAAACACGCATTTGTGCATTCTAGCACGCTTTGCCACAACAGCGCCACGATTAGCACCTACGATATCGGCACGAAGGTGATTAGCTCGACACTAGACGGGATTAAATTTAGCCTTAAAATTAATGACGAAAATTTCAGACTTTCTGCGCCGGTGCTGGGCGAGTTTAACGCGCAAAATCTCAGCGCATGTGTCATGGTAGCGAGGTTTTTGGGCGTAAATGATGTCTATATCCACAACGCAGTCGAAAAAGTCCGTAGCGTCGAACACCGCCTCCAAAAGATCGAAAATGGCGGTAAAATCATCATTGATGACGCATTTAACGGCAATCTAGCCGGTATGCTAGCTAGCTACGAGCTATGCAAAACTTACAAAGGAAATAAAGTCATCGTAACGCCCGGAATCGTCGAATCTACCAAGGAAGATAATGAAGTCTTAGCCAAAAAAATCGATGAGGTTTTTGATCTCGTGATAATAACTGGTGAGTTAAATTTAAAAACACTCAAAGACAATATAAATCCCGGCAAGGTCTATGTGCTAAAAGATAAATCGAAAATGGTTGAAATTTTGGCTAAATATACCAAAGCAGGGGATTTGGTGCTGTTTTCTAACGACGCGCCAAATTTCATATAAATTTTAAATTTTGATTATTTTAAAATTTGCGAATTTTAAAAATTCGCAAATTTGAAAGAATTCTCACAGACCGCCAAAGAGTGCTTCGAGATTTTTTAATCCCTCTTCGTTTGATACTTTTTCGCTTGATGTGCCTGTTTCGATTAGCTCGATTTCATAACCGCTTAGCATTGAGGCTAGACGGATATTTAGGCCGTTTTTGCCGATAGCTTTGGATTTTTGGTCAGGGTTGATATAGACGATTGCTTTGTTTTCATCTGTGATTTTGACCGAATTTACAATCGCAGGCGCCATTGCGCGTGAGATTAAAATTTCAGGCGAGGCAGAGTATTCAAACGCGTCTATGCTCTCTCCGCCAGCTTTTTTGTCCTCTTCGCTTAAATTTTTGCTCAAAAACTTACTCACAGCGTCGATTCTAGTGCCACCTTTACCCACGGTTGCGCCCACTGGATCGATATTTGGAGAGACAGAGCTAAGGGCTATTTTCGTGCGTTTGCCCGGAATCCTAGCGCATGCTTGGATTATGACGCTTCCGTCTTTGATTTCAGGGACTTCTGTGCGTAAAATTGCTTCTAAAAATTTAGGGCTTGTGCGCGAAAGCTCTAATTTTATGCCTTGATTTTTGTCGATATAGGCGTTTTTGATGACGGCTTGGACGACATCGCCCACTTTGAAACTCTCGCCTTTTATGCGGTTTTTTTGTGGCATGTAGGCTTTGATATCGTCGATTTCGACAAATGTCGTTTCGCTAGCGTCGATTTTGGTGACGGTGCCGTGGGCTAGGGTGCCGATTTTGTTTTTATAGCTTTCGAAAATTTTCTCTTCGAGTAGGCGTTGGATATGGTAATTTAGCTCTTTTGCCAAAACCTGCGAAGCTGTGCGGCCGAGATTTTCGATATTTATATCATAGCTTAGCTCGTCGCCAATCTCAGCGTCCCCATGCTTTTTGGCTTCGCTAATTGCGATGAAATTATCCTGTCCTGCGCGCTCGTCATTATCGGCTACGACCTGGACTTTTTGGTAGAGTTTGACCTTTTTAGTAACGGGATCTACCTCGCTGTCGTAGATAAACTGCTCGCCAAATAGCCTTTTTGCGGTTTGGATAAAGGCTGTTTTGACCCGTGCGCCCACATCTGCGGGATCAAGTCCTTTTTCGTTTGCGATAGACTCGATTATGTCTGTGATTTTTTCCATAATTTTCCTTTTCTTACACTGCTAAATTTTGGGATTTTTAAAATTTTCGAGTTCGGTATTATATTAAATTTAGACTTTATTTTTATTTAAACGAATTATTATATTAATTTTGCTAAACTCATCAGTTTAAAATTTGAAATACGAAAGGATGAAGCAATGCAAGTAAAACTCGCTAGAACTAGCCTAGAAGCGAAGCCAAAGAGTGCAAAAGTCGAAGATTTGGAAGCTCAAATCGCAAAAAGTGGTCAAAAAATTTTCTATTTAGATAGAGAAAATTCGCATAAAGATATCATTGCGTTGATAGAATTTTTCGAAAAAAAGGGATTTTCGGTCTATCAAAGAAGCGTGTATTATGGTCTAAATGAAAACGAATATATGTATGAGGTGCATATAGTTTGAAAAAATTTCTCTACATACAAACCCTCGGTTGTGCGATGAATGTGCGTGATAGCGAGCACATCATCGCCGAACTAAAAAACCAAAATTACGAACTCACAAACGATATTAACATTGCTGATTTAATCCTTATAAACACCTGCTCTGTGCGTGAAAAGCCCGTGCATAAGCTTTTTAGCGAGATTGGCGCATTTGACAAAGTTCGCAAGGCTGGCTCAAAAATCGGAGTTTGTGGCTGCACTGCTAGCCACTTGGGCGCTGAAATTTTCAGGCGCGCTCCGTTCGTGGATTTCGTCCTAGGCGCACGAAATGTATCGAAAATCTCGCAAGCTGTGCAAACGCCAAAATTTATTAGCACCGATATAAACTACGATGAGAGCGAGTTTGCCTTTGGCGAATTTCGGGGCAGTCCTTACAAATCATACATAAATATTATGATTGGTTGCGACAAAAAATGTTCGTATTGTATCGTGCCACAAACCAGAGGCGACGAGCTCTCAATCCCAGCAAAAATCATACTTGATGAGGCGCGCAGAAGTGCCCAGCGTGGGGCAAAAGAGATATTTTTGCTCGGTCAAAATGTCAATAACTATGGCAAAAGATTTTCCAATGCGCACGAAAAAATCGATTTTAGCGACCTTTTAGTAAGGCTAAGCGAGATTGAGGGGATTGAGCGGATTCGCTTTACTAGCCCGCACCCGCTTCACATGGACGATAAATTTTTAGAAGTTTTTAGCTCAAATTCTAAAATTTGCAAATCCATGCACATGCCACTACAAAGCGGTTCGACTAAGGTTTTGCGCGATATGAGGCGTGGATATAGCAAGGAGTGGTTCCTTGATCGCGCGCTAAAACTGCGAGATTTATGCCCAGATGTGAGCATTAGCACCGATATCATCGTGGCTTATCCGACGGAGAGCGAGGCGGATTTCGCCGATACGATTGATGTGCTAAAACAGGTGAAATTCGAGCAGGTTTTTAGCTTTAAATTTAGTCCGCGTCCGCACACGCCAGCGCAGAATTTAGTGCTAATCGACGATAAAGTCGCAAGTGCGCGCCTTAGCTATTTGCAGGGTCTGCATAATGAAATTTTAGATGAGATTATGAGCGCGCAGGTAGGTAGAGGGCACGAGGTGTATTTCGAGGAACTGCGCGAAAACAATCAAGTAGCTGGCAGAAGTTTTTCGAATTTTTTGGTTTGCGTAAATGGTAGCGAGGAACTGCTTGGGCGCACACTAAATGTAAAAATCGAAAAAGCCGCTAGAATGGCACTTTATGGAAAAGTTACCCTTTAAAAAACGCATTATCTTTTTTTGTGTAGAATATATTGGGACTTTTTTGATACGCTTGATTTATCTTACTTGTAGGGTTAAATTTAGCGATACAAAATTATCAGATGAAACTTGCGTGGTGGTGTTTTGGCACGGCAGACTTGCAATGATGCCTTTTGCCTATCTTCGCTACTGGAAACGGTATTATGGCGAAAAAAGAAAGGTAAAGGTCATCATCTCGGACCACAAAGACGGCGAGATTATCACGAGAGTGATTTCGCATTTTGGTATTGGCGCGATTAGAGGATCGAGCTCCAAAGGCGCAGTTAGGGCGCTGATGAACGCATTTAGCGAAATCAAAAACGGCGTAGATGTCATCATCACCCCAGATGGTCCCAGAGGTCCAAGACACAGCGTCGCAGACGGAGCTGTCACGATCGCGCAGAAAAAAAATCTCAAAATTTACGCGCTAAATTACGAAGCGAGCCGTTTTTGGGAGTTTAGAAGCTGGGATAAAATGGTCTTGCCAAAGCCCTTTTCGCGCATAAATTACAGCCTAAGCGAGCCACTAGATATCGCTGGATTGGGGCTAGAAGAGGCGAAAGAGAAAATAGCAAATTTGCTTTTTGCTCAGGCCGAAAAAGATAAAAATTTCGATTTTTAGTTTTGCATAAACGATTTTTGGTATAATTAGCATTTTTTAGGAGAAAAAATGGGACTTTTCAAGGCTAAATCTTTTCTAAGCGTGGCGCAAAATGATAGCGAGTGCGAATTTGTTTTTAGAAAACTTGGATTTAGTAAAAAAATCGTAGATGAAAAGACGCTCAAATTTAGCGTCGATAGTGCAACTGATTTTGCGGCGCAAATGGCGGAATTTAGGCAAGGGATTGCCAAAAGTTTGCACGCAAATATACTAATCGACGATCCAGCGCAAAGGGTGATTTTTTCTAGCGAGCCTAAAAGGACTGACGAGTGCTTTTATCAAAGCGTCGATAGCGATTTTACCGTGGAATTCCCGCGCAGTGCGACAACGGGGAGCGACGAGAAATTCGGCGCGAGCTTCAACTCTTATGAAAGCCTTTTTAAGGTGCTTTATTTTTTATACAAAAATCAGCATGAAATCGATAGTGTCGCGATGTTTGTGCTTAAATTTAACGACCGCGTGGCGTTTTTGGTGGCAAACAAAAAACGCGCTCTTTATGCCGATATGATTCTCATAGATGACGAGATGAAGGGCATGATGAGCGATAGCGATGAGTTGTTTTATGAGATTTTAAATTTCCAAATCGACAATTTTTACCAGTCAAAAAACAGCGAGTTTTTGACAAATGTTTTCATTTACTCAGACGGCACGCTCAGCAATGAGATCGGCTATGTGATTTTTACACGAATCCATATCAAAACAAATCTTATCAACCTAAATTTCGCCGATTTTATCAACAAAATCGCTATGGTCGAGGCCAGAAATTAGCCCTTCGCACTCTGCTAAAATTTCGCTTCTAGCGAAAATATAGGGGCGAATTAGTGGCGGAATTTTTAAAATTCGGCATTTTTCTTTGAATTTTTTATCCATTTTTGTTTTCTCAAATGGGGCGACGAAGTAGAATTTTTCGTTTTTGCAAACGCAAATTTTACCCGAAAGGACGCAGTCTGTTTTTTGGATTTCTTTTCGTTGATTTTGGCTAAGAACGACGCCTAAAATTTTACACGCTTTATCGATTAAATTTAGGCTTTTTTGCGAATTTTCAAGCACAAAAAATTTATCTTTTTGATATACAAATTCGCCCATTAAATTTGCTTTGTCGAGCGATAAAAACTCAAAACTTTTGGCTAAATTTAAAGCGTATTTTTCTACGAATTTATCGCTAAATTCAGCCCTTACGGCGTTCCTTGCAAATTTAGTATTTTTGTTTGAAATATCGTTAAAAAATTTGATTTTATTTTCGCTTAAAAACTCTAAAATTTGCGTTTTGCTGACATTATAAAATGGTCGCACGATAGCGTAATTTGTGCGATTTTCGATTTTTTCAAAGCCAAGCAGATTTGCTAGACCTGCGCCTCGTCCAAGTTGCATTAAAAACCACTCAAATTTATCGTTTAATTGGTGCGCTGTGATAAGTGTGTCGTGTCCGAATTTAGCGCAGATTTCATCAAAAAAATCGTAGCGAATTTTGCGCGCAGTATTTTCGAAATCGCCTGAATTTTCTAAATTTAGCGGAGCAGTTTTGATATAAATTTTAACGCCAAATTTATCGCAAAGCTCTTTTGCAGAAATTTCTTCTAAATCGCTATTTTCGCGGGTTTTATAATTTATCAAAGCACAATCAAATTTAACGCCCAAATTTAAAAGCGTATAAAAAAGCGCCGTGCTGTCGCTTCCATGCGAAAAAGCTAACAAATTTTTTCTACCACGCAAAAAATCCAAAATCTCATGGTCTATATTTAAAATTTGCATTTTTATTTAGCTTGTTTTGTAATTTTCCCTATGAGTTTTCCGCCGATGAATTCGCTAATCTCGCACTCATATAGCTGTCCGATTTGCAGATTTTCAATCTCGCTTTCGTTGATTAAAATCTCGCCGTCGATGTCTTTGTCCCAAAGAGCTAGTTTTGCGCCGTAAAAAAACTCGCCCTCTGAGCTAATGCCAGTGATTTCCACGCTTTGCGTAGTGCCTACAAGCCCAGAGAAACTTGCCAAAATCGCTTTATCCACGATTTTTTCGATTTTATTTAGCCGTTTTGTGATAACGCGAGTTGGAATTTGCTCCATTTCGCAACTTGCCGTGTCTTCTTCTTTGGAGTAGGCAAAGGCTGAAATTCTATCAAATTTAAACTCGCTTAAAAACTCGCAAAGCTCGTTAAATTCAGCTTCACTCTCGCCCGGGTGTCCGATTATCACGCCGGTTCGCAAAAACGAATTTGGCGCCAAACGCATTAAATTTAGCAAATTTAAAATTTCATTTTTAGCATTTCCACGCTTCATAATTTTTAACATTTCGTCATTTATGTGCTGGATTGGCATATCGAAATAATTCACAAAAACGCTTGAATTTATGATAGTTTTAATCAAATTTTCGCTTGTTGTGGTCGGATAAAGATAAAGAATTCGCGCAAATTTCACGCCCTCAATCTTTTCAATGCGATTTATAAGTGCGATTAGCCCGTCTTTTTCGCCCCTATCTCGCCCATAGCTGCTCGTATCTTGCGCGATAAAGCTAAAATCATAAAATCCCTGTGCAACCAAATCCCTGACTTCGGCTTCGATGTCATCTAAACTGCGACTTTTCAAACGCCCTTTAAAGCTAGGAATCGCGCAAAAACTGCATTTTTGGTTGCACCCTTCGGCGATTTTAATGTAAGCGTGAAAATTTGAGCCAGTAATTACCCTTTTTTGCGTGGTTTGCAAGTAAGTGCTAGGCGAAAATAGATTTTGTTTTTTTAAAATCATCTCATCTATTTTATCGTAATCCCCGACACCGCTGAAAATATCGACTTCGGGAAGCTCACGCATAAGCTCGTCTTTATAACGCTCCATCAAACAGCCAGTTACTACTAAAACGCCGTTTTTTTTCTTAAATTCTGCGAGTTCGAGTATGGTTCGGATACTTTCTTGCTTTGCAGACGCGATAAATCCGCAGGTATTTACTATCATAACATCGGCATCGGCTGGATTGTCCGTAATTTCGTAGTTTTGCAACCTACCAAGCATAATCTCGCTATCGACGAGATTTTTATTGCACCCAAGTGAGACTAAATAAAGTTTTGGCATTTTTACAACCAAATATTATCGATTAGGCGGGTTTTGCCAACTTTTGCGGCGACAAGGATAATGGTGTTTTTAGGCTCGATTTGGTCTAAAATTTCGAAATTTCTATTTACAAACGCGATATAATCGACCTCTAATGGCTCTAAAATCGAAAGCATTTTATCCTTTAAAATGCTTGTGTTAATCTCGCCTTTGGCGATTAGATTGCTAGCGTTTAAGAGAGAGCGCGAAATTTTAAGCGCTAGCATTTTTTCCTCTTCGTCTAAATACGCATTGCGCGAGCTTAGAGCCAGCCCGTCGCTCTCTCTGACGATTTCGCATGGCACGATATTAATATCCATTAAAAAGCTTTTTACCATATTTTGCACGATAAAGAGCTGTTGAGCGTCCTTTTTGCCCATATAGACATTGTTTGGGCGAACGATATTGAAAAATTTATTCAGCACCATACACACGCCGTCAAAGTGCCCTGGTCGGGTTTTGCCCTCTAAGATTTCAGATGTCGGGCGCACCGCTATGATTGTTGGTTCATTATCGGTGTAAATTTCGCTAACTTCTGGGATAAACATAGCGTTGATATCTAAATTTTCGCAAATTTTAATATCTGCTTCTTCGTTTTTTGGATATTTTTCGTAATCCTCACCCGGTAAAAATTGTGTAGGATTAACAAAGGTCGATACGATTACGATGTCGTTTTCGTTTCTGGCTTGTTTGATTAGGCTTATGTGTCCAGCGTGCAAAGCCCCCATTGTAGGGACGAAACCCACATTACCACAGGCATTGGCACGAAATGCTCGTAACTCTTCTACTGTTCGAATAATTTGCATATTTACTTCCAAATTTTGAAATTTAAAGGGCGATTATAACTCAAAAAAATTAAAATTTAACTCTGGGTTAAAAGGGTTAAAAGCTTTAAGCTGTTATAATCTCGCAAAAAATTTAAAGGCAAAACTTGGATAATTACGAATATAGCGAACTTTTGAAAAACCTTGACATAAAAATCAATAATATTAGCTCGATTATCAAACCAGATGAAATTAGCGCGCGCTTAGAGGAAATTTCAAAAATCGAAGCGGACGAGAAATTTTGGAGCGATGTGAAGCTAGCAACTCAAATCGGACGCGAAAAGACCAAAATTAGCTCAGTGCTAGCTAAATTTAAAAAGGCAAATTCTGCGCTTGATGATGCGCGTGAAATTTACGAATTAGCCCTTAGCGAAAATGATGATGATACGATAAACGACCTTTTCGAGGGCGCAGGTGAGCTAGAAGAGGAAATTTCAAATTTAGAGTTAGCGATGATGCTCGGTGGCGATGACGATGACAAAAACGCGATTATCACTATCCACCCAGGAGCTGGTGGGACAGAGAGTTGCGACTGGGCGGGCATGCTGTATCGTATGTATAGTAGGTTTTGCGAGAGAGAGGGCTTTAAGGTAGAGGTTTTGGATTTCCAAGAGGGCGATGAAGCGGGGATTAAAGATGTAAGCTTTATCGTGCGCGGTGAAAACGCCTATGGGTATTTAAAGGCCGAAAACGGAATCCACCGCCTAGTGCGAACCAGCCCATTTGATAGTGCAGGGCGTAGGCACACGAGCTTTTCAAGCGTCATGGTAAGCCCTGAGCTAAACGATGATATTGAGATAAATATCGAGGATAAGGACATTAAAATCGATGTTTTTCGCGCTAGTGGGGCAGGTGGGCAACACATCAACAAAACAGAAAGCGCTGTTCGCATAACTCACTTAGCCACTGGGATTGTGGTGAATTGTCAAAACGATAGAAGCCAACACAAAAATAAAGAAACGGCAATGAAGGTGCTAAAATCGCGACTTTACGAGCTTGAACTTATGAAAAAACGAGAAGCAAGCGATAGTATCGAAAAAAGTGATATTGGCTGGGGACATCAGATTCGCTCTTATGTGCTTTTCCCGTATCAGCAGGTCAAGGACAACCGTTCAGGCGAGGCGTTTAGCCAGACTGATGCGATACTTGATGGCGATATAAAAAAGCTAATCGAGGGCGTTTTAATTTCGCAAGCAAACAAACAATAAATTTCATTAGAAAGGATTAATATGAGTGAAGAGGGAATTCTTCTAGCATTAGGTTATACTTCAAGCGAGGCGGTGATAGCGCAACTTCGCGGTATTTTGTCAAAATGTGATTTCACAGACACAGAGTTGGAGCATATCGTTACACTAAACGATAAGCTTAAAATTTATGATGCTTACATCGCTATGTCAAATACAAATCCGTATTTTAAAATCAAAAACGAGGCCGCTACAAAAGAGCGCAAAGAGGCTGTTGTAGATATGATAAAGGTATGGTCTGATAAATTTAACATAGCCCTAGAAAAAGTGCCGAACAAAGACACTTACTATATCTTAGGCAGATAAGGATAGCTTATGAAAAATTTAATCGCTGTGATGATTGCAGGATTATTTTTAGCAGGTTGTGTCAGCAATGCACCAAAAAGCGCAGTAAGCGCGCCAAAGGCTGGAAAATACAGCTATAACGAGATCCAAGACGGAATCCGCCCGGCCAAAATCGAGGGCAATATCGTCCAAAGCGACGCTTGCAGAAGCGGAAATGGCGCTTTGTGTTTTAGTTTCGCTGAATCAATGTATGCCAAAGGCGATTTCGGCTCAGCTGCAAATGCCTATAATATGGCGTGCGTAGGCACTCAAAACTTCCCAGCTTGCATGAAATTAGCTGAGATGTTCGAGCGCGGACAAGGCGTGCAACAAAACACATTTAATGCAATCGATCTTTACCGCGTAACTTGCTACCACGGATACAAAAACGCTTGCGCAAATATGAGGCGCTTGGGTTATAATGGCTAAATTTAGCCAAATTTGGGGCGAAATTTTAAAATTTATCAAATTTCGCCCTAGCTTTCAAATTTAAATTTCATAAACAAAAAATTTAATCACGCAAATGTAAAATTCGCTCCGATTTCATAAAGGAGATACAAAATGAAAATTTTAAAATTCGCAATTCTTGGCGCGATTGTCGGTCTGTTTTTCACAGGCTGTGCGCATACGAGAGCCTCAGGTAGCGTGGTGTATGATAGTGGAAGCCCGTATTATAGGGGGTATTACGAGAGCGATTATTACTATGACAGAGGATATCGCCGTCGCCCTGTGATTTATGATAGACGCCCAGTTATCGTGGATAGGCGTCCTGTCGTGGTAGATAGACGCCCAGTCGTGATCAAGGACAATCGCCACGGCCATATAAATACTCGCCCGCACACTCGCCCAGTCATCTCTTCGCACCCGCACGCTCACCGCCTAAGTAATAAATCAATCCGCCACGAGCGCGAAATTCGCAAAATTCATGCTAACAACGGCGAGCGCGAAATGACCTTGCGTCGGGCTAGAAGGGAAGCAGAAGTTATCAAAGCAAGCTCTCGTTACAAAGAAATCAAAAGGCGCGAACGCGAGGCTAGGAGCTTTGATAATGACAACGGCGAACGCCATAGAAGCGCACACAGAGATATAAAACGCAGAACAAGATAGATGAAATTTGGCTAAATTCATTGAAATTTAGCCAAATTTGGCTGTTAAATTTAGCCAAATTCTCACGAAATTTTAAATTTTAAAATTCCCTATTTGCATTTGAAAGCATTAATTTTATGCGGTTTTCCTGATTTACCGCACTTGCGCCCGGGTCGTAGTCGATCGCGGCGATGTTGGCGTCTGGGTAGTTTTGCTTGATTTTGCGTATCATACCGCGCGCGATGATGTGATTTGGCAGACAGCCAAATGGCTGGGCGCAGACGACATTTTGCACGCCTTGCTTCATAAACTCGACCATTTCGGCTGTGAGTAGCCACCCTTCGCCCATTTTCACGCCGTGGCTGATATATCCCTCGGCGGCTGCGCGCACCTCTTTAAATGGCGTTGGCGGACGAAATCCGTGTTTTTTCATAGCGCGAATTAATTTTTTTTGGCAAAATTCTAAAATTTTTGCAACCCCAAGGCTACCCCAATACGCTGCGCCACCCTTGCCATAGAGCTTTTTGTCATACACAGCATCATAAATGCAAGTCAGCACGAAATCCATTAGCCCGGTATTTACGGGTTCGGCGTTTTCTTTGATGAGGTAGGCGTTTAGGCCGTTGTTGCCGATAGGGGAGTATTTCAGATAGATTTCACCCACGATACCAACCCTGATTTTTGGCTCGCCAGAACGCTCTATTTTGGCGAAATTTTGCAAGATATGGCTAAAATTTTTATTTAGTTTGAAAAATGACTTTTGATTTGTCAAATTTGCGATAAATTCGACCATTTTTTCGTAAATTTCGTTCGTTTGATTGGGAATTTTTTCGTATGGTTTGCACTGATTGTATAAATTCATCATCAAATCGCCGTAAAAAATCGCCACAAACAGCTTGATTAGCGCCATTTTGCTCAGCGCAAATCCATTTTCATCTAGCGAGCCAAAATTTAGCGAGATCACCGGCACATAGCCAAAACCGCTCTCGTTTAGGGCTTTGCGAAGCAAATTTATATAGTTGCTCGCCCTGCACCCGCCACCTGTTTGGCTTATCAGAAGTGCGACCTTGTGCGTGTCAAATTCGCCACTTTTTAGCGCGTCGATAAACTGCCCGATTACGAGCAGGGCAGGGTAGCACATATCGTTATGGACATTTCGCAAGCCCTCCTCGACGATGTTTGCGCGGTTGTCCCGTAAAAGCACGCTTTTATACCCCTCATCAGCCAAAACGCTTTTCATAAAGCGAAAATGCGGATCGATCATCGTAGGGATTAAAATCGTGTGAGTGCTTTTCATATCTTTTGTAAATTTCGCAAACATCATTAGCCTTTTTGTATAAATTGAGCTTTTTCGCGCTCTAACATTGTCGCTTTTAGCGAGCGTAGGCGGATTTTAACAGCCCCTAGATTTGTAACTTCGTCGATTTTAAGCTGAGTGTAAATTTTGCCATTTGCGCGCAATAGATCGCGCACTTCATCGCCTGTAATCGCGTCTATCCCGCACCCAAAGCTTACGAGTTGCACGAGTTGCATTTTAGGATATTTGCAGATAAATCTAGCCGCGCTATACAGCCTGGCGTGGTATGTCCATTGATTTAGTGATTTGGTTTGAACCTGCATTAGTGGCAGGCTATCCTCGCTTAGCACGATAAATCCGAGAGAATTTAAGTAGCGATCAATCCCGTGATTTACGCTTTTGTCGATATGATAAGGTCTGCCAGCAAGCACGATTGCGCTCAAATTTTGCTCGCGGATTAAATTTAGCGTTTCTTCGCCTTTGATTAAAACCGTGTTTTTGTAGTTTTCTAGCTCTTTTTTGCCCTGAAATACGGCATTTTTGATGACATCAAGCTTAAATTTAAACCCTAAATTTGCTAGCTCTTTTCGCATAGTTTTGGCAAAAAATTCAGGCGAATTTAAATCTAGGTGCGGATACAAAAACGCCCGCTCGTCCAGCGCGCTGACATTTGCCTTGATTAGCTCTGGGTAGTATGCCACCACAGGGCAGTTGTAGCAGTTTTCGCTGATATTTTCGTCTAGGTTGTAGCTCATGCACGGATAAAATATAAAATCGACATTTTGCGCTAGCAAGTCGTAAATATGGCCATGCACGCTTTTGGCTGGGTAGCAGACTGTGTCGCTTGGTATGCTTTGGTTGGCTAAAAACAGCGTCTCTTTGCGCGGTTTGCGCGATAGTGCGACGCTCATGCCTAAATTTTCAAAAAACGCACTCCAAAACGGAATCATCTCATACATATTCAAAACAAGCGGAATTCCGACCTTTGGCGCGCCCTCTTTTGGGAGCTTTTTGTATTTTTTCAAAAGCTCGTTTTTAAACTCGAATAAATTCGTAATATCGTTTCTGATAGCCTTACCTGCGCCTCTTTCGCATTTATTTCCGGTGATAAATTTCGAATTTTCAAAATGCGTGATTGTAAGCGGGCATTTGTTTGTGCAAAGCTTGCAGGTATCAAATTCGCTTTTATGCGTGAAAAGTGCTAGTTTTTCGCTCGTGATTAAATTTGAGCTCTCTGGCGCATTATCGCGCGCAAAAAGCGCAGCCCCATACGCGCCCATAAGCTCGCTAATATCGAGCCTGATGACATTTTTGCCAAGCTCTTTTTCAAAGGCTCTTAGCACGGCATTGTTTAAAAATGTCCCGCCCTGAACCACGATATTTTGTCCCAAATCGTCAGAATTTCGCACACGAATTACCTTGTAAATCGCGTTTTTAATCACGCTAATTGCAAGTCCTGCGCTGATATCTTCCACACTCGCGCCGTCTTTTTGGGCCTGTTTGACAGAAGAGTTCATAAAGACCGTGCAACGGCTACCAAGCTTGGCTGGGTGCGAGGCGAAAAGCCCCATTTTGGCGAAATTTTTGATTTCATGACCTAGTGAATTCGAAAATGTTTGCAAAAATGACCCGCACCCTGAGCTGCACGCCTCATTTAGCACGATAGAATCGATATTGCCGTCTTTTATCGAAAAGCATTTGATATCTTGTCCGCCGATATCTATGATGAAATCGACCTTGGGGTTGAAGTGGCGCGCCGCGCTGTAATGCGCGATGGTCTCAACTATGCCGTAATCAAAGCCAAAAGCGGTTTTGATTAGCTCCTCGCCATATCCTGTAACGCCTGAGCTTTTGATTTTTATGCGAGAACCACAAAGGGCGTAAATTTCGGCTAGTTTTTCTTGCAAGATATTTATCGGATCGCCCTTGTTTGATGAGTAAAATTTGTATAAAAGCTCGTAATTTTCGCCGATTAAAACGACCTTAATCGTCGTGCTGCCGCAATCCACGCCCAAATACGCGCTCCCAGAGTATGAGGCGATGTCGGCTTTGGGGACGCTCGCTTTTTCGTGGCGAGCAATAAATTCGTCAAATTCGGCTTGTGAGCTAAACAGAGGCTCCTCTGATTCTAAAAGCTCTTTGTTTGGGCTTTTTTGCAAAAGTTCTATGATTTTGTCTAAATTTAGCGCAGTGCCTGTTTTTTTGGCATAAATTGCTGAACCATACGCCACGAAAAACGGCCCGATATCAGGAAAGGTGGCGTTTTCGTCGTTTAAATTTAGCGCCTCTTTGAAGCGTTTTTGCAAACCTTTTAAGAAAAATAGCGGTCCGCCTAGAAACAAAATATTGCCCTTAACCTCGCGCCCTTGGGCAAGTCCGGCGATTGTTTGCTCGACTACGGCTGCGTAAATGCTCGCACTTATGTCTTCTTTGCGCACGCCTTGATTTAAAAGAGGCTGAATATCGCTTTTGGCAAAAACCCCGCACCGAGAGGCGATAGGGTAAATTTTGCTCGCGTTAAAGCTTAATCTGTCTAGTTCTGCGATATCTAAATTTAGCAAATTTGTCATCTGATCGATAAATGCGCCAGTTCCGCCCGCGCACGAGCCGTTCATACGCTCCTCAACCCCGCCTGTGAGAAAGATAATTTTCGCGTCCTCGCCACCTAGTTCGATGACGATATCGGTTTTAGGAAACATCTGCCTAACTCCTAGCGAAGTGGCATAAACCTCTTGGACAAAGGGAATTTCGCAGTTTTTGGCGATACCCATACCGGCTGAACCTGCTATGGAAAGGCTGAAATTTTCGTTTGGATATTTTTTTTGGATTTCTAAAATTCGCTGTAAAACTAGCTCTTTTGGTTTGGCTAAATGTCTTTGGTAAGTTTTTTCTAAAATTTCATTATTTTCATTTAAAATTACTGTTTTTACGGTCGTGGAACCAACATCAATGCCTAGATATATCATAATTCATCACTCTTGAAAATTTTATTGAAATTTTACAAAATTTATTAAAAAAATAAGCTATGTAAAATTTAAATTTCGTGATTTTATACATTGTTTTTAAACGAAAATAAAATAATGATAGATTTTATCTCATTAGCGAGATAAAATCCTATTTTGCGCAAATTCGCGCTGAATTTTGGGCTAAAATTATTTTCTAAGTTCTTTAATTTTAGCAGCTTTGCCTTGTCTGTTGCGTAGATAAAATAGTTTTGATCTGCGGACACGACCACGGCGTAATACTTCGATATTTTCGATACTTTCGCTGTAAATTGGGAAAATTCTCTCTACGCCAACGCTGTTAGCACCGATTTTGCGAATGATAAATGTCTCGCTTACGCCTTCGCCGCGTCTAGCGATACATACGCCCTCGAAATTTTGAACACGGCTTTTGTCGCCTTCTTTGATTCTGATAGCGACTTTTAGTGTATCGCCAGCACGAAAATCAGGCACAACTTTGTTTGCAATTTGAGCATCTTCAAATGCTTGAATATACTTGTTTTTCATAAAATGTCCTTTATTTTTTGGCGATTTTTCGGTACATATCCACCCGAAAGTACCTAGTTTTCATTAGCGCCATTTGATTTTTTAAACTGTGCATTTTAGCGTGATTACCCTTTAAAAACTCTGAAATTATAGATAAATTTTTAAAAATATCAGGTTTTGTGAAAGAGGGCGCCTCTAAAAGCCCATCTTCGAAGCTCTCTTCATCAAGCGAGGCAGTATTTCCCAAAACACCGGCTAAATTTCGGCTTATAGCGTCGCTCATACACAGTGCGCCAAGCTCGCCACCAGTTAAGACAAAATCCCCTATACAAAAAACCTCGCTGACATACTCTTCGATTATGCGCTCGTCGATTCCTTCGTATCTGCCACAAATAAAGCAAATTTCACTCTGCCCAGCTAGGCGTTTCGCGTCGTTTTGGGTAAATTTTTTACCGACTGGGGTTAGGTAGATGATTTTTGCGTTTGGGGAAGTTTTTTTAAACTCATCAAGCGTCCTTGCTAGGGGTTCGGTGCCGATTAAAAGGCCTGCGCCTCCGCCTATCATATAATCATCGACCTTTTTGTATTTGTTGGTAGTAAATTCTCTGGGATTTAAAAAATTTAGCTCGATAATGCCCTTATCAACGGCTCGTTTTAAAATCGAGTCGCCAAAATATGGCTGGATTAAATTTGGAAAAAGGCTTACGAAGGTAAATTTCATGAATTTTCTAAAATCGCCTTAGCGTTTTTGGTTAAAATTTTGCGCTCATCAAGTGAAATTTGAACTACAAAATTATCTAGATATGGCACAAAAAATGTGCTAGCAAGCCCTAAATTTACAAGCTCACTCGCTGTTTTTACCTCGAAAAGATACGCGCTGCCACTCTCCATTATGTCGCTTACTTCGCCCAAAATTTCGCCATCTTCGCAAACGCTAAGCCCCAAAATATCAAAATAGAAAAATTCGCCTTTTTTTAGCGGGCAATTTTTTCTGGTGTTTTCGATAGTTTGATAAAGGGTTTTATTTACTAAATTTTGGGCTAGTTCAATGCTTTCAAAACCTACGAATTTCACAGTGGAATTTGATTGTAAAAATGCAGAAATTTCCAAAACGGTGCCATCTTGTAAGTAAAATTTGGCACCTTTTTTAAATTGTTTTGGGAAATCGCTTTTATCGTGAAGTCGCAATGCGCCTTTTAGGCCGACTGTTTTGCCGAGCTTAGCGACTTCGAGCAGGTTTTCAGGCATCTTTGGCTTTAACCGTGATTTTGTAGTTACTCGGATCCTTGGCCTTATAGCCCATGATGACCGTTTTTATGGCGTTAATCATTTTGCCGTCTTTGCCGATAAGTTTGCCAGTATCGGCCTTATCAGCGTAGATGATAATCTCTGTGAAATTATCGCCAGATTTTAGCTCGGTAGAAATCGAGTCTGGGTGATCTACGATTAGCTTTGCGTATTCTTTTATAAAGTTTTCAACCATGATTATTTGCTTGTGATTTGAGCAACTCTATCGCTTAGTTTAGCACCTACGCTTTTCCAATAAGCTAGTCTTTCGCTATCTACTTTGACATTGTTTTCGTCTTTTAGAGGGTTATAATAACCGATAGTCTCGATAAAACCGCCGTCGCGTCTTTTTCTGCTATCTGTTACAACTATACGATAAAAAGGTTTTTTCTTTCTACCTAATCTTGTTAGTCTAACAACTGTTGCCATTTTTTCTCCTTGAAATTTTTAAAGTTTTAGAACTTGTAAATACCCAAAATTTGGGCATTGATAAGCTCTAAAACCGAGAATTATCTCGGTTTTTGCACAATCGAGGCTAGCCCTTGCATACCGCCTTTTGACGAGAATTTTTTAGCAAGTTTTGCCGCGTTTGTGAATTGTTTCAAAAATCTATTGACCTCGACTTGCGACAAACCTGCGCCTTGGGCAAGTCTGCGTTTGCGAGAATTGTTCAATAAATCTGGATTTTCGCGCTCTTTTGGTGTCATAGAATCAATCATAGCCTTGATATGTCTAATCTCTTTTGAATTTTCCAAGTCGATATCTTGGATTTTGTTTGCCATGCCAGAAAGTCCAGGAATCATACCGATTAAATTTTTCATATTTCCTAGCTTTTTGACACTTTCTAGCTGCGAAATAAAGTCGTTGAAATTAAATTCGCCTTTTTTGATTTTTTTGTTTAATTTTTTTGCCTCTTTTTCGTCGAAAACAGCCGCTGTTTTTTCGACCAATGTCGCTAAATCGCCCTCTCCCATGATACGGCTAGTGATACGATCTGGTATGAAACCCTCTAAATCAGCGACCTTTTCACCTGTTCCGATAAATCTAAGTGGAATTCCTAACTGATGTGCGATTCCAAGGGCGATTCCGCCTTTTGTATCGGCGTCAAATTTGCTCAAAATCACACCGCTGATTTCAAGCACTTCGTTAAATTTAGCCGCTGTTTTTACGCCGTCTTGACCGCTCATCGCATCAGCGACATAGAAAATTTCATGCGGGTTAATCTCTTTTTTGATATTTGAAATTTGCTCCATTAGCGCTTCGTCGATTGCGAGGCGTCCAGCAGTATCGACTAAAAGCACATCATATAATCCAGCTTTTGCCTTTGCAAGAGCCTCTTTTGCGACTTTGATAGGGTTTGTTTCGTTATCTAGGGCAAATAAATCAATCTCGTTTGCTTCGCAAAGTTGTTTTAGTTGCTCGACGGCTGCTAGGCGTTGCAAGTCGCAAGCTGCGATTAGCACCTTCTTTTTTCTAAGTTTTAAGAAATTCGCAAGTTTTACTGTCGTGGTTGATTTACCGCTACCTTGAAGACCTGCCATAAGCACGATTGTAGGGTTCGTATCAGCAAAAACAAAGCCCTGATTGCTGCCTTTTGGCGCTGTTAAAATCATGGTTAGGTTGTTTTTGATTGAATCTAAAAATTGCTTTTGACCGATTCCGTTGATTTTGACATCGGCTTCTACTAATGCTATGAAATCTTTGGTTACTTTGTGATGAACATCTGCCTTCAAAAGTGCCTTTTTGAGGGTGTCAAGCGCATTTTTGAGCGCTTTTTCATCATCGATTGTTTTTAGCTTATTAACCGCATTTTTAAATGATTCACTGATTATCTCAAACACTATCGTTCCCTTATAAAATTATTAAACCTACGATATTACCAAAATTTAACTTAAATAGCTGTTAATATTGCATATTTTTTGGTATATCAAAGCCAAATTCGTTAAATTCGCCCTTTAATGGGGCGATAAATTTAAGCCCTAAAATTTCGGTTTGGTATGAGTGCAAAAACATACGCTTTGATTTGCTTTTGGCGTATTTTTCATCGCCGATTATGCCGTGAGCGAGGCTGGCTAAATGCACCCTGATTTGGTGCGTGCGACCAGTTTCGATTGTGATTTTGACAAAGGATTTTTTACCGCTTACCATGAGCGGAAAAACATTTGTAATCGCCTCTTTGCCGTTTGGCGAAATTTTCGAAATCGCGCCGGATTTGCCCTTGATTGTGAGGATTGGGTCGGTGATTTTGATCTCTTCGCTGACTATGCCATTTACGAGCGCGAGATA
This sequence comes from Campylobacter sp. VBCF_01 NA2, assembly GCF_027797205.1. Lineage (NCBI taxonomy): Bacteria > Pseudomonadati > Campylobacterota > Epsilonproteobacteria > Campylobacterales > Campylobacteraceae > Campylobacter > Campylobacter sp. VBCF_01 NA2. Next base: position 319,391 of record NZ_CP115607.1, read on the forward strand.
TGTTTTTTTTACGCGCATGGCTTTAAATTCGTTTATCGCTTTTTGGCGAAATTCTTCGTTCTTCGCTAGCATTATCACGCCACTTGTCCCCTTATCAAGGCGATTTAAGAGAGTTGCGTGATAAATTTTTTCTAAATTTTCGCACTCCAAAAACGCAGGTTTATCCACGGCGATGATGTTTTCGTCCTCGTAAATCAGCTTTGGTTTTTCCATTTTTGCGACGCTAAAAATGGTTTTTTCGCTCATCATTTCGCGCGCTACGCTAAGCTTTTTGCCGTGCGCGCTCACAAGCCCAGCGTCTATTAGTGCCTTGGCTTCGTTGTTTGAAATTTTTTCTTGGATTGCTAGAAGTTTATAGGCTTTTTCTTGCATTGATTTCGTCCTTTATGATTTTTATAATGCGCCCTAAATCGCAAATTTGCAAAATTTCGCTCTTTTGGGGCGGGTTTTTTAGCGCGTCACCAAGCTCGCTAGCTTCGCAAATTTTGATATTTTTTACTAGATTATACAGCGCGTTTTGGTTGTGAAAATACCTGCCGCTGATGATTTTAGCGCCAAAGCTTGCAGGCTCGATTGGATTGTGTCCGCCGATATTTGGCACGAAACTGCCACCAAGGATTACAATATCGCTAATGGCGTAGAAATTTATCAATTCGCCGATTGTATCAAGCAAAATAAAATCGCTTTTGAAATTTTTGTTTTCGCTAAATTTCTCAAAACTCAAATTTAGCTCATCTGCCCAAATTTTCGCGATTTTGGCGCAGTGTTCGAAGCGCGCTGGGTGGCGTGGGGCAAGGATAAATTTGAAATTTTTGTTATTTTGCGCGAAATTTTTTAACCCAGCTAAAATCAGCTCTTCTTCGCCCTCGTGCGTGCTAGCAATCGTGATAGTGGTGCGGTTTTGAAATTTTGGCAAAATTTTGCTTGGAGAGCTAGAATTTGCGCTTTTGATATTTCCAGCTACGATTATGTTTTTTGCGCCAAGCTCGCTAAGACGGGCTTTGTCACGCTCGCTTTGGGCTAAGACCAAATCAATATTTTCAAAAATTTTATTGTAGTAAAATTTAAATCGCAGATAGTTTTTGTAGCTTTTATCTGAAATTCTGGCGTTTAAAAGCACGACAAAAGAGCCGTTTTTTTTCGCGCTTCGCACCAAATTTAGCCACAGCTCCGCCTCGAAAATCACGGTAACCTTGGCCTTTTCTAACCAAAATGGAAGCAGGTTTTCAAATGGCAAAAAGCGCGAGTTTTGCGTGATTTGTTTCGCTGCTGCAAAGCCCGTGTCTGTGGTCGTGGTAAGGGCGATATTTTCAAAATTTGAGATTAGGTTTTTAAGCGCATTTACCTCGCCAAGACTGCAAGCGTGAAAATGCACATCGCAGGGGTTGAATTTCGGATTTTTAAATAGCAAAAACCTAGCAGGAAGGCTTTTGTGATATTTTTTTTTGAGGGCTAGCACCGCCAAAAATGGCAGTGCAAGTAGCCAGATAAGAAAAGAAAAAAGTGTATAAATCACTCTGCTTCTTTGTATAAAATTCTGCCACAATACGGGCAGGTTACGATATCGTCGCTTTTGATAACTGCGCTATAAACTCTGTCGTTTAATCGCATGAAACAGCCATAGCAGGCTTGTTTGCGCACTGGAACGACAGCTGTGTTACTAGCCCATTTGCGGATTTTTTCGTAGAAAGATACGGTTTTTGGATCCATTGATTTGATTAGTTTTTCGCGAACTGAATAAATTTTTGATCTGCTTTCCTCGACCTCGCCCATTTGGGTGCTAACCTCTGCTTTGATCTCTTCAAGCTCAGCTTCAAATGCGCTTTTTTGCGTCTCTAAATCAGCGATTAGGGCTTTTTTGGTTTCGACATGTTTTTCTAATCTATCAATTTGCTCGTTTGCAGCACTTAACTGCTCTTTTGTGATATCGACCTCGACGCTAAGGGCTTTGATCTCTTTTTCTGTTTTTAGTGAGGCTGATTTTTTCGCGCTACTTTTTGATTTAGCGTTTAGCTCTGCAATTTGAGCGTTTGTGAGTGAAATTTGCTCACTTAGCTCCTCGATTTCACCGTTTAGCACATCGATTTCGTTTTTGGCTTTGTCGATTTGATTAACTTTCGAATTTAGTCTTGCTTGGGCTGCTTCGATTTTTGGCTTGAAGCTGTCTAGTTCTTTGTCGTGTTCGCACAGCTCGACTAACTGATTTAGGTATTTGTTCATGATTTTCCTTTTAGTAATATTTAAATGGATTTTTTTGTTCGTTTATTATAACTTTTATTTTATCTTTTGGCAAGTGTGGAGCAAGGCAAGCCCCAAAGTAGCGCTCACTTTCAAAGTGATTGATATCTATCAAACAGACCTTGTTTTCTAAATTTTGTATCGCACTATGATATTTGATATCACCTGTGATGAAGCAATCCACGCCCAAATTTTCATTTAGTTCGCTTCCACTTCCTGTGCAAAGCGCGATCGTTTTGATATGCGCTTTGGCATTTACAGCTCTGATTATAGGCATGTTAAATTTGGCTTTTATGTCGCTTACAAGCTCATAAAAGCTCATATCCACGCGCATGAATTCCAAAAATTCTCTGCTTTCATAAATTTCATAGCCCAAAATTTCACGCGCGACATATTTATTTAGCAGATGTTTGTCGAAATTCGTGTGCATGGCAATGACGCTGATGTTTTTTTGAATTAGTTGATAAATCAAATTTGAGGGATAAATTAGCGGATTTAGCGATTTTAGCCCCTTAAAAATCAGCGGGTGATGAACGATGAGAAGCGAGCCTGGCCAGGCTTTTTCCACTAATTCGCTTGTAACATCTAGACTTAAATAAATATCGCTAATCTCACTTCCTGTCTCACCTAGTAAAATTCCGCTATTATCCCAGCTCTCGGCGTCTTCGAAAGGTGCAAGAGTATTTAGAATTTCATAAATTTCGCCTAGTTTCACAAATTTTCCTTAGCCAAATTTTGCAAGTATTTTTCTGGATCTGCGTAGCATAGAGCGCAGTTTTTTGCCATATCACGGATTTTTAGGATATAGTCTTGTCTTTGGGTTACGCTGATTGCGCCTCTGGCGTCAAGGACATTGAAGGTGTGCGCTGCTAGCATGCAGTAATCATACGCTGGTAGAGCCAGTCCCTGCGCTAGGATAGATTTGCACTCAGCTGAGGCGTTTTCAAACTGCGCAAAAAGCCTATTTGCGTCTGCGACTTCGAAATTGTATTTAGAAAACTCAAATTCGCTTCTTTTATGCACATCGCCATAAGTTACATTTTCGTCCCATGCTATGTCATAGACATTGTCCTTGTTTTGTAGATACATGGCAAGTCTTTCGAGCCCATAAGTAATCTCGCCACTGATTAGCTCGCAAGGGATTCCGCCTACTTGTTGGAAATATGTGAATTGCGTAACTTCCATGCCATCTAGCCAAACCTCCCAGCCTAACCCCCAAGCACCAAGAGTTGGGCTCTCCCAGTTATCTTCGATAAATCTAATATCGTGCTCTTTTAAATTTAGCCCAAGTCGCTCCAAGCTCTTTAAATAGAGCTCTTGGATATTATCTGGGCTTGGTTTTAAAATCACTTGAAATTGATAATATGCGCCAAGGCGGTTTGGGTTCTCGCCATAACGCCCGTCAGTTGGGCGGCGGCTCGGTGCTACATAGGCTACATTCCACGGCTTATTTCCGATAGCGCGCAAAAATGTAGCTTGGTGGTATGTGCCAGCTCCACTTGGCATGTCATAAGGCTGGACAAGTAAGCAGCCTTGCTCGTGCCAGTAGTTTTGAAGTGTTAAAATGATTTGTGAAAATGTCATAGCTTTCCTTTATAAAATTATTTCGATACTTTGTGAATCTTTTTGTAATGCTTCTGCTTGTTGCGCCCTGTTTGCAAGCAGTTTTGCAGCCAAGCTCTCATCGCTTAGGGCTAGGATTTGCACGGCTAAAAACGCTGCGTTTTTGGCTCCTGCCTTGCCGATAGCTAGGGTCGCCACAGGTATTCCACCCGGCATTTGCACTGTGGCATATAGAGCGTCCATGCCCCCTAGCGCGCTTCCACCAAGTGGTATTCCAAGCACAGGTTTGGTTGTGTTAGCTGCAACTGCCCCTGCTAAATGAGCTGCCATGCCAGCAGCGCAGATAAAGACCTGCGCGCCCTTTTTCTCGGCGTTTGCGACATACTCGGCGGTGCGTTTTGGTGAGCGGTGAGCGGAGCTGATTATCATTTCATAAGCCACGCCAAATTCTTTTAGGATTTTCGCGCACTCATTTACGACTTCATAATCGCTTTTTGAACCCATTATTATCGATACAAATTTCACTTTATTTCCTTTCTTAAAAAGCTAAATTCTGGCAAATTTGCAGGAAGTTTTATTTCGTTTAAATTCCCGCTGTGAATTTCGCTAAATTCTTTGTTATTTCTAGCAATCAAACGGCTAAATTTGATAAATTTTTTGCCCCCGTTTTCAAAAATTTCTCCAAATTCGTTTTGGCAAGGCTTAATTTGCGCTCCGTGTGGCGCGAAAATTTCATAAATTTCGCCTAGTGCGATTTTATCTTTGACGCTGATAAACTCGCCGTCATTTGAAATAGCGCAGACTTGGTGCGTGCCTTCTTCGATACTGGTGTTTAAATTTTGCGTATCGTCGCGCTCGTAAGGGCGTTTGATGAGGTATCCGTCGCTAAAACCGCGATTTTTCAGCGTCGCTAGCTCGCTTTCGTAAATCTCAGGCTCAAATTTACCGCTGGCTGCGTCATCAATCGCGCGTCTGTAAGCGTTCGTGGCGCATGCGACATAATATTCGCTTTTGGTGCGACCCTCGATTTTGAAGCTATCAATCGCGCCTGTTTGGAGGATTTTTTCGGCGTGGCTAGCTAGTTTGAGATCTTTGGCGTTCATTATGTAAGTGCCCTCTCCCTCGCACTCTTGCAGGCGAAATAGGGCGTTATTATCGCTATTTTTGGCGTAAATTTCGTATTTGAAACGGCAATCGTTCGCGCAACTGCCTCTGTTGCTAAATCGCCCGCTTTGAACCGCGCTGATTAGGCAACGCCCGCTGTAAGCAAAGCACATCGAGCCATGCACGAAAATTTCGATTTCTAAATTTGGCAAATGCTCTTTGATTAGCACGGCGTCTTTTAGCGTCATTTCGCGCGCTGCTACTATGCGCGTAGCCCCTAGCTCGCTCCAAACCTGCGCGTCAAGCCAGTTTAGGACATTTGCTTGGGTCGAGATATGTAACGGAATATCTGGGGCGAATTTTTTTGCCAAACGCGCTACGCCAAGGGTCGCGACCAAAATCCCATCTACGCGCAAATCTTGCAAATATTCAAGGTGGCGCGAGAGAGTGTCGATTTGGACATTTGTGGGAAATCCATTTACTGTGGCGTAGATTTTTTTGCCCATTTTATGGGTAAAACAGACGCCCTCTTCAAAGCTAGTTTTATCAAATTCCTTTGCGCTTCTTTGGCGAAGCGAAAACGCCCCCGTGCTCGCATATACAGCGTCTGCGCCGTAGGATAGGGCGATTTTTAGTTTAGTTAAATTTCCTGCTGGACTTAGAAGTTCTGGTTTTTTCAAAAATAATCCTATAAAATTTTTTAAAGCGTGATTTTACTACAATTTAGCAAAAAAATATTTTAAGGAAGCAAAATGAAGGTCGATTTACACAACCACACAACCCTTTGCAACCACGCTAGCGGGAGCGTTTGCGAGTATGTGCAAAGAGCGTGCGAGCTGGGGTTTGATATCTATGGATTTGCTGATCATGCGCCGATGAATTTCGATGAAAAGTATCGTATGAGCTTTTCGCAGATGAGCGAATATGAGCGTATGATAAATGAAGCAAGGTCGAAATTTGGGGATAAAATCGAAATTTTAACCGGCTATGAAGTGGATTTTATGCGAAATCGCGCGCTTATAGATGAGCGAGTTTTATCGCGCAAATGTGATTATTTAATCGGTTCGGTGCATTTTTTGGATAATTGGGGCTTTGATAATGAGGAATTTATCGCGCAGTGGAGCGAGCGCGATATAGACGATATTTACGCTGAGTATTTTGCGCTGATTTGCGCGCTGTGTGATAGCGGTAAATTCGACATTTTGGGGCATTTTGATTTGATTAAAATTTTTAAATTTACCCCTAAAAAGGATATTAGGATACTAGCGCGCGAAGCTATAAAAGCTGTGAAAAAAAGCGGTATCACGCTAGAATTAAACGCCGCTGGACTTCGCAAAATGGTAGGCGAGATTTATCCAAGCGACGCGCTTTTGGCTGAGTTTGCGAGCGCGGGTGTGGATATTAGCTTTGGCTGCGATGCGCATGCTGTGGCACAAGTGGGCTTTGGATACGATGAGCTGACGCGCAAGGCTAGGGCGTTTGGCTGGGATACGGTGGCTGTATTTCGCTCACGAGATAAAGAGCTAGTGAAATTTTAAATTTAAGGCAAGAATTTGGATATTTACGAACTAGAAAATTTAAGAAAAAATACTTTAAAGGAAATTGATGATTTAAAGCCTTTTGTTATTTTGGGGACTTTTGTAATCCCGAGTTTGGTTTTGATAATTTTTCATTATTCTGGTTATGATGTAAAAAGTGCAAGTATTCCCATTGCTTTTATTTTATGTTTGCCTATGATTTTTTATATTGCGGATATTTTTGAGCTTGATAAAACGCCACAAATAAAATATATGTTGTTTGCCAGAATTACACCTATGATATTTTTTACAATAGCAACAAATTTGGCAGAAAAATATCCAAAATTTTTCTATATTGTAGTTATAATTTTTACTATTTTTTCAATGAATTTAATTTATAAAATGTGTATGAAAAGCATAAAAAAATCAAAACAGAAAAAGTATCAAAAAGAATTTAAAATTCAATCTTTGAAGCCTTATTTGGCAGAGTTTGGTTATGATTATAATGAAAATGGTTTAATAGAAAATATGTATTTAAGACATAGTAAAATTTTTAGAGAAAGTATTAATTATATAGAAAGTGGTAATGATAAAATTTGTGGAAAAGTCGATGGAATAAAATTTACTTTTGTAGATATAGCTCTTGTTGATACTATAAAAGGATATGATATTTACGGCGTATTTTTTCATGCTAGTTTTAACAAAAAGGCAAATTCAAATTTATTTGTAATTTCAAATGACACCACAAATGACAACGCCAAACAATTTAAAAAAATCACAATGGATAATAGCGAATTTAACGCTAAATTTAGCGTTTATTCAAATGATTTGCAAAATGCAATGTATATTTTAAGTCCTGCGTTTATGAAGCGACTTTTGGATTTGAAAAGACGGCTGAATTTCCCAATCAGCGTTAGTTTTGCGGGAGATAAAATTTACATATTTTTAGATACGGGCAAGGATAATTTTGAGCCAGACATCGATAAAAGTGTTTTACGCGCAAACCCAGCTTTTACCATAAAACGAGAACTTTCGCATTTTTTATCAATCGTTAAAACTCTAAATTTAAATACAAGAATTTGGAAAGCGTGAAATTTGGCTAAATTTTGCGTGGAATTTTGTAGAATTTTGCCATTTTGGTAGCTGTGAATTTAAAATTTGTAGATTGCCACGCTCGTTTCACTCGCTCGCAATGACACTTAAAAGCGAAATTTCGGTGCAGTATCCTAAAATTTGCGAAGCGAAATTTAAAAATTTCACTAAATTTTAGTGTTTTTTCAGCAAATCTCGCAGGCTCTCTTTGACATTTTTTCCGTCTAAAATTTTGCCTACTTCGCTCGAAATCGGCGTGTAAATTCCATGCTCTTTGGCGATTTTTTCGACTGCGCGCGCAGTATATACGCCCTCTGCGACCTCGCCAAGCTCGCTTAAAATTTGCTCCAAGCTTTTGTTTTTAGCTAAGCCTAGCCCCACGCGGTAGTTGCGCGAAAGCTCACTAGAAGCGGTCAAAAACAGATCGCCAACCCCGCTAAGACCTAAAAATGTGTCGTCTTGTGCGCCAAAAAACTTGCCAAATCGTGCGATTTCGACGATTCCGCGCGCGATGAGGCTGGCTCTGGCGTTGTTGCCGAGCCCCAGCCCGTCGCAAATCCCGCTGGCTATGGCGATGACATTTTTATACGCGCCACAGATTTCTGCGCCGATGACATCGGTGCTGGCGTAGGTTTTCATGTATGGCGGAAAAAGTTCTGCGATCGCTTCGGCGAGGGCGAGGGTTGTCGAGCTTACCACGAGGGCGCAAGGTAGTTTGCGCGTAACTTCGCTCGCAAATGAGGGACCTGAGAGGTAGGCGAGGTTTTGCGCACTCGTGTGGCGCTCGAAAATCTCGTTTAAAAACCTGCCACTGCTGGCCTCGATGCCCTTTGAGGCGACTAGGATTTTTTGGTTTTTGTTTGTGAAATTATGGGCCAAAAACTCCGCCGTGTGCTGTGCGGCGATGACAAATACTAGCATTTCGCAATCTAGTGCTTCTTCGATACTGACGAAATTTGGCAAATCTCGCGGTGTGCGCGAGGTGATGACGCACTCGTTTTTTTCGCTTAACGCGCCACAAAGCGCACTTCCCCATTTACCTGCACCGATGATTGCTATTTTCATAAATTCACTTTCAAATTTAAAATAAATATACGAATTTATCCAAATTTTGATAAAAAAATAATCAAAATTTGGATTTTTTGTGAAAAATAAAGATTTAGATTAATATTTATATTTGTGTGATAATTAAAGCTAAATTTTCCAAATTTTGGTGTTTAAATTTAGTATTTTTACTATCGATAAAAAATTTGCAAATTCTTTTATTATAGTTGTTGCTGTTTGAGTGGTGCTTATATCGATATTTGGCTCAAAACTATCTTTTTTGGTGTCAATAAAAATATAAATTTTGCTTTTGAAAAAACTTACTATGATAGGTGAATTAAAAATTTGCCTTAATTGTGTAAGTCGCTGCATAAAAGCGGGACTTAGAATATACATTGCATTTTGCACATCGTTTGAATATACATCAAAGAATTTATTAAATTCTGTATCGTCCATAGTGATTTTATCGCTTACAAAACCATAATCTTGCAATTTATATTTTTTTGTTGTTATAAAAGTCGTGAATTTAACTTTTTTGTTAAATTCAGCATAAAAAAATACGCCAAAAGTAGAAAAATTTATACTATTATGCACCATTATATCGGATAGTTCAAATTCTATATTATCGACTTTCCCGCTGATTTTATCATCGCCACCCGAAATTTCTTTCGTGCCAAAAATTAGACTATTTCTTATAAAATTTAAATTGATATTTCCTTTGGTTTCATACTCATACCCTTCTTTTAAAAACATAGGCTTTAAATATTTTAATTTAAATGCTTTTTTGTATTCTGCTATCTTATCGTTTTTTGCTAGGTTAAAAAACGCCAAATACGATACAAACATAGCAAATAAAGTAAGATATATCGCAGTAATATATGGAAAATCTACTTTGGTATATTGTGCTAACCCAAACAATAATATATAAGGTAAAAATAAAAAAAACATTTCCTTCATTATTATAAATTTTCTTTCATCTCTTAGATATATATAAGTAAGAAATATTGCAAAAACTATGACAGAAATAACATCTATTGTAGGATTTATAGCAACGGTAATGTCAAATTTTTGATTTTGCTCATAAGCTAAGTTAAAAAATCCAAGCACAAGCTGATTATAAGAAATAAGTATAATAGGGATTAACAATGTATATAAAAAATATTTTATTTTTAATTTATGAATTTCTTTTAAAATTTTTATTCTTAAATTTTCTAGTTCGTTAATATCCAAATTTTCTCACTTTGGTTTCAGTTTAAAAAATTTCACGCTTTTAAGAGTGGTGCATTTATCGTGCGTGAGCGAAAAAGCGTGAAATTTTTAATTTAATCCGTTGAAGTCTGGGAATTTAGAGTTTTGCCTTCAAAAGCTCATTTACTTTTGCTGGATTAAACGCTCCCTTGCCTTCCTTCATAACCTGCCCTACAAAAAAGCCAAAAAGCTTGTCTTTTCCGCTTTTGTATTCTGCGACTTTGTCGGCATTTGCGCTCAAAACTGCGTCTATTATAGCGATTATCGCGCCGTCATCGCTAACTTGTTTTAAGCCAAGTTTTTCGATTACGCTATCGACGCTTTCATCATTTTCCATTAAGAAATCAAGCACCTCTTTTGCCGCTTTTTGGCTGATTGTGCCGTCTTCAATGCGGGTTAAAAGCTCGTTCATTTTCGCGCTATCAACAGGGCTGTTTTCGATAGTTACGCCGTTTTTAAGGCGGCCGTTTAGCTCGACATTTAGCCATGTTACGCATAGTTTTGGCTCGCGCCCTGCGTTAATCAAATCCTCGAAATATTTCGCATTTTCATAGGTTGAGATGATAACTTCTGCATCTTTTGGTTTAATGCCAAGTTTCTCGACATAGCGAACTTTTTTCTCATCAGGCAGTTCAGGGATATTTTGTCCCTCTTTCATCATCTCATCATCGACTATCACAGTTAGCAAATCAGGATCAGGGAAATAGCGATATTCTGCGCTATCTTCCTTGCTTCTCATTGATTTGGTTACAAATTTATTCGTATCAAAAAGTCTAGTTTCTTGATAAACTAGCTCGTCGTATTTGCCATCTTCCCAAGCTGAAATTTGGCGTCCAACTTCATATTCTATGGCTTTTTGGATAAATTTAAATGAATTTAAATTTTTAATTTCAACGCGAGTGTAGAGCTTATCATCGCCCTTTGGTCGAATGCTGACATTGACATCGCAGCGGAAAGAGCCCTCTTGCATATTTGCGTCGCTGATATTTAAAAAGCGCAAAATCGAGTGCAGTTTTTTCAGGTAAGCCACAGCCTCATCGCTAGAACGCATATCAGGCTCGCTTACGATTTCTAGTAGCGGCGTGCCAGTGCGGTTTAGATCGACTAGGCTTCTGCCGTTTTCGTGGCTGTTTTTACCCGCGTCCTCTTCTAGGTGCGCACGCGTGATACCTATGCGCTTTTGCGCTCCGTCGATATTGATAAAAAGCTCGCCGTTTTCGACGATAGGGATTGTAAATTGTGAAATTTGATACGCTTTTGGCAAATCAGGGTAGAAATAGTTTTTTCTATCGAAAATCGACTTGCGATTTATGGTCGCATTGACCGCGGTGCCAAAGCTTATGGCCTTGATAACAGCTGCTTTATTTAGCACAGGAAGTGCGCCCGGCAAGGCTAGGCAAGTAGGGCAAACATGGGTGTTTGCCTTATCTCCGAAGCTAGTGGCGCATGAGCAAAAAATCTTGGTTTTTGTATTTAATTGACAATGAACTTCAAGTCCGATTATGGTTTCAAACATAAATTTTACCTTTAAAACAAAATTCTGTGATTTTACTACTAATTAAATTTGAAATCGGTTAAATTTTGAAATTTCAGCCCAAAATTTGGCAAAATTTGAGGCTAAATTTTACTTTTTGTTTTCTAATTGCTCTTTTAAATCGAGCAAATCGACCAAAAGGCAGGTGATGATGACACACACGATCCCGGGAGCTGTGCAGATTAGCAGAAATTTAAGACCTAAAAAATAAAATGCAGGATATGAAAAAAAGATAAACGCACCGACGAAAATCAGTCCGAACGATGCGCCTACCAAAAAGTATAAGAGATTTCGTTTAAGATTAATGCTCATCAACTACTACGGCACCAGCTAGATAAACATAGCTAAGAACCATAAAAATGAAAGTTTGCAAAATCGCCATAAAGGTTAGTAACGCATAAGGCACCATAGGCACGAGCGCAGGGAATAGCGTAAGCATAACCAAAAGGAACATATCATCGCCTTTGATATTTCCGAAAAGACGGAAAGATAACGACACAACGCGCGCGAAGTGTGAGATAAGCTCGACGATAAACATAAATGGCGCAAGAGCCTTTACTGGACCCATGAAGTGTTTGAAATATCCTACGACGCCGTGCTCTCTAATACCCTCGAAATGGTAATAAAACCACACACAAAGTGTCAAAGAAAGTGTCAAATTTAGGCTAGAAGTAGGGGATTCAAAACCAGGAATTAGACCGATAATATTGCTTAAAAATACAACCAAACCAAGAGTTGCTACAAGTGGGAGATATTTTTTGGCTCTTTCTTCGCTACCCATTGTGTCCTTGCCGATAGATAAAACACCGCCGACATAAGCCTCAGCGATATTTTGCATACCGTGTGGGACGAGTTGAAGTGAGCGAGTAGAAAAAATCGCAATAGCTATAATGATAGCAACTACTAAAAAGAAATAAAATAGATAAATAAAAGTGTGGTCGTAAGTAAATAAACTACCAGCGAACAAGAATATGTCTTTTAACATAAATTACCTTTTGGGATTAAAATTTTGCGCACATTTTACCTTTTTAATCGTTAAATTTGGTTTAAAATTTGAGGGAATTTAAGCAATTTGTTGCGCATTTTGCACTTCTTCTTCCATAATCGCGATATGCTTTGCACGCTTGATTTTAGCGTCATCTTTGAAGGTCGCTCTGACCTTATCCATGCCGGTGTAGAACTCCTTCATCAAAATCACGCAAAGATATTTTCCAAACTGCGTAGTGGTGATTTTGCCGCCTTCTACGCGGATTGCGTTTGAAAGCCTAAGTAGCGAGATTTCGCGCCCTAGCTCTTTGCGTAAATTTATGCCGTTTGCGCTTTGGAATTTTGCTATGTCAATCTCGCCGTTAAAAAGCTCGGTCAAAAATATATATTTTGCCCTCTCGCTATCGCTAAAATCGCATGTGGCAATCACTGTGCTTTTGCCCTCTTTGATGCGATTTGAATAATCGCTTAGGTTGAAAGCGTTTATCAAAAGTCTGCCGTCCAAAAAGCTAAACGCACCGCTTCCAATGCCCAAATATTCGTGGTTTGCGCCCACATACTCATCGGCGATATTTGAGCTTTCCCTCGCAAATGCCCATGAGTTATTTTTGTGCCACGAGCTAAATTCATCGCAGATTATTTTGTAAAATTCCTCTTCGTTATCCACACTGCTTATGCCTAAATTTCGCGCGATTTGATCGCGCATTAGAGGCGATTTCATTAGCGGATACATGGTGATTTGCTCTGGATTTACGGATTTTGCCATAGCGATGTCGCGGAGTAAATTCTCTTTTGTTTGAAATGGGAAATTAAAAATCAAATCAAGGCTTAAAATCGGCAACACCCCAACCGCTTTGCTTAGTTTTTCGCGCAAAACCTCGCCACTGCCGAATTTCTCATATCTCGCAGCCTTGCGCAAAATTTCATCATCGAAACTTTGCACGCCCACGCTTAATCTATCGATTAGCCCACGAAACCTTGCTAGCGAGGCAGGGTCGATGTGGTTAGGGTCGCTTTCGCATGAAATTTCCTCGATATTAAAAAGCGATTTTGCAAGCTTCAATGTGCGTAAAAGCTCGTCCTCGTCGATTAAGGTTGTGCCGCCTCCGACATAAAGTGTTTTGAAATCATATCCTGCCTCTTTCGTGCGACGCATTTCTGTTCTAAGTGCGCTAAAATAGGCTTTGCAGGCGTCTTTGTCATAGGCGTATTTGTGAAACGAGCAATACGGACAAAATGTGTGGCAAAACGGCACATGCATGTAGAGCATGTAGTTTTTCGCTGGATTGGGGATTTTTTCTATATTTTGGTCAGAAATGTCGATTCTAAGGGAATTATAAAGTGAATTTTGCATTGTTTTACTAGCATATTTTTTGGCAAAATTTTGGATAAAATTTGTGATTATTTGCATAGAGCTTAAACCTTCTTTAAAATAAAAAATTAACTTTTAAATTTAGCGAAATTTATCTTAAAATTCATATAAATCGCAGAAAAATCGTGTATAAAAGCGTCGGAACTGCGATTGTAATCAGCGAATTTCTAAATTTAGCGTGCGCCAAAAACGAGAGCGCTAAGCAAAACACAAGCCCGCAAATAGTGGCGAAAAATGTGGTATTTTCGCCATTTTCGCTAAATTTTGGAATCATAGTTTTTAGTGCATAAATCATAAGCACTATCATAATCACAAGCCCAGAGTTTTTTTGCAGATACACGAGCGTGGGGTTTTTGCTCTTTTTTTTAAAGAGCCAAAACGGCAAAAACCTCGTAAGCACGGTAGCTATGCTAGCCATTGCGATATATGCGAAAATCTCCATTGCTAGGGCCTTTCGAAAAATTTGCGAAATGCTAAAAGCGCAAAAATCGCGCAAAGCAGTGTGCCAAAAAGATAGTATTTCACAGGGAATACAAACAGCCCCGCAAACGCACAAATAAGGCTAAAAATCAAAATTTTATGCTGTGGGTTTGATTTAAACATTTCGTAACTTAGCATTGCAAAAAGTGCCACAAGGCTAAATTCAACCCCGCTAAAATCGACATTTAAACTAGCTCCAAGGATTGATCCAATCGCCACACCGCTAATCCAATACGAGTGGTTAAAAACAGCCGTGAGATTATAAATCAGCCCTAGCTCGCGCGCTCTTTGCTCGCTAATGCCATTTTTGCGCTCATCATCGCTTAAAAAAACGCGAGTTTTAAGCAGGGCAAATGTCTCATCAGTAAGCGCATAAATGGGATAAATTTTGCGTGGGATTGCGCGCAGTTCGTCGATGAGCGACATTGTGTAGAAAAAATGGCGAAAATTTAGCAAAAACGAGATGATAAAGGTATCTATCAGCGAGGCGCCAGTTACGATAAACGCCACCAGCACAAACTCCACGCTCCCTGCATAGACTAGCACGCTAGTTATCATCATCACCCAAAACTCCAATCCCTGCGAAATGCCGTAAATTCCAAACGCGATTCCAAGCGGAATATAGCCTAACATAACCGGTATTGTGGATTTGAAAATTTCGAATTTGCTCATAAGACGGAGTAAAATTTCGCCCAAAAAGGGCGAAATTTAAATTTTAAGATTCAATGTATGTTTTGAGTTTGCGACCGATTTTTGGGTGTTTTAGCTTTTTGATCGCAGAACTTTCGATTTGGCGCACGCGCTCTCTGGTGATATTTAGCTCTTTGCCGATTTCCTCTAAGGTGCGGTCACTCTCATCGTCCAATAACCCAAATCTCATGCGAATCACCGTGCGCTCGCGATCATTTAACTGCTCTAAAATATCGTCGATTTGCTCTTTTAAATCTGATTTTAGGATTTGCTCGATTGGCGAGATTGAGTTTTTATCCTCGACAAAATCGCCGAATTTGCCGTCGTCTTCGTTGCCGATTGGCGCTTCTAGGCTGATTGGCTCTTTTGTGATTTTGATGACTTGCTTGACCTTATCCACGCTAAGTCCCACTTCCTCGGCGATGACATTGATATCTGGTTCTTTACCGCCTTCTTGGATATATTTGCGTGTGATTTTGTTTATGCGATTGATCGTTTCAATCATGTGGATTGGGATACGGATTGTGCGGGCTTGATCGGCGATTGCGCGCGATATGGCTTGGCGTATCCACCATGTGGCGTATGTGGAAAATTTGTATCCTCTGCGATACTCGAATTTATCCACAGCCTTCATAAGTCCGATATTTCCCTCTTGGATTAGATCCAAAAACGGCAAACCGCGGTTTGTGTAGCGTTTGGCGATACTGACGACAAGGCGCAAATTTGACTTTGCCATGCGCGCTTTTGCGTTGTCGCTTATGCGTTTGCCACGCTTGATTTGCTCTAAAATTTCTTTTAATCTTTCTGGTTCTAAGTTGAAGCTTTTTTTGCTTGCCTCTTTTGTCAAAAATAGCTTTTTGATATCCACATAAGTCGATACCATGGTCGCTTCTGGCACACGGGCGATGATATCTTCTTTGCTTAGTTTTGTTATGTCTTTTAGGATTTTTTCGTGGTTTTCACGAAGCTCTTGGCTAAACATTGGAAGCTTGTATTCTAGGCGTTTTAGCTCTTTGTCAAACCCTGCGTCGCTTTTAAGGGCTGTTTCCATGGATTTGACGATTTCGGTAATTAGCTTGCTAGTTGGACCCAAATCCATAAGTTTTTCTTTTAAAATTTTCTTTTTAAATGCCAAATTTAGCTTAGATAGTGTGTCGTTGCTATCTTTGATTTGTTCGGCGTTTTTTTCGGCAAATCTCATCCACTCTCTTTTGGCTTTGTCTAGGGCTTTGAAGCTTTCGATGACTTTTAGAGTGCGTTTGTCGTTTTTCTTAGGGGCTTTTTTGACCTCTTTTTCCTCATCTTCGCCCTCGCTCTCATCATCGCTAAAATCATCGTCGATTTCCTCGTCCTCAGCTCCCTCTTCGTCGCTATCATCAAAGCTTTTGAAAAGCTCTTTTACACGGCGTTCGCGGTTGATTAAAGGCTCTTTGTAATCCAAAATAAAGTCGATTAGGTATGGCACAGAGCAAAACGCATCGATGATGATATCCTCGCCAAGCTCGATTTTTTTGCTGATTTCTATTTCGCCGTCTTTGGTCAGAAGTGGGATTTGCCCCATTTCGCGCAGATACATACGCACTGGGCTATCAGAGCGCGACCACTCCAAAAGCTCGACATCATTTGAGATATCAAAATCATCGTCCCAGCCCTCGTCAAGTAGCCTTTTTTGGGTAGCTTCTTTTAATTTTGCGTCCTCGATATTTCGGATTTTTGAAATTTCAGCAGCCGAAATAAGCTCCACATCGTATTTTTTGATAAGAGTTTCGATTTTTTTTACGACAGCTGTCTTTGGAGCTATATCGAAAAATTTAATCAATCTTTCAAAGGTTATGTAGCTTTTTTGGTTTTCTTCAAAAAATTGTTCAAGCGTAGAGTTAAGTTCTTTTGCTGATACTGCCATCAAATCTCCTTGTCTGCAAAAATAACCTTTAATTATACCCAAATTTTATAAAGCAAAACTTAAATTTATAAAAAATTCCCAAATTTAGGGCAAAATTTCAAAATTTAAAATTTGGCTGAATTTTTAAAATTTTGCAAAATTCATACGCTGTTTTTTGGCTAAATTGATTTAAATTTAATCTAAGTTTTGCTAAAATCAAAAGTTTATTTTAAAACTGAAAAGGTGAAAATTATGGCAAAAGTATGGAAGTTTGCAGACAATATCGACACGGACATCATCATCGCGGCTAGATATTTGAATACATCTGATGCAGATGTGCTTGCAAAGCACATTATGGAGGACGCTGACAAGGATTTTTATAATAAAATTTCGCAAGGCGACATCATCGTAGCTGGTAAAAATTTTGGTTGCGGCAGCAGTAGAGAGCACGCTCCAATGGCGCTAAAAGCGGCAGGTATTTCGTGCGTAATCGCGAAAAATTTCGCAAGGATTTTTTATCGCAACAGCTTCAATATGGGGCTTTTGATTTTAGAGTGCGACCAAACTGATGAAATTGGCGAAGGCGATGAACTAAAAATCGATTTGGATAATGGAATAATCCAAAATTTGACCCAAAATACGCAGTATAAATTCGGCGCAATTCCACCATTTATGCAAAAACTGCTAAATGCAGGTGGCGCGATAAATTATGCGAAATCTCAAATGAAATAATTCAAGGAAATTTATGAAAACTTATAATGTTTGCGTCATAAAAGGCGATGGAATTGGCCCTGAAATCGTGGAAGAAGCGGTTAAGGTTTTAGATAGTGTGAGCCATAAATTTGGCTTTGAGTTAAATTTCGACTACCATTTAATGGGCGGTTGCGCTGTCGATATTTTCGGCGTTCCGCTCCCTGATGAGACACTAAATGCCGCCAAAGCAAGCGACGCTGTGCTTTTTGGTGCGATTGGCGGGGCTAAATGGGACAATTTAGCGCGACATTTGCGCCCTGAAAGCGGACTTTTAAAACTTAGAAAAGAGCTTGGTGCGTTTGCAAACCTGCGCCCGGCAATCATTTTTGATGAATTAATCAACGCTTCCACTCTTAAAGCAGAGACCGTCAAAGGCGTGGATATCTTGGTCGTGCGCGAGCTAACGGGCGGAATTTACTTCGGACAACCACGCGAAAAACACGAAAAAAGCGCATTTAACACTATGATTTATAGCTACGAAGAGATCGAGCGAGTATCGAAAATCGCCTTTGAAGCAGCGATGAAACGGGGCAAAAAAATCACCCTAGTCGATAAGGCAAATGTGCTAGAAACCAGCCAGCTTTGGCGCGAAGTAGTCGCGGAGGTGGCAAAATCATACCCAGAAGTTGCGGTCGAGCAAATGTATGTCGATAACGCTGCAATGCAACTCGTGCGCGATCCTAAGCAGTTCGATGTGTTACTAACCGAGAATTTATTCGGCGATATTTTAAGTGATGAGGCGAGTATGATTTGTGGCTCGATCGGACTTTTGCCAAGTGCAAGTATCGGTGGCAAGGTAGGAATCTACGAGCCGATTCACGGCTCTGCGCCTGATATCGCAGGTCAAGGAATCGCAAATCCGATCGCAACCATAATGAGTGCTGCGATGATGCTACGATACGCATTTAATGAGGCCGAAGCGGCGCAGTGTATCGAAAACGCCGTGAAATCGGTCTTGCGAGATGGATACCGCACCAAAGATATAGCGAAATTTGACGCCAAAGAGATCTGCTCTACTAGCGAAATTGGCTCTATTATCAGCGATTATACGCATAAATTTTAATCTGAGCGCAAAATGGGCGAAGCGATAGAAGAAATCCTAAAAATGGAGCGCGAGGGCGATTTTTACGGCGCTTTGGCACTTGCTCGCACGCTCTTGCGCGTAGATCCAAACGACAGCGACGCTAGGGTGGCATTTGCCAGAGTGAGATTAAATCACAGGATAAAAAGCGGTGTAAATATGCAAATGAGCGAGATTTTCCTAAGTCCTGGCGGACATAAAAATCGTGAGCTTAAAAGGTGGCTAATAAATGGATTATGAGAACGAATTTAACGATATCATTAACGCTGTAAAAAGCGAAATCAAAGCGCAAAAACAGGTGCAAAATTCACAAAATTCTACCAGCGCGGTGAGTTTTGCTGAGTTTATCGAGCACTCAAACGATGAATTGAGCGCTGATTTAAATAGCGACGAGATTGCGCAAAATTTAGGCGATGATGATAGCTTGAATTTTAGCGAGATGAATTTTAATGCTCCTAAAAGCAAGGCTAGCGCAAACAGCGATGAGGTCGCGTTTTTAAGCGCGGTTAGAGAGCGGATATTGGTGCTTTTTGAGGGGCTAAATTCTTTCGATAGCACAGATATCGAGGCTAGGGTCGAGCTGAATTTGAAATTTATGGAATTTTTACTTGCGAGTATCGAAAACAGACTTGAAAATCTATCAAAATAGCGATTTTATCGCTATTTTTGACCTTCTTAAAAAATATACAAAAAGAGCGTATTTCGTCGGCGGTTTCGTGCGCGATTTTTTTTTGGGGCGCGAAAGTGGCGACATCGACATCGAAGTTTATGATATAAATCCGCAAAAATTTAGCGAAATTATGGGCGAGCTTGGCGCACTTGGGACTGGAAAGCAGTTTTTCGTCTATAAATTTCACAATTTCGACATTGCTTTGCCTCGCACCGAAAACAAGGTCGGAGTGGGGCATAAAGCCTTTGAAGTAACCCTTGCAAATGACGAAAAAATCGGTGCTAGGCGCAGGGATTTTACGATAAATTCGATGATGATAAATATTTTTAGCGGCGAGGTGCTAGATTTTTACGGCGGGTTAAATGATTTAAGGGCCCAAATTTTGCGCGTTGTCGATGAAAAAAGCTTCGTCGAAGATAGCCTAAGAGTGTATCGTGGGGTGCAGTTTGCGGCGCGGTTTGGCTTCGATATCGAGCCAAAAAGTTTGGAATTAATGCGCCAAATTGATACTTCTGATTTGAGTGTGGAGCGGATTTGTGCCGAGCTAATCAAGCTTTTTAGGGCTAAATTTCAGGGTTTGGGGCTAGTAATCTTGCACGATTTGGAACTTTTTGAGAAAATTTTTGGCGTGCAAATTTCGCGGGAGCGGTGCGCAAAAATCGCAAATTTTATTGATAATGGGCGAAAATTTATAAAAAATGAGGCATTTTTTTTATATGCAGTTTTAAATTTGCTAAATTTAGACAAAAAACAAACTTTGGAAAATTTAAAGCTAAATTCGCATTTTAAGCGCATTATAAATGAGCCGTTTTATAAAAAAATTAATGATGAAAAACTAATGCAAATTTCACTGCAAATGTCGATAAATTCGTGGCTTGGAGCATATAACCAAACTCGCGTAAATCGCGCCAAAGCACTTGGAGTGTATGAGCAAAAATTTATTTCAAAAATAAAAAGCGAAGCCGTTATAAATGACGGATTTAAAGGCAAAGAAATCGCAAATGAAATCAAACGCCGTCAAAAAGATGAGATAAGGAAATTTTTAAATGATAAAAACGCTTTTTAAGCATACGATGAAATTTTTTGAAGCTGTGTTTATTGGTTGGGCTGTTCTTTTAGGATTGATTTTGCTATTATTTTTATTTTTTTATGTATATTCTAAAATAAGTTTGTCGTATGGGGATTTTATGTCAGTAAAAAAGCACAACAGTGCAGAAATTTCTAAATTATTTAGCACAGAAAACCCAAAATCATTGTTGCTGTATCGCAGTAAAACATCGTATGGTAAAGTTTGCTATGTAAATTTTCTAAAATTAGAAAATAATTATTCTTTTACAGAAGATTTTATTTCAAAAAAAGGATATGAAAAAGTTCCTAAATCAAAATGTCACGCAATAGCAAATTTAACGAACGCTTCTACCAAATTTGCTGCGCCAAATTTTACTTATTTAAACCATAGGGAATTTTTAGTTTGGGGTTCAACGGAAAATCTTCATATTTCGGCATTAAGCGACAATATGGGGCAGGTTTGGCGAGATGGTCGTGATGAGCACGAGATTATATTTTACCCAGATAAAAATATAGTTCAAAAAAATACTCTGCAACCTTACAGATAGTCATTATTCTTTAAAAAAGCGTAAATTTAGCCTTATTTTAGTAAAATTGTCAGTTTAAATTTTGATTTTAAGAGAGTATATGTTTAATATCGTTTTAGTAAATCCCGAAATCCACACAAACACAGGCTCGATTGGGCGCATGTGTGTGAATTGTGGCAGTAGATTGCACCTAATCAAACCGCTTGGTTTTGTTATCGATGACAAGCATTTGCGTAGAGCTGGCCTTGATTACTGGGCGAATTTGGATTTGAGAATTTGGGAGAGCTGGGACGAATTTTACGCGGCAAACGAGGCACACAAAGAGCGATTTTTCTTCGCTACGACCAAGACAAACAAGCTGTATTACGAGGCAAAATTTCAAAAAAATGATTTTATATTTTTTGGCGCAGAGGGGCATGGTTTGCCACTTGATATAATGAGAATAAATCGTGAAAATTGTATAACAATTCCCATGACTGCGCTTGGGCGAAGTCTAAATTTGGCCACGAGCGTGGGCATTATCACATACGAGGCGATTCGCCAAAATTTGGGCGAATTTGATTTTAGGAGCGAGATTTGCGAATTTTAGCCCTTCTTTTCGTCGCACTCGCACTCTTTGGCGCAGAGCTGAAAATCGCCACTTACAATGTCGAAAACCTCTTTGACGGCGAAAACAACGGCAACGAATACGAGGATTTCCGCCTAGAATCAGGCAAATGGAACAAGACAAAATATAAAGAAAAATTAAATAAAATTGCGGGCGAAATTTTAGAGATAAACGCCGATATAATCGCACTTCAAGAGATTGAAAACGAAGGCGTTTTAAAAGCTTTGGCAAACAAAACGCAGTATAAATTTTATAAATTTTCAAACCCCAAATCAGCCCCAGCTGGCGTGGCGGTGCTATCAAAAATCCCGATAATTTCGAGCGAGTATTACCGTATGAGTAGCGTCAAAACTCGTGATATTTTAAGAGCGGATTTCGAGTTTGAAGGGGCGAGATTTAGCGTCTATGCCCTGCACATGCTTTCTGCACGCAATCCTATCGGGGATAGAAAAAAGAGTTTTGATTTTTTAGCAAGTGTCATAAAAAACAAAAAAAATAGCGTGATTTTGGGCGATTTTAACACCGGCATTGGCAAAAATTCGCTTTTAAACGAAATTTTGGGCGAGGGTAAATTTGTCGATTTGTGGAGCGATAATGTCTGTTTCGCAAATAAACTAATCGCGTGCAAATCTCACGATAGCGGGGCTTTGCTAGATCATATTTTACTTAGCGATGATTTTTTTGGCAAGGCAAAATTTGGTTATAAAAAAGGCTCGTTTAAGGCCGAAAGCGTGGCACAAAGCTCCGATCATATCGCGCTTAGCTTTGTTTTAAGCAGTGAAAAAATTTCGCCAAACAAACCCAAAAATTTAGCCGTGCAAAACCCAAATTTAGAGTTAAAAGAGGCGCAAATTTCTGAAATTTACGGCGATGTAAATTCTGCCCCATTTATCCTAAAAAACGCAGTCGTAACCTACACTGACAAGCACGGAAGCGCGATTTCGCAAGGTAGCAAGGGCGTGTTTGTGTATGGGCTAAGTGGCGTTAGCGTGGGCGATAGGCTAGATCTTGCCGTGCAAAAAGCTAAAATTTATAGGAAAAAATTCGAGCTTAGCGAGGCAAAAATCCTCAAAAACCACGGAAATATCGGCAGTATCGAAAAATACACGCTAAAAGAGATTAACTATCACACCCTCTCTCCGGGCGATGTCGTAGCGCAAATTTGGGGCGATGTGACGGACGGGCAAATCGTGGTAAATGGGCGAAAATATAAAATTTATTCCAAAAAAGGCAAAATCAAAAATCAAAAAAACGCAAAATTTAACAATGCGTATTTTACGATTTATGATGAGCAAAAGGAGTTTATAGTTCAATGATACATCTGCTTATGATGACCGCATTTGTGCTGTTTATGGCGTTTTTGGTCATCGGGTTTAACAAACAAATGATAGAAAAAAATAATAAACGAAATCAAGAAAAGGAAGAAAAAAATGAAATTACTTATTGAAATTGGAGTCGAAGAACTCCCAGCAATCCCGTTTTTGAAGGAATACAAAAACATTGCGCCAAAATGGAGTGCGGTTTTGGAAAAATACCGCTTGAAAAGCGAATTTAGCTTCGAATTTACCCCTCGCAGATTTGTCATCTGCCACGAAAATTTCGCTAGCACACAAAGCGATAGCCTCATTGTCCAAACTGGCGCGCCAAAATCAGTTGCCCTAAAAGATGGCGCATGGAGCAAGGCTGCGCTAAGCTTTGCTAGCAAATGCGGAATTAGCGAGAGCGAATTGAAATTCAGAGAAATCGACGGCAAAGAGGTGCTATATTTCGAGAGCGTGCAAAAAGGCGAGCCTAGCAAAAGCGTGCTAGGTGCGATGATTGAGGAGTTTTTGGGTAGTTTAAATTTCGGTAGAGCTATGCGCTGGGGCGAGGGCAAATTCGAGTTTATCCGCCCGCTTCGAAGTGTGGCTTGCTTGCTAGGAAATGATAGCGTGGAGTTTGAAATTTATGGCGCAAAAAGCGAGCTAGCGTTTTTCCCACACAGAAGCTTTGGTTATGAAAAGGTCAAATTTACTAGCGCAGAGGAATACTTTGCGCTTTTGGAAAAATACGGCGTGATTTTAAGCGCACAAAAACGCAAAGAAAAAATCCTAGCCGAATTTAAAGAAATCGAGAGCGCAAATGGCGTTACAATCGAAATCGACAAGGATTTGCTAAGCGAGGTTGTCGCCATTACCGAGCACCCAACCGCGCTACTTGGCAGTTTCGAGGCTGAATTTTTGGCAGTGCCAAAAGAGGTAATCATCACTTCGATGAAGGAAAATCAACGCTATTTTCCAGTTTTCAAAAATGGCAAGCTAAGTAATCATTTCGTCGTCGCAAGCAATGCAATCACCGATGATAACAGCCTAATCGTGCGTGGAAACGAGAAGGTTTTGCGAGCAAGACTGAGCGATGCGATGTTTTTTTGGCAAAGCGATCTAAAATCAGGGTTAAATCCAGAAAAACTAAAAAGCGTTTCGTATCTAAGCGGGCTTGGCTCGATTTATGATAAGCAAGTCCGCGAAATCTCTGTCGCAAAAGAGATTGCTAAATTTTGGGATAAAGAGCTAAGAGCCGAGTTTGGTGGGGATTACACTGGCGCGCTAGAAGAGGCGATAATGCTTAGCAAGGCGGATTTGGTTAGCACTATGGTGGGCGAATTCAGCGAGCTTCAAGGCATTATGGGAAGCTACTACGCCGCGCATGCGGGCAAAAACGAGCTAATCTCGCGCGCGATTTATGAGCAATACCTGCCAAATTCCGAGGACAGCGAGCTTCCTACTGGCGTGTTTTCGTCACTCGTGGGGGTTGCTACGAAATTTGAAAGCCTAGCAGGTCTATTTAGCATAAATAAAATTCCAAGTGGAAACAAAGACCCTTACGCACTGCGCCGCGCGGCCGCTGGAATTATCAAAATCGTGCAAAATTTGGGGCTAAATTTGGATATTAAGGCGTTAGTTGAAAATGTAGCGGTGCAATATCCGGGATTAGATAGTAATAAATTGCTTGATTTTATCAAAGATAGACTTTATGCTATTTATGATACTAATCCGTCGATTATACAGGCTTGTTTAAATAGTGGAAAAAACGATATAAAAGCTCTTGGTAGTGCGATTATGGCACTTGATAAAATTTCAAAAGATGAGAAATTTAAGGATAATTTCGACACCTTCAAACGCCTATCAAATATCATAAAAGATGAAAAAATCGGTGCTGTCGATGAAGCGCTTTTCCAAAACGAAGCTGAGGGCGAGCTAAATTCGGCGTTTAAGGCGATTAGCGTGAGCCAAAACGAGCCTGAGGCTTACCTAAATGCGCTTTTTGGATTGAAAGATAAAATCGATATGTTTTTTGAAAAAGTAATGATAAATGTAGATGACAAGGCTGTCAGGGCAAACCGCATTGCAAATGTGGGTCAAATTTACAATGCGTTCAAAAAAATCGCAGATATCAAAGAAATCAGTTTTTAAGGAGAGAGTATGAAGAAACTAATTTTAGCGTTTTTTGCTATGTTTTTTCTAATCGGTTGTGGTGGCGGTAGTGTCGATGATACGGTAAAGGGCTTTTTGGAAGCAGGGTATGCTGGCGATACAAAAACAGCCGCAAGCCTTATTTATCTTAGCAAAGAAGATATGCAAGATGAAAGTGTCAAGCCTGCATTAGAGGGCAAAGTGGGTATGTTGGTAGGCGAGGCTATGCAAGTAGCCAAAAAACATAACGGTCTAAAATCGATTGAAATCGTAGATAAAAATCTCGGCGAGGATGTCGGCACGGTGAAAGTGCGGATAGTTTTTAAAGATGGCAAAACGATAGATGATATGATGAAAGTGCGCAAAAATCACAAAGGCGAGTGGAAGGTGAATATTTTCTAAATTTTAAGGAGTAGCGATGAAAAGGTTATTTTCAGCGATTATAATGATAGTTTTTGTGGGTTGTGGCGAAGGTCCTGAGGAAGTGGTAAAAAGCTATGTCGATTCGGTAGGGTGCAAAGGAGATATCGAAAAAGGCGCGAGCCTAGTGTATCTAAGTGAAAGCCAAATGAAAGATGAAGCCACAAAGCGCAAGGTAGAGAGCAAGCTAGACTCGATGTCAGGCACTACCACAAGAGACGCTATGAGGCGCGGAGGGTGCAAAACAATCGAAATCACCGATAAAAATATCGGCAAAGACGCTGGCAGAATGAAGGTCAAAATCACCTTTGGCGACGGCACTACCGAAGAACTTGACGCCAGGGTGCGCAAAAATCATCAAGGCGATTGGAAGGTAGTATGGCGATAGTTTATGAAATTTAAAATTTCGCTTTTTATTTTTTTGGGATTTGCGCTTTTTTTGGCGGTGCAAATCCCGCAAATCCGCCAAAATTTACCGCAATTTTTCCAAGACAAAAATTTAAAATTTCAAACCCTAAATTTGCAAAATTTAACAAATTTGCCAAATTTAGCGCCCGGCGATCTGGTTTTTCGCCTAGGCGATGAGTTTGATAGCGCGCTAATCGCGCAAATGAGCGAGTGGAAGTATTCGCATGTGGGGGTAGTGATAGATACTGCGCCGACGCGAATCCTGCACGCAATCAGCGATGAGCGATACGCTCAAAACAGCGTCGTGATAAGCTCGCTAGATGAGTTTGTATATCGTGCGCGTAAATTTGGCGTAGCAAGGATAAATTTTTTAAGCGCACAAGAGAAGCGAAATTTGATAAATTCGCTAAATTTGCGCGTGGGTGAGGAGTTTGTTTTGGCAAAATCGACTGAGCCAAATTTATATTGCACCACGCTAATCGAGCATGAAATCGCGCAAATTTATCCAAATTTCGCCCCCGCTTACACCTATATTGACGCGCCGTTTTTTCGTGGTGAGTATCTATTCCCGCGCGCACTTGCTGAATTTAATGGCACCGAAATGATTTACGAGAGCGAGTGAAATTTCGCCATGAATTTAGCTGTGAAATTTAGCAAGTAAAATTTAGCAAGTGAAATTTAGCTGTGAAATTTAGTGAGAAAATTTGAGCATAAAAAAAGCTTGCCAAATTTGGCAAGCTTTGTGTGTCCGACGAGAATTTTATAAAACCTTAGTAATCTAACTCTGGTTTTGGAGTAGCATCTGTTCTAGCTGGCAATACTGGGTATTTTAGAGCTGCATCAGGTAGTTTTCCGCTTAGAGCGTTGAAGAAAGTAACGATTTTGTTTGCTTCATCATCGCTGATTTCGATACCAAGTTGAACGCTACCCATTGCTTTAACAGCGTCTTTTAGTGACCAGATTGCGCCATTGTGGAAATATGGAGCTGTATCAACAATATTTCTTAGAACTGGTGCTTTAACCATACCGTTAGCATCGCCTTTGAAATCGCCAACATTAGCGAATTCGTATTTGCCTGCTACTTCGAACGGTTGCATTGTGCCGCCTAGGTTGATTCCATTGTGGCAAGATACACAACCTTTATCGATAAATGTTTTTAGACCCTCTTTTTCGGCGTCAGTTAGGGCTTTTGAGTCGCCGTTTAAGAACTCATCATATCTTGATGGAGTTACAAGTGTTCTTTCGAAAATTCCTACTGTTGTAGCGAATAGATCGAAAGTGATTTTTGTATCTTTGCCATAAGCATCTTGGAATTCTTTAACATAGCCAGGGATTGAGTTAAGTAGTTTTTCTACGCTCTCAGGAGTTGCAGCCATTTCAGGAGCAGCTGTTGCTGGACCTGCTGCTTGCTCAGCTAGGTGAGCTGCACGACCATCCCAGAATTGCGCTGAGTTGAACACTGAGTTTAGTGTTGTAGGCGCATTGATATGGTGTGGGTTTGGAGTCCATTTGTGACCTGTTGAAGCTGGAACGCCGTCAGTTCCGCCGATTGCTAGGTTGTGGCAGGTATTACAGCTGATGATTCCACTTCTTGAAATTCTTGGGTCAAAATATAATTTTTTACCAAGTTCAACTCTTTTGTCGGTTGTTGGGAAATCTTTTGCATCTGGTGCTGCACTCTCTGCAAGTTTTGCGATTTCAGCAGCAGTTTTAGGTAGTGCTTGTAAGCCACTATCTTTTGCAAGTTTTGCCAAATCGTCAGCTGCGAATACTGAGCTAGCAACAACTACTGAACTAAGTAATAAAAACTTAACTTTCATTTTCCTCTCCTTTAAAAAAATGTAAATGGATTTTAAAATTTATTAAATAAAAAGTTACTTAAAAATTTAAGCGAAATAATAAAAATTCTTAAAAAAAAAAAAGATATAATTTATCGCAAAAAGGTGCTAGAACATAAAAAAATTACAAAATTTTATTAATTTAAGTTTTTTTTAAATTTAAAGCCGAATTTCTTCGATTTCTTGATAAATCACCCGAAATTTATCGTCAATTTTAAAATCCTCGTGAAAATGCCCAAAATACCACTTTTTGAACTGGGTTTTGTCGTAAAAATCCTGCAAAATTTTCGAATTTACATCATCAATTTTCGCCGCCATTGATAGTTTTATCACGCGCGGTATGACAAATCTGGGGCAGGTGTGCGTGATGATGATATCGACATTAAAGCCGTGTTTTGCGAGGTTTGCGTTCGCTTCGCAGATATCGGCCTGGCTTATCATTTCGCCCTCCCACCACGAAAAGCCAAGCTCTCGTCTATCTCGGTCGATACTAAGCGCGCCACCCATGGTGAAAATTTTGCGCCCTGCGATCTCATAGACTTGCCCCCTCATTAAATGATACACGCTTTGCGAAATTTTATGCACTTTACCGCCAGCAAATTCGCTGATTTCATAGGCGTTTAATCGGTCGAAATTTTCATGGTTGCCGTCGATGAAAAGCGTGGTAAATTTACGCTCATTGAAGTATTTTAGCCACTGCTCCTCGCGCGCGTCGCTTTGAAACATATTCCAAACAAAGCCAAAATCCCCAGCGATGATTAAAAAATCATCTTTGCAAAGCGCACTTTCGAATTTTTCGAACTTTTTAAATCGCGCCATTTCGCCGCTAAACCCGCGCCAGCCGCCGTGTGTATCGCCTGTGATAAAAATTCTATTCATTGCTTGCCTTTTTAAATTTTTGTTTGATTTTTGCTTTTGCGATATTTATTTTATGTGCAAAATCCAAAATTTATGGAATTTTCGTTATGTTTTAAATTTTGTATTTACCAAAATACTGACCCAAAAAACGATTACAACTATAAAATTGAAATTTTTGTATTTTATCGGAAACGAAATAAAGCTCAAAGGAAAATTTGGTGGTGTCCCGTGCAGGCTTCGAATTATACCTTTGAATATCCATAAAATAGGGATTTTATTATTTTATATTTTTATAAACTTACCTTATTACTTACTATAACTATGAAAATTATTAGAAAATATGTAAATTTTAAAATGGAGAAGTGTAGCATATTTTTCCTTTTACAGAATAAAATTTTGTTTAAGTTTCGAATAAAAAGTATAGAAACCTTAAATGCAAATTTTTAGTAGTTTTTGCTTAATTAAAACTTAAAAATACAATTTTAGCGATATTGCTACGATTTTTAATGCCTTTAAAATCGTATGAAGCCCCTTAAAATGGGAATTTTAGTCTTTTTTAGCCTTTACGGTTTTAAAATGGATTAAAATCGTAGGAAAGCCCTTAAAATGGGAGTTTCAGCACCTCACGATTTTAATGCCTTTAAAATCGTATGAAGCCCATTAAAATGGGGCTTTGTGCGTAGTGGTATGTCTGTGTGCGTGTGCGTATATGAAAAAAATGGTTTAAGGAAAGAGAAAACTTAAAATATAGTTGCGTTTTAGAATAGGGCTGTTATATCCTAAATTCTATTTACTGCCATTTTTGTTTTTGTGATTTTTTGGCTTTCATTTCTTCTTTGAGTTGATAAGCCAAAATTCTCTTAACTGCTACAAAATCAACTTCATCAAGCAAATTTTCATCTTTTAATTCCGCTTCTGCTTCTGCAATTTCTTTTCCAAGCTCATCAAATTTGCTATCATTTATTAGCATAGTTGCATATTCGCCAACTAATGCAGGATTGAATTGTGGCTCTAATTTATTGTATTTCAAATTTTCTTTTTGATATTCAACAATAAAATCTTGTAATTTTTTGGCAAATGTTGTTTTGCCAACACCAGCAGAGCCGTAAATATTTATCATAAGTCTATTTTTTGGATTACCTTTTTGAAGTTCTTGTGGTATAATTTCGGTATCGGCAGTTGCTGAAAGTGCATTTGCACCAAATGAATTAACTTCATTACCGCCCATCAAAGCTTGACTTTGAGTGTGAAGAGAGCGGACGGCTTCACCAGCAATTGCCTTTTTGAAGTTCTTGTGGTATAATTTCGGTATTGCCGTTCTTGTTGGTTGAAGATGTGATACCTGTAAAAGCTTTCTGTGGCGAGTATGACTCGAAGTTTGGAGAACGGTATAATAAATCTTTCTCATCTAATTTTTTCAATTTATTTTCTAGCAATAATTCTAATGTTCTTTTTAATTGTTCGCTTATTTTATCCTTTGAAACTGCGTTTCTAATTCCAGCTTCCGTATAGCCTATTTGTTCTGCAAGTTCTTTATAATTCATACCTAGCTTTTTGGATATTTTTTTAACTGGATTTACATATTCAAAATACAATTTTTTTAAATTTTGCATTGTAAATACAATTCTATCTACCCATTTTTTATCTTGATTTAGCATACCCCTAGCTTGGATATATTCGATAAAATCATCATATTTATCAAAATCGAAATTTTGCTCTTTTAAAAATTTATCTATGATTTTTTTGTCTTTTTCGTTTATCATTGCTTGCCTTTATTAAATTTTGCGTTATTTTAGAATATTTTTCTTTATTACCGATTTGGGGGTTTTGCTCTAAACTTTATCTAAAAATAAAATATCATTTAAGAGTTCTAAAAAATATAAAAGACAATCGTAAAGTAATAGTTAAAAAAGTGGTAATATTAAAATAATTTAGTTTATATTAACTTAATAGATTTTATATTAAGTTAATATTTAGTTTATTTGATTATAATAGGCAAAAATTTAAAACAAGGAGAACACGATGTTTCAAATAATCAATCCGAACACGGAAGAATTAACTCCACTGAATACGGAAGAGATAACGACACAGATTTGGGAGTTCATACAATATCCACAAAATCACAAAATACTTCCGATATTGACAAAGGGGCTGTTTTTGGAGATGATGAACAAACCATTACTAACGGCAATACCATTGGAGGACAATGAAATCGAGGAGGAGTGGATACCCGAACTGATACTGAAAAAAGTGTTGGAAGTTCAGGAGGAATTGAACAACCTGCCACAGGAACAATTAACGGAACAACGGATTTTGAAAGCGAAAGTGGAGATAGGCAAGTATATAGCACGACACAGAATAAATTATATAATGGCTCATCATCTCAAACCACAATGTATGCTGGGACTGGAAACAGCTTTGGAGGGGATATGGGTCAGGCAGGAAGCCGAACTCAGGGAGATACTACCGATAGAGATAGTGGAACTAACGAGGGACACTTCACTTCCGCAAGTGGGAGAGCTGGGCAGATGGGTGTATCGAGTGGGAATACTATGGAATTGGGCGATGCAACTCAAAACGATGGGTATGCTACAAGACCTACAAGCGAGAAATCCATATTTCAGTCAGAGCCTATCGGAGAAACTAGCACAAGCTCTACAATGGCAGGAACTCAGGGAGATGGAAATTCTAACACTTCCACAAGCCAAAACGATGAGAGAAATGGGGAACACGGACTTGGAGATATTCAAAGCGATGGGGTTGAGTATATACAAGGAGTATCTAACAATGCCACAAGCAGTGTATCCGATGAGCGAAATCGAAGCGAGGGCGTTTCACTACTAAATGAAAATGGAGCTGATAATAGTGTCAGCTCCGAAATTGAGTTGATATAGAAATTTTATTTGAAAGGATTAAAAATGTTAAGCAAAGAACAATTAGAAATGTTTGAAAAGGTTAGTATCCATATGACAAAAATGGAAAATGACCCAGAGTATCGCAAGAAAATCGAAAAAGAACTTTATCGTGGCGCACCTGATGAATTATTAGATGAGCTTGAAAAAGAAATTGCAGAACAAGAAGAGTTGGAATATGAGAAAAATTCAGTTAGTAAGCAAAATAAAGAGAATTGATTTTAGCTCAAATTCTTGGCTAAATGAAGTTTAAGAAAAAGCAATAACCAAAAATCTCTAAATCTAAATTTGTTGAGTTTTCCTTGCAATTAGTCGCCTCCATATTAAATTACGATATTTTATATTTACTTAATATAATTAATTATAAAATATTTAAAGAATTTGATTTATAAAAATAGCATTAATCAATAAAAGCAAATAATGAATTGGTTGTAGTAGATTAATATAAAAAGTTTTTAGTGAAATCAAAAATTTTAAATTTAATAAAAGGATAAGGCGATGCAAAACAATATAGCCGAAGAAGTAGTCGCAACAAATACTTCCGAAAATGCTGATAAAACGACTGAAAAAGAGGCAAAAAAGTATAAACGCAAAACAATCCAAGTCAGCGTTTATTTGCAACCAAATGAAATAGAATATTTGGATAAAATGTGCCATACACATTTTTTGACACGACCGACATATTTGCGAAAACTGCTTGTCGAAGATATTCATAAAAATACAAATGAAAGGATATAGGCTATGATTTTACAAGCAATTATTGAAAAAGATGAATACGGCTATTTTGCTTATGTTCCACAACTTCAAGGTTGCGTATCGCAGGGCAATACCTACGAAGAAGCATTAAGCAATATTAGGGAAGCTATGGAGCTTTATTTAGAGAGCTTACAAAAAGAATAAACGATGCAAATCACACTTCTGATACAAAACGGCAATCAAAGTATTTTTAATGCTTTGAAGGCATTTTTAAAAACATACCCTGAATTGAATTTTAAAATTGAAAAAATCAATTCGCCAAAAACCTCTAACGGCTACACAAAAGAATTCGAAGCTAAAATTTTAAAGGAAAATGAAGCCACAATGAAAGCATATAAATCAGGTAAAATAAAGAGCTATTTAAACGCCAATGTAATGCATGAAGATATTTTTGCTATAAATAAAAATAATAAAATGGAGTAAAATAAAATGTTACATGATAACGATGATTTGATTTTAGACGAAAGGACTTTGCCGTTATATTTACAGCAAGATATACAAGCTTATAAAGCTTGTATAGAAGCAAACGATAAATTACATTTAGACCTTTATTGGGGTGAATTATATGGATCTATAAATTCGGCTCAATATGGATATGAAATTTCAAAAGAAATTGCAGATTATTTAAGAAAAAAATATTTAGGAATTTAAAATGTGTAATGAGATTGATTTTACAACTTGTAAGAGAAATGTGAGAGTATTCAATGGGGGTAATGGTTCAAAAATCGGAATTATATATAACAATGAAAATTATTTACTAAAATTTCCGCCACAAGGAAAAGATACAACAGAATTATCTTATACAAATAGTTGTTTCAGCGAAGATATTAGTTGTAAAATTTTTAAAACATTGGGGCTTAATTCGCAAGATACAATGTTAGGTAAATATAAAGATAAAATTGTAGTAGCTTGTAAAGATTTTACCGAAATAGATTATAAATTATATGATTTTGCAAGTTTAAAAAATACAATAATAGATAGCGTAAATAATGGGTATGGAACAGAATTAAAAGATATTTTAATCACTATTGAAAGCCAAGAAATTTTTCAAATAGATAAACAAGAATTAAAAGATTTTTTTTGGAATATGTTTATTGCCGATAGTTTATTAGGTAACTTTGATAGGCACAATGGAAATTGGGGATTTTTGATTAATGAAAAAACAGGAGAACATAAAATCGCACCTATTTACGATTGTGGTTCTTGTTTATTTCCACAAGCCGATGAAAAAATGATGTCTGCAATATTAACAAATCCCAAAGAATTAGAAATGCGAATATATACATTTCCAAATTCTGCCATAAAAGAAAATAATGTCAAAATTCGACCATATCATTTTTTAACAAATACTAACAATATGGATTGTTTAAAAGCTTTACAGAGAATTACACCAAAGATAGATTTAGCAAAAATAAATTCGATTATTGACAACACACCATATATTTCTAATTTGCATAAAGATTGTTTAAAAATAATCATTAAAGAAAGAAAAGAAAAAATTTTAGATTATGCGTTGAATTTGGCATACGAAAAAGGCAAATTAACAAAAGAACAATTAAAAGAAAAAGCAGAAAACAATCAAGTGAGTGTTGCGAGTGTTCTATCAGAAGCTCAAATGGTAGCGAAAAAGCTAAAAATTGGTAAAAAAATTAGTAGTAAGAGCAAAGAAATAGATTTTTAAGTATATTTTCTATTAGCTGAAATTAAAAAATTAAATGGAGC
Source organism: Campylobacter sp. VBCF_01 NA2 (assembly GCF_027797205.1). NCBI lineage: Bacteria > Pseudomonadati > Campylobacterota > Epsilonproteobacteria > Campylobacterales > Campylobacteraceae > Campylobacter > Campylobacter sp. VBCF_01 NA2. Next base: position 353,214 of record NZ_CP115607.1, read on the forward strand.
AAAATCAATGGATAACAATATAACTTTTGAGAGTGTTAAAAGCTACATAGAAACAATGCCAGTAGATGTGAAATACTACATAATAATCGCTTGTATTCTTTTGGTTGTTTTTGTGATTATGTTTATAAGAAACAGAAAATATTATAAGTTAGTAAAAGAATATAATCTTTTGATGTTGGAACGAAATGAGCTAGAAAGACAAATAGTTCAGAAAGTTAAAAAACTTTAATTTAAGTATATTTTTTTGTAGATAGAATTCATAAAGGATTTACTATGTGGCTAATTAGTTTAATTTTATGGTTGCTTCCGATTTCTATTTTGATTGATTATGATTATTTAGAGTTTAAAAATAAAGCAGAAGAGCGTTTAGCTATCTATGTTCCTATTATTTTTGTTCTCTATTTAATTTTTAATGAATTTTATAAGTGTTTAGCTAAAACAAATTTTGAAATATCATCTGTGTGGATATTTTTATTAGATTTATTTTTCCACGAAATTTTTGTAGTCGGATTAGGTTTAATGGTTATGATGTTTTTATATATAAAAATATTTAAATATGTCGTGCGACTTTTGCGTTCTGTATTACACGAATTTATCTATGTTTTTATGGATTTTGTTTTTATGCAAGACCACGAAGATTTTGTGAAAAAAGGCGAGTATTATGCTTGGACGGAATATTTAACGCAAAATAAAGTAAGCGAAGCACAATTTAGCAAAATAGCACCATTTGAAACTTTGAAAGATTTTGAGAATTGGGCAAATGCAACAAACAATGAAAATGTTCAAAGAGTTTATAATGAGATAATGAAAAAGCAAAAAGGTGAAAAATAAAAACAAAAAACCTTTTTAAAATATATATATTATTTTTAAAGTTTTATATACCTAACGGCTCTATGGAATTTAGATAATCTCCATACCATTGCATAAGCTTCTTTAATGCTCTATTTGCGCTCTTTTTGCACATAGGCATTTTTGCTAGACACTTGACAATAATAGAATAAATAGCAATTTTATATCGCTATTTTGGGCTTTGTGGATTAATTATAATGAAAAAGAAAGCAGAAAATATATTAGGTGGTGTCCCTGGCGAACTCGATAATATACTTATAAAATACCGATAAAATCAATATTTTAATGTGTTATTGCTTTTATATTTTACCTAATAGCTAAAATTTAGCCATAAACTTGCATTAGAACACACAATTCCATAAACTATTTCTTTATTATCTAATCTCTATGCTTAATTTTTTCCCTAAAACACTAGTCGCACTTTGCAAAGTTTGCAAAGTCAAGGAAGTATTTGTGGTATAATTTCGGTATCGGCAACAGATGAAATGTTCTTTTGAACCAGTCGTCCGTCAAGACTTTGGGCTTGATTGTAGGGGGTGTGGGCGTCCCTACCATCTGTTGTCATTTCTTGTTTTTGTGATTTTTTTGGCTTTCATTTTGGCTTGGATCTGATATGCCAAAACTCTTTTGACTGCCACAAAATCAACTTCATCAAGCAAATTTTCATCTTTTAAAAAATCTTCAAATGAATTTAGTGCTTCTTTTTTTCATCTTTTTTTTCGCTTTCAGAAATTCTTTTTTTAATTCTATTTAATAACCAGCTTGGAGCACCTTTATAAAGTTCTTTTTCGATTTCTTTGCAATATTCAGGGTCGTTTTCCATTTTTGTCATATGGGCACTAGCCTTTTCAAACATTTCTAATTGTTCTTTGCTTAACATTTTTTATCCTTTCTTTTATAAAATGAATTGTAGTATAACATAACTTACCTTATTTTAATATAAAATAAGGTAAGTTAATACAAATTATATTTTAATATTCAATGCCACTACCACTAATTCTATCTGTATCGGTTTTTTAGTTGTAGTTGTTTTGTTGAGTTCCTCCTTTCTTAATTTTAAATTTGTTTTTATTTCTCTTTTACAGATATTTGGGGCTTCTCCCCAAAGAATTTTCTTGTAAAAGGGAAAAAATGTTTTTACACTCTACTAAATCCACGACTTTTGTTTGGTGGCTCTTTCTTTTTACCCATTTTTTTAGCAACTTCCATCATTTCTTTGTGTAAGTCTAATGCTCCCAAGACTTCTGCTTTTTCTGTGCTTAATAGCTCTGTTAGCTTTCTAGTATCATCAAAGTTCTTTGGTTGGTTTGCTACATAGTTTTTATGCTGTGTTGGGGTAAAGAAAATATATTTGCTTTGACCACTCTTTCTGTTTTCTCTCTCTTTGAAGTGTGTGTATTCTCCGTTTTCTTTTTCTTGGTTGATTTTTTCTTGGTCATTTAAAGGCGTTTCTTTTGCGTTTTCTTGCGTTTTAACGCTTTGGGTGTCTTTTATCGTTTTTTTGTTTTGCGTTGAAATTTCAGCCACTAATTGCTCGTTATTAGGTTTTGAAATTTCATTTTGTGGTGAAATTTCAGGTGCGTCTATAATCTTATAATCATTTGGCGTAAAATGTTTGAGTGGATTTAGCACCTTTTCGGCTCTGTTTTCAATTGAAGCGTCCCAAGTCTTTTTATAAAATGTCTTTTCTATGTATTGATTTTTTCGTTTGTCGAATTTTCTTATAGTTTTTGGAGTTTCATCTACGATTGCAAATCGCACATATTCGCCCTTTTGGATATTGTTTTGTTCTATAACTCGCTCTAAATCATCAGCCCAAATGTCAATCTCTTTGCCTTTGCTTGTGCGATAACGCACAAAAAAGCTCTCTTGGTTGTCTTGGTTAAATTTATACGGAGCTTTTCCGAAATCCACAACTTCATAATGGTGTGGTTTGTGTTTTGTGGTATCGTAATAGTAATTTTCGATAACTTTGCCTTTTTTCTTTGTGGCTACTGCTTCTACGCCCAAATCTCTTAAATTTTCGGCAAATTTCTCTCTCATTTTTTGCAAATCTGCGTTGTGGGGATTTATTCTATCGCCCCATATATCTTTGACTTTTAATACCAAATGGCAATGTGGATTGTCTGTATTTGTATGCACTGCAACGGCATAGTGGTTATTTGGATACATTTCGCTTATAGTTTTCATCGCACTTGCTTTGATTTTACTTGGTGGTGCATACTGAGCATCTTTCATCGAAAATACGATATGCAAGGCTTCTCTTTTTTCTTTTTGATTGTTTTTTTCAAGGTCGTTTTGTGTAGGGATTTCATAATATTTGTTGAAACTATCGGTTGCTTTTTTCAATTCGCCTTTGCCAAATACTTCAAAATCGCTTGTCATTATCTCTTCGCCGTGGCGTGAAATATAGTTAAGATGAGCCCTTAATCCATTGAGGGTTGTATTCGAACCTGTGATTTTAACCACAACTTCTTTTTGTGGCTCTTGCAAAAAGCTAGGTTTGCTGCTTTGTGTTATTGTTCGATTTTTGTATTTACCTAGCTTGTTTTTATATGCGTATGAGCTTTTAGACTTTTTGTCTAATGCAGTCCAAACCTTTTTGGCTTTCCACTCATCATCAAATACTTTTTTCTTGCGCATTATTTTGCCTTTTTAGAATTTATCTCTCAACTTCGCTCGGTAATCTGTAACCAAATCATTGATGGTTTTGATTTGAGTGTTTATGTCTGTAAGTAATCTCTCTAATCCATTGTAATTTATATTCAAATTAAATGGGTTGTGTGTTCTTAAATATCTTATAATTTCGCTTATGTTGCGACCTAAAATATTTAAATCATTTGTTGCTTTTGTCAGCTCTTTCATCTCTATGTTGTTGAATACTTTTTCATTGCCATAAATGAAATTTAGAAGTAGAAATTTTATCTCTTTGGTTGCTGATGAAAAACCATTTTTTTCTGCTTGATTTTGTAAAAATTTATATTCTTGCTGTGGTATAAAAAATCGAATTTCGACACTATCTTTTGCCATAGACATTGGCTGTATTTTTTCGGAATTTTTGTCAGATTTTTTATCAATAAATTTAAATAATGCAACATTAACTATATCGGAAAATGTCTGATTTGTGTTTTGGATTTTTTCGTTTATTTGTTCCAAAAGCGTATCATCAATTCTCACACCTTTAAATGTTTTTTTACCCATTTTTTTCATTATCCTTTCTATCATTTTTCTCAAACAAGAGCGTCGCAGACACTGCCTTTTAATCCGATTAATGTAAAACATTTAGGAGTTTTGTTGTTAAACAAAACGGATAAATGTGTTTAACATTTCGGATTAGATTGTTAAACATTTTCCATTTTGTTGTTAAACAAAATGGATAAATCTGTTTAACAAATCGGATTAAAAAGGCGTAATCCTGCATTATTATTATTTTTAAATAACTTAGAAATAGATACATTTCACATTTGAAATACAATATCTATTTCCCTTTACTGATAAATCTTTTTTCAATCGGTGAATTTCAGTTGGCAAAAATTCATCAGTAAAGGGAAAGAGTTTTTACTAGCTCTTTCGCCTTAGATTTGTGATTAAATTTACAATGGACTATAATAACTTTTGATAATGCAGCCATTGTTATTTTCTTTTTCGATTTTAAAGTAAATTCCGTTGTATTTAGCAAGTAAATTCCACAAGCTATTAAGCCCTAAAATTTCTACTTGATTTTCACTTGCGATTGCGTTAATTTTCTTTGCAAGAAGCGATTGTTGAATTCTACCTTTTTTGATGACTTCTCTTGCAATTGCAAGAGTGTGTCTTTCTTTTTGATTTAATCCATAAAGGAGAAAATCCGAAATTTCTACCGAGTGAGTTTGTGTATCTATGATAAAAGCATAAGACTTGATTTTATATCTTGGTTTTTGTGGTTCGAGCGTAAAAATAATTTTATTTTTACCGATTTCATACTCATCGGTTTTGTTATCTAAAAAATAAGAAGCGTCTGGCGTTTCAGTAAAACCAGTTGAGCCTTTTGCGATTTTGTTATTTTCATCTCCGTATTGTTTGGGTTGGTGGTGTAAAAAAATAATAGTGGCATTTTTGGCTCTTAATGTTTTTAAATTTGATAAAAAATCATTTACCTCTTTATCTGATTGCATATTGATATTCATAAAATCTCTAATGCTATCAAAGACTAGCAAGGTATCTGATAAATCATCGGCTCTTTGTGCGAAATCTTTCACGAAATCATATTTCGATTTTTTATCGGCTTGATTTTCGAAAATTTGTAAATGAAATTTTTGTAGATGATTTTGCATAATCTCATATGTCTTTCTATCTGCATAGACTATCTCTGTATTATCGGCATCGAGATAATAAATTTCTTTAACCTTGTCGTTATCTAGCAAAAATTTACACAGATAAAGCGCAAGAATACTTTTGCCAGTTCCTGGTTTGCCATAAATATTGATTATGGTTTTTTTGGGTATAAAATTTGGTATCAACCACTCTACTTTTTTATTTTTTAGCTCATCTATATTTACAGAATTCGAAAATTCAGCTATAATTTCCTTTGCTTTATTTTTACAATTTTCCCCCACGCTCTGTGGGGGTTGGGTTGTTTTATCTTTCATTTTATTTTCCTTTGCGAAGACCTGTCTTTTGTGTGTCTAGTTTCAAAAGCCACTCATCAATTTTTGCTTTGTTGTATAACACTCGATTTCCTACTCTTGTAAAAGGGATAGGCGGAATATGTTTTGCGTTTTCGGGTTCGTAGTTTATGCGCATACGCAACTTGCATTGATGCTTTACGCTTATGTGATACTGCTCTTGTAGTTGTTGTGGGGTAAGCCAGTCGTTTTGCGAGGTGTTAGTTTCCATAATTATCCTTTCTTTTTTAAATTTGGATAATTATAGATTTTTTTTAATAAAATGTCAAATAAAAAATCGTTTTTTATTATAATATTTTTTATTATCTATATTTTTTTAACAAAATCTAGTAAAAATATCTTTAATTTTTCAATTTCATATTCTCTTTCTTTCTCTCTTTCCTTTAACTCATAATTTTCTAGCAATAATTCTAATGTTCTTTTTAATTGTTCGCTTATTTTATCCTTTGAAACTGCGTTTCTAATTCCAGCTTCCGTATAGCCTATTTGTTCTGCAAGTTCTTTATAATTCATACCTAGCTTTTTGGATATTTTTTTAACTGGATTTACATATTCAAAATACAATTTTTTTAAATTTTGCATTGTAAATACAATTCTATCTACCCATTTTTTATCTTGATTTAGCATACCCCTAGCTTGGATATATTCGATAAAATCATCATATTTATCAAAATCGAAATTTTGCTCTTTTAAAAATTTATCTATGATTTTTTTGTCTTTTTCGTTTATCATTGCGTTGTCCTTAATTTTCGATTATTTTAACATAAATTATTTTTAATTTCTTTTTAATAAGATTTTTTTATCCTATAAAAGAAAAATGAAATTTAAGGCTTAAAGTTTAGTTCGTTGCTTTCCATAAATTTGATTTGTAAATGCCTAGAAGCAATATTTCGGTATCATTAACGAAATATGGTATGACATATTTTTTATAGATAAAATCCCTTGCTTTATCATCATCGAAACTTACAGATTTTCTAAAAGCAAAAGGCTGTTGGGCTATGATTTGCAAATTTTGCAGAAGTTCGGTCTGAAATTCTATGGCTTTACTGATACTATCTTGTGCGATGAAGTCGGAAATTTGATTTAACTCATCTACAAAACGCTCTGATTGTATTATTCGCATTTGATATATTTCCAACCGCTACCAAGCGTTGAAGTCTTTAAAATGCCGTTTTTATAGGCTTTTAAATCGGATTTATAATTTTGCATTTTTTCATCAAATTCGCTAGGTTCTGCATTGTCTAACTTAAAATCAATATTTAGTGATTGAATTAATTTTATGATTTGTTTCATTTTGCTTTCACTGGCTCTGATAGTCAAAGTTTGCATTGTTTTCCTTTTGAATTTTTTGTGATTATATCTAAAATATTTTAACTTTTGCACTTTTTTGGCAAAACACGCCAAATTTGCGTTTTAAGCGTTTTAAAGTGTTAGGTGGTATGAAATATCGAAAATTTGTTTCAAAGCGAAATTTGAGTGATTTTTTCCTTTTACTGATGGGGTTTGGGGCAAAGCCCCAAGTTAAATTTGGTAAAAGTTCAAAACTGCTTCGCAGTTTTGATTTACCGATTGTATTTTTTTGATTTTAAGAATTTAAAACAACGCATTATTTTTTTGATATTTTTTTAAAAATATATAGTTCTCCCCTCCCTTTCTCTCTATTAAGGGTTAGAGCTTGGATTTTTTGACAAAAGAATTTTCCTAATGATATACCCTTAAAATTAATAAATATTTAATAAGAGTGTATCTATAAAAGAAAAAGCCCTATTATAGAGCTGTCAATACTTTTTAAGCTTCATCATTTGGTATATGCGAAATCGTGCTAGATTTTCTCTTGGTTCGCAGTTTAAAGGGTATGCCGTTATAAAGTATAACTTGCTTAAAAAACGCATTTGTAGCCGAACTAATCGTAAGTCCTAACTCGCTAAAAATTTTCTCTACTTCTTTCTTGTCTTGGTCATTGACCTTAATGCTGACATTTGCCATTTGTAATCCTTTTCATTGATAAAGTATGGCTATTATACTACTTTTTAATGAATTTATTCTGTAAAAGAAAATTATATCCCTAATGGCTCTATGGAATTTAGGTAGTCGCCATACCATTGCATAAGCTTCTTTAAATGCTCTATTTGCGCTCTTTTTCGCACATAGGCATTTTTGATTTGGTTTTTCTCTTTGTGAGATAAGGCAACTTCTGGTGCTTGATATGGTAAGCCCATTGTTATCAATTCGGCTGAATTTAACTCACAAATAGTGTCAAATGTGCTTCTAAATCCGTGTGAAGTAGTTCTTTTAAACCATTTTCTTTTGCCCCCTAGATTGATGATAGCTATTCTTAATCCATTGGTTGTAATATGGGTTAGCTCCCCCTTTTCGTTTATACTAGGGAATACATACTCGAAATTTCCACTTAATAATTTTTGCTTTTTTAGAATTTTGATAGCATAGCTAGATAAGGCGACAATGTGTTCATCAATATCTGTTTTCATTTCTTCGCCTGGTATAGTCCAAATTCCATTTTCCAAATCTATATCAGCCCATTTTGCTTGTGCTGTATTTTTAGGGCGATTAGCGCAAAGCATTTGCAGATAAATGGCGTGTTTGCAATGAAATGTATTGTTGGGCTTCCACGCCTTTAAATCGCTTAAAAACTCTTTTATATCGCTTTCCTCTATGAGCGCAGCATAATGTGTTTCTTTTTGTTTTGCATATTGCTCTTGTAGTTTGTAGGCTGGATTATAGCTAATAACTCGTTCTAAAATCCCTATATCGAATATAGCATTTAACTCACGGCATAGCCTATTTTTATTATCGCCTATGCCTTCTTCGTTCATTTTATCTGTGATTTGTTTTAGCATCATAGGGTGTTTTTCTATCTCTCTAATATCAATGTTACCTAGACTTGGTGTAACCCATCTTTTATGGCGATTTTCTATGCGTTTGATTGTATCCTTTGATATGTTTTTTGCTCGTTTGACATTTAGAAATTTCTCTAAATATTTTTCATAGGTATATTTATCGTAATTATTAGTTTTTAGCTCAATGATTGTTTTACCACTAATTAGCTTTGCAAGTTTATCTCTTGCCTCTTTTCGTGCTTGTTCTACGCCGTATAAGCCTTTTTCATATTTGCCCAACTTTAACTGCTTTTTCTTGCCACTTTCAACACACCAAAGAAAAAATCTCTTTTCGCCATTAGGGTTAATGCGAATATAAAGTTGCGATGGCTCACCGACTTTTTTATAATACGCTTTATCGCTTGGTTGCAACTCTCTAATCATTTTATCTGTTAAATACGCTTCTGCTTTTCTTGGCATTGTGAAGTCCTTTGTTCGTAGAATTTGTAAAAATGTATCAAAACTTACTTATCAAATTTTAAACTTACTTTACAACTTACCATATAAAATTAAATAAATTATAAAAAAATTATGTTAAAAATAAATAAAAATGAAGTTCAGTTCCCTTGTTTTGGGATTTTCGGAATTAAAATTAAAATAAACGGAATTGATGTTATATGTATAGTGGTGTCCCGTGCAGGCTTCGAACCTGCGGCCCTCTGATTAAGAGTCAGATGCTCTACCAACTGAGCTAACGAGACACGAACTTGTATTTTATTCATATATATATAAAAAATAGGTTAAATTTGGCAGAATTTTCGAAAATTTGATTAAATTTAAATGATTTGTTATTGAGAGTGAAATTTCATAGATAAATTTAATGGATTTTAGGCTCCCTCAGCGAGAGCCTAAATTTGAGAAATTATTTTTTTGTTTGAGTTTTGCTTGCTTTTGCGCCTTTTTTGTAAGGGCGGTCAGAAACGATTGGTTTGCCATCAGCGTATTTTTTCTCTATTTTTGCAAACTCATAATTTGCGCCTACATTTTTAGCTGAGCGGACATTGCCCATTGTTAGGTATTTATAAAGAACATTTTTTAGGTTTTTAGTGTGTTCTGTATTGCGTGGTGAATCGTTTAAAATATCCTCGTAAGCGTAAATTCTCTCATAATAATCGTTTGTTAGTTGATCATCGATTGTGATACGACCGCTATCGATTGTTACGCCAGCATACAAGCCTGTTTGCTCACCTGGGGTTGCAATCCATGCTGAAATATCAGGTAAATCAGTAGCGCGACCAGCTTTCGCACCGTGTCCGCCAAATGCTGCACCAGCGCTTACTTCTAGTGTATCAGCACCTGTGAATACATCTTGGTAAGATTTAGTTGTGTGGAAAAGTAGCACAACATCGCTTGTCTCGTATCCTGCTTGGATACCTACACCAAAGCCTTTGTATTTGATGAAAATCGGAGCACTCCATGTGCCATCAGCATTTTTTACGCTAAAAATTCCATCGCCGTATTGGATAGAAGCGCCAGCTGCTAGGCGTTTGACATCTGTTAGGATCGCTACTGCTTTTGCGCCTTGTAGATATTTTTGATCTACATGGAAACCGCTAGATGCGCCAAATGATCTCATAACATTAGTCGCTGCGATGACTTCTTGATTTGCTACGACATCAGCGTGCAAAAAACTAGAAACTACAAATGAAGCAATTAATAAAAATTTTTTCATATGTTTAATCCTTTTAAAATAGAAATTTAGTTATTATAACAGCAATTTCATTTTTTTTAGCTAATTTTTAACAAAAAATTGATGAAAAATAACAAATTTTTGGGAAAATAATGAAAATTTTGGCGATTTTAGCATTATGCGCAGTTAAAATTTTTGCTTTATCGATAGTAAATGGTGAAGCAATTGTTTTGAAATTTAACAAAAACACGAGTGAAATTTTAGCAAATGGTAAAAAAATTCCCCTCGTAAATTCACTGGGTAGTGATGAAAAAATTGCAATTATCGCTGCAAATTACAGAGCCAAAAACGATATTAAACTCAAAATCACCCAAGATGGCAAAACCACAACCGAGATTATAAATTTAATCAAAGGCGATTACAAAAGCGAGGCATTTTCTGTCGCTCCGTCTAAGGTAAAACCGCCAAAAGAGGCCAAAGCTCGCATAGAGCGCGAACTAGCCGAAGCAAACAAAATTTACGCTAAAACTACGCCAAAAATTTTATTACAAAAACCTTTTTTATTACCTTCAAATGCTAAAATTACATCCGCATTTGGCAATGCGCGCACCTTTAATGGCGAGCTGAAAAGCTACCACTCAGGCACGGATTACCGCGCTGCTATGGGCACAGATGTGCATAGCGTGGGCGAGGGCGTGGTTGTGATAGCAAAGGACAGATATTACGCTGGTGGTTCTGTGGTGATAGATCATGGTGCTGGCGTGTATTCGCAGTATTATCATTTAAGTAAAATTTTGGTAAAAGTAGGTGATAAAATAGGCGGTGGCGACAAGCTAGGGCTAAGCGGTGCTAGCGGGCGCGTGAGTGGGCCGCATTTGCACTTTGGGATTGCTATAAATGGTGTGAGTGTGAATCCTTTGGATTTTATAAATAAATTTAATAAAGTGGTGTTTGAAAATGAGTGAAAACAAAAAATTAACCCCAAAAGAGTTGATAAAAGAGTTGATCGAAGGTAGCGAATATACGCTCAAAGACTCGGTAAAAGGGCGCGTGCGCATAGTAGGGCGAGATAAAAAAATCATAAATTTCCTCCCAAGACAATTTGGCGTAGAGAGTCTCAATGACAAAATGAGTCTAAGCCCAGAACAAATCGAAAAAATCAAGGCAAATTTCTTATCTATTTTGCGCGAGGGAGCAAAACCAGTCGCGAGCACTGGGATCACTGGCGAGGCTAGCATGGAGCAGGATTTGCAAAGCGCTACAAAAAAATCGGTCAAAAGCAAGCCGAAATTTAACCTAGCGTCTAAAAATAAAACCTTGCAAGAAATTTACGAGGGCTCGAAAACAGCTGCCGCTAAGTCGCAGAGCAAAAGTGCGCAGTATTTCACGCCAGTAGCCGTGCGCAAGAAAAACACAAAAATCCCGTGCAAGGTGAGAATTTCGTTTTTGCGCAAAAGTTGCAGTGACGAAAAATTAGGAATCCTAGCTAGGGTGAAAATTCCGCTTTTAATGGAAAATTTCGGACTAAACGATGTCATAAACTCATCTGAACACGCGCAAATGGCGAAAAAAATGGTTCGCACAATCGCGAATTTGTATGTCGCCAAAGATTTGCGTGGCGTGCGCATAGAAGGCCCTGTGTGCCTATCTATGGGCTTTAAAAGTCAAATGGCAGATATCAGCAACCACGCTTTTGTTTTCAAACTCATCGAGGATACTTTGGTAAATAACCGCGTCATCACAGACGATAACGCTAGCGTCGTCAAAGAGATAAAAATGTATAAACAAGACGAATTTGACGGCGTTTTGGTCGATATTTTAAAGACAGATAGATAATCGCTTCAAAATTTAATCGCTTAAATTTAAGCGATTAAATTTTTCACCACTCCCCAAAGAAGTTTTGCAGCATAAAACACCAAAATCGCCGTAGAAATGTAAGCAAACGCCCTAGCCACGCTATCTGGCAGGCGCGCTCTGTTTTTATAGATCACAAGCGGAAAAAGTGTAATCCACGATAAAATCGCTACAAAAAGTCCCAGCAACGAGAGAGCGAAATTTTCGCTACTTACGCTAGCAGAGACACTGAGCCAAAACATAATCACATAAGGATTTAGCAAATTTAGAAAAAAGCCTTTTGAGTAAATTTTGGCGTGAGAGCCAAGCTCAACGCTTTTGATTTCGGGTGTGTTGCGCGCGCTTTTGTAAATTCCGTAGGCAATATATGTCAAAAAACACGCCCCAAACACCGAAATAATCGCAAATACAAGCGGAATTTTGGCAAGTTGCGAAATCCCAAATGCGCTAAGGGCGAGATAAAGCATATCCGCACTCATCGCGCCAAGCCCCAAGCAAAGGGCTTTTGTATAGCTTTGCAGCGCATAAGACATAATCAAAACATTAATCGGACCGATTGGCACACTCACACCAAAGCCCATTAAAATGCCGTTTATAAAGGCGTTCATCAATTTCCTTTAAATTTTTAGTGTGAAATTAAAATTTAAAATTCAAAATCGCCAGTGCTACCTTTGGACATACTCTCAAACACGGCCTTGACATACTTATCGCGCGTTTGGCAGTCTAGGATTTTTTCGCACTGACTACAACTTTGCAAGCCATTTTGCGCTTGGCAATCTTGCAAAATGGCTAAATTTTTGTCTAAAATTTGCTCGAAAATATCGCGTTCTTGGTTATTTTCTGACATTATTTTTCGCTTTGATAAATTTCGTGCATTTTTGAAATTTCATATTTCGAGCCGAAAAAACACGGTGTGGTTTGGTGAATTTTTGAAATTTCAAGCTCTAAAAGCGAATTGTTTTTTCCGTCGCTAGTAGCGCCATTTGCGTGCTCATAGATATAGGCAAACGGCAACACTTCAAACGCCATGCGAAGCTTGCCTGCTGGGTGATCGCTCGTGGCTGGGTAGCTAAATAGCCCGCCACCTTTTAGCAAAATTTGGTGCAGGTCGCTGACCATGGCTCCTGAGTATCGGAGGCGATAACCCTCGTCAAATAGCGCTCTTACGAGCACTCTGTGCGTATCGCTCCAACCTTTTTGCGTCGCTCCCGTGGCGTTTAGTTTGCCTTTTTCGTTTAAAACTAACTCTTTTGCGAAGGCAAATTTGCCGTCCCTGCCAAGCCTGTATAGCTTCGGAGTGTCGCCTAAACATACGCAAAGCTCGATTCTAGGGCCATACACGCTATATACTGCTCCGCGCAATGAGCTTGGTGAAATTTCGCCCTCATAAATCGCAAAAATCGAGCCCACGGCGAAATTTACATCTACTAGGCTAGATCCGTCGAGCGGATCGTAAGCTACTATAAATTTGCCATTTTCATTAATGCTAAGCATTTCCTCTTTTTCTTCGCTAATTAGCGCCTTTACGCACTCTACGCCGCGAAATTCGCGCTCGATTATCATATCGCTTAGCACATCGAGTTTAAGCTGTGTATCTCCGGTGGAATTTTGCGTGCTAGCGTAGCCGAAATCAGCGTATTTTAGCTCTTCGCTGATTAAAACGGCGATTTTTTCTATTGTCTTTACGATTTCTTGCATACTCTCTCCTTTTTAAACTTTTTTAGCATTATCAAGTATCCATTTTGCGATACTTTGCGCGTCGTTTATGTCGAAATTTACGGGGCAAGCTTTATCCATTTGCGCTCTTGGCAGATTTGTTGCAATGGCTTGCGAAAACGGCAAATATGCCTCGTCGATTTTGTCCCTAAATAGGCTGATTCGTGGCAGGGGCAGTGTTTTTAGACCCTCCACAATCAAAATATCAAAATCACCAAAACCAGCGATAATCTCGTCTAAATTTCGCATTTGTTTCAAAAAATATGTCGTGCGCGTAGGGCTTACAACCGCCACATCTGCGCCAACTTCGCTAAATTTTGCGCTATCTTTGCCCTCAGTGTCAAATTTGGCCTTGTCTTTGGGGTCGTGTTTGACGATAGCGACCTTTAAATTTTGCTCGATAAAAATTTGCGCTACCTTGCAAATTAGCGTCGTTTTGCCGGTGTTTGACGGACCTGAAAACGCAATGGCTAGTCTTTTCATCTCTCTCCCTTAAAAAACCTTGATTGTATCAAATTTAGCCTTTTAAAAAGCAAAATTTGATAATATACGCCAAAATTTAAAGGAAGAAAAATGCAAAATTTAACTATTTCAAAATTTGCGCGCACTCTGATTTTAGGGCTGTTTGCGCTAGGAATTTGCTCGTGCGCTAACAAAGAAAAAGTCCCTCACGACCCGGTCAAAAACGAGTTTATGGCATATACGCAAAAATTCGAAAGCGTTAAAGAGGGCGATAGATACCTGGGCGTGGCGACCTATCTAAACCCCACAATGCCTGAGATTCGCAACGAGCGCGAGGACGAGTTTTTCTTGCTAACCTCGTATCCAAAAGAGATCGAGATCAAAAATGTGCGTGTAAATGGAAGCGACGAAAATGTCAGCGTGGAGCTAATCGCCGATGAGAGCCCGCTAGCTAGCAAAGAGGTTTTTAAAATCGCGTGGTCTAATCGCTACAAAATCAGCGCGCCAAAAACGCAAAAAGATAATCTCGTGCTTAGCTTTACGACCTCAAACGACCTAAATGCGAGCGTGAAATTTCGCAAGGTCTCAAAGTCGATGTATTGGCACCCTAAGCTCAAACTCGATGATTAGAGTGGGCGCAAATTTTGCTAGAAATAAAATTTGTGATAAAATTTCAGAAATTCAAATTTGAAGGATAAAAAATGAAATGGCGTGGTGGAAATAAAAGCTCAAATATCGACGATATGAGGGCTAGTAGCGGTGGTGGCGGAGGCGGAGTAAATCTCGCGCTTTTGATTCCTGTGGTGAAATTTTTAGTAAAAACGAAATTTGGCAGAATCGTCCTAGCCCTTGGTGTGGTAGCGGCGTTTATGGGTTATAATCCGCTAAATTTGCTAAATTTCACCTCTGCTGGCGGTGGAGCTGCGGCTAGTAAATTTGAAAACAACGAAGCAGCGCAGGAAGCCAAGGATTTCGTCTCTACCGTTTTGCGCCAAACCGAAGATGTTTGGGGCGCGATTTTTGCGAAATACGGCGCGAAATACTCTGAGCCAAGACTGCTTTTATTCCACGGCGCGACAAGAAGCGGGTGCGGGTATGCTAGCTCGCAAGTTGGACCATTTTACTGCCCGGCTGATACTAGGATTTATTTGGATACGGATTTTTTCTCTGATTTGGCGAAAAAACACCACGCAGCGGGGGATTTTGCGCAAGGCTATGTCATCGCGCACGAAGTGGGACACCATGTGCAAAACCTGCTAGGAATTTTATCTAACGCCGATAAATTAAAGGCCAGAACAAACGAAGCTGGGGCAAACGCGATTCAGGTTAGAGTGGAGCTTCAAGCCGATTGTTTGGCGGGTATTTGGGGACATCATCAATACAAAATTTTAGAAGATGGCGACTTGGAAGAGGCGCTAAATGCCGCCACGATGATAGGCGATGATACCTTGCAAAAAAAGGCTCGTGGGTATGTGGTGCCGGATTCTTTCACGCACGGAAGTGGCGCACAAAGAAAAGAGTGGTTTTATAAAGGCTTTAAAAGCGGTTCGCTAGAAGCGTGCAAAAGCGGATTGGAAAGTTAGTGAATTTGGCGAAATTTTAAATTTCGCCAAATTTTGAATTTTAATAAATTCGCTAAATTTGGTTAAATTTAGCGAATTTTATCACTCTTGCTTGGGATTAAGAGCTTATCTAGCTCCTCACGCACGCTTACCTTTGAATTTGGGTTTAAAATATGCGAGTAAATCACATAATTTGCCAAAACCTTCTTGCCATAATCCCTGCTCTCAGCAAATGTTACTAGCTCCATTGACAAAAACGGCTCGTATTTTCCCCTCTTAAACAAATCCGCTCGTTTTAGAAGTTTGCTCGTAAATCCTAGTCCGCCATTGTATGCGTATGCGATAAAAACGGGGCTAAGTAGCTTGGTTTCGAGTGTGTCGATATGGATATTGGCGAATTTATAGGCGATTTTTGGATCAAACATCATATCTTGATCCCAGCCCTCGATACTGATTTGTTTTTTGGCGATATCGTTCGCTACAAATGGCATAAACTGCATCATACCAAGCGCATACGATGTCGAAACGGCGCTTGGGATAAAGCGTGATTCTTGGCGGCCAAGAGCTAAAATCAGTGCTTGGCGGTGCAAATCAGTAGTGCCGATATGCTCCATAAATGGCGTTAGATAGTAGTTATCGCGTCCGCCACTAGCCTTATTCATTATATACGCCCACTCGCCAAGGCTCTCTTTGGTGTCAAATTTCTTCGCAAACTCCAAAAGCTCTGCTTTGCCCATTTTATCGGCTTTGGCCTTGGTGCGAACCCAGTTAAATGGGTTTTTGATATCATAGTTTGAAATTTTATCGCGCGCTGGGGTTGGATTTATGATATTTAGGCTTTTATCACCCAAAATTTCCTTTGCATAGAGCGAATAGAGGCTATAATAGTTGCTTTTGGCAAGCTCGTGTAAGATATTTTCGTCTTTGCTTAGCAAATAGACCCAAAATTTCGCATTGTGCGAGTTATGCACGCTCTCTATCGTAGCTGCTGCGCGCCCAAAATACGCCAAAGCCTGCGCCTCATCGCCATAAGTTAGAGCATTTACGCCGAGCAAAAACGCGATTTCTTTATCCACTTTTTGCGGATCAATTCCTAGCATAGATTGGCGCAAATTTGGATATTTGCGCTTGATTACAGCATCTTCAAGCACGCTTTTAAAGCCAGAGAGTTGCGCCATATCTGTGATAAAAGCGGGGCTTGCGTTTATGTTTAGCAAGCTCTCATCGCCCTTGAATTGATAATATGAAAAATAATTTTGCGCATGACCGTTATCTTTAAAATACTGCGCCGGCGAGCCTGAATTGAAGCCTTTTAGCAAATTTATCGCACTCATCGCGCCCAAATTTCCACTATTTTCAAATTTGCTAATTAATGCCGAGCGAGTTTTGGGGCTTAGCTTTGCCACAAACGCTGGATAGCTTCTTGCTTTTTGGCAGGTTAAATTCGCATCTAGTATATTCGCGCTCGTTACACCTGCGCATTTATCTGGCTTTGGCAAAGCCTTAAACGCGCCTAAAATTTTATCAAGTTCCTTTTTTATCTTGCCACGATAGCGGTAAATTCCAGCCTTTCTAAGGGCTTTTAGCTCGTTTTTATCGTATTTGGTTTCTGTGGCTAGGCGATAAATATAATAATCTTTTGCCAGAGATTTTGGTTCGTTTTTTATTTCGTTATAACTTTTGACCTCTGCTATGGCAAAATTTGCGCAAAGTGCCACCGCTAGGCTAAATTTAAATAAAATTTTCAAAAAACACTCCTTTGTAAGGCATAAATTATCGCATTATCAATCACGCTAAGACCGATTAAAATCACAAGCGGGGCGAAATCAAACCCGCCAAGAGTGGTTGGGATATAGCGTCGCACGAGCGCAAAAGTCGGAGTTGTGAGCTTGTAGATGATTTGGACAAATTTGTTAAACGGATTTGGGCGTATGAAGCTAAGCACGCAGGCGACAAACACAAGCAAAATGTAGGCTTGTATGGCGTAGTGCAGAGTGATTAAAACGCCGTAAATTAGGCTATTTGCTAGCATTTAGGATTTCCTTGATTGATGATTTTATGAGCGGGTAAAGTTCATTTAGCTCTGGTCCGTGAGGCGCGCCTGTAAGAAGCAATCTAAGTGGCATAAAAAATGCCTTGCCTTTGAGAGCGGTTTTTTCCATAAGGATTGTTTTTAACTCGTTAAATTCGGCTGGAATTTGGGCTAAATTTAAAATTTCATTTCGCAAAATTTCAGCGTTTTGGCTAAATTCGCTTGGAATTTCTTTTTGGCTAAAAATTGCGTTTATTTTCGCTTTGATTTCTGGAATTAGGCTGGATTCTTGGGTGTAAAATTTCACTAACTCTACCTTGCTCTCATCTACGCCAAAAAGCTCGCAAATGCGCTTAGCACTCGCTCTTTTGATATGTTCGCGGTTGATAAATGCGAGCTTGTCTATGTCAAATTTCGCCGGAGCCTTTGAAATTTTAGCGATATCGAAAAACTCCACCGCTTCTTCGATACTAAATACCTCGCACGGGGTTTTATTTCCAAGCAAAACCAAATAATTCGCAATCGCCTCAGGCAAAAATCCAGTATCTAGCATCCATTTTACGCTACTTGCGTCGTCGCGTTTGGACATTTTCTTGCCATCAGGCCCCAAAATAATCGGCAAATGCGCATACGAAATCTCGTCTGTATATCCCAAACACTCCCTAATCCAGTTTTGTTTCGGGGTGTTGCTGACATGATCCTCGCCCCTGATTACGAAGGTAACGCCTTCTAGCATATCATCAGTGGCGCAAGCGAAGTTGTATGTCGGGGTCTTATCTGCGCGCATGATGACGAAACTATCGATATTTTCGGGCTCGAAGCTAATCTCGCCTTTGATAGCGTCTGTGAATTTCAAAACTCTGGTTGGTTTTTTAAGTCTAATTGTAAATGGCTTTGGATTGTCTATGACCTCAGCGTCACTTAAATGCTCGCAAGTCCCGTCGTAGCGATACGCTACGCCCTTTTCTTTGGCTTTTTCTTTTTTCTCTGCTAGTTCTTCTTCGCTACAAAAGCAGCAAAACGCCTTGCCTTCTTGGAGCAGTTTAGCGGCGAATTCTTGGTGAAATTTTAAATTTTTGCTTTGATAATACAGCGTTTGCCATTTGATACCAAAAAGGGTTAAAATTTCCATTATATCTTTGTCTTTGCCCTCGATATTGCGGGCAGTATCGGTATCCTCGATACGCAAAATAAATCCACTTTTATCTTGAAGCGAGCGGATATAGTTAAAAATCGCGGCGCGTAAGTTTCCAATGTGCATATCGCCTGTGGGTGATGGCGCAAATCTATACATAAATTTTCCTTTTCTTTATTAAATTTCAAAATTCGCCATTATACTTTTTTCTACCTAATAAAAAGCAAAAAGTAAGCAAAATTAGGTTATTATCTATCCTTTTATTTCCCAAAGGAGGCTTTTAATGAGCTTTATTCAAGAATTCAAAGAATTCGCAATGAAAGGCAATGTCATCGATATGGCAGTGGGTGTGGTCATCGGTGGAGCCTTTGGCAAGATCGTAACTTCACTAGTAGGTGATGTCATTATGCCAATCGTCGGAGTTATCACAGGTGGTATGAATTTTACCGATTTAAAAATCGTTTTAAAAGAGGCTGTGGGCGAAACACCAGCCGTGACGATAAATTACGGCTCATTTATCCAAACAGCGGTTGATTTTATCATTATCGCATTTTGTATTTTTTGCGCGATTAAGGCGATCAACAAGCTTAAAAAAGAAAAACCAGCCGAGCCTGAGGCGCCAGCTGAGCCTAGCGAAGATATCAAACTTCTAAGCGAAATCAGGGATTTACTAAAAAAATAATATGGAAATTTTGAAATTTATCCCTTTTTTTAAGGGGCTTGATGAGGCCAAAATCGAGCGATTAGCGCAGATTAGTAGCAAAAAGGCTTTTAAAAAGGGAGAAATTTTATTTTATGAGGGCGATACAAGCTCTCATTTAATCATCTTGCTTAAAGGCACAATCGAGATTTACAAAACAGCCCCTAGTGGCAAGGAAATCTATATCCACGAAATTCGCCCGATGTCTTTCGTGGCTGAGGCTGTAAATTTCGAAAATATCCCCTATCCAGCCAGCGCGCGCTTTGCTAGCGGTGGCGAGGTTTTAAAAATAGATTATGAAAAATTTGTCGAAGAGTTTTTGAGTGAGCCTGAGATTTGCATTAGCATTATAAAATCAATTTCGGCGAAGTTAAGGGCGCTAGAATTTGCGTTTGAAAACAGCGTCGTGCTACCTAGCGAGGCAAAAATATCAAAGTTTATCATCGAAAATTTTGATATTTTTACCAGCTCAAAACACATTAAAATCGCCAAAATTTTAAATATCACCCCCGAGACATTTTCTCGCACGATTACGAAATTTAAAAAATCTGGCGCGCTTTTGGTCGATAAAGATGGCGAAATTTCGGGCTTCGATAGAGAAAAATTAGAAAAATTTATCTGATTTGGAGTAAGAGTGAAAATCCCATATATTTTTCCGATTGTAGCCACGACACTCTTTGTTTTTTTGAATTTATACATTTACAAATCAATCTCAGCTAGGTTTGAAATTTATGATAAATTCAAAAAAATAAAGCCGTTTTTGATAGTTTTTTGCCTATTTTTGGTGATTTTCGAGGGTATGTTTTTTACTAGAAGCGTTTTTGCCGGCGCACTAAAAGATGAAATTTTATACAAAATTTGCGTCGTTTGCGTGGCTAGTAGCTTTTCGCTTTTCTTTTTGTGCCTAGCCTATGATATTTTAAATGTGAGTGCAAAATTTGCCAAATTTAGCGAGAGCAGGCGCAGATTTATTAAAATTTGCGTAGATGTAACCTTTGTGATAATGGCGTTTAGCTACCTTTTTAAGGGCTTTTACAATGCGCTTAAAATTCCAAAAATAAATGAAGTGGATATAAAAATCAAAAATTTGAGCCAAAATTTAAATTTAGCCGTGGTGAGCGACATACACTTGGGCGAGTTTTTGAAAAAAGATTTTTTGCAGACTATCGTAGCGCAGATAAACGCTACCAGCCACGATGCTGTGTGTATCGTGGGCGATATGTTTGATTTGCGTTCTCACGAGCTAGGCGATATTTTGGAGCCTTTGCGCGAACTAAAAAAGCCTGTGTTTTTCGTAACTGGAAATCACGAGTATTACAGAGGCGCAAAGGGGCTAATCGAGGCTTTGGAGCGCGAGGGCGTGAGGGTTTTGCAAAACGAGAGCGTGGAGTTTATGGGGATAAATCTGCTTGGCACGCACGATTTAAGCGGTGTGAGATTTAATGAATTAGAGCCAAATTTCAGGGCAGCCCTAAAAATGGCAGATCCAAATAAACCTAAAATTTTACTCGCTCATCAGCCAAAATTTATAAATTTATATGTAAAAGATGAGGTGGATTTGTGTATTTGCGGACATACGCACGGCGGGCAAATTTTCCCATTTAGCCTGCTTGTAGCACTCGATCAAAAATATGTCCATGGGCTATATAATGACGGAGCGAAGCAAATTTATGTGAGCAGTGGGGCTGGATTTTGGGGGCCTCCGATGAGGATTTTTGCCGACGCAGAAATCGCGCTACTAAGACTAAGGAGAGAGTGATGAAAAAGCTAATTTCACGCTGTTTTGGGGCTGTGGCTGGGGTAAAATTTCCGCGCCCTGTGCAAAAGTTTATAAATCAAAAATACATTGACGCTTTTGAGATTGATATGAGCGAATTTTTAGGCGCAGGTGATTACGATAGCCTAAATGCGCTATTTACGAGGCGTTTGGTGAGGGAGCGTGAAATTTGCGCCGAGCCTAGTGCGTTTTTGAGCCCGAGCGACGGAGTGATTTTTGAGTGTGGGCGCACGAGCGATTTTAGCGCGTTTAGCATAAAGGGGCATAAATACGATATTTGGGAGCTTTTGGGGCTTAAATCTTGGGCTGGGGATTTGCAAAAGCAAAATTCAGAAATTTTTATTAGTTTGCTAAATTTAGATGATATGAAAACTTCCAGAGATTTTAAAATGTCGGCGGATTTGACATACGCAAACATCTATCTAAGCCCAAAAGACTATCATCACTATCACGCTCCATGCGATCTTAGCGTCATTGGTGCGCTATATATCCCGGGCGAGCTTCACAGTGTGGCAAAAAAATATCTGCTAAAAGTGCCAAATCTCTACGCCAAAAATGAACGCGTGGTACTGCTGTGTAAAATGAGTAATGGCGGGCTTTTGTGGCTGGTTTTTGTAGGGGCGCTAAATGTAGGCAAGATGAAATTTGACTTTGATAGCAGGATTCAAACTAATGCTAAGGCTAACGATAAGGCTAGGGAAATTTTGAATTTTGATTATAATAAATTCGATTATGGCGAGGGCGTGAGCTTTAAAAAGGGCGAACATATCGGGAATTTCGAGCTTGGCTCTACGATAGTGATGATTGCCGAGGAGGAATTTTTGGGGTTTGAAATTTCGCAGGGGCAGAGAGTAAAATTTGCGCAAAAAATCGCTAGCTTAAAATAATTTAAAGCTAGCTTAATTTTATTTTGGCTATACTTAAATCTATTTTAAATCAAAGGATTTAATATGAAAAACGCATTTACTATGATTGAGTTGATTTTTGTTATCGTCGTTCTTGGCATTTTAGCAGGTGTTGCTGTGCCTAGACTAGCTATGACCAGAGATGATGCTACGGTCGCAAAAATGAGAGGCGATTTGGCTTCGATTAGAAGTGGAATTTCGCTAAAAAGAGGCGAAGAGCAATTAAAAGGCAAGAGCGCATGGCCTGATTTAAACAGCAGCGGCTCTGATATGTTTGGTAATGTTTTGCAAAATGACCTAACTGCAAGCACTGGCAAAAACGGCTGGAAAGTTAAAACACGAAATAAAACTTATGAAGCGTGTGTAGCTGGCAACTGCGTTGATTTTACATATTATCAAACAGCAGACGCTACTCACAAGGCTGGCACATTTGATTGTGACCACTCAAAACCAACTTGCAAAGCATTAGCAGAATAAGCTTGTATTACTATGAAATCGCGGTTTTAGGGGCAAGACTAAAACCGCTTACCTATTTTTCAAATTCACAAATTTCACCATACCAAATAGTCCAAATTTCCGTAAAAAACGCCCAAAAACGCGGTGTAGTTTTGCGAGAAGTGCCAAAACCCGAGTTTTGCACGAAAGAAATCGGCGAAATTTTGCCCCTAAATTTCACGCCGTTTCAGGTGGAGTTGGCGCAGTTTATTTCGCATTTTTATATCTGCGAAATCGGCGTGGCGTTTGGGGTTTTTGAGCCAAATTCGAGCATAAATTGCGCGCCTTGCGAAAAGCCAAATTTCACAAAAACGCCAAATTTGACCCCGGAGCAGACAAAAGCTCTAAATTTTGCCAAACAAAACGCCGTTTCGCTGATTTTTGGCGATACGGGAAGCGGCAAAAGCGAGGTTTATATCTCGCTCATAACAGAAATTTTAAACTCTGGCAAACAAGCACTATTTTTAATGCCAGAAATTTCGCTCACACCGCAAATGACGAAGCGCTTGCAAGGGTATTTCGGCGAGGCTCTTGGCGTGTGGCACTCCAAAATCACCCCCGCTAAAAAACGCCAAATTTTAGCCGATTTTTTCGCAGGCAAAATTCGCCTTATCGCAGGCGCGCGCTCGGCGCTGTTTTTGCCGTTTCATAGCCTTGGCGCAATCATTGTCGATGAGGAGCACGATGATAGCTACAAATCAGCCTCCGCTCCACGCATAAATGCCCGAGATCTCGCGATTTTTGCCGCGCACAAATGTGGCGTTAAAACCGTGCTTGGCTCAGCCACACCCTCGCTTACGAGCTTTGCGAAACAGCCAAATTTCAGGCTCAAAGGCACATATTATGCCACGCACAAACGCTACATTTACGACGAGAGCGAAACTTCCCTCACTCCCAAAATAAAAAAAGAAATCAGCGCAAGTCTAGGCGCAAATCGCCAAGTGGTGGTGTTTTTGCCCACACGCGCAAATTTCAAATATATGGTTTGCAAAAGTTGTGGCGAGATTATCAAATGCCCGTTTTGCTCGGTGGGTATGAGCTATCACGAAAAGGAAAAGGCGCTAAAATGCCATTATTGCGGATACAGCGCGTTTTACAAACAGCCTTGTGCTAAATGTGGCAAAAGCGTAAGTGAGGCCAAAAAAATGGGCACTAGCGAGCTTTTAAAGGAGTTAAAAGCAAATTTCCCTGAGGCAAAAATCGCTAAATTTGACCGCGATGAGATTACGACCCAAAGAAAGCTAGAAACTCTACTAAACGACTTTAACGCCCATAAAATCGACATTTTGGTAGGCACACAAATGCTTAGCAAGGGGCATGATTACCATGGCGTGGATTTGGCGGTGATTATGGGGATTGATGAGCATTTGAACTACCCTGATTTTAGGGCGCGCGAAAAGACCCTAGCCCTTGGCATGCAAGTAGCAGGTAGAGCCGGCAGAAAGGGCGAAGGCAGGGTCGTGATACAGACTCTGCAAAGGGCGTTTTTCGAGGATTTTTTGCAGGATTATGACGCGTTTTTAGAAGAAGAAAGCGAGGATCGAGATCCGCTATATCCGCCATACACTAGGCTTTTGCGTGTTTTAATCTCGCATAAAAACGAGGCAGAGGCGGCTAAAATTTGCGCTAGCGGGCTTGAAATTTTACACGGCGCGCTAAAAGCCAAAAAACTAAATGGTTTGCAAATCATAGGGCATGGCAAGGCTGGAATTGCGCTGATTGCGGGCAAATTTCGCTACGAAATACTGCTTCGAGCTACCACACACACACCACTTTTAAAGGCTGGCGCACTTCTAGCACATTTGCCCGTTGAGATCGATATGGATCCTGTTAGTTTTGTTTAAAATTAAAAATCTTTAAATCTACGAAATTTTCTTTTAATCACAATTTCTGTGATGTTTTGGTCTGATAAATTTTGATATTCATCGAAATTTATCATTTTTATTTTTCCATTTTCTTTTAAGAAAAAATTCCAACATCCATTTGGTTTTTCTTTTGTAGAAAATATACATGAAATATCTTTTAAAAGCCCACCCGTGCCGTCATTTGTTCCGATAAATAAAATTTGTTCGCTACTAGAAAAATTTTCTGAAATTTCTTCTAAATTTAATTTTTTAGAAAATTCATAATTTTCTTCTAAAAAATATGCAACTCTATCGCCTTTCGATAATTCAGCATGCACAAGAAGCCTATCCAAGCCAGTTGTAAGGCGAGTATCAAATCCTATAAAAAAAATGAAAACTAAGAAAATCGCCAAAAATATGTTTAAAATTTTTCTTTTTCTACTCAAAATTTATCCTTTATTCCAGCGTTCGCACGATTAGGCTTTTTGGAAGCCCAAATTTAGCGATGATTTCGCACTCTTTTTCGCGCATTTCCCCATTATCGATTTCGTGATCAAAACCCAAAATATGCAAAAGTCCATGTGTGAATAAAAGCGCGATTTCATCGTTATTGCAGTGCGAAAATTCTAACGCTTTTTGCTCTACTAAATCCAAATTTATCACAACAGAGCCTATCGGGGCAGTATTCGCACCACCTGGCACAATTTCGAGCGGAAAACTAAGCACATCGGTGGTTTTATCGACCCCGCGCGCGCTTTTGTTGATTTCGCGCATTTCTTCGCTTCGCACGAAGAGTAGCTCGACCGCACCCGCGCTAAGCGTGGCTAAAATTTCGTCCAAAATTTTTGGGTAATTTTCTTCACAAAGTATCAATTTCAAGCCCTTTAAATCAAAATTTGCCTATAATTCTACCAAAAAAGGATTAAATTTGAAAAAAGCTTTATGTATCATCAGTGGCGGTATGGATAGCGCGACTTGCGCGTATATCGCCAAAAATTCAGGCTATGAGGTCGTTGGAGTGCATTTTGATTATGCTCAGCGCACGCAGGATAAAGAGCGCGAGTGTTTCGAGAGAATTTGCGATGATTTGGGCGTTACGAGGCGATACACGCTGGATGCTAGATTTATCGCGCAAATCGGCGCAAACTCGCTTACAGATACGAGCCTTAGCGTGCGAAAGGGCGCAAACATCGACAAATCCGAGATCCCAAACACCTATGTGCCGTTTCGAAACGGCGTGTTTTTGAGTATCGCGGGCGCGCTTGCCGAGCGTGAGGGGTGTGATGCGATTTTCATCGGCGTGGTGCAGGAGGATAGCAGCGGATATCCTGATTGCACGGCGGAATTTATCGCAAAAATGCAAAGCGCGATAAATGCGGGCACTTCGCCGAATTTTAGCGTGGAGATTAAAACGCCTTTGGTGCATTTAAACAAGGGCGAGATTGTGGCGCGTGCGCTTGAAAACGGCGTAAATTTGGGGCTTACTTGGAGCTGTTACACAAACTCGCACAAGGCTTGTGGCGTGTGTGATAGCTGTCAATTGCGCCTAAATGGCTTTGCAAAAGCCGGCGTAAAAGATCCAATCGAGTATGAAATCGAAATTTAAAATTCTTTGCTCTAAATTTGCTGTCATTGCGAGAAAACGAAGTTTTCGAAGCAATCCAGTAAAATTTAAATTTAAAATTCAATCCAAATTTAACATTGAACGATTTTTTAAATTTTAGGCGAAATTTTAAATTTCACTCAAATGCGGAGTTTAAATTTAGGCTTGGGATAATTTGCAAATTTTGCGGTGCGATAAAGCTTTGTTTGCGGTATTTCTCTAAACCTGCGCGCGCTATCATCGCGGCGTTATCCGAGCAAAATTTCAGTGGCGCAAATAAAAGTTCGCACTCGTGCGCGTCGCATAAATTTGCCAAATTTTGGCGCAAATACAGATTCGCACTAGCCCCGCCCACGACGCCAAAACGCCTAAATTTGCGCTCATCAAAGACCCGCGAGAGTTTATCCATGATATGCTCGCAAGCACTTTTTTGAAACGCATAAGCGATATCGCACTTATCTTGTTCGCTTAAATCGCCATTTGCCTTAATTTTTTCGATTTGCACTCGAACGGCATTTTTAAGGCCTGAGAAGCTGTATTCTAAGCGTTTATCGCCTTTTAAAGGCACTGGAAAGTTAAATTTAGGCGTGCCATTTTTGGCTAAATTTTCGATTATCGCGCCACCTGGATAGCCAAGTCCTAGCATTTTAGCGCACTTGTCAAATGTTTCGCCAAAGCTATCATCGCTGGTGCTTGCAAGCACGCTGATTGCGCCATTTGCGTCAATATCAAGAATCATCGTGTGCCCGCCACTTACTAGCAAAACCCCAAGCGGAAATTCTGCTTCTTTGTCCAAAAATAGCGAATAAATATGCCCGATTAGGTGATTTACGCCAATTAGTGGCAAATTTAGCGCAAGGCTAAGAGTTTTTGCCATATTCACGCCCCCTATCAAACTCACGCTAAGGCCCGGTGCGTGCGTTACGGCGACGGCTTTAAGAGAGCCAAAAAAGGGCTTTGCGCGCTCTAAAATGCGAGGCAGTGCTTCTGTGTGAAGACGCGCAGCTAGTTCTGGCACGACACCGCCGTATTTGGAGTGTTCGAGTTCTTGGGAGATTTTTTCGTAAAACTCTAATGCGAAATTCGAGCTGTTTAGCACAGCAATCGAGCTGTCATCACAGCTACTTTCAATGGCTAAAATCATTATTTTCCTTTAAATTTTTTCTAAATTTAGCATTTTTGGGCTAAGTTTTGGGTAAAAATAAAACAGACAAATAAAATCTCAAAAATGTAATTATTTTTACCATTTATAAATAAATTTTGATTATAATCAAAGGTTGTAAAATTTAACACAAAGGAAAAAAATGATAAATGTTTATGATGTAGTTGTCATCGGTGGCGGTCCTTGCGGAATCGCGGCTGTGGTCGAGGCCAAAAGAAAAGGCGTAGCCAAGGTGCTTTTGCTAGAAAAAGGCGATAATCACTCTCAAACAATCAGACAATTTTACAAAGACAAAAAACGCGTAGATAAAGAATACAAGGGCATGGATAGCGAGACAAAGGGCACGATTAGCTTCGAGACTGGCACGAAAGAGAGCGTGCTTGATTATTTCGATAGCTTGCTAGATCATGGCGATATCGATATTTACTTCAATAGCGAGGTCGAAAAGGTCGAGAAAAAAGAAGGCGGGCTATTTTGCATAACCACAGCCTCAGCTGGCTTTGTAGCGCGCAATGTCATCATCTCAATCGGCCGTATGGGCAAACCAAACAAACCAAGCTACAAAATCCCGCCTTCAATCACACAAAGGGTAAATTTCAACCTCGATAAATGTAGCGTCAATGAAAAAGTCCTAGTCGTGGGCGGTGGCAACTCAGCCGCCGAATACGCACTCTCGCTATGCAAAACAAACACCGTTACCCTATGCTACCGCAAAGAGAGCTTTACTAGACTAAATGAAATCAACGAAGAAGATATCAAAAAAGAGGCCAGAAATGGCGACATTATTTTGCGCCTTGGGCTTGATATCGAAGCGCTAGAAAACGAAAGTGGCAAGGTGCTAGTGAAATTCACAAACGGTATGGAGTTAGTTTATGATCGCATAATCTATGCAATCGGTGGCACGAGCCCTGTGGATTTCCTTAAAAAATGTGGCGTAGAATTCGACGAAAACGGCGTGCCAAGCGTCGATGAGAGGTGCGAAACAGCCACAAAAGGGCTTTTTGTGGGTGGAGATTTGATCACTAGAAACGGCGGTTCGATCGTCGTAGCCTTCAACCACGCTCACACAATCGTAGAAAATCTGCATTTATGAGACTTTTCCAGCTAAAAAGTGGGTATCGCTACACCAGCGATACCATTTTTTTATGGAATTTTATCTGCGAAAACTGGCTTAACTCTCGCGCCACAAATTCTCTTAAAATTTTAGATGTTGGGGCAGGATGCGGGATTTTGGGGCTGATGTTGAAGCGGGATTTTCCAAATTTAGATTTAAGCTTGCTTGAAATCCAAGAGCAAAATTTAGAAATTTTGCGTAAAAATTGCAAGCAAAATTCATTACAGGCTCAAATTTTGCACGAAAATTTCGCAAATTTTAAAAGCGAGCAAAGATTTGATTTAATCGTTTCAAATCCGCCATTTTACAGGGAAAAAATCCTAACTAGCCAAAATTCGCACATCGCGCTAAGCAAAAGCGCCACAAGCCTAAGCCTTAGCGATTTCGTGCGTGTTAGCAACACTCATTTAAAGCCAAAAGGCGCGCTAATTTTTTGCTACGAGGCGGGCAAAATCGCGCAAATTTGCGAAATTTTGCAAAGTTATAAGCTAAATTTGACAAAGCTTGCTTTCATCTATCCTAACGAAAACAAGCCTGCCAAACTCGCACTTTTTTTGGCGCAAAAAAGTTCGCACTCACTTTGTGAAATTTGTGCGCCGATTTATACATTTCTTAATGGTGAAAAAAGTAAAATAACGGCTAAAATTTATGAAAAAGCCAATTTAGAAAGTGTCGATATTGAGTAGTGAGTTTGACTATACCTTCGATAGTAGCGCCTGCGAAAGCTGCGGTGGCAAGTGTTGCACGGGCGAGAGCGGATATATTTGGATAAATGACGCAGAAATCGAGAAACTCAGCGAATTTATGGGGATAGATAAGGCAAATTTTATCCGCGTATTTTTAGAGCGAGTTGGGAATAAATTTAGCATAAAAGAAAAACCATACCTTGACGGTATGGCGTGTGTGTTTTTTGACGAAAAGCACCGAAACTGCGGGATTTATGAATACAGACCAAATCAATGTAGAACCTTTCCATTTTGGGATTATTTCAAAGAGCATAAAGATGAATTGGAGAAAGAATGTATTGGGGTAAAATTTTAACCGCTTTTTTGGCTCTTGGTGCCCTAAATTTGGGCGCTAGCGAAACTAAAAGCGATGCGATAAAAGATATGAATAAAAGCTCGGTTATCACAAATACTGCGCCGGTACCCGAGAAAAACGCTAGTGAAGAGATGACGCAAAAGGCCACCACACCGCAAAAGCTAAAAGAGGCGATGAAGGCTTACGATGAGGCTGAGCTGAATTTCGATCTGCTAACTGCGCTAGAACTAGCCAACAAAGACCCGCAAAGCGCGATGAAGCTTTACGAAAAGGCCTTTTTAAAGACAAATTCGCAGGTGTATTTGCTAGAAGCCTTAAAGCTTGCGTTTTTCTTAAAAGATAGCAAAGCAACCGCGCGCTACCTAGCTTTGGGCGATAAAATTTTGGCTGATGATAGCGAGTATTTGCGCGTAAAAGTGGGGTATTATATGGGGCAGGGAGAGATACTCAAAGCCAACACTACCGCGCTTCATTTAGCAAATTTAGAGGTAAATTCGAGAAATTATTCGATTTTGGGCGCGACATATTATGCTATGGATAATTTCGCCCTAGCCAAGCAGTATTTTGAAAAGGCCTATGAGCTGGAAAAATCAGAGGAAAATTTAATCCGCCTTAGCGATGTGCTTTTAAATAGGCTTGATAGTAGCGACGCTGCGGTGCGTATCATGGAGACGCATAGGCGAATTTACGGGTGCGCTAGCGGTATGGTGTGCGAGGTTTTGGCTGATGTGTATCGTATGCAAAAAAAATACTTCGAGGTCGCCAAACTCGATGAGGCGCTGTATGAGAGCAAAAAAAATACAAAATTCCTAGACGATATGATTGGGATTTATTATTATATGAAGGAATTTGATAAAATCATCGAAATTTTGCAAAAATACGATTATAAAAAAGATCTCATAATGGACGCTTACGCTCAGAAAAAGGACTTCGCCACAGCCATGAGATTAGCGCGCGAGGAGTTTTCGAAAACCGAAAATTACGATTATTTGGCGAACGAGGCGATTTATCTGTATGAATCTTTTGGTGATAAAAAAACAGCCGCTCAGATTAACGAAGTCGTGGCGAAATTTGAAAACATAGCTAGCAAGCTAAAAGATCCGGTGCATTTGAATTACTACGGATATATTTTAATCGATCATGATTTGGATATCAAAAAGGGCATTGATTATGTCGAGCGCGCCCTAAAAGACGAGCCAAATTCGGTTTATTACATAGACTCGCTAGCGTGGGGGTTTTATAAACTTGGCGAGTGCGAAAAAGCCAAAGAGTGGATGGATAAGATAAAAGACGATGAGTTTTACACCAGCGACGAGGGCAAGGGGCATGTAAGCGCGATAGAAAAATGTGTGATAGATAAAAATATCCAAAAAATAGGCGAAATCGCAGGCGGAATAAAGGCGCAAAAATGATTTTAGATGAAATTTTAGAAAAAACGCGCGAGGATTTAGCTAGGCGCAAAGAAAAATTTAGCTTTGATATGCTTGGTCGCACGCTAAGTGCTAATCCCATGATACCGCGCGACGCGAAAAACGCGCTAAAAAGCACCCCGGATAATCCGCTTCGCATAATCGCAGAGGTGAAAAAAGCAAGCCCTAGCAAGGGCATTATCAGAGAGGATTTCGATCCGCTTAAAATCGCTATGGAGTATGAAAAGGCGGGTGCGAGTGCGTTTTCTATTTTGACTGAGCCACACTATTTTAAGGGCGATATTAGCTATATTTCGCAAATCAGGCGCTACACAAACACGCCGATTTTGCGCAAAGATTTTATAATCGATGAGTATCAAATCCTAGAAGCGCTCGTGTATGGGGCGGATTTTGTGCTTTTAATTGCAAAGGCTTTGGAGCAAAAAGAGCTTAAAAGACTTTTGGAATTTGCTAGGCATTTGGGGCTTGAAGCGCTTTTTGAAATTCACGATAAAGATGATTTGAAAAAGGCGATTTTCGCAGGGGCTGATATAATCGGCATAAATCATCGAAATTTGCAGACTTTCGAGGTTGATTTGAGCTTATCGGCAAATTTAATCCCGCTTATCCCAAATGGCAAAATTATCGTCGCAGAAAGTGGGCTAGGCTCGCACGAACAGCTACTCGAATTAAGCGCACGCGGGGTCGATGCGTTTTTAATCGGCGAGAGTTTTATGCGCCAAGATGATGTTGGTGTGGCGCTTAGAGCAGTGAAATTTGGCGAAAAATAGGGGGAGAATATGGATTATATTTGCGCGCCGTGGAGAAGTGATTATTTTACCGAAAAACGCAGCGGTTGCCCATTTTGCGATGCAGCAAAGGCAAAAAAGGGAGAAAAGTGCGTAGGCGTGGTATTTCGCGCTAAATTTTGCTTCGGGCTTATGAATTTATATCCATACAATCCTGGGGCTTTTATGGTGATTCCTTACGAGCACACCGATAATATCGAGAATTTACCGCTAGAAGCGTGGTTAGAGATGAGCGAATATATCCAAAAGGGCGTGCGAGTGCTAAAAACCGCTCTTGGCGCAAAGGGGGTAAATATCGGTATGAATCTAGGCTCCGCTGCTGGGGCTGGGATAGCCGAGCATGTGCATTATCATCTAGTTCCGCGCTGGGAAAGGGATACGAATTTTATAACAACTATCGCAAATGTGCGAATTAACGGCGTCAGCTTCGCCCCGCTTTATGAAAAGATAAAAGCTGGATTTGAAAATTTGAATAAGGATTAAAAATGGTAAGTGTAGAACAAGCTATACAAGATATGAAAAATGGCAAGATGATTGTCATGGTCGATGATGTTGATCGCGAAAATGAGGGCGATTTGATTTTTCCTGCGACTTTTACGAGCGCAGAGAAGGTAAATTTCGCTATCACACACGCTCGTGGCGTGGTTTGCGTGGCATTGGACGAGGAAATCGCCAAAAGGCTAGATTTGCCCCTAATGGTCGATAAAAACACATCCTCGCACGAGACGGCATTTACTATCACAATCGACGCAAAAGACGCAACCACGGGCGTTAGCGCGTATGAGCGAAATATGACAATCGAGCTTATGGCGCGCCCAAACTCCACCCCAAGCGACTTCGTGCGCCCTGGCCACATAAATCCGCTCATCGCTAAAAAAGGCGGAGTGCTCGTGCGCACAGGCCACACTGAGGGCTCTGTGGATTTGTGCAAGCTCGCTGGAATCGCGCCAAGTGCGGTGATTTGCGAGATCGTAAATGAAGACGGCACAATGGCGAGGCGCGATGATTTGGAGAAATTCTGCGAAAAATTTGGCATAAATATGATTTCAATCGCCCAAATCGTCGAATACAGATTAAAAAACGAAACTTTGGTTAAATTTGGCGATTTTAGCGAGGGTAAAATTTGCGGTAAGCCTTGCAGAGTTTGCGAAATCACAGACCACGATGACAACGCTCACAAAGTCTTTATTTTCGGCGAAATTGGGGAAATTTGCAATGTAAAATTTCATAAAATTTCAACCGATTTAGAATTTATGCAAGATGAAAATTACGATGATTTTATGCAAAATTTAGAAATTTTAAGCGCGAGCGGTGGCGTGATTGTGGCGCTAAATTCGGCTTCGCACAAGGGCGATTTCAAAAGCTATGGTATCGGGGCACAGATTTTAGCGCATTTGGGGATTAAAAAAATCAAAATTCTTTCAAATTCCAGCCCGAAAGAATACGCTGGACTTAGTGGATTTGGGATAGATATAGTTTGATAGTCCATATCGATTTAGACTGCTTTTTCGTATCTGTCGCAAGGCTGATAAATCCCGCTCTTAGCGGACTTCCTGTCGCAGTTATCGGCGGAAATAATGAGGAAATTTTTGCTAATAAAGATGAGGGTTTTGGGGCGAAATTTCACTTCGATGAGAGCGCGCAAAATTTTAAAATTCAAGCCCAAAAAGAGCAAAATTTGCAAAATTTTGCCGATGAGCAAAAGAGGCTAAAATCCTTGCAAAAAGGTGTGGTTTTAAGCGCTAGTTACGAGGCTAGAAAATTTGGCGTGCATTCAGCACAACCCCTAAAAATGGCGCTTCTAGCCTGTCCGGAGCTAGTGCTGGACGCGGCAAAGCACGGCGTGTATGGCAAGATTTCAAACCAAATTCATAAATTTTTGCTAAATTTCACGCCAGAAATCGAAAAATTTAGCGTTGATGAGTTTTTTTTGGATTTGCGTGGCACGAAATACAACGAAAACGCGCGCGAGTTTGCGCTCTTTTTGCAAAGCGAAATCAAGGCGAAATTCGGGCTTCCTAGCAGTGTGGGGCTAAGTGAGGCGAAATTTATCGCTAAGCTTGCCACCGATTTAGCCAAGCCTTTCGGGGTGCGTGAGATACCCATCTCGCGCCTTAAAACCGAGCTTAGAGATGTCGAAATTTCAAAATTTCCAGGTGTGGGAAAATCTATGCAAAAAACGCTCGCAAAATACGGGATTAAAAGCATTGGCGACGCGTGGGGACATAGGGAAATTTTCGAAAAAATGGGCAAAAACGGCGAGCAAATTTTCGCTCAAATCAGTGGCGATACGAGCGAGCGGGTGCAGGTTAGCAGGGAGCGCAAAAGTATCGGTCTTGGGCGCAGTTTCGAGCCGTGCTTCGATAGGGACGAGATCAAAAGGCGCATTAAAATCCTCTCTCGCCACCTAGCTAGCGAGGTTTTAGAGGGTGGGCTAAATCCACTTACTTACGAGGTCAAAATCCGCTACAAATCGCGCGATGAGAGCTCTAAAAGGCTTAGTCAGCACAGGCCTTTTAGCCTAGATTTGCTCGATGAGACGGCACTTTTGCTTTTCGAGGCTATTGATGTGCATAGGGGCGATGCGATAAGTCATGTGTCGCTAAATTTGTCAAATTTTGGCGCAAATAGCGCAGAGTGTGCGACGCTGCTTTTCGATGAAATCGATAAAAAACGCCAAAATTTAGATAAATCAATGAATCAAATTTGGTCAAAATTTGGTGTGGAAAAAATTAAAAAAGCTAGTGAAATTTAAGGAGAAAAGATGAAAGTAGGGGAACTTTATTCGGTTATGTGTATAATTTTCGCGACGAATTTTAAGGGCGCGATAAGCAAGGAAAATTTCGAAAAACTTGCTAGCAAATGGATTATAATCAACGAAAATGAGGAAAACAAAAAGGGCCAAGAGCTTTGGGCTGGGGTTAAAAATAGCGATTATGAGGCCATTTGCGCTGATTTTGAAAATCTCAAAGAGGCCTTTGATATGAGCTATTTCAAGCTAATAAGTGCGAGCGAAGTGAGCGTTTTTTACGAAAAATGTCGCTTCAAAAAGCCTTTTGCGGATTTGCCAGATACACACGCTGCAAACATGCTAGGGCTGTTGGCGATGATTTTCAAGCAAGATACAAACGAAAAATCGCACAATATTTTGGGCGAGTATTTGACAAATTTTATCATGCCAAGCCTGCGCGGGCTAGCCGGACATTTGCAAATTGGCGCAAAAAGCGATTATTACAAGGCGTTTGGGTATTTTTTGGCGGATTTTTGCGTGGTTGTGAAAAATAGCTTGGGGCTTAAAATTTAGCCAAATTTACAAATTTAATTAGGGGCGAGAGTTGGAATTTTGGAACCACATTTACGAAAAATTTGACCCGGTTGCGTTTAGCATCGCCGGTTTTAGCGTGCATTGGTATGGCATAATGTATGTTTTGGCGCTGCTAATCGCACTCTTTATGGCCAAATGGATTGCTAAGCGCGACGGACTGAAATTTAGCAGTGCGGTGCTGGATAATTATTTCATCTGGGTCGAAATCGGCGTGATTTTGGGCGCTAGGCTCGGATATATCGCGATTTATTCAGGCGAGGCGCTGTGGTATTTCACTCACCCATGGCAAATTTTCAACCCCTTTTATAACGGCGAATTTATCGGAATTCGCGGTATGAGCTACCATGGGGCAGTGGTTGGATTTATCATCGCCACAATAGCGTTTTGTCGTCGCCACGCCCAAAACCAGTGGGCGCTGCTCGATCTTGTCGCGCTTAGTGTGCCGCTTGGGTATTTTTTCGGGCGGATTGGAAATTTTTTGAACCAAGAGCTAATCGGACGCGCAACCGATGTGAGCTGGGGGATTTTTGTTGATGGCGTGCTTCGCCACCCTAGCCAAATTTATGAGGGTTTGCTTGAAGGAATTTTGATTTTTGTGATTTTATTTTTTAGCAGGAAATTTAAGAAATTCGACGGCGAACTGATTTGCAACTACGCTATTTTATACACATTTATGCGCTTTGTGAGTGAATTTTTCAGAGAACCAGACGCTGGGATTGGGTTTGTAATCGCTGGATTTTCAATGGGGCAAATTTTATCGCTCGTTATGTTTTTGGCGGGCGTTATATTAAAAATTTCTTTGAAATTTCAACTAATAGGGCGTAATTAACTTTACTTAAAGTTAAAAAATACTATAATGTCCTGTTAAAGTTAAATTTACAAATTGTTAGTAATTTAACTAACTAATTTTCTATAAGGAGAGCTCATGAGCGAGCAAATCGAAGGCTTCTTAGGTATCCGCACGGATCGCACAAAAAGCCGTATGCCAGCGCGCCTAGACTTAATCCAAAGTATCAGTGGTGGAATTTTGGGTCTATTTATGTGGGTGCATATGATGTTTGTTTCTACTGTATTGTTCGGTGGAGACTTTTTTACCAAAGTTGTTGAATTCTTAGAATTAAGATTTTTGAGCGACAGCCCTTCTATGAGCTATATTACATCTTTCTTAGCTCTTGCTGTATTTATCATTTTCTTTATTCACGCTGCGCTAGGTATGAGAAAAATGCCAATCAATTTCCGCCAATGGCAATCATATCGTGCTCACATGAAACGCTTCAAACACGAAGATACTTCACTTTGGTGGGTTCAAGCAATCACTGGCTTTATTATGTTCTTCTTGGGTGCTGCACACCTTATTTTCATCATCACAAACTCTGATAAAATTTCAGGTGATATGTCAGGTGCTCGTGTAGTAAGCCATTTTATGTGGTTGTTCTACTTAGTATTGCTTTTCGCTGTTGAACTTCACGGTAGCATTGGTTTATACAGACTATGCGTTAAATGGGGTATTTTCGAAGGTCCTGATGCAAAAGAAAGTCGTAAAAAACTTAAAAAATTAAAATGGATTGTTTCAGCTTTCTTCTTAATTTTAGGTCTTTTATCTTTGGCTGCATTTATCAAAATCGGTGTAAATTTATAAAATAGGGAATTGAAATATGAATGTTAAATATTATGATGCATTAGTTATCGGTGGTGGGCTTGCAGGCCTACGCGCTGCGGTAGCTGCTGGCGAAAAAGGGCTTAGCACAGTAGTTTTAAGCCTTATTCCTGTTAAACGCTCGCACTCAGCAGCAGCACAAGGTGGTATGCAAGCAAGTCTTGGTAATTCTAAAATGAGTGAAGGCGATAATGAAGATGTGCATTTCGCTGATACCGTAAAAGGTAGCGACTGGGGTTGCGATCAAGATGTAGCTAGAATGTTTGCTCAAACAGCTCCAAAAGCTATTCGTGAGCTAGCTGCGTGGGGCGTTCCATGGACTCGTATCACAAAAGGTAAAAGAAGCGCGATTATTAACGCTCAAAAAACAACAATCGAAGAAAAAGAAGAAGTTCATGGTCTAATTCACAGCCGTGACTTCGGTGGAACAAAAAAATGGAGAACTTGCTACACAGCTGACGCTACTGGTCACACTATGCTTTTCGCTGTTGCAAACGAGGCATTAAAACACAATGTCGATATCCATGATAGAAAAGAAGCAATTGCTCTAATCCACGAAAACAACCGCTGTTATGGCGCGATTGTTCGCGATTTGGTAACTGGTGAGCTTACAGCTTATGTTGCAAAAGGCACACTAATCGCAACTGGTGGTTATGGTCGTGTATATCGCCACACTACAAACGCTGTTGTTTGTGAGGGAACTGGTGCTGCTATCGCACTAGAAACAGGCGTAGCTCAATTAGGAAATATGGAAGCAGTTCAATTCCACCCAACTCCAATCGTTCCAAGTGGTATCTTGCTAACTGAGGGTTGCCGTGGTGATGGTGGTATCTTGCGTGATGTCGATGGATATCGCTTTATGCCTGATTATGAACCAGAGAAAAAAGAACTAGCTAGCCGCGATGTTGTTTCACGCCGTATTATGGAACACATCAGAAATGGTAAAGGCGTTCCTAGCCCTTATGGATACCATGTTTGGCTTGATATTTCTATCTTGGGTCGCGAGCATATCGAGAAAAACCTTCGCGATGTTCAAGAAATTTGCCAAATTTTCAACGGTATCGATCCTGCTGATACAGAGACTTACACAGATGAAAATGGTCGCAAAAGAGGCAAAGGTTGGGCTCCAATCCTTCCAATGCAACACTACTCAATGGGTGGAATCAAAACAAAAGCAACAGGCGAAAGCCCAACACTAGCAGGTCTATTCTCAGCTGGTGAGGCTGCATGCTGGGATATGCACGGATTCAACCGCTTGGGTGGAAACTCAGTTTCTGAGACAGTTGTCGCTGGTATGATTGTAGGTGATTACTTCGCAGATTTCTGCGCAAGCCACGAAATCGATATCAAAACAACTTCAATTGAAAAATTTGTAAATAAATCACAAGCTTACCTACAAAGCCTACTTGATAAAGACGGCAAATACAATGTATTTGAGATCAAAAACAAAATGAAAGATATCATGTGGGAACATGTTGCGATTTTCCGCACAGGCGAGGGCTTGGCAAAAGCTGTAAAAGAGCTAGAAGAGCTTTACAAAGAATCAACAAATGTTAAAATTTCAAACAAAGAGCTATTTGGAAACCCAGAGCTAGAAGAGGCTTATCGTGTTCCTATGATGCTTAAACTTGCACTTTGCGTTGCAAAAGGCGCACTAGATCGCACAGAGAGCCGTGGTGCTCACTACCGCGAGGACTTCACAAAACGCGATGACGCAAACTGGCTAAAACGCACACTAGCGACTTGGAAAGACGGCGATACATTGCCAACTCTAACTTACGAGCCACTAGATATTATGAAAATGGAAATTCCACCAGCATTCCGTGGATATGGCGCGAAAGGTAATATTATAGAGCACCCAGATAGTGCAAAACGCCAAAAAGAAGTTGATGACATTAGAGCAAAAATGGAATCAGAAGGCAGAGGACGCTATGAAATCCAAGAAGCACTAATGCATTATGAGTTGCAACCAAAATATAAAGCACCAAATGAAAGAGCAGGTATAGGATATGAGTAGAAAAATCACAATTAAAGCGTTTAAATTTAATCCGCTAAGCAAGGTTTCTAAACCTCACTTTGCGACTTATGAGCTTGAAGAAACAGATGGTATGACACTATTTATCGCACTTAATGTCATCCGCGAAAAATTTGACCCAGAGCTAAGCTTCGACTTCGTATGTCGTGCTGGTATCTGTGGTAGCTGCGGTATGTTAGTCAATGGTAAGCCAGCACTTGCTTGCCGCACACTAACAAAAGACTATCCAGAGGGCGTTATCGAGCTTATGCCACTTCCTGTATTCAAACTACTAAAAGATTTGAGCGTAGATACAGGTAACTGGATGAACGCGATGAGTAAGAGAGTCGAGAGCTGGATTCACACTGACCATGTAACTGACATCTCTAAATTAGAGGAAAAAGTCGAACCAGAAGTAGCACAAGAGGTTTTCGAGCTAGATCGTTGTATCGAGTGCGGTATCTGCGTGGCAGCATGCGGAACTGCGATTATGAGAGAGGATTTTATCGGTGCTGTTGGTATCAACCGCGTAGCTAGATTTAAAATCGATGCTCTTGATAACAGAACAGACGATGATTTCTACGAGTTAATCGGCGATGATGACGGTGTGTTTGGTTGTATGAGTTTGCTAGGTTGCGAAGACAACTGCCCTAAACACCTTCCATTACAATCTCGCATTGCTTATATGCGTAGAAAACTTGCTGCAAAAGGCAAATAATCCTATGACGCTTGCAAAATTTTTGCAGGCGTCTTTCTACTTTTATAAAATTTTGAAATTTTATTGCAAAACTTATCAAATTTCTAACCATTTCAACCCAAAAAAGGTAGTTTATGAATAATTTTATGAGTAAAATTTGGGGTTCAAAGAGGCTTTTTATCGATGAGAGTCTAACTCGCACTATGCCTAGCGATATCGCTGCGCTTATGTTATGCACAAATTCGCAAAATTTCGAAAAATTTAAATCGTTGCAAAGTTTTAGAGAAATTTTAAAAGAGCTTGGCGAAGAGATTGGAATCTATGCGATTCAGTCGCTACAAATCGGCGCAATCAATGCGATTTGCAAGCTTAAAATTTCCAAATTAAGCGTTTTGATGATGGTTGAAAATTTAAGCAAAGAGGGAATTATTAGCAAAAGCGAGTATGATGAAATTTCAAAATTTTTGCTTCAACTTCAAAGCGATTTGAGCGAAAACGAAGCCCCAAATTCGCCCGCAAATTTCGCATTTTACGGCAAATTGGAGAGTTTGGATATTATTAGCGATGAGCTAAAAGCACTTTTGAGCGCCAAAAGCGAAGATGAACTTGCAAATTTGGTTTCAGGCACAGACACTGGCGCGGGTGCAAATTTAGGCGCAAATTTAGGTGCTCGTTCGAATACTAGCGCGAGCGAAAATACGAGCGAAAATTCAGATACAAATCCAGGCGCAGGTTTTCTCGTTTGCGCGAGCGAATTTGAAAATTCACTCTTTGAGCGCACAAACGCCGCCAAATTAAACGCCAAAGATGCAAATTTTACACTCTCGGTTACTGGCGTAATCAACGCTGGGAAATCCAGCATGCTAAATCGTCTTTTGGGATTTGATATTTTAGGGACTTCAAATATCCCTGAAACGGCGAATTTAACGCTTCTTAAAGGTAGCGATAAGCCTTATGCTAAGGTCAAATTCTACGATGATGAGGAGCTTGAAATTTTGGGTTTTGCGCAGGAATTTCGCTCGAAATTTCAAAACCAAAGCGAAGCCATAATCGAGCCAGAAAAACTGCAAGAATTTACCTCCGCCAAGTATGAAATTTCAAAATTTATCAAATTTATCGAACTTGGCATAAAAAGCGATTTTCTAAGCGATAAAATCACCGTCGTCGATACCCCAGGGCTAGACGATAGCGTGGTTTTGCGCGAGGAGCTGACGAAAAACTTTATGTTTTCAAGCGACGCGATAATCCACCTAATGAACGCCTCTCAAAGCTCGACCAAAAAGGATATGAGCTTTATCGCAAGCACCCTAAAAAGCTCGAAAAACAACTCGCTCATTGTGGTTTTAACCCACGCTGATTTGCTTAGCCAGACCGAGCTAATCGACGCGCTAAGATACGCTAGGGCTAGCATTTGCGAGGAGCTTGGGGCGTTTGGGTTCGATGAGGGGCTGATAGAAAATGTGAGCTATTTTTGCATAGACAGCCACAGCGGACGGGGTATTGGCGAGCTGAAATCTCATCTTTTCGAGCGATTTTTCGGCGAAAATTCAGCCAAAGCAGATGAAATTTTATCCTCATACAAAAAAGAGTTATCGCTGATTTGCGAGGCGTATTTGGCTGATTTGCAGGAGCAAAACGCCGATTTTAGCGCGAATAAAAGCGAGCTAGCCCAAAAATGCGAGAATATAAACGCCGAAATTAGCGCGCTAAATGCAAATTTAGCTAAGTTAAAAAACGATTTAACCGGCGCGATTAGCAAGCTTAGCTACGATGATAGCACGCTTTTTGCGCCGCTAAAATCAGCGATTTTGACGATTAAAGACAGGGTTTTAACCGACATAAATTACTCGAAAAAAAATAAAAAACAGATTGATTTTTCTAGGCTAGAAGTCATCGCAAATTCTGGCGTCAAAGATGTCATCACGGACATTTTCCGCTCGTTTTCGCAAAAGATTTCGCGCGATATTTCTGATATCAAAGAGCTTTTAGGAAGCGATTTTAGCGAGGTAAATTCGCTTAAATTTGATACGAAAAAATACATGGACGAAAATTTCGCCCAGCCAAATTTCGCTAAATTTAACGAAAGCCTGCGTGAAATCGTGCGCAAAAACAGCGATTTTGGCGCATTATCGGCGAGTTTTGACGCGCTATTTAGCGAGTTTTTCGCTAAGCTAAATTTAAAATCTAGTTTCGAAAACATCGCCAAAACCTGCACCGCGGAGTTTAAAGAAAATGTCCTAGCTCTTTTTGCTAGCAAAAAATCTAGCCTAGATTTGCGCCAAAGCGAGCTTGAAAGCGCGCTTAAAGCAGGCGATGAAAACGCCGAGCAAATCGCCAAAAACGCGCGATTGGTGCGAGAAAAAATAAATTTGGTAAATGGATTAATTAAAAGGATCGAGCAATGCTAAGGGAATTTATCAGCGAGTATAGGGCGAAATTTTTACCCAGCACGAAGCAGGGATTTTGGGGCGATATGAGCAGGGCTGTGGGCGAGCTAAAAGACCCGAGTCTGCACCCTAGCGCGCATTTAAGCAAGGTTTTAGATGAAATTTTGCTCGTCGAGTCCGAGCCTCTTAAAATCGCGGTTGTGGGGCAGTTTAGTAGCGGTAAATCGACATTTTTAAACACCTTGCTTTCTAGCGAAGTTTTGCCAACTGGCGTCGTGCCAGTTACTGCCAAGGCCACTCATATCAAATACGCCCCTTATGAAATGATGAGCGTAGCGTATAAAAACGGCTACACCCAAACCTTAGAAAGCTCGCAAATTTCGGATTTCGTCGATCAAAGGCGGGAGTTAAAAGATATCAAAAATATAAATATGTTTTTGCCACACGAGCTTTTGAAAAAAATAAATTTCATCGACACCCCAGGGCTAAATTCGCGCTCGAACGCCGATACCAGGGAGACATTGGAGATTTTCGATGAGGTTTTTGGCGTGCTTTGGATTTCACTCATCGACAACGCCGCTAGAAAGAGCGAAACAGCTCAAATTTCGCTTTTGCCAAAATTTTTAAGCAAAAACTCCATTGCGATTTTAAGCCAAAAAGATAGGCTTGGCGCCGAAGAAATCGAGCGTGTGCATAATTACGCTAAAACTATTTTTGGTGCGAATTTCGCCTCTATCGTGCCAATCTCATCAAAGCTAGAAAAAGCTGGCGATAGCCAAAACAGCGGGTTTAGCGAGGTTAGAGAGTTTTTAGACGGGCTTGATAAAAACCGCATTAGCTTTGCCAAATCTAGGCTAAATTTCATACTTGCCGAGCTTAAAAACGAGCGGGCAGGGTATTTGGAAATACATAAAATTTTAGAAAACATTATCGCTTCAAACAAAGATAAAATCGCCGAATTTTGCGCCAGTGAGCGCGAAATTTACAAAGAGGAATTTAGCAAAATTTACGCCTCGATTAAAGAGACCTCGAAATTTATCGCTAAAACCATGCAAGAAGCCCTAAGCTCGAAGCAAAACGAGTATTTCATAAGCGCGACGCAGACGAAAAAGAGCTTTTTTGGCACGCAAACCTCGAAGGGATACGAAAAAGTAGCCTACGAGGCGCCGTATTTCAACACCGACGCTGCGCTTTCGAAGCTGATTTACAACGACGATAGGCTAAATGTGATTTTTCGCCGTTTTAAGGCCGAGTTAGTCAAAACCCAAAATGCTATGAGCGAGGCGATAGAGCGCATTTATGCGGGGTTTGAGAGGGAAATTTTGCTATTTAAAGGTAGGTTTGAAAACTACGAGCGCCAAAGCGATTTAGCCTCTATCATAGAGGCTTCAAATATCGCCAAAATCGCAAGCGAAGTCTATGGGTTGTTTTTAAAAGACGGCGAGAGGGCCGTTTTTCAAATCTGCCAAAAAATCGCGCTGTTTTTCGAGCAAATTATGATAAAAATCGCCTCAAACTACACAAACGCTGTAACCCTAAGCGCGAATTTCATCGCAAACAAAATCGCAAAATCAATCAGCGATTACGAGGAAGAACCGGGACTTTATCAGCTTTTTTATCCATCTTATGAGGACTTTGAAAAGGCGGTTTTAGGGGGACTTCATTACTATGAGTTCGAAAATGACTTCGTAGGGTCTAGCTCGTTTGTGGATAAAATTTACTCAGATTTTAGCGCGCAGATTGCGCAAATTTTCGAGGAAAATTTAGCCAAAATCGCGGATTTTAAAGCCACGCAAGAAAATGCGCTTGCGATTTTTAGCGCACTTGAAAATTTGCAAAGCCAAAATTAGTCTAAATTTCTAAATTTAGACTAATTTCGCAAACTCGCTTCCTAGTTTTTCGCGCCAATTATCGGCGATTTTTTCGCCCTCTTTGGCGTATTTTAAAATCACGCCCTCACATTTTTGCAAAAATTTAAAGAGCTTTTCCTCCCAAATTTCGGGGCTTTGATTATTTTTGTGCATGGTTTGGATAAAGACTAATTCCTTGCTAAGATTTGCGATTTCATCGAGCGCTTCGTCCCTTTGGCTCTCATCTTTTAGCTCTAAATTTTGCAAAGCTAAAATTTCGCCATCAAGTATGTCGCAAAAGCTCAGATATTTGGCGTTATTTGGCACTTCCTCTATCATATCAGCGCGTGAGGCTGCGCGCATTACCTGTGAATAAACGATAAAACCTACTATCAAAAAAACCGCCAAAATCAGCGTTACATTAACCATTTTTCCTCCTTTTTAAGCTATCAAATCCCACTATCGCAAGCCCTAGCCAAATGAGCGAAAAGCTGAAAATTTTGTAAAAACTAAGCTCCTCGCCGTATAAAAACACAGCGATTAGCATGCTCATCGAGGGGCTAAGATACTGCATAAATCCGATTGTCGAAAGCGGCAGATATGCAGTCGAAATCGCGAAGGTAATTAGTGGTAAAACCGTGATAACTCCGCTAAATGCGAGCAGTGCGCCGGTGCTGTGTGCCCCAAATGCGCTAGTGCCCGAATACGCGCAAAAGCCCAAATACGCGCACGCAAGCGGGAGCATGAGTGTGGTCTCGCAAAACAGCCCCTCGAAGCTAGGCACGGCGATTTTTTTGCGAATTAATCCGTAAAATGCGAAACTTGTCGGCAAAATCAGCGATACAAATGGCAGTCTGCCAAGTGCGTAAATTTGCACGCAGATCGCCAAAAACGCCAAAAATAGCGAAACTCTCCCTGCTAGGCTTAGCCGTTCTTTTAGAAAAATTGCGCCCAAAAGCACCGATAGTAGGGGGTTTATGAAATACCCTAGGCTCGTGGATAAAATATCGCCCAAATTTACCGCCCAGATAAAAATGCCCCAATTTATGCTAATCAAACAGCCTGTGCAAAGAAGTGCTAATGCCTTTTTGCGATCTGATAACAAAAGCGAGATGTTTTTTAGCTTTTTTGTAAAAAATAAAAATAAAAAAAGCAAAACAAAGGACCAAAAAATTCTGTGCGCTAAAATTTGCGTAGCATCTACATCTTGGATAAATTTGAAATAAATC
This sequence comes from Campylobacter sp. VBCF_01 NA2, assembly GCF_027797205.1. Lineage (NCBI taxonomy): Bacteria > Pseudomonadati > Campylobacterota > Epsilonproteobacteria > Campylobacterales > Campylobacteraceae > Campylobacter > Campylobacter sp. VBCF_01 NA2. The sequence continues at coordinate 398,033 of NZ_CP115607.1, forward strand.
GGAAAAACGCCCCACATAAAAAAGGTCAAAAACGCGATTATTAGCCCTTTTGTGCGGTCGTCTTTCATAAAATTCCTTAAATTTGTGATTGATTTAAAAGGCTTGCATTTTAAAATTTAATTGATTAATAACTGCTTATTTTTGGCGTGAAATTTAGGAGTAAATTTATATTTTTGAAATGAAATTTAGTCATATTTAGGTATAATGGCAAAATTTTTAAAACCAAAAAAGGAGAATTTATGAGTTGGGATAGATCGTCTTGGAAAAATTTCAATATCTTACAGCAGCCCACATACCCTGATATGGGCGCAGTCGAGGCCGTCAAAGAAAGGCTCTATAACTTCCCGCCACTAGTTTTTGCTGGCGAGGTCAGATCTTTAAAAAGCGATCTTGCCAGAGCCACAAGGGGCGAGGCGTTTTTGCTTCAAGGTGGGGATTGTGCTGAGAGTTTTGCAAATTTTAGCGCAAATAATATCCGCGATATGTTTAAGGTAATGCTTCAAATGGCGATTGTAATGACCTTCGCCGCTGGCAAGCCTATCGTAAAGGTCGGACGCCTAGCAGGTCAGTTTGCCAAACCTCGCAGTAGCGATTACGAAGAGGTCGGCGGTGTGAAGCTTCCTAGCTATCGTGGCGATATCATAAATGGCTTTGAGTTTAATGAAGCTGCGCGTGTGCCAAATCCAGAGCGTATGATCGAGGCATATCACCAAAGTGCGGCTACGATGAACCTTTTGCGTGCGTTTTCACGCGGTGGTCTAGCCAATCTGCACGAGGTGCATAAGTGGAATTTGGGCTTTTTGAAAAGGGCTGAGTTGCAGGCGAAATTCAACGCCCTAAGCGATTCTATCTCAAATGCGCTGAAATTTATGGACGCATGCGGTATAAATACGCAAAGTGCGCCAACGCTAAATGAGACGAAATTTTACACTTCACACGAGGCGCTTTTGCTAAATTACGAAGAGTGTTTGACGCGTATAGACAGCACGAGCGGGGATTGGTATGACTGCTCGGCGCACATGGTTTGGATAGGCGAGCGCACTAGGGGAGTTGGTGATGCGCATGTGCATTTTATGAGCGGTATCAAAAACCCTATCGGCGTAAAAATCGGACCAAACGCCAGTGCGCAGGATATTTTGCGCTTAGCTGATGCACTAAATCCAGAAAACGAGGCTGGCAGGCTAAATATCATCATCCGCATGGGCGCGGATAAAATCGGCGATAGGCTGCCAAAAATACTGCGCGAGCTAAAAAGCGAGGGCAGGGAAATTTTATACAGTATCGATCCTATGCACGGAAACACCGTCAAAGCGGGCAATTACAAAACGCGCGAGTTCGATATGATTTTAAAAGAGGTTCAAAGCTTCTTTGAAATCCACAAGGCCGAGGGCACGAAAGCTGGCGGAATCCACCTAGAAATGACAGGCCAAGATGTCACAGAATGCACAGGCGGGGCATTTAACGTAACCGAAGAGACGCTAAAAGAGCGCTACGAAACCCAGTGCGATCCGCGCCTAAACGCTGATCAAGCGCTCGAACTTGCCTTTGTAATCGCTGATAATTTAAAGGCAGTGGAGTAAAATTTAAAATTTAAATTTTGCCTATAAGCCAAATTTGCCATTTTTGGTGAATTTGGCTTTTTTATTTTGTGGTGGATTTGTAAAAATGAATTGTTGTTATTTGTTATGGATTAATTTATAACTTGCGAAGCGAGATTAAATCACGCACAAATGCTTGATTTTCTCGCTCTCAAATTTCAGCTCCACTATGTCGTGCCAAAGCGTGACAAACTGGCTATTTACGCAGAAAAGTTCCTCATGAAAGTGTCCGAAAAACCACTTTTTAAATTCGATTTTGCGATAAATTTCTTCTAGTAAATCGCCGTTTGGGTCGTGGAAATCTAGCGCAAACTCATTTAGGGCCAGCACCTTTGACGCGATAGAATTCGGCGCAGTGTGCGAAAGCACCAAATCCACGCTAAAATCGTGCTTAGCGAGGTTTTTGTAAGTTTCGTTTAACTCAGCCTCGCTGATATTTTCGCCCTCCCACCACGATATGTTTTGCGTGCGATACTCCCTGTCGATACTCGCCGCACCGCCCATACTAAGGACTTTGTGCCCTGCAAGCTCATAAACCTGCCCGCGCATTAAATGATATATGCTTTTTGAGATTTTATGCACTTTTCCGCCGTGAAATTCGCTGATAGGGTAGGCGTCAAGGCGGTCGAAATTTTCGTGATTTCCGTCGATAAACAGCGTCGTGTAGGCTCGCTCGTCAAGGTATTTTAGCCAGCGAATTTCATCGTTATCTGGCTGAGCCTCCCAGATAAAGCCAAAATCGCCTGCGATGATTACAAAATCATCCTTACAAAGCTCTTTTTCGGTTTTGTATCTAAACTTTTCAAACCTTTTCATTTCGCCGCTAAACCCACGCCAACCGCCGTGCGTATCGCCTGTGATGAAAATCCTAGCCATTGTTTTGCCTTTAAATTTGTGAAATTTTGTAAATTTTATGAAAACAACTTAAAAAAAGCTTAAATGGTGGGGTGTGCTCTCTATACCTATGCCTTTCTAACTACGATAAATAGCGGATTTGAAAGCTTTAAGGTTTTTAGCATTACCCAAAAAGTAACTTATTTACTTTTTGTTTTATAAATTTTCGCTCATTTAAGCAACCAAAACGAAGTTATATTATAACAATTTTTTTTCTTTTACAGAATAAAATTACGAAGCCTTAGTCGCTTGGCTTTCAAGCATTGAAATTATGCTTAAATGATAATCTAGCTTTTCCCACTCTATGCCCGTGTTGTCGCAGATAAATTTATAATCATTAATGTCGTTTATGGAAGCTTCTTGCAGTGGTTTATACCAAGATAAGGGAGTGCCTATAATTCTGCCATCTTGAAGCTCTACGATAAGCAAATCATCTGCAAATCTGACTTTTTTGCCTTTAATTAAAGTATTCATCCCAAATCCTTTCAAATTCTGCCCTATGCTCTTTGATTACTTGTAAAGCAAAGTCTAAATCTTTGTTCTTAAAGCTACTAAAATACACGCTCAAATCAATCAAATTTATTTTAGCATATTCATCGCCTTTTAGAATGTGAATATGCTTCGGCTCGTGTTCGTTCGAGTAAAAGAAAAATTTAAAGCCATTTAATTTTAGCAATGTTGGCATTAATTAACCTTTGATTGATTTTTGTGATTATAACATATTTTAACTTTTTTCCCTTTTACAGAATAAAATTTGGGGCTTTGCCCCAAAGCTCATCAGTAAAAGAGAAATACAAAAAACTCTAATATTTGCTTTAAGGTTTCACAAAACCTTAAACGAAATTTTGACTAAAAAACGCGTTTTTTTACAGCGAATTTGACCGAAAAATTTTCAACTCCCATTTTTAGGGGCTTAATTGTTTAAGAAAAGTCTAAATTTAGCCGTGATTAAATGCTTTTAAAATATTATTTTAGTGGTGTTTCACGGATTTAAGTTTAAAATTCGGTCGAATTTGACCGAATTTGACCGAATTTTCTTTCAAACGCCCATTTGTAGGGAAATTTTTCGGTCAAATTCTGCCATTTTTCGGTCAAAATTTTTGTAAATTTTATTTAAGCTTTTAATCATTTTTTAAAAGACTTATTGTTTTATCTCTATTTTCGATAATAAAATCATTTAGAATTTGCCTTATATCATTTGTTTTATAGTCTTTAAATGGTCTATTGTCAGCAATATTTTTCATAGTGCAATTACCATATTTTTTTATTCTTTGTTCTATATACTCAATCATCTTATTTCTAACGCTTTGTATGCTGTCGCTTTGTCCGTTTAGCTCATCAAACATAAGCGACAAATCAATATAAGGCTCTATGAAGCTAATGGCTTCTTCTATCGTGCTATCATCAACTAATGGGCTAAATTCTACGCTTCTTTGTGCCTTAATGCTCTCATATTGCTTCAAATAATGCAATGTTTGAATAATGGCGTTTAGATTTTGCGTGGTGCGAGAATACAGCTCTTTATACTCATTTGATTTATCTTGCTTTTTCTTATGTGTTTCTTTGCAAAATTTATCGTAATTTGCGTTATTGTGAAAGGCATTTATATTGATTTCATATTTTTCTAGCTTTAAAAAATTCATAAAACCGATGATAAAATTTTGAAATTTTGAAATTTCATCATTTAACGGCTTATTTGCGTTAAATTTGAAGTTCTCATAAGAAAGAATATCTTTGGTATAGACAATCACAAATCGATTAAATAAGCCCCCTAAATACTCTTTTATCACGCTATCATCACAGCCTAGCTGTTGTAGGTTTGTATCTGCTGATAGATAGAATTTGACATTATCTAAAAATGGTGGTAAGGCTTTTTTCTTGCTGTTGCCTTTGGAGTTTTTATATACTGGTCTTGTTAGGGTGTTGTTGGCTGAGTTTTTATCTGTTAGCATAGTTAAAATTTCTTGTGTTTTTGGGTCTTTGTTTTTCAAAGCTGTTCCGATTTCGCCAAAATTTGCAAAAAATACTCTCTGATTTAATGCACTTGTAAAAATTCCTTCGCTAGTGATTTTGCCTTCGATTAAAAACGAATATAGCTCAATTTCGTTACTAGCTTTAAATTTTTTATCTAATTCTTGTTTTATAGGGTCAAAAAGTATATCGAATTGAAATTTTTTATTTCTACTTTTGCCTGTGCCACTATCTGAAATATCAAGTAAAAAGAAAGGCAAATTTGGCTGATTGCAATACGATATAATCGCACTCATACACTGCACGGCTTGGATTTCAATCTGTCTATAATTGCTAGGATTATACTCTCTTACAAACTTACACCACTCATTTAAAAATGAGCTTTCAAAAGCAAAGGGAGTAATATAAGCTTTTTCTAATGCTTTTTTGCTTATACTTCCTTTGCTTATGTTTCTTGCTCTGTGCTGTTTATGCGCAGAGCTTTTTTTATTTATACTCATTTTTTTAATTTCCTTTCTTAGTTTTAAAATTTGTTTTTATTTCTCTTTTACGGATATTTGGGGCTTCGCCCCAAAGAATTTTTCTTATAAAAAGAAAAAGATTTTTATCACTCATAATCAAATCCTTTGTCTTTTTTTGGAATTCTGTTTTTAGAAAACTTTGAAGAGAGAAGAACTTTTTTTTGTTGCTCCATAACACTCGCAACAGAAATTTCGCTATCTATTTGCATTTCTTTTGCGTTCTCTTGCGTTTTAACGCTTTGGGTGTCTTTTATCGTTTTTTCGTTTTGCGTTGAAATTTGAGCGTTTAATTCTCTGTTTTCACTCTCTAATTTAAAATACTTAGACAAAAACTCACTATATTTTTCCTCGACCTTTTTTGCTACGATAAAATCATCGTTTAAATTTTTCTTTTTAATGATTTCTTGTAGTGTTTCGTTCTGTTCGCCTAGTTCTTGTGCTAGGGCTTTGTGGTCTGTAACTTCTTTGCCAAAATATAAAATACCTTTTTTGGTATGTTTAGCTTTTAGCTCTTGGTAATTATATTTTAGGGCTTTTTTCTCTAAATTTGATAGTTGTTCGTATTCATAATCATTAAACCCTTTGCGCTCATTTAATTTTTCGTTTTCAGTTTGTAAGGCTTTGATTTTTTCATCTTTCTCTTTTTTTTCTTTCTCGGATTGTTCTTTTTCAATTTGCAAAGCTTTGATTTTTTCATCTTTCTCTTTTTTCTCTTTATCGGATTGTTCTTTTTCGGCTCTAAATTTAGCGTTCATTTGCTCTTGAATTAAAGCTATTTGCTTTTCAAATTCAGCCTTACTTATTAGCTCTTTATTTTTGATAGCTTCCCTTATTTTCTTTACTTCTTGTTCTAATTTAGCATAATCAGCCCTTGTAGCGTGGTTTTCTTGTAGCTGTCCCCTTAAATCTTTGATAGTTTCGTTTAACTCTTTTATCGTTAGTTTATCTTTTTCCTTATCTTGTTGTAGCTCTTTTATTGTTAGGTCTTTTTCTTCGGTAGCCTTTTGTAAGTCTTTCATTTTCATAGCGTATTGTTGGCTACTTAACCCTTTTGGTGCTTTTTCTCCATTAGCAGAATAATCAAATCCACGCTCCATACCTAACTCATCGGCTACTATTGTTTGAAGTCTTTTGCCTATATCTCTTTTTTGTCTAGCCCTAAAACATTGTATTCCCTTTTCGTTAAGCGTGATAAATTCGATATGAGCGTGTAAATTTGGGTCAAAGCACTTTTTGCCATTTTCATCTGTATAAAAATGCCCCTCATCTCTATGGACTGCACTGCCGATATATTGCCACCCAAATTCCTTACAAACTTTATCAGCTACTCTTTCAACATCTGCTAGTGTATGTTCTGCGTTTAAAGTTATAACCATTGATTGTTTATAATTTTTTGCTTGAATTCGTTGCTTTGTGCGTTCATAGTAGTTTTGTATGGTTTGAGCCATTATTTCATCTTCTCGCTTTTGCATTTGCTCTGCCGAGCAAGAATATTCATTTAGTTCAGAATAAATATCTTTAATACTTTTTGCTTTTAACTTTTCTTCTTCTTCTCTCGTATCGTGCCAAAAATTTTGTGATTGTCTTGGCTGACAATTAGCATTAGCTTTTGCTGTTTTTGGTGTGTATTTTATTTGATTTGTTCTTTCAATTTTATCGAGTTTAGTCCAAACTCTTTTGGCTCTCCACTCATCATCGCTTCTGTATTTGCGCTTCATAATATTTTCTCCTTTAAAAGAAAGTTGTGATATAATCCTTTTTCGTATGCCCTTGTGGCTAGAAAAAGCGCAACTTAACCCTTACTCGTTAGAGTATAGGGTTTGTAGTGCGCGCACTACTACCCATTGATTATTCACTACGCTCATAATCAAGGGTCAATGCGCCTAATCCGTCACCACAAGGGCTAGGATTAGGATTATCATTTGTAGTGGAAGTAGATTTTGTAAGATGAAAAATTTCATCATCGAGTTTAGCTAACTTATCTTTTTCTTTTTGAAAATTTTTATCTAGCCTATCTTTTTTTGCTTGACAAATTTTATCTAACTTATCTTTTTCCTTTTGACAAATTTTATCTAATTTATCTTTTTCCTTTTGACAAGCTTTATCTAGTTTTTCTTTTTCATCTAAGATAGAATATTGCATATCAAATATTTTATTTTGAAGTTTATTTCTTGCACGGCGTTTGTTTTTTATGATTGTTCTAATATTTGGAGTTTTCATTTTGAAGCTCCAACGACACAAGTTTCTATAAACTCTTTTATATCGCTTGTTTTATATAAAATTTTTCTGCCTATTTTGTAATATTTTAAATGTGGTTTATCAGAGAGTTGGCTTTTTTGAGTTCGCAATTTTTGTTGGGATATTCTTGTCAATCCATACATTTGCGTAACTTGTTCGATTGTTAAAAATTCATCGTTGATGATATCTATTTTTTGCATAATTTGCTCCTTGCTTGTAGAAAATTTTTACAAGGGCATTATAATGTGTTTATTTTAAAAAGTCAAGCAGTTTAAGTAATTTTTATAAACTTATTTTAGAATTTAATAGATTTTAATCATTTAAAGTATCTTTCAACACTTTTTTTAAATTTGAAATTACAATGTCTTTATCTGATAATTTTTGCTCTAATTTGTGTATTTTTAATAAAAGAAACAATGCTTTTTCCATAGGTTCGCTTACTTCGCCCCTTGCCACTGCATTTTTAAAAGCTCCCTCAGTGTAGCCTGTAAGTTGCGATAATTCTTTGTATTTTAGTCTTAGGAATTTTGAAACACGCTTTATAGGGTTAAGAAATTCTAAATATAAAACTTCCAAATTTGCTTTTGTAAAAAATACTTTATCTAAAATTTTCTTTTTATCATTTAGCATACCCCTAGCTTGGATATATTCGATGAAATCATCATACTCATCAAAATTAAAATTTTGCTCTTTTAGAAAATCATCTATGATTTTTTTATCTTTTTCGTTTATCATCGCATTGTCCTTAAATTTTCTGATTATTTTAACATAAATTATTTTTAATTTCTTTTTACTAGAAATTTAATTCTGTAAAAGGAAAAAATCAAATTCCAAGTGGTTCTATTGAATTTAGATAATCTCCATACCATTGCAATAAAGCCCTTTTTTGCTCGATTGTTGCCCTTTCTAGTTGATAGCTGTATTCTACTTTATTGCGTTGTTTGTGTGCTATACAATCCTCGATAGTATCGTTATTTGCACCATTTTCCTTTGTGTGTATATTGCAAAGCGTTTTAAATGTCTTTCTAAAACCGTGAGCCGTTAATTTGCCTTTCCATTTGTCTTTTCCGCCCATATTTTTACAAGCCTTATTTAGGTTATTTATGCGATTTTCGTGGGCTTTTTTTAGTTGTTCTTCGTTCATACTTTCATAACCAAATATAGGGAAAACATACTCAAAATTTCCACTATATAGCTTTTGAGTTTCTAAAATTTTTAACAAATATGTTGATAATGGCACACTATGGCGAATTTTCCTTTTCATTGCGCTTGCAGGGTAATTTAATACCTTGTTTTCGTAGTCTATCCACTCCCATTTGATTTTAACGGTGTTTGCAGGGCGATTTGCGCTTAATACTTGAAATAAGACCATACGGCGCACTTCATCGCTGATTTTTGTTCTTTCTCTCAAATCTTTTATCCACTCTTTAATCTCATTTTCTTTGATAAGCCCCTTTTTTCGAGGGTCGTAATCGTTTTGGGAGTAGAAATTGTGTTTGCTAGGAAAATACTCTTTTAAGCCTCTTGTAGGATTTTTGCTGATATAGTCGTTGTTTATGGCTATATCAAAAATATCTCTCATATAGTTTATAAGCCTATCTATAAGTTCAAGTCTGCTTGCTGTTATGTTTTCTGGTCTAAAAATAGGGTTTAAAACCTCTAAAAGTTCAATTTGTTTAATGTCTTTGATATCTCTGTCTTTAAATTTTGGGAGTATGTATCTTTTGAATGCTTGATACATTTTATCGGTGTAATCTTTCGAATTTTGTTTATATTTTTGCCTGAAAAATATTTCTAGCAAATTACCAAATTTAAATTTATCATCTCTATTGTCAAAAGTTCCACCATTTTCAAGCCTTTTAAGTTCTGCAATAGCATCTCGCCTAGCTTCTGCGACAGAATACACATTTTCTCTAAATTCTTTGATTTTTTTATATTTGCCTTTATATCTAATTTCAAAAGTTTTTATTCCCTCGGGATTAACAAAAATATAAAGCTCTTTTGGGTCGCCTACTGCTTTAATATATCGCTTATTTTTTGGTTCTAAATTGCGTATATCTTTATCCGTTAAGTGTGCTTTGCTTACATTTCCCATTTTATCGACCTTTTGAAGTGGTTTTTTTGAAAAAGTTACTTAATCGGTTTTAAGTAACCTATTAAGTAACTTAATTAAAACAATTTAATTATATCACAAAAATAACTAAAAATAATCAAAACTAAACTAAATGCCCTTAAAATGGGAGCTAAAAGAGATTAAAAAGAAGTAAAAACAACTTAAAAAAAGCTTAAATGGTGGAGGTGTGCGGGATCGAACCGCAGTCCAAAAACAAACGACCAAAGCCTCTACATGCTTAGCAAAAGTGAAATTCTCGCCCCAGCTTGCTCACTTTTCAAAACAACTCGCCAAAGCAAAGACTAAATTTCGCCCCGCGCCTCGTCAGAGCGCGAAACTACGCTATCTAGGATTACCCGCTACCGCGCTTAGATAGTATGGGCGCAGTGCAGGGCTCGACTGCGATTACGCTACTTTTGCGTAAGCAGGAGCAAAATTTTTGTTATTTGCGTTTAATTTTAATTTGGATTTTATACGCTATATCCGAAGCGGCATGCCACCTTGACCAATCCATTTCTGTCGAAGCCAAGTCACCCCCAAAAGGAAGTCGCACATTTTACTTCAAAAATTTTATATTGTCAAATTTGGGTTAAATTTGCCAAATTTAGGCTATAATCGCAAAAAATTTTTAAGGATAGAATATGGCAAAAATCACTATAAATGACCTTTATAAAATGAAAGAAAACAGCGAAAAAATCGTTATGATCACAGCATACGACGCACTTTTTGCCAAAATTTTTAACGACCAAGTCGATATGGTGCTAGTAGGCGATAGCCTAAATATGAGCTTTGGCGGACACGATGAGACTATCGGCATAAGTGTCGATGAGATGATTTATCACGCAAGGGCTGTCAGGCGCGGTCTAACTCGCCCGTATTTGGTCGTGGATATGCCGTTTTGTTCGTGCGCCACGCCCCAGCTTGCGCTTAAAAACTGCGCCAAAGTCTATGAAAAGACAGGTTGCGACGCCGTTAAAATCGAGGGCGGAAAGGACTTTGCCGCTACCGTCGAGCTTCTTAGCAAAAATGGCATTGCCGTTATGAGCCACATAGGACTGCGCCCGCAACTTTCTCGCTTTCAGGGTGGTTACAAGGTAAGCGGTCGTGAGAAAAATGCGCTAAATTTGCTTCTTGATGACGCCAAAGCCGTGCAAGATGCTGGGGCGGTTTTGCTTCTGCTTGAAGGCACGGTCTCTGGCGTGGCAAAAGAAGTTATGAGCGTCGCAAATGTCCCTGTCATCGGTATCGGCGCAGGTTCATGCGACGGACAGGTGCTAGTGTGGAGCGATATGCTGGGCTTTTTTGACGAATTTAAGCCAAAATTTGTAAAACGCTACCTGAATGGTGCCGAACTTGTGCGAGAAGCTGTGAAAAACTACGCTAACGATGTAAAAAAAGGCATTTTCCCAAGCGAAGAATTTGAGTATTTGAAGTAAATTTAGGCGTTTTATATGAAATTTTATTTGTAAAAAATTTATCAATATAAGGTTTGTTTTGAAATATAGTATCGGTAAAGTAATTTCTAAGTCGATTAAAGAGAGTAAATGGCTTAGCATAGAGTATGTCAATCAATACGGCAAAACAAGCTATTTTTGGTGCGCGGTTTTGGATATCGATGTAGAATACAAAAAATTAAAAATCGATATGTTTAATATCGGCGTGTTTAATCATGGCGAAGGAATAGACGCCAAAGGCGGAAATATCTTTTTCGACAAGATAAAAAGAGCCAAGGTCATCGACGGGACATATTATTCGTGCGAACCGCATTTAATCGATAAAATAGAAAAAAATATCTCGGAACTTGCGTGGCTAGAATTTGATAATTTCGACGACAAAATTTTAGAATATTACAGCGAAGCAAAAAAGCTCGATGTCGATCCATGTCAAAATGATTATTCAAATGTCGATGGAATCGATGTTAGAACGCTACTAAAAAATGAGAAAATTTTACTAAGCGACGAGCAGTTTAAAAGTATCGTAAATGATATTTACGACAAAGAAAAATTTGAGCAACAAAACAAATATTCGCAACTTGCAATCAATAAATTATCGATTTACGACAATAATAAACTCTATGTGGTTGCGTATTATCCGCTGTTTTTGGATATAAAAGAAAAAAGCTTGATGATTAATGGCGAATTAATAATCAATAATAGCTTTTTGATTGACGGAAATAAAAAATCGTTGGCTGAGTATTTGAGCATGAATCCAAGCGAATTTGCTGGATTGTTGCAGGTTGATTACGAAAATACAAAAGAGCTATTAAGGGAAAATTTAAATAGCAACGAAAAACTAGATGAAAATCCGCTCTTTATGCTCATAACTAGGGAAATTCGCATGGATTTCGACCCAGTGTATGAAGGCATAGTGCAAAAGCATAAAAATGGCACTCTCGAACACCCGCTTAAAGCTTTTTTTGGCGAACTCTCCAAGCGAAATATGGGAAAAACTGAGCCAAATATCGTATTAATGGATAAAAATGTCAATATCGATCAAATAAGAGTGGTTTATAATGCGATGAAAAATCCAGTTACCTATGTCCAAGGACCCCCAGGCACAGGCAAAACCACTACGCTGATGAATGTTGTTTTATCATCTTTTTTAAACGATAGAACATGCCTAATTTGCTCGAATAACAACCACCCAATCGATGATATTTTGAAAAAATTTAAATTTAAGTATAAGCACAAAGAGATACCATTTCCGATTATTAGGCTTGGAAATCGCGTAGAAATCGGCAAATCATTGGATAGGATTAGAATTTTACTAGAAAAAAATGATGAAAATATCAAAATTTATGATGATAGATTAAAAGAAATTGGCGATAAAACTTCCAAAAGATATAGTGATTTAAAATCTCTACTGGCAAAGTATGAAGAAAAGCAAGAACTGCTCCAATCCAAAGCAGAGCTCGATAAATTTTATGATTTTGTGATGAATAATGAAAAATCATCAAAAAAACTCAAAGACAAACTTGCAGAGCAAAAAAACACCATTGAGGAAAAATTGCAAAATTTGCCCGATATTAGCAATGAAGAAGTTTTGTCAAATGTCAAATTTGTCGGAGATGACTCTGATTTTTTAATGTATTTGTATTTTAGTTCGTTTAAATTCATAAAAAGGCTAAAACAGCCAAGCTACAAGGATTTAAGAGATATTATCAGCATTGACGATAAAGAAAATCAAATTACCGAATTTACAAAATGGCTAAAACAAAGCGAGAATTTTAAAAAATTTCTAAAAATTTTCCCTGTAATTGCATGCACAAATATCGCGTGTTTGAAACTTGGCGACAATGAAGCTTATTTTGATATTTGCATAATGGACGAAGCAGGACAATGCGATGTCGCAGCCTCGCTTGTGCCGATTTCAAAAGCTAAAAGATTGCTTCTAGTAGGCGATGTAAATCAACTCCAACCCATAACGACGCTAGATAACTGTATCAATGATAAATTGATGGAAAAATACGAAGTTCCAAGGCAGTATGATTATTGCGGGAATTCTATTATGAATTTAATGTCGCGTGTCGATGAAATTTCAACTAAAATTTTACTTAGCTATCATTACAGATGTGGCAAAAAAATAGCTGATTATTCAAACCACAGATATTACGGCGGCAAGCTAAATATCCAAACTTCCTTAGGCGAAAATCAATTAGAATATGTAAAAGTGCGAAATAAAGAATTTGCTAGCGAGCGAAATTCATACCTAGCCGAAGCCTTGGCGGTTGTAGAATATATCAAAGAAAACAAATTAGACGAAAACAGCGTCACCGTAATAACGCCATTTAGAAATCAAGCCCATCTCATACAAAGCGAATTAGCTAAGCAAAATTTAAATGTGAAATGTGGGACGATTCACACCGTTCAGGGTTCTGAAAATCAAACCATTATATTTTCCCCCGCAATCGGAGTAAAAAGTTCTCTAAAAACCTACGAGTGGCTAGCGAATAATAAAGAGTTGATCAATGTAGCAGTTACCAGAGCCAAGGATAAATTGGTTTTAGTAGCCGATGATGAAGCCTTAGAGGCTCTATCGAATAAAGAAATGGACGATGATATTGCTAGTCTTAGCCATTATGTCAAACAAAACGGAAATATAAGCGTATCGCACTCAAAGGTCAATAAAATCGAAATCGGTCTCTCAAACAGCTCACGGTGCGAAAAAGAATTTTTTGAAACGATAACTCATTTTTGTAGCGTTTATAAAAAATTTAGTGTTAAGCGAAATCAAAGCGTTAGCAAGGTGCTAAAATCAATCGATGATGAGGAGCTAAAATCATACTTTACAAAAGCAGAATTTGATCTGGTTTTATACTCAAAAGATGAGTTTGGTGCCACTAAACCGCGCCTAGCTATCGAGTTAAACGGCGGCGAACACTACATTTCAAAAAGCAAAAGCATAGACAATGATAAAAAGAAAATGCAAATATGCCAAAAGTGTGGTATTTCTTATCTTTGCTTGCCAAATTCATACTCTAAATCGTATGAAACTATATCGAATTTAATATTTGCATTAAACGGCGAAAGCGATGAAGAGTATAATTTGTTTAGCCAAATAGAGCCGTGAAATTTAAAATTTCAATTTAATTAAAATTTCGCTAAACTACGCATTTATTTTAAATTTGAGAAAATCATGGACAGAATCGTAGAAATAGAAAAATTAAAACTAGATGAAGCGTCGGAAATTTCGCTAAGACCGGCGAATTTCGAGGATTATATCGGGCAAGAAAAAATCAAATCGAACCTAAACATAGCAATCACGGCCGCCAAAAAGCGTGCCGAGTGCCTAGATCATGTGCTGTTTTATGGGCCACCAGGGCTTGGCAAGACCACGCTTGCGCACATTATCGCCACGCAAATGGGAGCCAATATCAAAGTAACCGCCGCTCCGATGATAGAAAAAAGCGGTGATTTAGCCGCGATTTTGACAAATCTCGAAGAGGGCGATGTGCTTTTTATCGATGAAATTCACCGCCTCTCCCCTGCAATCGAAGAAGTTTTGTATTCTGCGATGGAGGATTTCCGCCTCGATATCATCATCGGCTCAGGCCCAGCGGCGCAAACCATTAAAATCGATATTCCACACTTTACACTCATCGGTGCGACCACGCGTGCAGGCATGATTTCTGCGCCACTTCGCGATCGCTTTGGTATGCAGTTTCGCTTGCAGTTTTACACCACCGAAGAGCTTGCCAAAATCGTAAAAATCGCCTCAATCAAACTCGAAAAAGAGTGCGAAAAAGACGCTAGTAGCGAGATTGCGCGTCGTAGTCGTGGCACGCCACGCATCGCGCTTCGGCTTTTGAAACGCATAAGAGATTTTGCCGAGGTCAAAGACGAGAAAATCATCACCAAAGAGCGCGCAAACGAGGGTTTGGACGCGCTTGGGGTCAATGAGCTTGGATTTGATGAGATGGATTTGCGATACCTTGCGATTTTGGGCGAAGCGGGCAAGAGAGCCATGGGGCTAAGCACCATCGCAGCGGCACTTAGCGAAGACGAGGGCACGATCGAAGATGTCATCGAGCCGTATTTACTCGCAAACGGCTATATCGAAAAGACAGCCAAAGGGCGCATTATGAGCGTGCGCGCAAAATCAGCCCTAGGATACGAAACCAGCCCCGATGAGCGGGGGCTTTTTGATTAAATTTAAAATCCGAATAAATTTAATAAATAGTATTTTGTAAGTTACACACGGCGAAATATTGTAATTTTGGTAAAAGGAGAGAGATTGAAAGATTTAAATTTTATAAATTTACGAGTAAATTCACTTAATTTTTTCGTGCTTTTTGCGCTTTCGTATATGCTATTTGTATCACTTGCGTATGTCCTAGCTAAGGGTATGCCAGTCGCAATAAATATAGTTAAATTTTTCTTTATAGATATGATTTTTGTGAGTGCTTTCATCGCCATTGGGGGGGCTTTGGCGCGATGAAAGGGCGTTTTTTAAGAAATTTTGCTTTATCTTTTTACTCATAAGCATTCCGCTGTTTTTAAATTTTACCACACCTTCTTTGCTAATAAATCGTAGTCCTAGTCTAAATTTCGCTTTTTTCGCTGTTTTGGCATTTGTTTTACTTATAGTTTTTAGATTGATTAAATTTAAAATAGTGCGAATTTTGCTCTTTGTTTTGATGATAATTCCTAGTGCATTTTATCTAGTGTATTTTTCGCAAACAGGTGGACTTTTTAACGAATACTCGCTTATAGCGATACTCCAAAGCGAACCAGGCGAAGCCATAGAATACCTAAACACGAAATTTAACCTTTATTTGCCCTTAATCATTGCTTTTTTTATTTTGTCGTATTTTGTCATTTTTTCTAAATTTGAGCGATTAAATTTCGTTAAATTTGATTTCGGCGCAGTATTAAAAGTGGCTATATGCGCGCTTTTGGTATTTGATATTTTTACTAAATTTAATTTTAGAAAAATGCAAATTTATGCCATATCGTTAGATAAGGCAAATGAATTTTTGCAAAGCCTAGACAAATTTAAGCAAAACGAAAACGAGCGAATTAGTGGCGTAAAAAATTTAAAATTTAGCGATGAAAAGGCTCTTTATGTCCTTGTCATCGGCGAAAGCCAAAACAAAAATCACATGAGCGTGTATGGTTACAAGCACGATACTACGCCATTTTTGCGCGAATTTGCAAAGCAAGGCAACTCGGTATTTTTCACAAATGCCTTTTCAAATCACAGCTTTACAATTCATGTGCTTTATCAGTTTATGACAGCGCGAAATCAATACAATGAAATCCCGCAAGAAAAGGCTATTAGCCTAATAGAACTGGCAAAAATGGCAAATTTTGAAACTATATATATCTCAAATCAAGCAAAACACGGCATTTATGGCTCGCCACTTTCTATGCTTTTTGCTAGCGCAAATCAAAAATTTTGGCTCACTGCGCTAGGCACAGATAGATTTCATCGCCCAGAAGAGCCGTATGATGAGAAAATTTTGCCAAAAATCGATGAGATGAAATTCGGGGATAAAACACTTCTTATCTTGCACCTTATGGGCGCACACTGGAAATACGAAGCAAGGTATCCAAAAGATTTTGTAAAATTTGAATCAAAATACGACAATGCGGTATTTTATAATGATTTCATAGTGCAAAAAATTTACGAAAAAGTGCGCAAAATGCCGAATTTCAAGGCGCTTGTGTATTGCGCTGATCACGGCGAGGATATGCTTTATCAGCACGATAGCTCAAATTTTACTATGGATATGGCGCAAATCCCGTTTTTTGCGTATTTTAGCGATGATTGGATAGCTTTAAATTCGCAAAAATTTGCACAAATCAAAGCCAATGCAAACGAGTATTTTACAAATGATTTGATATTTAATTTCATAAGTGGCATTATGGGGATAAAATCATCAGTCGATGAGCCGTATAATGATATTTCCGGCGAATTTTACGACGCAAATAAAAGCCGTTTTAAAACGCTTCATGGAAAAAGAAAAATTTTAGAATAGTTTTAAATTTTGCATAAAAATATTATAATGTTTTTTAAATTAATTTAAAAGGCAAATTATGAAATTTATAAATTTTTGCGTTTTGGCGATACTGGGCGCAGTGTTTTTGGGTTGCGAAAGCAAAAAAGCGTGGATTATTACAGGGCAAATTTAAGCGCAGCCAAAGGCCGCATTATGAGCGTGCGCGCAAAATCAGTCCTAGGATACGAAACCAGCCCCGATGAACGGGGACTTTTTGATTAAATTACGTTAAATTTGCAAAATTTAACGCAAAATTTTGCAAATTTTAAAAAATTTCAAATATCAAAATTCAGGCGAAATTCGTTTTTATCATAGCTTATTAGTCCGTCTTTCGCCATTTTGCTAAGTTCGTTTGACATAGCGCTTCGATCCACACCTAGATAATCAGCCAGCCCCTGCCTAGAAAACGGCACACAAAAGCTGGTGCTTGCGTTTTTGAGTGCTTGCTCACCAAAATAAGAAAGCAATCTCTCTCGTATAGTCTTGGGCGCAGTGTGCATCATGCGGGCTGAGAGATTTAGGTTTTTGTTGCTTGAAATTTTAAACAGATTATAGATGATTTTGTGATGAAATGGGCAATTTTTGGCACAAGAAGTTAGAATTTTGCGCAAATTTAAAAATAAAATTTCACTTGGCTCTGCGCTTACAACATCGCATTCTAGGGGTTTTGCGCTTATGGCGTAGTTTGCAGCAAATATATCGCCTCTGGTAATACGCCCAAAAATATTGCTATTTCCGCGCAAGAAATTTACGACAATATCCACGCTCCCGCTTAGCACGAGCCCGATTTTTGTAGTGCTGTCCCCACAGCGAAAGATTATCTCATCTTTGGCGAATTTCGCCCTTTGTGCTTCCAAGCAAGGGAGCAAATCTGCAATCTCATCTTCGCTTATGCCGTTAAAAAGTATGGTTTTGGATAAATTCATAAATTTTGCCTTTTTGTTGTTATAACAACAGAAATTAATTTTGCATTATATTATAATGCGCCTTGAATTTCAAATTTCAAAGGAGAAATTATGGAAAATATGTTTTGTTTCCAATGCCAAGAGACGGCTAAAAACACAGGCTGTACGATTAGTGGCGTATGTGGCAAAAAACCAGAAGTTGCAGCTATGCAAGATTTGTTAGTTTATGTTACAAAAGGGCTTTCAAGCGTAGCTTGTGCGCTAAGGGCGCAGGGTAAAAGCGTAGCAAAAGAGGTAAATCACAGAGTAACGATGAATTTATTCGTAACTATTACAAACGCAAATTTCGATAATCCTGCGATTATCGCAATTATCAAAAAAACCCTAGAAATGAAAAAATCGCTTATCGCAAATTTAGGCGATTGTTCAAATTTGCCAAGCTTTGCCCTTTGGGAGGGAGAAGAAAGCGAATTTGCACAAAAAGCAAGAGAAGTCGGAGTTTTAAGCACGGCTGATGAGGACAAACGAAGCCTAAGAGAGCTTACCACTTATGGATTGAAGGGGCTTGCTGCGTATATGAAACACGCAAATGCCCTAAATAAGGAAGATGAGAGCATTGATATTTTCATCCAAGAGGCTTTGGCAAAAACCCTTAATGATAGCCTAAGCATTGATGATTTAATCGCTCTTGCCATGGAGACTGGCAAATTTGGCGTATCTGGTATGGCTTTGCTAGATAGCGCAAATACAGGCGCTTACGGCAATCCTGAGATTAGCGAAGTAAATATCGGCGTAGGGAAAAATCCCGGAATTTTAATTTCAGGGCATGATTTGCGCGATTTAGAAATGCTATTGGAGCAGACACAAGGCAGTGGCGTAGATGTCTATACACACTCTGAAATGCTTCCAGCCCACTACTATCCGTTTTTCAAAAAATATCCGAATTTCATCGGAAATTACGGTAATGCGTGGTGGAAGCAAAAAGAGGAATTTGAGAAATTTAATGGTCCGATTTTAATGACGACAAACTGCGTCATAATCCCGCCAGAGAGCTACAAACACAGACTTTGGACGACAGGTGCTGTGGGCGTGGAGGGTTGCTTGCACATTAAGGGCGAACACGGCGAAAATAAGGATTTTGGCGCCATAATCGAGCAGGCCAAAACCTGCGCCCCACCGACACAAATCGAAAGTGGTAAAATCGTAGGCGGTTTTGCTCACGCACAGGTTTTCGCCCTAGCTGATAAGGTCGTAGAAGCTGTAAAATCGGGCGCAATCCGTAAATTTGTCGTCATGGCTGGGTGCGACGGACGGGCGAAATCTAGGGAGTATTACACTGAGTTTGCAAAAGCTTTGCCAAAAGATACTGTGATTTTAACCGCAGGTTGTGCGAAATACAAATACAATAAGTTAAATCTCGGCGATATAGGTGGAATTCCGCGAGTGCTAGATGCAGGACAATGCAATGATTCTTATTCGCTAGCATTAATTGCGCTTAAATTAAAAGAAATTTTCGGTCTAAATGATATAAATGAACTTCCACTAGCATTTAATATCGCTTGGTATGAGCAAAAGGCGGTTATCGTGCTTTTAGCGCTTTTATATCTTGGCGTGAAAAATATCCACCTTGGACCTACACTTCCAGCGTTTTTATCGCCAAATGTAGCAAAGGTATTGGTCGAAAACTTCGGCATTGCGGGCATTAGCTCGGTTGAGGCCGATATGAGATTGCTTGTTGGATAAATAATAATAGTTCTCCTTTTATGCTCGCCGTTTTGGCGAGCAAATTTTAACCCCAAATTCGCTATAATCTTTCTTCAAATTTCACAAAAAGGCTAAAAATGAAATTTATAAAATTTTGCGCTATTGTGGCGTTTTGCGCCGTTTTTTTAGGCTGCGAAAGCGAAAAAAGCGTGGATTATTACAGGGCAAATTTAAGCGCAGCCAAAGAGCGAGTAGCGCAGTGCAAAGACATAAAAAACAAATCCAAAAAAACAGCCAAAGAGTGTGCAAACGCGAGCACGGCGCTTTCGCAAGTGGCGGCGAAAATGGATTTAGAAGCAAATCGTGCCAAGCTTAGCATAGGAGCAATTGTGCAGGATTTCACCACGCATTATATAGCGCAGGGCGAGTTTGGCGCGCCATCTTCTATGAGTGGCGTCTCGCTTCCTTTGCGTGTGGGAAGCGTGGTTTGTGCGGAGTTTGAGCGCAAAAGTGGAGATGAAATGTGGCTTGTGATAAACCGAGATGATGAGTTTTGCGCCGTGATTTATAATGAGTTTAGACAGGGCGAAATTTCAGTGGCAAATTCGGCTAAAATCATTGTAAAATAGGCAAAATTTTAAAATTTTGCTTTGCAAATCCCAAATACTGGCGCGGAATTTTCTTTTAAATTTCGATAATCTTATTTGCATAATTCTGCAATTTCTTTTCGCAAAAATTCTGGGTAAATGGTGCAAATTTCGGGGTGTAATTTTATATACTTTTTAACTTTATTTAACCCAATACCGTGTTTTTTATCATCATAAATCAAAAATCCAGCGTAAAATTGAGCCGTATAAAGTCTTGTTAAATATTGATAAAAAAAGTAGTTGTGAAAGCCACTTACTATCTCTTCATTTTTGCTACTAAATGTAGCCAAAGCCTCAAAATGCGCTTCCAAGCTCTTTTCATGCAAAAGTTCTAATAATTGGGATTTTTGCTCTGTAAATGAGCGTTCGTATAGATAAGACTTGTAGTCTTTACCTGCTTGGGCGCTGATTTTTTTGACGATTTGCAAATCTACATTTTGCATTTCTTTCAGAGCTTGCAATATGCCAGCTAGATTTAGCACTTCGGTTGGGTGTCCGCATGGATCGCCTACGCAGGTTTCTAGCTCGTTAAATTTGGCTAAATTTTCCGTGCCGTTTGAGAGCAGAAAATCGACCTTTTCTTGCAAATACTCTTTGTAAAATTCTAAGGTCTTATCGAATTTGTTTTGATTTTGTGTTTGAGTTGCAATAAGTAAGAAATTTAGCCTTTGATCTAGTAGAAAATATTCTACAAATTCTTGATTTTTCAAGGTTTTGAGCTTTGTTAAATTTGCTATATTTTCATCTTGCCATTCCTGGCTCAAATCTAGCAATTTTTGTGTTTGGGTAGAGTTGTTTGCGTCTAAATTGCTAAGTTCTTTTGCAAATTCAGTTTTATCAAAAGCAAAAATTTGCCCCACAAGAGATAAAAACAGCAATATTTTTTTCATAAAAATTCCTTGAATAAAATGCGAAATTCTATCTTTTTAAATTTAAAATTTAGTTTGATTTTGTTTTCACAGAATTTTAAGAGAGGTAAAATTTCGGCGCAGTATTTATAGCCTGTGGTAGCGAATTTGAAAGAATTTGGCGTAAAATTTGAAATTTAAAAATTAAATTTATAAAATACCCCTTTTGAAATTTAAAGGATAAAAATTTGGCAAATAACGAAAATTTAGACGCACTTTCACACTCACGCCCTAATATCGTCGATTCTAAGGGCGAACCGCTGGGCAAAGCTAGGGCGAAAAACGCAAAAACGAGCAAGATTTTTTTCATCGGTATAATTTTATTTCTGTTTTGTTGTGTGATTTATCTGTTTTCGCCGTTTTTGCTGGCGATTGCGATTGGGGTTTTGATTTCGATTTCGACATCTGGTTTGCATGTCAAAATCCTCTCATTTGTGCGTGGCAAAAAGGTCCTAGGCTCGCTTCTAACGACGCTGGTGCTGTGCGTGGTGCTGTTTGTGCCATTTATCTATGCTGGCACGCAGATTACGAAAAATATCGCGCATTTTGACATTTCTAGCCTAAATTTAATGGTCGAAAACGCCAAAAATATGGATATTCAGTTCCCAAAGGCACTAAATGGATTTGAGGCGCAAATCAAGGAATTTTTGGGCAATCTAGACATCGCAGCCACCGCGAAACAGGCGTTTTCATACTTTTCTGTGGCGGGCAAATCGAGCCTAAAATTTATCGCTGATATGGTGCTAATCATCATTTTTTGCTTCTTTTCATACCTTTATGGTGCCGATATTGCGGGATTTATCAAAAAAATCGTTCCCGTCAAAGCCGAGCAGCTTGATTATATCTTCGCAGAGACCGCAAACACCATGAGCGTGGTGCTATACTCGACGATTTTTAACGCCGTTTTGCAGGGGCTTTTGTTTTCGGTGATTGCTGGAAGTTACGGATTTGACCCTGTGCTAATGGGCGTGATTTTTGGATTTTGCTCGCTAATCCCTGCAATCGGTGGCGCACTCGTGTATGTGCCTACCGCGCTAATCGTCTTTATCGGGGGTTCGACGAGTGGCGCGCTTATCATTTTGATTTATTGTGTGGTGATGATTTCGACGATCGCTGATAGCTTTGTAAAGCCACTTGTGATTAAATTTATCAACTCGCGCCTTGTCAAAAATCCTGCCAAAATCAACGAAATTTTAATCTTTTTCTCAATGCTTGCTGGAATTTCTACCTTTGGGTTTTGGGGTGTGATACTAGGCCCTGCAATACTGACGCTGTTTTTAAGCGTGCTAAGCCTGTATGATTATCTCAAAAGCGCAGATTTTCAGTAAGTTTTCAAATTTATCGCTACAATCGCAATCGCGACGCCGTTATCGTGCGTAATCGAAAGCGACGAGGCTTTTATGCGGAATTTCTTTTTTAGTTTTTTTGTGAATTTAAAATTTGGCGCGCCAAATTTGTCTTTGTAAATTTTGGCGTCTTTGAAGCTAAATTTCGCTCCAATACCCACGCCAAGTGCCTTAGATAGAGCTTCTTTGGCGGCATACGCCCCAGCGATACTCTCATCGCGCACGAAAATTTCCCGCTCACTCTTGCGCAAAATTTTACACAAAAACTTCGCGCCGTATTTTTCGCGAAGTCTTACAATGCGGGAAATTTGGGTAATATCCGTGCCGATTTTTAGCATTTATAGAGTTTCTTTAATCTCGATATCTAGGATTTTATCGCCGGCTCTAATCGCGTCAAGCACGGCTAATCCTGCATTATCCACGACCTTGCCAAATACCGTATGCACGCCGTCAAGGTGCGGTTGCGCGCTGTGGCAGACGAAAAACTGGCTTCCACCTGTGTTGCGTCCAGCATGCGCCATGCTTAGGCTACCACGCTCGTGTCGGTGTTTTTGACCTACGCACTCGCAGTTTATGCGCCAGCCAGGACCGCCTGTGCCAGTGCCGTAAGGGCAGCCGCCTTGGATTACGAAATTTGGGATAACTCTGTGAAAATTTAGCCCTTTATAAAAGCCTGAGTTTGCAAGTGTAGCGAAATTTGTTACAGCTTGTGGTGCCTCGTCTGCGTATAATTCTAGCGTCATGTCGCCTTTGTCTGTGTGGATTATGGCGAATTTTAGCTTCGATAGCGCGCTTTCGTCGATTTCATAGACTTTTAACTCTTCCATTTTTGCTCCTTATTCGATATTTGTATATATTGCTTGCACATCGTCGTCGTCTTCGAGGCGGTCTAGTAGCGCGTCGATATCGGCGATTTGCTCGTCGCTGAATTCGTGTTTGTCGTTGGCGATGAATTTCAAATTTCCGCTAATTAGCTCCAAACCTAGCTTTTCGATACCCTCATTTAGAGTGCCGAAATTTTCGTATTCGCCGTAGATGATTAGCGTTTTTTCGCTCTCACCTTTGTCGTTTTCAAACTCATTTACCTCGATTTCACTTAGTCCAAAGTCGATTAGTTCGAGTTCTAGCTCCTCGATATCTGCGCCCTCTGGGAATTTCGTCTCAAAAACTGCCTTGCGAGAAAACATAAATTTCAGACTTCCGCTTGGCAAAAACTCGCCCTTGCCTTTGTTGAAGGCTGATTTTATGTTTGCAACCGTGCGCGTAGGGTTGTCTGTGGCGCACTCGACGATGACAAGCGCGCCGTGTGGGGCTTTGCCGTCGTAAAATACGGTTTTGATCTCCGCGCTATCCTTACCGCTGGCGCGTTTAATCGCCGCGTCGATATTGTCCTTTGGCATGTTTTGTGCCTTTGCAGTCGCGATTGCAGCGCGAAGTTTGGCGTTCATTTCAGGATCTTCGCCACCTTCTTTGGCTGCCATTGTGATTGCCTTGCCAAGTTTTGGGAAAAGTTTGCTCATTTTCCCCCATCTAGCCTCTTTTGCCGCTCGTCTATACTCAAACGCTCGTCCCATAAATTATCCTTGTGAATTTAAAATTTAAAAACCTGCGATTGTAGCAAAATTTGGCTTAAATTTTGTGTTATGGTGGATATTTGCAGTATTTTAAATCAAATTTCGCTAAAATCACAAAATTTTTAAATTTCAAAATTTTGGGAAATGAATATGCCACTTTTCAAACGAAAAATCGCACAAAATCAGACACAAAACTCCGAACTGCTCGAACAACGCTACGCAAATTTATTAAAATTTCAAGCTAAAATCGAACTTCTAAAAACCATAAAAGAAGAAGAGTATCAAACGGCTTTTTTGCAAGATATTTTTGAAAACTGCTTGGGCTATACGCTAAAAACGACAAATCCACAAAATTTCAATCTCCAACGAGAGAGCAAAAACGAAACCGACGGCAAAAAAGCAGACGGCGCAATCCTAAATCAAAACGGCGAAGTCATCGGCGTTATCGAGCTAAAAGACCAAAAAACGCACGATTTGGACAAAATCGAAAATCAAGCCTTTAATTATCACAATTCAAACTCAAAAAGCCGTTATATCATCATCTCAAATTTCGATGAAATTCGCCTATATATCGACAAAAAGACAGCTTACGAAAAATTCAGCCTTTTTACGATGAGCCGTGCGGAATTTGAGTTTTTTCACCAAATTTTATGCTTTGAGAACATAATCTCAAACGCAACGCTAAATTTGCTAAAAGAAAGCAAGAATTTCGAGCAAGAAATTTCTAAAAAACTCTACGCTGATTTTAGTGAATTTCGCCTAAAACTCTTTGAAAATGCCGTTTCGCTAAATTCGCAAATTTCGCAAACTACGATTTTAAGCCTAACCCAAAAACTCTGCGACCGCATTATTTTCGTGCTTTTTGCCGAAGATATGGGGCTTTTAAAATCAAATTTGGTTAGCGAAATAAATGATAAATTTACCCAGTTAAAGGACATTGCCGATATGTCGCTTTATCAAATTTGGCAGAAATATTTCGAAGCGATTGACAAAGGAAGCCAAAATTTGCAAATTCCAGCCTACAACGGCGGACTTTTCGCCACCGATGAGACGCTAAATTCGCTAAGGCTTAGCGATGAAATTTTACAAAGCTATATCGCCAAACTCTCATCTTACGACTTTGCAAGCGATATTGGCGTAAATATCTTGGGTCATATTTTCGAGCAAAGCCTAAGCGATTTAGAAGAGTTAAATTCGCAAATAATCGGCGAAAAATTTGAAAAAATAAACTCCAAACGCAAGAAAGACGGCATTTTCTATACGCCTGAATACATTGTGAAATTTATCATTAGCCAAACACTAGGCGAGATTTGCGAAAACGAAAAGTCAAGGCTAAATTTGCACGAAATCGCAATCCCAAAAAACCCAAAACGCCTTAGCAAGGACGAAAAACAAACGCTAGAAAATATCCGTGCTTATAAAGAATTTTTGCTTGGTTTAAAAATCATCGACCCTGCTTGTGGAAGTGGAGCATTTTTAAACGGGGCTTTGGATTTTCTCATTAACGAACACAAAAATTTAGATAAATTTCGCAAAATTTACGAAAACGAAGCTTTGCCGTTATACGACATAGAACCCCAAATTTTAGAAAACAACCTTTTTGGTGTGGATATTAACGCCGACGCCGTGCAAATCGCCAAACTCTCGCTTTGGCTCCGCACCGCGCAAAAAGGGCGAAAACTCACTGATTTATCGAATAATATAAAATGCGGAAATTCGCTTTTAGATTTTCCGTTTGATTTCAAATTCGACTGCGTTTTAGGCAATCCGCCGTATGTAAATGCAAAAAATATGAATAAAAATGATAGAAAAGAAATACTTTGCAAATTTCCGCTTCTAACTGGTTCTTGGGATTTGTATTTGCCATTTTTAATAAAAGGTTATGAAATCCTAAAAGAAAATGGAGCTTATGGTTGGATTATCCCAAATAAGCTTTTAATTGCAGATTACGCAAAACCAACGCTTGAATTTTTAAAATCTAATTCATTAAATAAATCCGTAAATATTTCAAATTTACCTATTTTTGATGATGCTAGCGTCTATCCTATTATAATTTTAGGTAAAGTTAAATCAGATATTGAATTTAAAGAATATGCGATAAAAGATATAAACAATTTAAATAATATTGAAAATTTTGAAAAAGAAAAAAATCTTTTTAAACGATTTAAAACTTTTGCTGATTTTGAAATTTTAATAAATTCTGGCACAACTGGATTTGAAGCTCAAAAAATTATTCCACTTTTAAATGAAAATAGCGATGGAATAAAATTTATAGTTAGCGGAACGATAGACCCATATATAATCTTAAATCAAAAAATTCCGTATATGAAAAAAATCTATACAAACCCATATATCAAATTTGATGAAAATATCATAGCAAAATCAAAATTTGAATTTTGGAATAATCCAAAAATTGTTATTGCTGGTATGACGAAAAGAATTGAAGCTGTTTATAGCGACAAGCCGTTGGCGTTGGGTGTAGGTTGCTATGGAATTTATGATTTTAAAAATTTTAACCCAAAATTTTTATTAGCCATTTTAAATTCTAAATTTTTAACTTATTATTTAAATATTGAGTTTAAAGACAAGCATTTAGCGGGTGGTTATTTGGCAATAAACAAATCAACAATAGAGCAACTTCCGTTAGTTTTCACCGACAATCAACAACCATTTATAGATTTAGCTGATAAATTGATAGAATTAAACTCAAATTTGCAAAGCGTAAAAACCGAATTTTTGCGTGAGCTGAATTTAGAAAAAATTCCGCAAAAACTCGCCGAATTTGAGAATTTACAAATCGACGAATTTATCAAAGAATACGCAAAAGCCAAAAAAGAAAAATTCGCTGACAAACTCGCCGAAGTGAATTTTAAAAATTACTATCAAGGCTTTTTTAGCGAATACAAATCGCAGGTATTGAGCCTAAAATCGCAAATTTCACAGAGCGAAAACGAGCTAAATTCGCTTGTTTATAAGCTCTACGATTTAACTGCCGACGAAATCGCCTTAATCGAAAACTCTTAATCTGTCATTGCGAGAAACGGCGTAAGCCGTTTCGTGGCAATCTACGAGCATAAATAATCCAAACGCAAATTTCGTGTCATTGCGAGAGCCGAAAGGCTCGAAGCAATCCAGCAACGGCGAAGCCGTTTATAAAATCAAACATTGTTTAAATTTTACTAGATTGCTTCGTCGCTACGCTCCTCGCAATGACAAAAAAGTGTCATTGCGAGAAACGGCGCAAGCCGTTTCGTGGCAATCTACGACTTTAAAATTTAAGGTCAGCGTTTTTGCAAATTTACCGCAAAGAATTTTAAACTCGTAGATTGCTTCGTCGCTGTTTCACAGCTCCTCGCAATGACAAAAAAAAGTGTCATTGCGAGAAAACGAAGTTTTCGAAGCAATCCAGTAAAATTTAGAGAGAATTTGAATTAATTAAAATTTATCTGAATTTCCCTGGATTGCTTCGCTTTCTGCGAAAGCTCGCAATGACAAATGAAGGCAAATTTTGCTTCACTTTTTGCAATGACAAATTTTCGGCGCAGTATTATGGGGTTGCGCTAGCGAAATTCCGAACATTTAACTTTATGATATACAATCGCAAAATAATTTTTTCAAGGAGCGAAAATGTCTTTTAAACAAACTATGAAATTTAGCGCACCAAAAATCATGTGCAACGGCTGCGCAAATACTATCAAAAACGCCCTAGCTGAGGAGTTTGGCGAGATTAGCGTCGATGTAGAAAACAAGGTCGTAAGCGTAAATTTAAGCGCGGATGAGGTGGAAAAATTTCTTAGCGAAATGGACGATTTGGGATTTAGCGCAACCAAAATTTAATCGCAAATGTCACAAAAATTTAACCTAAACATAGTCGGAATGACCTGCGTGAATTGCTCGAACGCAATCGAGCGAGTTACGCGCAAGATTGAGGGTGTAGAAAGCGTAAATGTGAGCTTCACAGCTGGGTTCGGCGAATTTGAAGTCGCAAATGAAGCCGTCCTAGACGCCGTAAAAGCGAAAATCACAAAACTAGGCTATGAAATCGCCACAAACTACGAAGAGCTAGAAGCCAAAAAGGCGCGAAATTTAAAAAATATGCTTTTTAAATTCGTTTTAGCCGTGATTTTAGCGTGTTTTATAATGCTAATCGAAATGAAATCAAATTTCGGCTTCGCCGTAAAAGCCTCGATTTGCGCTGTGCTGGGCGCCGTCGTGCTAGGCTTTTGTGGCAAAAACTTCTTTTACCACGCCTATGGGTCGCTAAAAAACAAAAACTACGATATGAATGTTCTGGTTTCGCTTGGCTCGTCTGCGGCGTATTTGTATTCGCTAGGAAGTGCGATTTTTGTCTATTTTAAGGGCGGAAACGAGTGGGCGAATTTGTATTTTAGCTCGTCAGCGATGATAATTGCTTTCATATTGCTAGGAAAATACCTTGAAGAGCGAAGCAAACTTAAAGCCAATGATTATATTAAAAAACTTATCGATTTAAGCCCAAAAAAGGCGGTTTTGATTAACCCAGACGGCACGACAAGCGAAATTTTGGCTAACGAACTAAAACCCGGCGATAAAGTTTTAGTCAAAAACGGCGCGCAAATCCCGGGCGACGGCATAGTCATAGAAGGCGCGGCTGAAATTGATACAAGCCTTATAACCGGCGAGAGTTTAGCCGTTTTTAAAAAGGTCGGTGACACGGTAAATGCTGGGTGCGTGAGCGTAGAGGGAATTTTGCAGGTCGAAATCACCAAATTTTCGCACCAAAGCGTTTTGGCTGAAATCAAAATTTTACTCAGCGAAGCAGGAAGCAAAAAAATGCCGATTTCTCGCTTTGCCGATAAGATCGCAAATATCTTTGTGCCAAGCGTGATTTTTATCGCCGTTTGCGTGTTTGTGATTTGGCTAGTCGCTGGGAAAGCCTATATTGGCCTGCTTTGCGCAATTTGCGTTTTGATTATTTCATGCCCTTGTGCTTTGGGTTTGGCTACGCCCATTGCGATAGTTTGTGCTATTTCAAATGCCGCTAAAAACGGCGTTTTGGTGAAAAACCCGGAAGTTTTAGAAATCCTAAAAGATACGAAAATCGCCGTTTTTGACAAAACAGGCACACTAAGCAAAGGCGAAATTTCGGTAAATTTTACAAATTTAAGCGATGAAAATCTCGCACTAATCGCAAGCGTGCAAATGCTAAGCGAACATCCGATTTCAAAGGCGATTGTGAAATTTGCGAAAGAAAAAGGGCTTAAATTTGCTAAAATTGACGGGGAATTTGAGAGCCTGCTAGGGCGAGGCATAAAGGCGAAAAACGGCGAATTTACGCTACTAGCGGGAAATAAAGAGCTTTTAAATGAAAACGGCGTGGAATTTGAAATTCCAAAAAATGCAGATGAGTTTTTGTGCGATGGCTTTGGCGTGATTTTTGTGGCTATAAATGCCGAATTCGTGGGCTTTGTGGCACTTAGCGACATTTTGCGAGATGAAGCCGTAGAGTGCATAAACACACTTAAAAATCAAGGCATAAAAACCATAATGCTAACAGGCGATAACGCCAAAACAGCGAATTTCATCGGCAAAAATTTAGGCGTAGATGAGATCATAAGCGAAGTTTTGCCAAGCCAAAAATATGAATTTATAGCAAATTTAAAAAACAGCGAAAAAGTCCTTTTCATAGGGGACGGCATAAACGACGCTCCGTCTCTTAAAACCGCAGACATAGGCGTCGCGATGAACTCAGGCAGCGACATCGCCAAGGGTGCCGGAGATATAATCTTTATCAAAAATGACTTGCGAAATTTGGCTTATTTGATAAATTTGTCGCAAAAAACCATGACGACGATAAAACAAAACCTTTTTTGGGCGTTTTTTTACAATCTCATCTGCATACCTGTGGCGGCTGGAATTTTATATCCTTTATGTGGAGTACTACTAAAACCGATGTTTGGCGCAGCAGCAATGTGTTTTAGCTCGGTAACCGTGGTGCTAAATTCAATCCGCCTAAAATTTGCGAAAATTTAAAATTTAAATTGTTTTGAATTTTGCTAATGCAAATTTCTTGCAATGAGTGCAAATTTAAAATTCCTGTGAATTTAACTATTTAATCAAATTTATTGTAAAATTGTCCGAAATTTTACCAAAAAGGGGCAAAATATGGACTTTTTACAAAACTACGAATCCAGCGTAAATGAGCGCGCGAAGCTAGGTATCCCGCCACTAGCACTTAGCGCCGAGCAAACCAAGCAGCTATGCGAAATCCTAAAAACCAATCCAAGCGAAAAATTAATCGAAATTTTAAAAACACGCATTAACCCTGGCGTCGATGATGCCGCTAAAATCAAGGCTGAGTTTTTGGGCGAAATCATAAACGGCGATTGTAGCGTGGCTGGCATTAGCAAAGATGAGGCTTTTGTGATGTTAGAGCGTATGCTTGGCGGATACAGCGTGATTGAGCTAATTCGCGCATTACAAAGCGCAGATGAAGCCACCGCAAAGGGTGCAGCAGTGGCTCTTGGTAGGACGATTTTCGTGCATGATTATTTCGTAGAGGTCGCAAGGCTGGCAAAAAAGGGCAACGCTCACGCAAAAGCTGTGCTTGAAGCGTGGGCGAATATGGAGTGGTTTAGGGCGAAAAAATCTCTGAGCGAGTGTATCAAAGGCGTGGTTTTCAAGGTCGCTGGCGAGACAAACACAGATGATTTAAGCCCTGCTAGCGAGGCTTTCACGCGTTCGGATATCCCGCTTCACGCTCTAAGCATGCTTAGCAAACGCCAAGCCGGTAGCCTAGAAACAATCGCCCAGCTTAAAAAAAGCGGTAGGCAGGTCGTGTATGTGGGCGATGTCGTAGGAACGGGAAGTAGCCGTAAAAGTGGCGTGAATTCGGTTCAATGGCATATCGGCGAGGAAATTTATGGTATCCCAAACAAAAAAACAGGCGGTGTAATCATAGGCTCGGTCATCGCGCCGATTTTTTTCAACACAGCCCAAGATAGCGGTGCTCTGCCAATCGAAGCGAGTGTGGAAAACCTCGAAATGGGCGATGAAATCGAGATTTATCCATACAAGGGCGAGATTGTCAAAAATGGCGAGGTTGTTTGCAAATTTAGCCTGAGCCCAAATACGATTTTCGATGAATACAAAGCCGGCGGGCGAATCCCGCTAATCATCGCAAGAGGGCTTTGCGCTAAGGCTAGAAAAGAGCTAGGCTTAGGCGATGATGAGATTTTTACTAGACCAGAGCAACCTAAATTTGACGAGAGCGCAGGTTACACTCTCGCGCAAAAAATCGTCGGCAAAGCCTGTGGCATGGCGGGCGTGAGAGCTGGTATGTATGTCGAGCCACTCACGCTAACTGTGGGTTCGCAAGACACCACAGGCCCTATGACGCGCGATGAGATTAAAGAGCTTGCTAGCCTTGGATTTGGCGCAGATTTCGTGCTTCAAAGCTTTTGCCACACAGCAGCCTATCCTAAGCCAAGCGATACTATCACGCACCGAACACTTCCGCCTTTTATGAGTAGTCGTGGTGGCGTGGCACTACGCCCAGGGGACGGAGTAATCCACTCATGGCTAAATCGTATGGTGCTCCCTGATAGCGTAGGTACGGGCGGAGATAGCCACACGAGATTTCCAATCGGCATTAGCTTTCCAGCAGGTAGCGGTCTAGTAGCGTTTGCAGCAGTTACTGGAAGTATGCCACTAAATATGCCAGAATCTGTGCTTGTGAGATTTAAGGGCAAGTTGCAAGAGGGCATTACTTTGCGCGATTTGGTAAATGCAATTCCTTACTATGCGATTAAAAAAGGCTTATTGAGCGTCGAGAAAAAGGGCAAGAAAAATATATTTGCAGGCAAAATTTTAGAGATTGAAGGGCTTGAAAATTTAAAGGCCGAGCAGGCTTTCGAGCTAAGCGACGCTAGCGCTGAGAGAAGTGCAGCGGCGTGCGCAATCGCGCTAAATACCGAGAGTGTGTGCGAATACATACGCTCAAATATCGCTCTAATCGACGCTATGATAAAAGCTGGTTATCAAAACAGCGACGCACTAGCTATAAGGGGCGAAAAAATGAAAAAATGGCTAGAAAATCCGACACTTCTAAAAGCCGATGAAAACGCAAAATACGCAGAAGTGATTGAAATAGATTTGGGTGAGATTACAGAGCCGATTTTAGCCTGCCCTAATGACCCTGACGATGTCGCAACGCTAAGCGAAATTTTAGCCGATGAGACAAGGGCGAAAAATATCGATGAGGTTTTCATCGGAAGTTGTATGACAAATATCGGGCATTATCGCGCCGCAGCGCAGATTTTAAAGGGTAGCGCGCAAACACCAGCCCGCCTTTGGATAGCACCGCCTACGAAAATGGACGAGGCAAAACTCAAAGAAGAGGGCGTGTATAGCGTATTTGGTGCGGTAGGAGCGCGCACAGAGGTGCCTGGGTGCTCGCTGTGTATGGGAAATCAAGCGCGCGTAAAAGATAATGCGGTCGTGGTCTCAACTTCGACTAGAAATTTCGATAATCGCATGGGTATGGGCGCTAAGGTATATTTAGCCAGTGCCGAATTAGCCGCTGTTTGCGCGATGCTAGGCAGAATTCCTAGCGCGAGGGAATACAAAGAGATAGTGCGCGAGAAATTAAATGGCAAAAATAGCGAAATTTATCGTTATTTAAATTTTAACGAGGAAGAAAATTTCGCGCTCTAAGCCACGAATTAGCGCATTTTGCGCTAATAAGTTTAAATAAGCAAAATTTCGCTAAAATGGCGGGTTAAATTTGACAAGGTTGGTTATGCAAAGAATTTTGATTTTATGGATATTTGGCGCAATCTGTGCTTTTGGCGCGACCTGCGCCGATATCGAGGCAGATCCGAAAGCCTATTTTGCCAGCACGCCAAGCCCTAGCGAACTTTTGCTGAGCGATTATGATTGCAAGGGCTCGCTTGTAGAGGCTTCATTTTTGCGAAATTTGCAAAATTTAGCTAGGACGATTAGGAGCGAGAGTATCGAGTGCGTGGGAAACGAAGCTAGCATAAATGAGAAAAAATTCGAACGCATGTTAGCGCAGGCTGGCATGGATAGCGAGGGATTTTTGCGCGAGGCTAAGCAGAAAAATTTAGGCGCAGCGTATGCAAATGCGCTAGAAATTTTAGAATTTTACTCTGAGCAAAAATTTATAAATTTCATAAATTTCAAAAATTTTATCTCTGAGATAAATTTGGCAAAAACGGCATTACAAAGCCATTTTAGCGCAAATTTATCCCCAAATGAGGCTAGCGAGATTGCGGGTTTTGTGCTGAGCGAATTCGCCCTATACGCGGCTAAAAATCGCAGTATCGATGCGTATAATAAGCTCGAATTAGCCCTTAAAAACAGGGTAAATATAGATGAGTTTAATGTGCTTTTAAGCAGCGACACTTACAGCACAAACGACCTTAGCGGTGCGCTAAATTTGGCGCTTTTGCTAGGATATGATACGAAATTTATCGACGCACTTATTACGCGTGGGGCGAAGATCAACGACGGGGACGATAGCGCGCTATTTTACGCTATGTCAAATTTAAAAAATGCTAAATTTCTAATCTCCAAAGGCGCGCAAGTATCGCACAAAAATCAACTTGGCCAAACCCCGATTTTCTACGCTGTGGCTAGCAAAAACTACGAAATGGTAAATTTCATGGTCTATAACCACGCAAGTGTCAATGTCCGCCAAATCGGCTCTACCGAAAAGGGCGCGCTAGCTTCGCTTGGCGGGTATTCGGACGCGTGTGCGTTTAATGATTTGGGTGCTAGTTTGCTAATGTATTCGGCACTACATGGAAACAAAGAAATCACCGAGCTTTTGGTCAAATCAGGCGCAGATGAAAAAAGAGTAGATGAGGCTGGGCTAAACGCGCTTGATTACGCTATTTTTGGTGGCGATGAAAAGATTCAAGAATACCTCAAATCTATCGGACTTAAACCTAGTGTAAGCGCGAATAATGGGGATTTCATGGGAAGCATGGCAGAGGAAAATTTCGAAGATATAGCGAACTAATCTAATACAAAAAGGAAATTTATGTTTAGGATTTTATTTATTTTTTTGCTTCCGTTTTTTGTCTTTGGCGTGGAGCTTAGCCCAGCTGAAAAAAATGCAAGCATTTACGGCGCACTGACGCTGATTCCGCCACTTGTGGCAATCGCTCTTGCATTTATCACCAAAGATGTCATTTTATCGCTATTTTTGGGCGTGTTAAGCGGGACATTTCTTATCGGTATGAACGATAATGGCGTGCTTTCAGCCTTTGTCGTAGCTTTTACGGATTTGTGCTCGCGCGTGGTTGCCTCCATGGCTGATGCGTGGAATGCGGGAATTTTGCTTCAAGTTATGTGTATCGGAGGCTTAATCGCGCTAGTTACCAAAAGTGGCGGCACCAAAGCCCTTGCTATGTGGCTTGGGGCTAGGGCGCATACTGGGGTTAGGGCGCAAATTTACACTTGGTTTATGGGAATAATTATTTTCTTTGATGATTACGCAAACGCCCTTATTTTGGGGCCTATAATGCGTCCTTTGATGGATAGATTTAAAATTTCGCGTGCAAAATTTGCCTTTATCATCGACGCGACAGCTGCGCCGATAACTGGAATTGCGCTGATTTCGACTTGGGTTGGGGTTGAGATTTCGGCGATTAAGGAAGCGTATGCGCAAATCGGCGTCGAGGATATCAACGCATTTACGATTTTTGTGGAGACAATCCCATATAGATTTTATAATATTTACATGCTTTTCTTTGTCGTGGCAAGTGCTGTGATGATGAGGGAATTTGGCCCTATGTATCGCGCCGAAATGGCGTCTCGTGCTGGCAAAAATGGCGGACGGGACTTTAAAATCGCAAATTTAGAAGATCAAGCATTTAGCCCAAAAGAGGGTATCGAACCGCGCAAGATTAATGCTTTAATTCCGCTTGGAGCGATGATTGTGCTAAGCGTGATTGGGTTTTATGCAAACGGACTTGGCGCGCTTGGCGAAGAGGAATTAAAGGCTGTGCAAGCAGATCCGTTTTCCTTCGTTTCTATTAGAACGGCATTTAGCGGGGCTGACGCTTCCGTGGTGCTGTTTCAGGCGGCTATGTTTTCGTCGATAATCGGCATAGTTTTGGGGCTGTGGCAAAAAATTTATGGTATCAAAGAGGGGATTGAAATTTGGATTGGGGGCTGGAAAACCATGCTCACAACCGTTTTAATTCTGCTTTTTGCGTGGTCACTAAGCTCTACGATAAAAGAGCTTGGCACCTCAAAATACCTTGTCGATTTGCTAGGCGAGAGCACCCCTATGGTGCTACTTGCGCTCGTGATTTTCGTGCTAAGCTCGATTATTTCATTTTCAACAGGCACTAGCTTTGGCACTATGGGTATCGTAACTCCACTCGCTGTGCCACTAGCTGCCTCTGTGGGGGCAAAATACGGCCTTAGCGGCGATGAATTTCATGCTTTTATGTGTTTAAATATCAGCTCGGTTTTTACAGGGGCGATTTTTGGCGATCACTGCTCGCCGATTTCAGATACCACAATCCTCTCCTCAATGGGCGCAGGTTGCGATCATATCGAGCATGTCAGCACTCAGCTACCTTACGCTATCGTCGTGGGTATCATCAGCACACTTTGCGGGTTTTTGCCAGCTAGCTTTGGGGTAAATGTCTGGGTCTGCCTAGTCTTTGGGCTTGGCGTAACCGTGCTTGCGATACGAATTTTAGGCAAAAAGGTAAGCGGTGAAGTGCGATAAATTTGGTATTTGTGGAAGTTGCGTTTATGATTTGCCTTACAAAGAGCAGTTGAATTTAAAAAAAGAGCGCATAAGCGCGGAGTTTGCGCCGTTTTATACTGGCGAAATCGAGGTTTTTGCCTCCAAAGAAAGCGCATTTCGTTCGCGGGCTGAATTTGGGATTTTTCACGAGGGCGAGGAGCTTCATTTTAGTATGCGGGGCAGGGATAAAGAGCGTGTTTTCGTGCAAAACTGCCCTATCGTAGATGAAAAAATCCAAAGCTTTATGGATAGAGTTTTGCCGATTTTGCGGGGCGATGAGGTTTTGAAATTTAGGCTGTTTGGGTGCGAGTTTATCGCCACGAAAAATGATTTTTTATGCGTGCTTTTATATCACCGAAATGTCGTGGAAATCGAGGCAAATTTGGCAAATTTAGCCAGAAATTTAGGGCTAAATTTAATCGCTAGATCGCGCGGGAAAAAGCTCATTTTTGGCAGGGAAAATTTAGAAGACGAGTTTGAAATAAAGGGACAAGCTTATCGCTACACTTTCGAAGCTACGGCGTTTTCGCAGCCAAACAGAGGCGTTAATGAAAAGATGATTTCGTGGGTGTTAGGCGCAGTGGGCGATGAGAAAACGCCTAAAAAAGATTTGCTTGAAATGTATTGCGGACATGGGAATTTCACAATCCCGCTAAGTGCTAAATTTCGCCAAATTTTGGCAAATGAAATTAGCAAAAATAGCATAAAAAACGCACTTTTAAACGCGCAAAAAAACGGCGCCAAAAACATAAAATTTGTGCGCCTAAGCGCAGATGAGCTAATGAGCGCATTTGCTAGGAAGCGCGAATTTACCCGCTTAGAGGGGGTGGATTTGCAAGGCTATGAAATCTCGCATATTTTGGTAGATCCACCGCGCGCAGGGCTTGAAGCAAGCGTGCTAAATTTCATCAAAGATTACAAAAACATAATCTACATTTCGTGCAATCCGCAAAGTTTAAAGCAAAATTTAAGCGCACTTTGCAAAACGCATAAGTTGGAGAAATTTGCGATTTTCGATCAGTTCGCGCACACTAATCATGTCGAGTGTGGCGTGATTTTAAAGGCGTTAGCGTGATAAGTGAAATTTTACAAAATGCCAAAAATATCGCTATCGTGGGGCTTAGCCCAAATCAGAGCAAGCCAAGCAACCGCGTGGGGCAGTATTTAGCCGCGCAAAATTTTAAAATTTTTCCGATTTATCCTAGATTTGATGAAATTTTAGGCAGAAAGGTTTATAGAAATTTAAAAGAAATAAATGATAAAATCGACATTGTCGTTATGTTTCGAAAAGGCGAGTTCGCAAATGCGCTTTTTAGCGATGTTTTGGCGTGTAAAGCCAAAATGCTTTGGTTGCAAGTTGGCATTTTTAACGACAGCGTGGCTTTTCTCGCGCAAAAAAATGGAGTAAATTTTATCCAAAACAAGTGCATAATGATAGAGCATAAAAATTTGAAAGGCTAAAAATGGTAGATTTAAATAAAATAGTTCAAGCAAAACGCACAATAGCGGCTTTTGTGCATAAAACACCCTTTGCTTTCGCACCAAAGTTAAGCGAAATTTATGGGGCGCAAATTTATCTAAAAAATGAGAATTTACAACGCACAGGTGCGTATAAAATTCGTGGCGCATACAACAAAATCGCTCATCTTAGCGAAGATGAAAAGAGCCGTGGCGTAATCGCAGCGAGTGCAGGCAACCATGCGCAAGGCGTGGCTATGAGTGCGCAAAAATTTGGCGTGCGCGCCGTAATCGTCATGCCAGAAGCAACTCCGCTTTTAAAGGTCAGTGGCACCAAGGCTTTGGGGGCTGAGATTATCCTAAAAGGCGATAATTTCGACGAGGCTTACGCTTATGCGCTCGAATACGCCAAGGAAAACAACCTTACCTTTGTCCATCCTTTCGATGATGAGCTAGTCCAAGCAGGACAGGGCACAATCGCGCTTGAAATGCTAGAAGATGTCGCGGATCTCGACTATATCATAGCGCCTGTGGGCGGTGGCGGACTAATCAGTGGCGTGGCAAGCTGTGCTAAACAAATCAATCCTGATATAAAAATCATCGCTGTTGGTGCAAAGGGCGCGCCTGCTATGCACGATAGCTTCGTAGCCAAAAAGGCGATAAACTCTCAGAGTGTGCGCACTATCGCCGATGGTATCGCGGTGCGTGATACTAGCGAAATCACGCTAAAACATATTTTAGAAAGCGTCGATGAGTTCGTCCAAGTCGATGATGAGGAGGTCGCAAGCGCGATTTTGTATCTGCTAGAAAATCAAAAAATCATCGTCGAGGGCGCAGGAGCTGTGGGCGTGGCTGCGCTGATAAATCATAAATTTAGCTTTGAAGAAGGCGCTAAAATCGGCATTATTTTAAGTGGTGGAAATATCGATGTGCAGATGCTAAACATCATCATCGAAAAAGGTCTTATCAAATCTCACCGCAAAATGACGATAAATGTCACGCTCGTGGATAAACCAGGCTCGCTAACCAAGCTTACAAATGTTTTGCGTGATGCGAACGCAAACATCGTCAAAATCGACTATGATCGCTTCTCGACCGAGATCGAATACGGCGATGCGCAAATTACAATCACGCTAGAAACCAAGGGCAAGGCGCACCAAGAGGAGATTGCGTGGGCGTTAAAAAGCGCAGGATATGATTTCAAAGAGCTGTTTTAGGCGAAATTTGAAAGGATAAAATTTGGAAAATTTGGCTTTTATCTTAAATTTTTTAATTTTTGTGATTTTGGTTTATATGTTTTTGCGTATGAAAAAATCTGGCGCAAATGCCCCTAAAACGGAGATTAGCACGGATATTACGCGCCTAAAAAGCATAGGCGAGCTAAGCGTGTTTAAAATTTATTCCAAAGAGATTGTTACGCGCAAAGAAAATGTCGCTGACGGCTTCCTTGGCTCACTAGTTTCGCCACTGATGACGAAAAAACAGATTGCGATTATTTTTGAGTTTGAGATAGATTTCGTCTATGACCTGCTAAGTCCTGAATTTAGCATAATTCCGCGTGGCGAGGACAAATACGAGATCAAAATGCCACCTTGCAAATACAAATATTCGATTAAGGATATGAAAATTTACGACGAGCAAAATTCCAAACTTTTGCCGTTTTTGCTGCCTGATTCGCTAAATGGTATTTTTGGGTCAAGCTTTGATGAGAGCGATAAAAACCGCCTAATCGACGACGCGAAAAACGAGGTTAAGGCACTCTCGCTTAAAATCATAAACGATTTAGGGGGCAAAATCCACAAATCCGCAACCGACACACTTGAAACCATAGCAAAAAGTTTTGGCGCCAAAGAAATCGGCTTTGTCTTCCAAGACAAGGCATTAGAGACAATCGATATCAATCCAAGCGATATTTCTATCGCAAGCTCGCTAAAATCGCAAATCGAAGAGAAATAAGGGCGAGCGTTGCAGGCTTACGAGGCGCTGTTTAAGCTGTATTTTTCGTATTATACGAGCTTTAAGCGCAAAATTTACGCTAAATTCGAGCGATTTATCACTCCGATTCGCCTAAGCAGGGAGAAAAAACGGCTCAAAGCCAAGGGCTATTTCGTGCCAGATGAGCTTTGGGCGGGCTTTTTTGGCGAATTTAGCTTTTGTAAATGCTTTATCATAAAAAAAATCCTTTTTCCGAATTTTTACGCTATCAAAAACAGCTCCAAATGGCAGATACAAAACGCGCAAATCGCCTTTAAAATCGGGGTTTTTGCATACGATGAGATAGCGTGGATTTTCATACCACAAAGCTACGATAAAATGAAAAAAAATGATTTGGAAATGGTGTTAGATTTGCTAGCAAAATTTCCGCAAATTCGCTACGAAAAACTAGAAGAGGGCATTAAAATTTTCGGATATGAATTTTAGGCTAAAATTTGGCCTCAGTTAGCTTAGCATGGATATCGCCGAAAAACAAAACATCTTTTAAAATCACATTTTCTGCGATTTCTTGGCGATTTAGCGAGAGGTAGAGTTCGCCCTTTTTGCTAGAAAAAATCTTTTGATTTATAAAAACGATAAATGGGTTCGAGCTCGTCTGCAAGGCGTTTTGGATAGCTTTGGCGTGTTTGCCACGCGGGATTTGCACATCTATGCGCCCGGTTTCATTTTTGGCTCCGGCTGCGGTTAGGAAAAACATATCGCCTTTGTGCGGAATTTTGCCGAAATTAAAAAACACGCTTAGCAGGTCGTTTGTCGCAAAATATGGCAAAATTTTGTCGCTACTAGGGCGCAAATCGCCGTTTTCGCCCTTAAATTTCTGCTCTCTAATGCGTTTGTTGTTGTAATCAAATGTGAAAATTTGGCGCGTGTTTATGGTTTTTTTGCCTTTTTTGCGCTCGACTTCGTGGCGGTAAATTTTGGGTTTTAAAATCTCGCCCACAACGCTTCCTTTGGAGTAAAATTTCTCCCTTCTATCCCCGCTTAGCGAGCCAGCGATCCCATAAGCCCTCGCATTTAGCGTGATTTCGTAGGTTTTGGCGGTTTTGACTAATTTAGCATCAGCATGCCCCACGACGCCAAAAACGCCGTAAGAAATATCGTAGTGCGCCTCGATAGTCTCGCCAAATACTGCGCCGAAAAAGAAAAAAAGAAATGCTAAAACTCTCATAAGCTAGCCAAAATTTGATTTACGATTTGCTCTGGATTATGCGCTTGATAAATCGGGCGACCGACCACGATAAAATCGGCGTTTGCGCTTTTAGCGTCGTTTAAATTTGCCACGCGCGCTTGATCGTTTGCACTCTCGCCAAAAGGTCGCACGCCAGGGCAAAGTGTGATAAATTCGTCGTTTGTGGCATTTTTAATCGCGTTTGATTCAAAAACCGAGCAGACCATGCCATCTAGCCCGCACTCATGCGCAAAACGCGAAAATTTCACCACGCTTGGCGCAATTTCATCATTGTAAATTTCGCCAAATTCGCTCTCGTTAAAGCTTGTCAGAGCCGATACGCCAAGCACGAGCGGGCGGGTATTTAGTGCGCCTAAGCGGTTCATAACCTCGCTCATAGCGCGCTTTCCAGCGCTTGCGTGCAAGTTTATCATATCTACGCCAAGACCTGCTACGACCTGCGCGGCGTCAGCCATGGTGTTTGGGATATCGTAAAATTTAAGATCTAAGAAAATTTTAAAATTTGCAATTTTTTTGAGTTCTTCGATAAATTTCGCTCCGTCTCGCAGATACGAGCGCAGGCCGACTTTGAGCCAAATTTGATTCCCAAATTGCGCTAAATTCGCACTCAAAGCTAAATTTTGCTCTTTGCTAGCCATATCTAAGGCTACGCAAAGCTTCATTTTACGACCTTAATAGCGTCTAAAACGCCGTTTATTAGCTTTGAGGACGCGCCAAGCTCCTTGGCTGCGGTTACGGCTTCGTTTATGATGATACCAGCGTCTGTATCACTGAAACGCAACTCATACGCGCCAAGTCGCAAAATAGCGCGCTCAACCGCCGAAATTTCGTGTAGTTTAAATTCCTTCAAATACTCGTTTAAAAGCGCGTCAATTGTCTCTGTATTATCGCGCACGCTGTGAAGCAGGCCTAGCGTCCAGTTTCTCTGCTCGTTTCTAATCTTTTTTTCTTCTAAATACTCGTTTTCAAACTCAGGCTTTTCTTCGTTCATATCTTTTGCGTAAAGTAGCGAAATCACCGCCAATCGCGCTTGGTGTCTTGTTGCCATGATTACGCCTTTATTTCGCGAAATAAGCTTAGCATTTCGATTACGCCTGTCATCGCTTCAAAGCCCTTGTTGCCGGCTTTTGAGCCTGCGCGCTCAATCGCTTGCTCGATAGTATCTGTGGTAAGCACGCCAAAGGTAACTGGCGCGCCGTGGCGAAGCATGGTGTTTGCGATACCCTTGCTGACCTCTGCGCTGACATAGTCAAAATGCGGTGTGCTGCCTCTGATGACTGCGCCTACGCAGACGACGGCGTCGTATTTTTTCGATAAAAGTGCCTTTTCTAGGGCGAGCGGGATTTCAAATGCGCCAGGGACTAGCATTAGGCTTAAATTTTCCTCTTTGCCGCCATGTCGCAAAAATGCGTCGTGAGCGCCTTCGACTAGGCGATCTGTGATGATGTGGTTAAATCTGGCGTTGATGATTAGGATTTTTTCATCGCCGTTTAGGGTCAAATTTCCTTCAATAATGTTCATTTTATATCCTTTAAATTTCAAAATTCGCTAAGTTTAGCCAAATTAGGCAAAATTTTTAATAAATTTATAAATTTCAATTAAAGGATAAAATTTATCTTTTGTTTAAGAGAGTTTTGTATCATAGAGGATAATTTTTTTAAAGGAGAGAATATGTTTAAACTTAGAAATTTACCTTTCGAGGCAGAGAAAAACGCCGTAGTAAGCGCAAAAACCTGTGAGTATCACCACGGCAAACACCACGCAACTTATGTGGCAAATTTAAATAAAATGACCGAAAGTGGCGAGTTTGCGGGCAAGGGGCTTTATGATATCGTAATGAACGCTACTGGCGGGGTTTTTAACAACGCGGCGCAGGTGTATAACCACGACTTTTATTGGGATTGTATCGCAAAAGTTAGCAAGCCAAGCGAGGCGCTAAAATCGGCATTGGCTGAAAATTTCGCTGATTTTAAAGCTGAGTTTATCGCGGCAGCGACGGCTCACTTTGGCTCTGGCTGGGTGTGGCTAGTGTGCGATCCAGCTACTAAAAAGCTTTCGATTGTCGCTACGAAAAACGCCGATACACCTGCGCGCGACGGGCTTGTGCCGCTTCTAGTAGTCGATGTGTGGGAGCACGCATACTATATCGATGTTTGCAACGCGCGCCCAGCGTATTTGGAGAAATTTTATGCTGGAATCAATTGGGAGTTCGTATCAAGTGCCTACGAGTGGGCTCTGAAAGAGGGTATGGGCTCGGTGAAATTCTACATAGATGAGCTTCACGGCAACGACTGATTTTGATTTCGCTTCTTATTTTGCGCGTGGATTTACTGCGCGCAAATCTTTAAAATTTCCATTATTTTTGCTGGGTTTTTTATGCCATTTTCGTTTTCTGCTTTGCTATTGATATCGAGGCAAAATGGCTTTATTTTTAGGGCGTTTGCGAGGTTTTGCGCGCCGATACCGCCAGCTAGGATAAATGGAATTTGCAGATTTTTTAGCATTTTCCACTCGAAGCTTTCGCCGTTTCCGCCCATTTTTTCGCCTTTGTAATCAAACAAAATTTTATCATAGTTTAAATTTTTTAAATCCCCAATTTCATCTTTCACACGCACGACCTGCCACGCTTCGACACCCAAATTTGCAAGATTTTGCTTTAAATTTAGCGAAATTTCTTTATAAATTTGAGCCACATTTAAATTTGCAAATTTGCAAATTTGCAAAATCTCATCATCGCTCGTATCGGTAAAAACGCCGACACTTTTTCGCCCAAATTTATGCACTAAATTTGAAATTTCTTTTGCTATTTCGGGCGTTACTTTTCGCGGACTTTGGGCAAAAATTAAACCTAAAAAATCCACTCTAACGCCGCTGTATTCGCACTCTAAAACGCTTTTTGCTTCGGCTAAATTTTTAATCCCGCAAATTTTGATTTTTGTTCTTGCAACGCCCATTTTCACGCCTTTTTGACGATATACAGATACTCGGTTACATGCAAATTTCGGTTTCGCAAGTTCCTTGAAGCACGATACGCAGGGTATTTTATCTCGATTTTTCCCACTTTACCGATGAGAGCAAGATTTTTTAAAAACTCATCTTCGCTGATGAAGCCTTCTGAATTAAACGAGATTATCAAATATTTTGCCCTAAATTCAGCCAAAAGCGTGAAAAATTCATCTGCGGCACGAGATTTTTTGTTGTAATTCGAGCGGTTCCAGCCGTTTGGGATACCGCTAACTTCGCTTAAATCCCCTAAATTTGGTGCTTTAAAATCAGCGATTAAATTTAGCATAAAATAATTCGAACCATAAGGGTGCTGGTTATACGGCGGGTCAAAATACGCTATATCCACGCTTGGAGCTAGTTTGCTAAACTCGTAAGCATCACTCTGAAAAACCTGAAAATCGCTTGTGAAATTTGAAAAAACCGGCATTGGAAGTGAAATCTCGCCCAAAATGCGAGATAGCGCATTTTCGCCACTTCCGCCGAACTTCCCCACGCCGTTTTTGTCCTTGTAAAAGCCCTTAAAAACGCCGCCTGTGTTTGAGTGGATACTAGCTTCGCTTAGAAGCGGAGCGATGAAGTATTTTTGAAATTGCTCAGGAATTTTCGATATGGCTTTACGCAAACCACCCAAAATAAGGGCGTTTTGGCGTGAGTAAAAAACCCTTTCGCCTTTTTTGATTTTTTCATCGTCTTTTGGGGCGTAAAGTTCGCTGATAAAGCTCTCGCACGGCTTAAAATTCGCTAAAATTTCGGCATGAAATTTAGCTAAATTTGCTCTTAACTGGGGCGTTAAATTCTCCAAATAGCACGAATTTATGATGAAAGAGTATTTTTCCAAATCATTTGCCAAAACCAAATTTGAGTGCGCTTTGGCAAATCTCGCCACCACGCCACTGCCGCTAAAAACATCGGCAAAAGCGATTTTTTCAGCTCCCAAATTTGCCTTAATGTCCGTTATAACGCCATTTATCGCCCCCAAAAGCGAGCGTTTGTTTCCCAAATAGCTAATAAGCTGTTCGCCCAGATAGCTTTCGTTTTCTTTTAAATTTGCCATAAATGCTTACTTTAATATATTATAAATTTGCTTGAAATTATACATTATTAGGACTTTTAACGATATTAAAAATAGAAATTTATATATTTACAAAGTAAAATTTGCTAAAATTTTGCGTTTTTAAAAAGGAGTTTTTGCGATAAAAAGCGAGTTGTTGTCAAATTTAAAAGCAAAATTCAAATAAAAACATAAAATTCACTACTTTGGTTTTTGGTATGAAAGATTTTTTAAATCAA
Source organism: Campylobacter sp. VBCF_01 NA2 (assembly GCF_027797205.1). Lineage (NCBI taxonomy): Bacteria > Pseudomonadati > Campylobacterota > Epsilonproteobacteria > Campylobacterales > Campylobacteraceae > Campylobacter > Campylobacter sp. VBCF_01 NA2. Next base: position 442,661 of record NZ_CP115607.1, read on the forward strand.
GTTTTTTATAAATCATCGGAAAAAATGTCTGAAATTCCAGATTGTTGCGTGGATTTGATTATTACAAGTCCGCCGTATTTTAATATAAAAGATTATTCAAAAAACGGCTACCAAAACGAAATTCACTCTAAAAGCAACATTGCTGATTTGGGAAATTTAAAAAGCTATGATGATTATATAAAAGGGCTTTTAAAGGTTTGGAAAGAGTGTTTTAGGGTGCTTAAACCAAACGGAAAACTTTGCATAAATGTCCCTTTAATGCCTATGCTTAAAAAAGATTTAACTACACATTATAATCGCCATATTTTCGATTTACAAAGCGATATTCAGCACAGCATTTTACACAATACTAAATTCTTTCTTTTAGATTTATACATTTGGAATAGAACAAATACAAGTAAGAATTTAATGTTTGGAAGCTATCCGTATCCTAGAAATTTTTACGCTCAAAATACAAGCGAATTTATTACTATTTTTGTAAAAGACGGAAAATCTACTTTTGTAAGACCTGAAATTAAAGAACAAAGCAAACTAGCACAACAAGAGTGGGTTGAATTTACAAAGCAAATTTGGAATATTCCTATTCCAAATAAAAACGATATTGCTTTCGGCAAACACCCAGCGATTATGCCAGAACAAATTCCTTATCGCCTAATTAAGCTTTATTCTTGCGTTGAAGATATAATTTTAGACCCATTTACTGGGAGCGGAACTACTCTAAAAGTCGCAAAAGAGCTGAATAGAAATTTTGTCGGTTACGAACTTTATGAATATTACAAAGATATAATAAGCGAGAAATTAAACTATGCAAACAAATAAAATTTATATATGCGATGTTTTTAAATTTTTAGATAAATTGCCAAATGAATTTGCAGATTTAGCCATAATCGACCCGCCGTATAATCTAAAAGTAGCAGATTGGGATAAATTTAAAAGCGAAAAAGAATTTTTAGATTTTAGCTTTGAGTGGATTGATAAAATGCTTTTAAAATTAAAACCAAATGCAAGTTTTTATATATTTAACACGCCTTATAATTGTGCTTTATTTTTAAATCATCTTAGAGACAAAAAGGTGTTTTTTCAAAATTTTATAACTTGGTATAAAAAAGATGGTATGAGTGCATGTAAAAGAAAATTTAACAATAACCAAGAAAGCATTTTATTTTATACAATGAGCCAAAAGGATTATTATTTTAACCATAATAGCATTAGAATTCCGTATTCATCGACAAATAGAATTGCGGCGGCTACAAAAACGGGAATTGTAAAAAATGGCAAACGCTGGTATCCTAATCCAAATGGCAAACTCTGTCCTGATGTTTGGGAGATAGTTTCAACACGCCATAAAAATAAAATAAACGGAAAAGTTACTAAACAAAATCACGCCACGCCAAAGCCAAGAGAGATGATAGAACGGATGATAAAAGCAAGTAGCAAAGAAAATGATTTAGTTTTAGATTTATTCAGCGGAACGGGCATTACGAGCGTAGTCGCGAGAGATTTGGGACGAAATTATATTGGTTGCGAACAAAATATTGAATTTGTGGATAAAAGTTTAAATTTAGAAATGGAGAAAGAAAATGAAAGAGACTTTCGAAACAAAATTATCGAAGATACAAAAAGAGTTCAAAGAAAAACTATTGGGCATACAACCAGCCTTGAAATGCCTTCAATTTCTTTATGATAGAACGCTAAGAGTTGATTATCGTGGAACGCATAAATTACAGCATTACCGTTGGAATAAAGAATTCATAAAAATTGTTTTAAAAAATTTACCAAAAGAAAAACTATTATATCACACAAAGGGTGATATACACGATGATTATAAATATAAACCAGATGAATATGAATTTTGCGAGTATTTAACAAAAGTAAATAAAGAATTAGAAGAAATTGGTTCAAATATACCAAGACATAAAGATATGGTAATGCGAAAAATACTTTTTGTAAATTTACAAAGAATGGGCTTTATCGATAGATTTGCGTTGAGAAAAAATGGAAAAATTGAATTTTGCAATCCTAATGAAATATATAGAAATTATAGATATGTAAAAATAAATAATAATGGTTTAAAATTTTTAAATTCAAAAGATATTTTTGAAGAACAAAAAATTTTAGGAGTTGCATTAGATAATGTTTTTAACGGCTTAGCACAAGATATTTTAGATATTCTAAATTCATTACAACCACAATATATAACTGTTAGTGAGATGATGTTTTTTGTAACATATTTAGGCAGAGAATATCAGGGAAAAATTTTAACAAAAGATAATATTGTAGAATTTATAAACGAATTTAGAAGTTTAAAAGCTAGACGAAAAACAACTGAAAATGTCGTATCCGAATATTGTGATTTTGTTGAAGAATTGTGCGACAAATTTAAAAGAGAAAAAACAGATATGAGAGATTTTCATAACTGGAAAAATGAAAGTCAAACAATGTTTAATAACTTTAACCTTATGTCGCTTTTCGAACACGACGAAAAACAAGAACGATTGCTTTTAAAAACAACAATAAAAGGCGAAAAAATAATATTTAAAAGAAGCTCGGTGATTAAAGAACAATATTTTAAAGAACACAATATAAACAAAAATTTACAATTTGAACTTCATCACATAGTGCCATTTTACTATGCAAAAGACATTGATGCTCTAAAAGCTATTGATGATTGGAAAAATTTGATTTATATTGATGCAAATTCGCATAAACTTTTTACACTAGATAAAAAAATAAAAAATGCAATTCGCTTGAATTTTAGGAATTTAGACGCTGTGCTTGATAATTTAGTCGGAGATGAAGTTGTGTTAAAATACACAGACAATATAAAATATAAAGTCGCATTACAAGATTTGATTAAAAATTATAACAAATCACTTTTGGGTGAAAAGTAATGTGCTAAATATCATAAAAACCATAAATTTGAAAATTAACAAAATTTATGGTTTTTTAATAAATTTTAAAATTTCTACTCAAAATTCTTAATATAATTTTGATAAAATCCCCACACTTTGCCGCTATCAAGGGCATTTTCGATTATCTCTTTGGCCTCGGTTGGGCTTTTGGCAAAGTCAGCCGCATACAAAGCAAACATCGCATTTAGCACGACAATGTCGCGTTTAGGTCCTTTTAACTCGCCTTTAATCGTGCTTTTAAAAATTTCAGCATTAAATTTGCTATCTCCGCCTTCGATGTCGGTGTGAAAGGCGCGGTTAAAGCCAAATTGCTCAGGCGTGATTTTATACTCGATGATTTTCTCGCCCCGCACTTCATGCACGAGCGTCTCGTCGCATAGCGTGATCTCGTCCATGCCGTCCATGCCATGCACGACTAGGGCGTGCTTTCGACCTAGTTTTTGCAAGGTTTGCGCTATTAGCTCATTTACTTCTTCGTGGTAGTTGCCTACGACTTGATTTGAAAGGGTCAAATTTGGATTTAGCAAAGGTCCTAAAATATTAAAGAAAGTGCCGATTTTAAGGCGAGTTCGCGCTTCTTTGACTTCGGCTGTAACCTTGTGAAAAAACGGCGCGTGGAAAAACGCCAAATTTGTCTTATCCATAAGCGCTCTAAGTTCGCCAAGATCGCTATTTAACGGCACTCCCAAAGCTTCAAAGATATTGCTCGATCCGCTCTTGCTTGATACTGCGCTGTTACCGTGTTTGCCGACCCTGACGCCAAGAGAAGCGAGTATAAACGCGCAGGTTGTGGAGATATTTATCGTTTTTAGCGCGTCTCCGCCGGTGCCGACGATGTCAAGCATAGCTCTTTCGTCGCTGTAAGTTTTGGAGTATTTCAAAACGCTTCGCACAAGCGCACTTAGGCTATCTGGGTAGAGCGATTTTTCGCTAATTAGCACGAGCAAACCAGCCAGTTGCACTATGTCATAATCCTTTGCCATAACGGCACTAAAAATCTCTTCATAATCGCCGCCTTCGAGCGGGAAGCCCTTTTGTAGCTTTATCATAAACGGGGCGAAATTGCTCATTTTTTTCTCCTGTGTTTTTGGTTTGTTTAAATTTACAAAATTTTCAATGATTTTTTTGCCATACTGCGTGAAATAGCTCTCAGGGTGAAACTGAATGCCGTAAATTTCGCGTTCTTTGTGCTTCATCGCCATTATGACGCCGTCTTCGCTCACGGCTGAAATCTCCAAGCACGGGGGCAACTCATCTACATAAAGCGAGTGATAGCGCATAACTTCAAATTTGCTAGGCAAGCCTGCCAAAACTGCATTTTCGCCCACTACGCTAATTTCGCTAGTTTTGCCGTGTTTTGGCACTTCTAGCGTTTTGATTTTCGCGCCAAAGCTTAATCCTATGGCTTGGTGTCCCAAACACACGCCTAAAATGGGAATTCCCAAATTTGCCTTTAAAATTTCTAGGCAAATTCCGCTGTCTTTTGGGTGCTTTGGACCCGGGCTTAGTATGATTTTGCTAGGGTTTAAAAATTTCACCGCTTCAAGCGTTATTTCGTCATTTCGTTTGCAAACTATCTCTTCGTCAGTAGTTTCAAGCACATATTGATATATGTTAAATACGAAACTATCGTAGTTATCAATCATTAAAATCATTGCATTTCCTTGCAAGTTTTTTCAAAAATTTTTAGGCAAGATTTGCGTTTGTTGCAGATTTCGGCGTATTCGTTTTCAAACACACTATCAAACACCTGCCCATATCCTGCTCCCACGAAAATATCGCTAAATTCGGGGTTTGCCCTGTCGCGCACGAAAATCGCAGAACGGATTAAAATCGCCATTTGCAAATCGCCGTTAAAATGCCAAAAGCCAATCCCGCCACCATAAATCCCGCGCGCGTGGCTTTCTAATTCGTTTATAATTTGCATAGCGCGAATTTTTGGGCTTCCGCTAAGTGTGCCGGCAGGAAAAACCACACCCAAAACATCAAAATTATCCTTGCTTTCATCTTTTATGCCACGCACATCGCTGACGATATGCATAACGCTTTCAAAAAACTGCACATGGGCTAAATTTCGCACTTTCACGCTTCCTTTTTTGGCAAATTTGCCAATGTCGTTTCGTGCCAAATCAACTAGCATTTTGTGTTCGCTCATCTCTTTTTCATCGCCAAGTAACTCATTTTTTAGGGCTTCATCTTCATTTGCGTCCTTACCGCGTGGCCTAGTTCCTGCTATGGGAGCGACAAAAATTTCGTTATTTCTGATTTGAAGCACGAGTTCAGGCGAACTCCCCGCAACCACGCCGTAAGGTGTCGGGAAAAAATACATATAGTGGCTTGGATTTTGGCGTTTTAAAATTTCATAAAACTCCAAAGGGTCTAAATTTGAGTAAATTTGCAGTGTTTGAGACGGCACGACCTGAAAAATATCGCCACTTTTGATATACTCTTTTGCTTTTTTAAAAATACGCTCGGCGTCGCTTTTTTCGGCGTTTAAATCGGTTTTGATTTTATAAAATTTCTCGCCCCCAAATTTCGGCGCAGTATCCCCAAAATCTGAATTTTCCAAATTTTCAAAATATTTTCCTTCGCCATAAAAGCTGTAAATTTTGCTTTGTTTGTCGTAGTGCAGATACGCCCTTGCGTTCGCGTAAAAATATGTCGGAAAGTCGTAAAGGCATGGCTTAATATCTCCCAAGCGTTCAAATTTATAAACTGCTTCGTAGCTTAGCACTCCAAAAAGCCCTGCAAATTCGCAAATTTGCGTGGTGTTTTGCAAAGCAAATTTGAGTTTATCAAGGTCATCGCCTTGTAAATATTCGCAGTCAATGCCGATGATGATCTGCCCGCCGTCTTCGGCGAGATAGGAGTTTGGAAACCTAGATAAAATATTTTTGAAATAAAAAATCGGATCTTTTAAAAACATACGCCCTCTTTGTATTTTTTTGTAACTTAAATTATAGTAAAATGGGCTTAAATTTTGTATAAGGATTGTGATGAAAGTTTTGTTTTCGCCAAGCGAAATGAAGTCGAAAATCGGCTCGGATAAAATTTTGGATTTGTCAAATTTCGAATTTTGCGATGAGAGTGGGGTGAGGGCAAACGCTGTCAAAGAGTATGCAAAATTTGTCGCAAATGCCGAGTTGGGCGCGCTTTGCAAACTTTTTGGGCTTAAAGAAATTGATGATGGATTGCGGGAGAGTATCTTTAAAAAAGGCTGTGTGAGCGCGTTGGAGCGTTACACTGGCGTGGCGTATGAGGCGCTAGCTTACGCTAAGCTTGAAAATACTGCGCGCGAATTTTTGGGCGCCAATGTGATAATTTTTTCAAATCTTTTTGGGCCGATTTCGGGGCGCGACCAGCTCCCTGAATATAAGCTTAAACAAGGCGAGAAATTTTCTGGGCTTGATTTGCCAAAAATTTATAGGGAAAATTTTAGCGCGAAAATAGATGAAATTTTGGAGTGTGAAATAGAAAATGGCGAGTGCGTGGTGGATCTGCGCGCTGGGTTTTATGAGAAATTTTACGAGTTAAAAGTCCCGCATCTAAGCTTTAAATTTATCAAAAATGGCAAGGTCGTAAGCCATTATGCTAAGGCGTATCGCGGGAAAGTATTGCGCGAAATCGCACGAAATTTAGCCAAAACCGAGCGGGAAATTTTAAATTTAAATTTTAGTGGTGTAAAATTAGCCGAAATCAGAGAAATTTCACTCAAAAAAGAGATAGTTTTGGAAATTTGCGAAAACTAAGGGGAGAAAATGCTTTTTATAATACCATTTTTAGGGATTTTGGTAGGTTGTATTTCTGGGTTTTTCGGCATTGGTGGCGGCACAATCGTCGTGCCGATAATGATGGCGCTAGGATACGATATCAAAGAAGCCGTGGGGATTTCGATTTTGCAAATGCTTTTTAGCGCGATTTTTGGGTCGTATCTAAACTACAAAGCAGGCAAACTCCGCCTCGATAGTGGCGTAATTGTGGGGCTTGGCGGACTTTGTGGCGCGTCGCTTTCTGGCTTTATCGTCGCAAATGTGGCTTCAATCGTCCTAGAAATCGGACTTTTGCTGACTTTGACAATCGCGTTTTGCAGAGTTTTGATGACAAATGTCGAAAACACTGCGCCCAAAGAACCAGCCAAAATTTTGCTTTTTGCCGTGGGCTTTGCAATCGGCGCAATCGCCATTAGCATGGGCGTTGGCGGGGCGATTTTCTTAACGCCGATTTTGGTCGGTTTCCTTGGCGTGGATATCAAAAAAGCTGTTTCTATGGGGCTATTTTTCGTGATTTTTAGCTCGTTTAGCGGATTTTTAAGCATGGCGTATAATGGCAATGTGCAGTATTTAGAGGGCGTATTAATGGGGCTTGGCGGCCTTGTGGGCGTGTATTTTGGCACGAAGATTTCGCACAAAGTGGCTAAAAGCACGCAGAAAAAATGCCTTTTGGTGATGTATGTGGTGATGTTTTTGTTAGCCCTTAAAAAGACGCTCGGGGTTGATTTTGGGATTTTGTAAAATTTCGAAATTTTAAAATTTGGCGAAATTTTGCTAATGGTTTGAAATTTTAAAATTTCGTTGCCGCAAGCTCCAAAATACTGCGCCGAAATTTTTTCAAATTTCGCTTTTTGATTTTGCGTAAATTTTGCTTAATTTATCATTGCGAGCAAAGCGAAGCAATCTAGTAAAATTTAAAGCAAAATTCTACTTAAATTTTGCATTGAACGATTTTGTAAATTTTAGGCGAAATTTTGCTTTTCTCGTAAGGGGGAGGGCGCGCTTTTTAGGAGACGCTACCCTCCCCCTTACCAACCCCCACCCCTGTAAAACCTTAGAAGTGGCTAAATTTTAAAAAGCGTTGCTTTTTAAAATTTAGCTGATTTTATTTTTATTGAAATGCTTCGCATTTCTCGCAATGACAAATCAAGCAAAATTTCGCCACTGTATTGTAAAAACAAAATTTGAAAAATTTCGGGCGCAGTATTTGAAATTTGCGATAGCGAAATTTAGCGCAAAATTTGCGCTAAATTTTCAAATTTTACCTAAAACGCGACTTTGTTTATCAATGCGATACCGCACAAAACAAGCACGATTGGCACATAGATAAATTTGCCGATATAATACCAGGCGTTTGAGTATGTTTTAGCCGAGCCTGTGTTGATTTCGTCCAAAAGCTCGTCCTTGCGCAAAATCCAAAACCACGAAATCGCGCCCAAAACCGCGCCGATTGGGATTATATAGATAGATACTAGATCCATCCACGGACCCCAGTTGTGTAGATGAACTTCGTAAAATGTGGTCGCTGGGTTTGTGTCGCTTGGCGCGATTGTCTCCATATTTACGCCGATTCCGAAGCAGACCACACACAAAATCACCAAAACCAAAGCCCTATTTAAGTTTGGAAATTTATGCAAAAGCGACTCGGTTACGGCTTCGAACATGTTTTGAAGCGATGAAATTCCGCCAAAAATCACCGCCGTAAATAAAATAATCGCAAAAATTCCGCCACCTGGCATGTCTTGCAAAATTTTTGGCAGCGTTACGAAAAGCAGTCCAGGGCCCGCTGTTTGGTCCTCGCCGTAAGCAAAAAGCGCAGGTATCATCACCAAAGCCGCCACAAAAGCAGCGATTGTGTCGAAAAATGCGGTTTTTTTCGCCGCATCGACGATATCCTCGTCTTTGTGCAAATACGCGCCATATACGAGCATTCCTGAGCCTGTGATAGAGAGCGAAAAGAGCGCTTGTCCCATGGCTGTGATCCAGACATTGGCATCGCTTAGTTTGCTCCAATCCGCGCTAAACATAAATTTATATCCAGCCCCAGCTCCGTCTAAAAGTGCCACGCGCACCGCTAAAATGGCAAAAAGCACGAAAAATAGTGGCATCATAATTTTGTTTGTGCGCTCGATACTTTTCGCGCCTAAAAATATGCTAAAAAGCGTGCCAGCAACGATAATGAAATGAAATGGCACCACAGAATATGGCGTGAAGGCAAACGAGCCAAACCAAGTCGATGTATCCACGCTCATAAGTGAGCCATTAAGTGCCTGAAATAGGGCTTTTAGCACATAAGCAATGATGACGGCGTATCCGATAGCGATACACATCGACCCTGCTAGTGGAAGCCAGCCTAAAATTTTGCCAATGAAGCCTAAATTTCGCGATTTCCACGCAAGCTCATAAGAGCCAAGAGTGCCGGTTTTAGCCCGTCTGCCGATAGCGTATTCGGCTGAGAGCGCGACATAGGCAAAAAGTGCGATGAAAAAAATGTAAATGAGTAAAAACGCGCCACCGCCGTTGGCACCGAGTTTATACGGGAAGCCCCAGACATTGGCCATGCCCACAGCCGAGCCGACACAGGCTAAAATAAAAGCCCAACGAGATGAAAAAATTTTATTTTTGCTCATTATGGTTTCCTTTTTGCGAAAAAATTCAGGGATTATAGCAAATTTAAAATTTAATTAATTTAAATTTTGATTAAGATTTAAAATTCGGTTAAGCGAAAATTTAAGAGAGAAATTCGGGCGAAATTCGCCCGAGAATTACAAACGAGATTCGTATCTGCGAAGTGTGTAAAGTCTTTTAAGCATTTTTTTGCGAGCCGCAATTTTTTGTTTTTTGCGGATCTCAGTCATAGGCTCGAAATACTTTCTAGCACGGACTTCGGTAACGATAAGGTTACGATCTGTCTGTTTTTTGAAGCGTCTGTAAGCTTCATCAAATGATTCGTTCGGATGTACCTTAACTCCTGGCACGCTCCTCACCACCTTTCGAAAAAAATTAAGCCGTGATTTTAGCCAAAATAAGCTTAAATTTTGGTATTAGATTGCTTTTTTATAATGCCAAATTTCACTTTTTTTGTTTGCATCTCTTAAGCTAAGCTCGTAATTTCGCCCATTTGCTTCTTTTTTAATTTTTGGTATGAGTATAAAATCAGGTGCATAAATGGAGTTTGCGTGTGCGCTATCGTCTTTTTTAATCCCTTTGTTGCTAAATACAAACTCATCATCGCTTGGCGCGTCGATGACGACCACACGACCAGAGTGAAGTAGGGCGACTTTGATTTTCTTTCGCAAAAAGTCGCGGTCGAAATCGCAGGTTTTTTCGCAATCAACTTCGCTTATGCCGACAATCGAAAAGCGGTTTTTTTGTTTAGGAAATTTGTTTTTGCTTAGTAAATTTTTGGTGCTATCATCGGCTAATTTTTGTAGAGTTTTGCTTGAAATTGAGCCCTTGCTAAAATTCTTGGAACTGCTAGAACTAGGCGAGTTTGAGCTAGTTTTTTGTGCGATACAACCGCTTAGACAAAGCGCGCTAATCACAGCCAAAATTAGAATTTTAAAATTTTGCATACAAGCTCCCTAATCAAAAATTCAAACCCCTAAATTATAACGATATAAGATAAAATTTAGCTTGATTTTTTAAGTTAAAATTCTGTGATAATCTAAGTGAAATTTTACTTTTTCGCGTTATAATTTCGCTTTTTATTTTAAGGGGATACAAGTGAAAAAAATCATCAAACGCGACGGAAGTTTCCAAGAATTTCATGATTACAAAATAAAAGACGCTATCAAAAAAGCCTATGAGAGTGTGGGCGCAAATTTTGATGAAAAAGTCTTCGAAAATGTCCTAAAAACGATTGTTTTCAAAGATAGCCTAAGCGTCGAAGATGTCCAAGACATAATAGAAAAAAAGCTGTTTGAAAGCGGAAATTTCGATGTTTTAAAAAGCTTTATGATATATCGCCACACGCACAAAATGCAAAGAGAGCATGTCTATGGGCTAGAAGAAGATACCACCTACATAAACTGCACCCAAACCGTCAATGAATATATCGGCAAATCAGATTGGCGAATTTTAGCCAACTCAAACACAAGCTATTCAAACGCAGGATTGATCAACAACACCGCTGGCAAGGTCATCGCAAATTACTGGCTAGACAAGGTGTATTCGCGCGAAGAGGGGGCGGCGCACAGAAACGGCGATTATCATATCCACGATTTGGATTGCCTCACCGCATACTGCGCTGGTTGGAGCCTAAGAGTGCTTTTGGACGAGGGATTTAATGGCGTTAGGGGTCGCGTAGAGAGCAAGGCTCCGAAGCATTTTAGAGAGGCACTTCATCAAATGGCGAATTTCTTAGGAATTTTGCAAAGCGAGTGGGCGGGAGCGCAGGCATTTTCTAGCTTTGATACCTATCTTGCCCCTTATGTTTTTAAGGATAAATTAAGCAACAAAGAGATCAAAAAGGCAATCACAAGCTTCGTTTATAACCTAAATGTCCCAGCGCGCTGGGGTCAGAGCCCATTTACAAATGTTACGATTGATATGACCTGCCCAGAGGATTTAAAGGCGCAAATCCCTACCTCAAACCAACACCATCTTTTTGAGGGAATCGATGATGAGGAGCTATTGCAAAGGGCAAAAGAGCGTGGCAAAAACTCACTTATCGAGCTTACTTACGGCGATTTTGAGCCGGAGATGAGGCGGATTGTTATCGCATTTTACGAGGTTTTGACAGCGGGCGATAAATGCGGTCAGCCATTTACCTTCCCGATTCCTACCGTAAATATCACTCAGGATTTCGACTGGGACAGCGACGCGGCAAATGCAGTGTTTGAAAACACAGCCAAAATCGGATCAAGCTATTTTCAAAATTTCGTCGGAAGCCAGTATATTACGGACGAAAACGGCAACAAAGTCGAAAATCCAAAAGCCTATAAACCAGGTGCAGTTCGCTCGATGTGTTGCAGACTGCAACTAGATTTAAGAGAGCTTTTAAAGCGTGGTGGCGGGCTTTTTGGCAGTGCTGAGATGACTGGAAGTATTGGCGTGGTAACGATAAATTTAGCCCGCCTTGGATACCTTTACAAAGGCGATAAAGAGGCGCTTTACGCGAGGCTTGAAACGCTTTTGCAGTTAGCAAAAAGCACTTTGGAGAAAAAGCGTGTGTTTGTCAAGGAAATGTTCGAACGCGGGTTGTATCCATACACCAAGCGCTATTTACCGGGCTTTAACAACCATTTTAGCACCATTGGCATTAACGGCGCAAACGAAATGATTAGAAATTTCACAGATGATAAAGAGGACATTACGACCAAATTTGGCCGTGAATTTGCGCTAGAATTGATCGAGTATTTGCGCCATAAAATTCGCCTTTTCCAAGAAAACACAGGAAATCTATACAACCTCGAAGCAACGCCAGCGGAAGGCACCACATATCGCTTTGCCAAAGAGGATAAAAAACGCTACCCAGATATCATACAAGCGGGCTTTGGCGAAAATATCTACTACACAAACTCTACCCAAGTCCCAGCAAGTTTTAGCGACGATCCGTTTGCGGCACTGGATATGCAAGATGAGCTACAAAGTAGCTATACAGGGGGCACGGTGCTTCATTTGTATATGAAAGAGCGAATTAGTTCAGGCACGGCGTGCAAGAAATTTATCAAAAATGTCATTAGCAACTACAAACTCCCATATATTACGATTTCGCCTGTATTTAGCGTCTGCACGAAGCATGGATATATCGCAGGCGAGCACGAATACTGCCCGAAATGCGACGCTGAGTTAATGGCGGAGTATGAGAGCAAGGGTGCTTGAAATTTGAAATTTGAAATTTAAATAAGGAGAGAAAATGGAATTCCCAAAAGAGTTAGAAAAAAAACGCACAAAGTGTGTAGTTTATACCCGTGTAATGGGGTATTTGCGCCCTGTGGAGAGCTTCAATGTAGGCAAAAAGGGCGAACACAAAGAGAGAGTGTTTTTCGACGAAAATAAGGTAAAATTCGAAGAAAAATAGTCAAATTTAGCCAAATTTAGCGTGTTTAAATTTGGCTAAATTTTAAAATTCACAATTATGCAAAATTCTCAAATTTACCATATCACGCCATTTACGATGACAGATTTTCCTGAGCGGCTCTCGGCTATTGTGTGGTTTGCGGGGTGTAATATGCGATGCCGGTATTGCTATAACCCGAGCGTCGTGCGTGGCGAGGGCAAAATCAGCGAAGATGAGCTATTTGCGTTTTTGCGTTCGCGCGTAGGCAAGCTAGAAGCCGTGGTGTTTAGTGGGGGCGAATGCACCTGCGCTAGGGGATTTATGCAAATTTTGCAAAAAACGAAAAATTTGGGCTTTGAGGTCAAAATCGACACAAACGGCTCAAATCCACAAATCATACAAAACGCCGTAAATTTGGGCTTAGTCGATTTTATTTCGCTTGATTTTAAGGCGCATGAGGCTAAATTTAGCTTTATTACAAAATCAAATTTCTACGAAAAATTCCTTCAAACTTTGAAATTTTTATTATCCATAAATTTTGCTTTTGAGGTGCGAACTACCGTGCATAGCGATCTTTTAAGTGAAAGCGACATTTCGCAAATGGCGCAAATTTTGCACGAGCAAGGATACACGGGCGAGTATTTTTTGCAAAATTTTCTTGATACTGGCGAAAATTTGGGCGGTCTTGGCGCGCCAAAGCAAAATTTCGATCCCTCTAAGATAATCTCGCCTCTAAAAATCTCTCTTAGAAATTTCTAATTTGTATTTTGCTAGAATTGCGAGTTAAATTTCAAAAAAAGGCAAAATTATGGATAGAAAAAAAATCTACAACCCCTTTTCAGACGAAACTCTCACCAATCGCAAGGTCTTTAACGGCAATCCGCACGGAATACTAAATTTCACCAAGGCAAAATACCAATGGGCGCTCAAACTCTGGGACATTATGGAGGCAAACACCTGGTTTCCAAAAGAGGTCGATACGACTGATGATGTGAGGGATTATAACTTCAATCTCACAACCGCCGAAAAGCGTATGTATGATTTGGTATGGAGCCAGCTAATCTCCATGGATAGCTTCCAGACAAACAATCTAGCTGATAACATAAATCCTTATATAACAGCCCCTGAAATCAACGCTGTGCTAGCTCGCCAAGCTTACGAAGAGGCAAATCACAGCAAAAGTTACGCGGTAATGGTCGAGGCGATTTGCGAAAATACCGATTTGATTTATGAAATGGAAAAGCACGATGATGTTTTGCGCGAGAAAAACGCCTATATTTCGAGCGTGTATGAGGAGCTAGCAGGCGAGGTTACGGACGATAAACTGCTGTTAGCAATGGTTGCGAATCAAATTTTAGAGGGCATTTATTTTTACAGCGGATTTACTTCGATTTATGCCTTGGCACGCGCTGGCAAAATGCTTGGCTCAGCGCAGATGATTAGATTTATCCAAAGAGATGAAATCACGCATCTATTGCTTTTCCAAAACATGATAAATTCAGTGCGCAAAGAACGAGCTGACCTTTTCCACGAGAAAAATATCAGCAAAATTTATGAGATGTTCGAAACAGCTGGAAATTTGGAAATCAAATGGGGCAAATATATCACAGATAACCAAATCATGGGCTTTACAGACGATATCATCGAAGAATACATACACTACCTAGTCGATCAACGATTGCTTGCGATTGGTTTAGAGAAAAAATACGGCGCCTCTCACCCGATAAAATGGGTCGATGATTTCTCTAAATTTAACGATCAAAAGTCAAATTTCTTTGAAAGTAAGGTTACGAATTATTCAAAAGGAAGTTTAAGTTTCGACGATTTTTAGGCTTTTTTGGTTATTTTCGCGGAGCTTGCAAATTTTGCGCTTTGGCAGACTTCATGTCTAGCCTCGCACAAAATTTCCGTCGCAACCGCGAAAATACCTCAAAAATAGCTCTTTAAAAATAACTTGCTATTTTAATTTTATGGAGAGAAATTTTGGATAGTTTAGAAAAACTTCGTTGCGAAAAAATGGCGGAGGAAATCGCTGATAAAATCGCTATTTCGCCAGCGCTTTATGACGCATTAAAAAGCGTATCTCGTAGCGAGTTTGCCCCATTTAGCGCGCATGCGTTTAGCCTAAATGCGCAACCGATTTTGGCGTCTCAGTGGATTAGCTCTCCGCTAACTGTGGCTAGAATGAGTATGGCGCTTGACATTGATGAGAGCGTAGAAAATGTCCTAGAAATCGGCTGTGGGAGCGGGTATCAGTCTGCGATTTTGGCATATATGGTGCGTAGGGTTTTTGCCGTGGAGCGCGTGGAGAGGCTAGTGGGCGAGGCGAAAAAACACTTCGCAAATTTGGGTATTCGCAACATAAATCTCCGCCACGATGATGGCAATGTGGGTTGGCGCGAGTTTGCGCCTTATGATAGGATCCTGCTCTCAGCCTGCGCGTCCAAAATTAGCGACAGGCTCTTCGCTCAGCTTAAAATCGGCGGTATTTTGGTGGCTCCCATGAGTGAGGGCGGAGCGCAATATATCATCAAATTTCATAAAATTTCGCCTAGCGAGATAAGCCAAGAAAATTTGGGTGCGTGTGAATTTGTCCCGTTAATCTCGGGCATACAATAAGTTTTATTTATTATTTATTTAAATTTGGGTATCTTGCGAGGTTTTATTTATCTTAAAAGGAAAAGTCCATGCAAGATTTTACAAAAGAGCAAATTACCGCGCTTGCTAGCGATTGGAAAAATCATAGCAAAAACCAGTATTGGGTCAAAAAACACCTAGCCATTTCAAAACATTTGCAAACTTTAAAGCACAATTTAAATAGTTTCGATGATTTTGAGAGCGATTTTTTGTCGAATTTATACATAAATTTCAGCGACGGAAATTTAAGAAGCGACAAAATTTTAAGCTTCGGCGAGAAATTCCCGCATGCTGAGTATTTTTTTATGGAGCAGTTTTTTGACGCGAATATCGGCGCGTTTTATTACGATTTTGTCTTCAAAGACCGTATCGCAGCCAAAAAAGATCTTTTCCCAAAAACAGCCGCGACTAGCGTCGAGAGCGTGCTTAGCGGTGAGGATAAAGATGTCGTCTCACTCTACATTTTCATAGAAAATATAATCAAAAATTTCAATATGGCGACGCAAGAACGCCTTCAACGAAACGAATTTAAGCAAAAAATCATAAATTTTTACGACACGATGTATAGGCTATTTATCAGCATTGACGCGAATTTAGCCAGCGAATTTTTTGATATTTGCTTGCATAATCAGCCTTTTGTCGTAATTGAGTTTTTAAAAGCCACGATGAAGGCGGACAATTTTTTCTTATTAGAGCATTATTTAGGCGACGAGGGTTCGCTGAATTTAGGCGTGGGTGCGGGCGCGGACTTGGAGCAGGCCAGCTCGGAAAAACTCTACTTGCTAGCTAGTATTTTCACGCAGGCTAATGATGAGCTTCCGACATTTTTATACACAAACGAAAGCGTGAATTTGCTAAATTCGCTCTACGCCATGCAAATCGAGAATTTCTCCGATTTTTACGAGGCTAGCGCGAAATTTATGAGCGAGTTTGAACCATACCCTGCCCAAGCTCCATATAACGCCAAACCGGTTTATGCTTCGCTATTTTTCGAGTATTTGCAAAATTACAAAAGCGAAGAAGTCGCCAAAAATACGATATTTTTCGGCGCAATCGGCTCAGGAAAAACTAGAAGAATTCGCGCATTAATCAAGGATAAAAAGCTTGCCCCAAGCCATTTTTGCTACCTTAGCTTCCACGAGAGCTTCTCATATAGCGATTTTATCGATGGTTTCGTGGCTGGTAAGCTAGTAAATGGCGAATTTAAGGCACTTTGCAAAAAGGCGCTAAAAGATCCAAAAGGCGAGTATTATTTGATAATCGATTCCATTGATAGCGGAAATTTCGATGAAATTTTTGGCGAGAGCATTGCGCTTTTGGAACGCAGATACGACGAAAATGACCCGCTCTCTATCATCCGCACCAAAAATTCGCACTTCATCGACACCCTCGATGAGGCGGAAATGGAAAAATTCAGCGTGATCGTGAAAGATAATAAATCCTATTTCGCCGTGCCAAAAAACCTCTTTATCATCTGCGCAGCAAATGTCAATGACACCCAAATTTCCCCGTCCAGCGCGAAAGCATTTCGCTGGATCAAATGCGAGTGCGATTATGGCGTGCTCGAAGACTTTTTAAACGACAACCATGTCGCTAACGCCAAAGCCACAGTGGCTGTGTGCCACGCGCTAAACGATTTCATGGGCAAGGAAGCGCGCTTTGGCAACGAAATCGGACATGGTATTTTTATGGGGCTAGCAAGGTATGCTAGCAACGAGCAGATTACCCAAGAGGGCTTAAACGCCTTTTTTACCGAGGTTTTGGAGCCGATTTTTAAATGCGGTTACCAAAAAATCGATATTGCAATGGCAAAACAAATTTCATCTGCAAAAGATGTGTTTAAATTTTAACTTACACTCTCGCCGAATTTATAATAAATTCGGCGAAAATTTTATCAAATTTTTAAAAGGAAATTTATGACGGATTATGCAAAGGAAGTATTTAACGACCCAAAATTACTCAGAGAAAAATTAGCATTATATATAAAAACGCCAAGTAAAGTCGAACTTTATGCAAAAGATTGTGAAAATTTTTTCGTAGCAGGGAAGGGCGAAAAATTGGAATTTGCTAATGTTTTTAGCTGGTGGGGATTTTTTGGGAATATTTTCTTTTTGGTTTATCGAAAAATTTACTGGTTAGCAGGAGTTATTTTTGTTTGTAATTTTTTGATTAATATTATTTTTCCAGATTTAGATACAAGAGCGGATAGAGCGATTGCCACAGGTACATCTGCATTGTGTGCTATATTTGGTAGATATTTAGTTTGCAAAAGATTTTTAAAATTTCTAGAAATGCAAGATGATGAAATTTTGGTCAAAAAAGGCGGGGTGAATTATTTCGCTTATGTTTTATTTGTGGTGCTTTCGTTGCTTGCGTATTGGAGTGTAGTCAATAGTAGGTAAATTTGCGTTATGTCAAAGAGTGAAATTTGCAAATTTCACCCCAAAATACCTGCGCCGCGTAGTTTTTGTGAGCGAGAGGCGGCGTAAATTCGCTCTCCTTTTATCAAATCATATTTCCAAATCGGCGCATTTGCCTTAAAATCCTCGACAAAATCGTTTATCAAAGCAAGAGCGACCTTGCGCTGTGGGCTTAGCACGCCCGCGATATATGAGCTTTCATGCACGCTCACATCGCCTTTTGAGTGCGCGAAAAAGACCTGCGCGCCAGATTGTTGCGCCTTTGTTTGCCACGATTGAAACCACGAGCGCAAAATCGGCTCGTATATATCAAAACTAAGTCCGCTAATGCCGTCTTCATCGCGCACAATGCCGATAAAAGTAATCAGCGCACCGCAGTTTGCGCCTTTGTAACGCTCATACCATGAATTCGAAATCGCAGGGATATCAAGCGCACCATCGTGCAAAGAAAAATTGCCAGCAAATTTCATCTCAACCCCCACAAACTGGCGGCAAAAGGCTGATTTTATCGCCGTCTTTAAGCGCGGTATTTAGCTCATAGACCATTTTGTCATTTACCGCCACGGCGCAGCTAGATAGCCACTCTTTTAGCGAGCTATCTTTGCTTAAAATCTCTTTTACTTCGCTTAGCGTTTTGGCGTCAAATTTCATCGGCTCTTTGCCGATTGGACCTAAAAATTCCACTTCTACCATATCTTTCCTTTGATTTAAAATTCGGCGATTTTAGCCAAAATTTTATAAAATTTTATATAATTAAAAAATTTTACAAAAGGATTTTTATGAAAATTGATGAAATTCAAACCCCAGCGTATGTGTGCGAAAAATCGAAATTGCGGGCAAATTTAGCCCTTTTGCAAAGCGTGGGGGAGCGAAGCGGGGCAGTGGTTTTGTGTGCGTTAAAGGGCTTTGCGTTTAGCCTTGGTATGCCTTTGGTGAAAAAATACCTTTCCGGGGCTACTTGCAGCGGCTTGCACGAGGCGAAATTCGCTAGGCAAATGCTTGGAGCGGGCGCGCAGGTGCATACATACTCGCCAGCTTTTCAAGAGTGCGATATGGCTGAAATTTTATCCCTTAGCGATCATGTGGTTTTCAATAGCGCCTCTCAGTGGCGAAAATACCGCGCGCAGGCGACGAGTGCGGGCGTGCAATGTGGGCTTCGCCTAAATCCACAAACTTCTTTTGCGCCCAAAGACGCTTACAATCCGTGCGGTAAATTTAGCCGCCTTGGTATGACGCTTGGGGCGTTAGAGCGCGCTATTAGCGAGGAGAGCGGGTTTTTAGAGGGGATTAGTGGATTTCATTTTCATGCACTTTGCGAGGAGGGTGCGGAGAATTTAAAGCGCGTTTTAGAGGCGTTTGAGGCGAAATTTAACAAATATTTTGGTGTGATTAAATGGCTAAATTTCGGTGGCGGACACCATATCACGCGCGAGGGATACAATGTCGAATTGCTAATTAGCTTAATCAAAAAATTCCGTGAAAAATACGGCGTGGAGGTGTTTTTAGAGCCGGGAGAGGCTGTGGGCTGGGAGTGCGGATACCTGGTTGCTAGCGTGCTTGATATCGTCGAAAACGACGCAAATATCGCGATTTTGGATACTTCGGCTGAGGCGCACATGCCAGATACCGTGCTTATGCCATATCGCCCTGCGGTGCGTGGCGAGAGCAAAGAGGGCAAATTCATCTATCGTTTCGGTGGAAATACCTGCCTAGCTGGCGATATTGTAGGCTTGGAAGCAGGTGAGCCAGAGTATAAATTTGACAAACCTTTGCAAATCGGCGATAGGGTGATATTTGAAGATCAAATCCACTACACGATAGTCAAAAACACGACCTTTAACGGCATAAAATTGCCAAATTTGGTAATGGTAGATGAGAGCGGAAATGTCGAGGATATGATAGAGTTTGGTTATGAGGAATTTAGGCGAAGAAACTAATAAAATTTTCTAAGCCATAATTTGGCTTAAAACGCTATAATCCCTAAATTTTTGTGTCAAGGAAATATATGAAGAAGTTCTTTTGTGTGCTTTGCGCCTGTTTGGGCGCGTATGCCGAGGACCGACCATATGCACAGGTTGTGCAAACTAGTGGGAATAATGTGTGGGGGAAAGCCCGACTAGAAAACATAAATTTATACGAAGACGGACTAGCGCCACTTTTTGTGCAACTTCAAAGTTCGGGATTTTTTGCGTGGTTGGCCTTGGGGGCTAGCCTTGCGGTGATACTCTCGTTTTTGGGACATTATTTGATTGTAGGGGCGAAACACTTCGACCACCACGCTGGCAAGCCTGTGCTTGCATTTACCCTTTTTGAGCGATGTTTTCACTTCGTCGCGGCTAGCTCGTGGGCGATTTTGGTGCCAACTGGTCTAATAATGATGTTTGGCGAGAGTTTTGGCGGGGGAAGCTTCGTGAGGTTTTGTAAAAACGCCCATGGAATCGCCACTATCGCATTTGCAATCGCTGTGATTCCGATGTTTGTTTTGTGGTTTTGGCGTATGCTGCCGCGCTTTTATGATATTAAATGGATGATTATCATGGGTGGATATCTTAGCAAAAACAAGCGCGCAATCCCTGCTGGTAAATTTAACGCTGGCCAAAAGGCGTGGTTTTGGATAGCGACTGTGGGCGGTATGGTGATGATAGCCACTGGTGCGTCAATGTATTTTTTGGATTACAGCGCGCCTGCGGTAAATAGCGCACTTGGTGGCGTGAGCCAAATCGAGGTTTTGCGTGCTAGTGTTATCGTGCATAATGTGCTTGGCGCAGTTTGCGCTGTGTTTTTGTGCGTGCATATCTATATGACCGTGTTTGCGATCAGCGGAGCGATACACTCTATGATAGATGGACACAAACCAGAAGAGGAAGTTTATGTGCTTCACCACTACTGGTATCGCGAGCTTTTGGATAAAGGAAGCGTGGCAAAATCGCAGTTTGAGGAAAAATATCCTCGTTTATAAAATTTAAGCGAGGATATTTCCTCGCTAGCTTTGCGTGTCAAAGATATTTTTTTAAGGATTTAATTTGCAACTAGATTGTCGAAATTTATCGTGTCCCGAGCCACTTTTGCTTACCAAAAAAGCCCTAAATTCGCTAAAAATCGGCGAAAATTTGGAAATTTTGGTTAATGATATCGCACCCAAAGAAAACATAAAACGATTTTTGCAAAAAAACGGATTTGACGCGCAAATCAGCGAAAATGGCGGTGAAGCCACGATTTCGCTTACCAAAACCGATGAGCTAAAAGATGAGAGTTTGGACGATATTTTTTGCGATACGCCAAATTTCGCTAAGCCAAAGGTGGTGTTTTTAAACGAAGAAAGTTGCGGTTCTGGCGCAGTCGGCAAGGCGCTTTTGGCTAAATTTTTGGGCGCGTTATTAAATTTAGAGCAAAAACCAGCCAAAGTCATTTGCGTAAATAACGCCGTATTTATCACCACTAATCGCGCTCACCCAAGCTTTGAAGCATTAAAAAATTTAAGCGAGGCAGGCGTGGAAATACTAAGTTGCGGAAGCTGTCTGGAAAGCTATAAATTAGTCGGCGACCTAGCCCTTGGCGAAATTTCAAACGCTTATGAGATTATGGAAATTTTATCAAAATACGAAGCTATAAAACTATGATTTATCGTGATTTTAACCTTACGAAATTTATCAGCGCAGCGGGTTGAGCAGCCAAGCTGGACCCGGCGGGTCTAACGAAAAATCTTGGAAGCCTAATCGCACCCGATGTAAATTTATTATCGTCGATTGATAGCAACGAGGACGCAAGCGTCTTTCGCATAAGCGAGAGCTTGGCGCTCGTGCAGACGCTCGATTTTATCACGCCGATTGTCGATGATCCATACATTTTCGGCCAAATCGCCGCGGCAAATTCGCTCAGCGATATCTTCGCAATGGGCGCAAAAGTGATAAACGCTCTAAATATCGTTGGATTTGATGATTGCCATTTTGGTGATGAAATTTTGCAAGAAATTTTGGCTGGGGGCAAGAGCAAAATCAGCGAGTGCGGTGGCGTGCTCGTGGGCGGACACACGATAAAAACGAAAGAAATTTATTATGGATTAAGCGCTACTGGCGTGGTTGAGCCGGGGAAATTTTGGTCGAATAACACTGCGCGTGAAGGGGATTTGCTCGTGCTGACAAAATCTATTGGCACTGGCATAATCTCAACGGCGATAAAGGCAAAATTTTTGAAATTCGCTGAATTTCGCGACGCAATCGAAAGTATGATTAGGCTAAATTCATACGCTGTTGGTGCGCTTAGTGGGCTAGAAATACACGCTGCGACCGATATCACGGGCTTTGGGCTTTTGGGACACGCGCTAGAAATGATAAATGAAAATATTAGTTTTGAAATTTTCGTGCGCGAAATTCCGCTTTTTGCAAGCGTGCAAAAGTGCCTAGATGAGGGGCTAATCCCTGGCGGAAGTTATAGAAATTTAAAATTTATTGCTCCGTTTTGCGATAAAGAAGCGCAAGTGATTTTAGCCGATGCGCAAACTAGTGGCGGGCTTTTGCTCGCTATAAGTGAAAAAGATGTCGCTAAGGCGGTGCGAAATTTAAAAAATGCAGGATATGAAAGTGCCACTATCGTGGGTCGCGTCGTAAAACGGGCAGAAAATAAAATTTTGATTAAAGATTAAATTTTAAAATTTCAAAAATTCCCCCTCCATTTAATCTCTTTTTAAGCAACCCTTGAATATAATCCACTTTCGTTTTTGAAATCTAACTTCTGTTATTTTCCAATGCGTGTTATTTTATTTATTATTGTCAAAAACTATCTTTTAGTCAATCTTTGAAATCTAAACAAGTGATCGATTGAGCCAAAGACAATTTTTATAATTGTCAAATTTAAAAGTTACAAACAATTAAGTTTTTAGATTAAAAACTTCATAAATTGAATTTAAAAGATAAAAAGTTTCTTTTTATCTTTGATACATTTTTTATGGAGAGTTTGATCCTGGCTCAGAGTGAACGCTGGCGGCGTGCCTAATACATGCAAGTCGAACGGACAAGTAAGAGCTTGCTCTTATGAGTTAGTGGCGCACGGGTGAGTAATGTATAGTTAATCTGCCCTACACTGGAGGACAACAGTTAGAAATGACTGCTAATACTCCATACTCCTTCTTAACACAAGTTAAGTCGGGAAAGTTTTTCGGTGTAGGATGAGACTATATTGTATCAGCTAGTTGGTAAGGTAATGGCTTACCAAGGCTATGACGCATAACTGGTCTGAGAGGATGATCAGTCACACTGGAACTGAGACACGGTCCAGACTCCTACGGGAGGCAGCAGTAGGGAATATTGCTCAATGGGGGAAACCCTGAAGCAGCAACGCCGCGTGGAGGATGACACTTTTCGGAGCGTAAACTCCTTTTGTTAGGGAAGAACACTGACGGTACCTAACGAATAAGCACCGGCTAACTCCGTGCCAGCAGCCGCGGTAATACGGAGGGTGCAAGCGTTACTCGGAATCACTGGGCGTAAAGGACGCGTAGGCGGATTATCAAGTCTCTTGTGAAATCTAACGGCTTAACCGTTAAACTGCTTGGGAAACTGGTAATCTAGAGTAAGGGAGAGGTAGATGGAATTCTTGGTGTAGGGGTAAAATCCGTAGAGATCAAGAAGAATACCCATTGCGAAGGCGATCTACTGGAACTTAACTGACGCTAATGCGTGAAAGCGTGGGGAGCAAACAGGATTAGATACCCTGGTAGTCCACGCCCTAAACGATGTATACTGGTTGTTGCTATGCTAGTCATGGCAGTAATCCACCTAACGGATTAAGTATACCGCCTGGGGAGTACGGTCGCAAGATTAAAACTCAAAGGAATAGACGGGGACCCGCACAAGCGGTGGAGCATGTGGTTTAATTCGAAGATACGCGAAGAACCTTACCTAGGCTTGATATCCAACAAATCTCTTAGAGATAAGAGAGTGCTAGCTTGCTAGAATGTTGAGACAGGTGCTGCACGGCTGTCGTCAGCTCGTGTCGTGAGATGTTGGGTTAAGTCCCGCAACGAGCGCAACCCACGTATTTAGTTGCTAACGGTTCGGCCGAGCACTCTAAATAGACTGCCTTCGTAAGGAGGAGGAAGGTGTGGACGACGTCAAGTCATCATGGCCCTTATGCCTAGGGCGACACACGTGCTACAATGGCATATACAATGAGACGCAATATCGCGAGATGGAGCAAATCTATAAAATATGTCCCAGTTCGGATTGTTCTCTGCAACTCGAGAGCATGAAGCCGGAATCGCTAGTAATCGTAGATCAGCCATGCTACGGTGAATACGTTCCCGGGTCTTGTACTCACCGCCCGTCACACCATGGGAGTTGATTTCACTCGAAGCCGGAATGCTAAACTAGCTACCGTCCACAGTGGAATCAGCGACTGGGGTGAAGTCGTAACAAGGTAACCGTAGGAGAACCTGCGGTTGGATCACCTCCTTTCTAGAGTACAAATGAATATTCTCTCACAAGATATTCATCATAAACTCAATCGTCCTTGTTTAGGTTTGAGGGATTGACGATTTGCAAATACCTTAGTTTATGATTTATGAAAAAGCGAAGCTTTTGAATAAATCTTTGTAACTTTAGGTGGGTGCAGGGAGTGTAGCTCCCGCTCGCAAAGACTAGCTTTGCTAGTTTGCGAAGTGAAAAAGATGGGGAATTAGCTCAGCTGGGAGAGCGCCTGCTTTGCACGCAGGAGGTCAGCGGTTCGATCCCGCTATTCTCCACCATTTAATCTCAAATTTAAAATCAAAAGATAGTTTTAAAGACTTAAATAGGAAGTTGCGAATTTAAACTTTCTATTTAAGTCTTTTACGACTTAAAGTTCTTTAATTTACCATTGTTAAAAGTCACAATCAAGTTTTAATAAAAACGATTTTACAGGATCTTGTTAAAGCTTTAAATTTAGACACTAATGCAAATTTAGTAAATTTGTTATCCCAAATTTAAATGATTGAGATTTAAATCTTCAAATTTAAATCATAAAGTTTAAATTTTACATTTACTAAATCAAGTTTAACGGCACAAACAATTAGAGTTAAAACTTATCTAGTTGTTGTTAATGCTTTCCGTCTTGGGTGTTTTAAATTTAAATATTGTAAAAGCAATTTATCAAATTTAAAATTTATAAATTAAATCTTTTATCTTTAACAAGGAAGTAATGCAAATTAGAATATTAACATAGTCTAATACTTCGCTATGAGAGCGACTATATGATTTGCCTTTATGCTAGATAGCATAACCCAAAAATTGCGTAAGCAATTTTCACTTTAGGTGGGTCAAGGGAGCGAAGCTCCTTGTCGCAAAGACCAGCTTTGCTGGTCTGCGAAGTAAAATAAAAGGTAAGCTACTAAGAGCAAACGGTGGATGCCTTGGCTAGTAGAGGCGATGAAGGACGTGCCAGGCTGCGATAAGTCTCGGGGAGCCGTCAAGGGGCTTTGATCCGGGAATTTCCGAATGGGGCAACCCAGTTAATAGTAATATTAACTACCTACGGGGGCGAACGAAGGGAACTGAAACATCTAAGTACCTTCAGGAAAAGAAATCAAAAGAGATTACGCTAGTAGCGGCGAGCGAACGCGTAAGAGGGCAAACCACTAGCTTGCTAGTGGGGTTGTAGGACTGCAATAAAGACTAAAAGCAGATAGCAGAATAAACTGGAAAGTTTAATCATAGAGGGTGATAATCCCGTATGCGAAATCTCCTTTTTACTTAGCAGTATCCTGAGTAGGGCGGGACACGTGAAATCCTGTCTGAAGCTGGGTAGACCACTATCCAACCCTAAATACTACTACTAGACCGATAGTGCACAAGTACCGTGAGGGAAAGGTGAAAAGAACTGAGGTGATCAGAGTGAAATAGAACCTGAAACCGTTTGCTTACAATCATTCAGAGCCCTATGATTTATCAGGGTGATGGACTGCCTTTTGCATAATGAGCCTGCGAGTTGTGGTATCTGGCGAGGTTAAGGAAACCCGGAGCCGTAGCGAAAGCGAGTCTTAATAGGGCGATTAGTCAGATGCTGCAGACCCGAAACGATGTGATCTATCCATGGGCAGGTTGAAGCCGGTGTAAGAACCGGTGGAGGACCCAACCGACGGCTGTTGAAAAAGCTCCGGATGACCTGTGGATAGGGGTGAAAGGCCAATCAAACATCGTGATAGCTGGTTCTCTCCGAAATATATTGAGGTATAGCGTTGTGTCGTAATTATAAGGGGTAGAGCACTGAATGGGCTAGGGCATACACCAATGTACCAAACCCTATCAAACTCCGAATACTTATAATGTAATCACAGCAGTCAGGCGGCGAGTGATAAAATCCGTCGTCGAGAGGGGAACAACCCAGACTACCGACTAAGGTCCCTAAATCTTATTTAAGTGGAAAACGATGTGGAGTTACTGAAACAACCAGGAGGTTGGCTTAGAAGCAGCCATCCTTTAAAGATAGCGTAATAGCTCACTGGTCTAGTGATTCTGCGCGGAAAATATAACGGGGCTAAAATAAGTACCGAAGTCGTAGATTTGCACCTAGTGCAAGTGGTAGGAGAGCGTTCTATTCAGCGTCGAAGCCATACCGGCAAGGAGTGGTGGAGCGGATAGAAGTGAGCATGCAGGCATGAGTAGCGATAAAATATGTGAGAATCATATTCGCCGTAAACCCAAGGTTTCCTACGCGATGCTCGTCATCGTAGGGTTAGTCGGGTCCTAAGCAAAGTCCGAAAGGGGTATGCGATGGAAAATCGGTTAATATTCCGATACCAATATTAGTGTGCGATGGAAGGACGCTTAAAGTTAGGGGAGCCAGCTGATGGAAGTGCTGGTCTAAGTGTGTAGGTTGAGTTATAGGCAAATCCGTAACTCTTTATCCGAGACATTAAAGGCTCTTGACGCTCTTCGGAGTAGATTGAGAATCCTTGATACTATCGAGCCAAGAAAAGTTTCTAAGTTTAGCTAATATTGCCCGTACCGTAAACCGACACAGGTGGGTGGGATGAGTATTCTAAGGCGCGTGGAAGAACTCTCTTTAAGGAACTCTGCAAAATAGCACCGTATCTTCGGTATAAGGTGTGCCTAACTTTGTTAAGGATTTACTCTGTAAGCAAAGAAGGTTACAACAAAGAGTCCCTCCCGACTGTTTACCATAAACACAGCACTCTGCTAACTCGTAAGAGGATGTATAGGGTGTGACGCCTGCCCGGTGCTCGAAGGTTAATTGATGATGTCAGCTTTTGCGAAGCATCTGATCGAAGCCCGAGTAAACGGCGGCCGTAACTATAACGGTCCTAAGGTAGCGAAATTCCTTGTCGGTTAAATACCGACCTGCATGAATGGCGTAACGAGATGGGAGCTGTCTCAAAGAGGGATCCAGTGAAATTGTAGTGGAGGTGAAAATTCCTCCTACCCGCGGCAAGACGGAAAGACCCCGTGGACCTTTACTATAGCTTGACACTGCTGCTTGGATAAAGATGCGCAGGATAGGTGGGAGGCTTTGATCCATATACTCCGGTGTATGGTGAGCCATTGTTGAGATACCACTCTTCTTTATTTGGGTAGCTAACTAGCCTAAGTTATCCTTAGGTAGGACAATGTCTGGTGGGTAGTTTGACTGGGGCGGTCGCCTCCCAAAATGTAACGGAGGCTTACAAAGGTTGGCTCAAAGCGGTTGGAAATCGCTTGTAGAGTATAAAGGCATAAGCCAGCTTAACTGCGAGACACACAAGTCAAGCAGAGACGAAAGTCGGTCTTAGTGATCCGGTGGTTCTGTGTGGAAGGGCCATCGCTCAAAGGATAAAAGGTACCCCGGGGATAACAGGCTGATCTCCCCCAAGAGCTCACATCGACGGGGAGGTTTGGCACCTCGATGTCGGCTCATCGCATCCTGGGGCTGGAGCAGGTCCCAAGGGTATGGCTGTTCGCCATTTAAAGCGGTACGCGAGCTGGGTTCAGAACGTCGTGAGACAGTTCGGTCCCTATCTGCCGTGGGCGTAAGAAGATTGAGGAGAGTTGACTCTAGTACGAGAGGACCGAGTCGAACTGGCCACTGGTGTATGGGTTGTTCTGCCAAGAGCATCGCCCAGTAGCTAAGCCGGGATGTGATAAGAGCTGAAAGCATCTAAGCTCGAAGCCAACTCCAAGATGAATCTTCTTTTAAGAGCTCAGAAAGACTATCTGTTTGATAGGCCGGATGTGTAAGTGATGAAAGTCATTTAGCTGACCGGTACTAATAGCTCGTTTGCTTATCTTTTTAAGCATTACTTCCTTGTTAAAGGTATTAGAAATCCTTTAACAATAATAGTAAAATATTTTATTAGGCTTGATGACTTTTACAGTGTTAATTAAGAAAATATCAAATTTTATAATTTAGGATTTGTGAATTTGCAATTTCTAAAATTATAAAGTATTTTTTTGCTAGGCGAGGCAGATGAGCAAGCACAAAGGAGCGAACTTTGGTTCGTGACTGCGGTGCGAAGTGAAATCTAACGAAGCATAGCGAAAAAAGACGAAATAATTTTTTTAATTAACACTGTCCGTGACTATACAGATGAGGAAACGCCTTGCTCCATACCGAACCAAGAAGCTAAGCTCATCATGGCTGATGATACTCTCCGTTACTCGGATGTCGGGAAAGTAGGTCGTTGCGGACTTTGTTTTTATTCTTTATGCTTTTTAAATCAATTAAATTTTTATGTCAGTCAAATTTTAAATCAATTACAATGAAATTTTTAAAATTTTGCTTGTAGTTTTTAAATTTTAAATTCCAAATTCTATAAATTTTATCTTTAAATTTAAAATTTCACTTTGCAAATTTAATTTTATCGCTAAATTTTTAAATTATTCTTATCAAAATTTAAAAAAATTATTAAATTTTAAGTAGCTTAAATTTAGAATTATTTCTCAAATTTAACCCAAAGGAGAAAAAATGAAAATCTTTAAAATCCTATCAACAACCGCAATCTTTGCAAGCCTAGCTTTCGCTGGGATTAACCTAAACACCGCCACAAAAGACGAGCTAATGGCGCTTCCTGGCATCGGTGAAGCCAAGGCTGAGGCTATCATCGAATACAGAAAAAACAATAAATTTAACTCAATCGACGAGATTAAAAACATCAAAGGTATCGGCGAGAAGCGCTTTGAAGCTATCAAGGACGATCTAACTCTCACTGGCAAGACGGACACTAGCGATCTAAAATCTGCCGCTAAAAAAGAAAAAGAAAAAGCCACAAAAAAAGCCGATAAAAAGGTAAAAAAAGAAATCGTTGATCTAAAAGACAAGGCCGCGAGCACTGATACAGCCAAAAAAGCCAAAAAAGCAAAAGATACGGCAGATGAAGCCAAAAAAATCAAAAAAGCTGTGAGTGAGTAAGAAATTTAAAATTCATAAATTCCACAAAATTCTCAAATTTCCAAATTTAGGCTATGGGTTAAATTTTAAATTTAGCCCATAGCTTGAAATTTTAAAATTCGCAAATTTACCACATTCTAAATACTGCCCCGATATGCTAACCATTGTCATTGCAAGAATTTTTGAGCAGACAAACAACTTACAAAAATTAAAACTGGCGATAAAAAAAGTGCAGAGCGAATTGTGATATTTTTAGAAGAGCTTGAAAAAAATAGAAAATCCATTTGCGTTGAAAACTGTGGCAAAATGGAAGGATACGAAAATCGCTGAAATGGTATGTAGGAATTCATTACCGAGTAATCGGCAAAAAGCGCGATGATATACTGACAATCGAAGTTATCGAAATCGCAACAAGAGAAAATGCGTATAAGTAAAAGTTTGTAATAGTGAAAATTGCGTTTTTTTGATACAATGCCGAATTCATAACAAAACAAAAGGATAAAAATGAAAAAATTTGTATTATTTGGTTTAATATTTGCAATAATATTTGCAGACGAAGTTTCAAATTTAGAAACTTCTTGCGAAAAAGGCGACGGTAAAAGTTGCTATGAGCTTGGAATTTTGCACGGACAAAATAAAAAGGTAAAAAATGCTAGTAATGAAAATTCTATTTTATATCATCAAAAAGCTTGTGATAAAGAAATAGCCGAAGCTTGTTTTGAATTATCCGATTATTATAGGGTTGGTGTTTGGATAGAAAAAGATGAAGAAAAAGCAAAAGAGTTGTTTAAAAAATCTATGGATTTGCACAATATTGGTTGTGATAAAAATATAGGAAAAGATTGCGAAGCATTGGCAAGTATGTATGAAATAAGTAATGGTATGGCAGATGAAGATTCTGATAAGGCAGAAGAATTATATAAAAAAGCTATTGATTTGTATAAAATAGATTGTGATAAAAATAACGCAACGGCTTGTTTTGGATTAGGGATATTACACGAACAAGGCAGAGGAATAGAGAACGAC
Source organism: Campylobacter sp. VBCF_01 NA2 (assembly GCF_027797205.1). Classification (NCBI taxonomy): domain Bacteria; kingdom Pseudomonadati; phylum Campylobacterota; class Epsilonproteobacteria; order Campylobacterales; family Campylobacteraceae; genus Campylobacter; species Campylobacter sp. VBCF_01 NA2. Next base: position 472,785 of record NZ_CP115607.1, read on the forward strand.
TTAAAAACAGCATTATCTTTTTATGAAAAATCTTGTGAAATGAAAAATGAAGACGCTTGTTATAGTTTGTATGTTATATATGAGACCGAAATGGAATTTAAAGATGAGAAAAAAGCCTATGATTACGCTATAAAATCTTGTGATTTTGGTAATTTCATAGCTTGTGATAGTTTAGGTTTTATGTATAACAATGACAATAATAAAACAGAATCTAGAAAGTATTATAAAAAATCTTGTGAATTTGGTTTTAATGATAATTGTAGTAAGGTTTGTTACGATTTAGGTTTAGAATACGATTACGATTATAAATCAGAAGGCTATAAAACAGAAGCTCAAAAATATTGCAAAAAAGCTTGTGAGCTTGGAGATAAAGGTAGTTGTGATAGTTACGAAAATTCTAAATAATTTTTAGATAGGTAGGGTGGGGCATCCTTGCCCACCGAAAAATTTGGCAACCTTAATGGTGGGCGAAACGCTCCACCCTACATTTTAAATTTAATAGACAAAATATTTCATTTCTTAGAAAAAGCATAAATTCATAGTAGTTTAAGTAATTTTTTTGTAAAATCAATCTCTTTTTTATTTAATAAATTTTTTGATGAAAGGAATTTACTGTGCCAACCATAAATCAATTGGTCAGAAAAGAGCGCAAAAAAGTGACTGTAAAGTCAAAATCACCTGCGCTAAAAGAGTGTCCTCAAAGACGCGGAGTTTGCACCAGAGTTTATACAACAACTCCTAAAAAACCAAACTCAGCTTTGAGAAAAGTTGCCAAAGTAAGGCTAACAAGCGGTTTTGAAGTCATCAGCTATATCGGCGGTGAAGGTCATAACCTACAAGAACACAGCATTGTTCTAGTTCGCGGCGGTCGTGTAAAAGACTTACCGGGTGTTAAATATCACATTGTTCGTGGTGCGCTTGATACCGCAGGTGTCGCAAAAAGAACAGTTTCTAGATCTAAATACGGTGCTAAACGCCCTAAAAAATAGTTTAGCTAAGACAGATTTAACCCTTAGTTTTGGTTAAATTTGAGTAAAATTTTCAAATTTGAAGGAATAATAAAATGAGAAGAAGAAAAGCTCCCGTAAGGGAAGTTATGCCTGACCCAATTTATGGCAATAAAGTAATCACTAAATTTATTAATTCACTTATGTATGACGGCAAAAAAAGCGTTGCGACTGAGATTATGTATGGTGCGCTTGATTTGATCGACAAAAAAGGCGGCGAAGCCAAAGGTATCGATGTTTTCAACGACGCTATCGAAAATGTAAAACCACTTATGGAAGTTAAATCTCGCCGTGTGGGTGGTGCTACATACCAAGTTCCAATCGAAGTTCGCCCTGCTCGCCAACAAGCTTTGGCAATCCGCTGGATCATCACTTTTGCTAGAAAAAGAAGCGAAAGAACTATGATCGAGCGTTTAGCTTACGAGCTACTTGATGCAGCGAATTCAAAAGGTTCTTCATTTAAGAAAAAAGAAGATACTTACAAAATGGCAGAAGCTAATAAAGCATTTGCCCACTATCGCTGGTAGGAGAAAACTATGGCAAGAAAAACTCCACTTAATCGTGTTAGAAATATCGGAATTGCCGCTCATATCGACGCCGGTAAAACAACAACAAGCGAAAGAATTCTATTTTTTACAGGTATGAGCCACAAAATCGGCGAGGTGCATGAGGGTGCTGCTACTATGGACTGGATGGAGCAAGAAAGAGAAAGAGGTATTACTATTACTTCTGCTGCGACTACTTGCTTTTGGAACGATCATCAAATCAACCTAATCGACACCCCAGGTCACGTTGATTTCACTATCGAAGTTGAACGCTCTATGCGTGTTTTAGATGGCGCTGTTTCTGTATTTTGTTCAGTTGGTGGTGTGCAACCACAAAGTGAGACCGTTTGGAGACAAGCGAACAAATACCAAGTCCCAAGAATTATTTTCGTAAATAAAATGGACCGCGTAGGCGCAAATTTCTTCAATGTCGAGCAACAAGTCCGCGATAGATTAAAAGCTACACCAGTTCCGATTCAAATTCCAATCGGTGCAGAAGACAACTTCAAAGGCGTAGTTGATTTAATCACTATGAAAGCCCTTACTTGGGACGATGCAAAAGGTCCAAGCGCACCAGAAGTAGGCGAAATTCCAGCTGAATTAAAAGAAAAAGCACAAGAATATCGCGATAAAATGATTGAAGCGGTTGCTGAGACTGATGAAGCTTTAATGGAAAAATATTTCGCAGGCGAAGAGCTAAGCGAGGCAGAGATTAAAGCCGGTATCAAAAAAGGCTGCCTAAGCCTAGCATTTTTCCCTATGATGTGCGGAACAGCTTTCAAAAACAAAGGTGTTCAACCACTGCTTGACGCTGTCGTATGGTACCTACCAGCTCCAAACGAAGTTCCAGCTATCAAAGGCGTTTATGAGGACGGAAGCGAAGCGGAAGTTCTATCTACTGATGACGGCGAATTCGCAGGTCTTGGATTTAAGATTATGACTGACCCATTTGTCGGCCAGCTAACTTTCGTTAGAATTTACCGCGGTATGTTAGAGAGCGGAAGCTATGTAATCAACTCTGGTAAAAACAAAAAAGAGCGTATCGGTCGTTTGCTTAGAATGCACTCAAACAAACGCGAGGAAGTCAAAGAGCTTTACGCTGGCGAAATCGGTGCGATTGTGGGCCTAAAAGATACACTTACTGGTGATACACTAGCTAGCGAAAAAGATAAAGTTATCTTAGAGCGTATGGAATTCCCAGATCCAGTTATCAGCGTCGCAGTTGAGCCAAAAACAAAAGCAGACCAAGAGAAAATGGGTATCGCACTTCAAAAACTTGCACAAGAAGATCCAAGCTTCCGCGTAGCAACTGACGAAGAGAGCGGTCAAACAATCATTAGCGGTATGGGTGAGCTTCACCTTGAAATCATTGTCGATAGAATGCTACGCGAATTTAAGGTCGATGCAGAGGTTGGCCAACCACAAGTTGCTTACCGCGAAACTATCCGCAAATCTGTCGAGCAAGAATACAAATACGCTAAACAATCAGGCGGTCGCGGTCAATACGGCCATGTATATTTGCGCTTAGAGCCATTAGAGCCGGGTAGCGGATATGAGTTTGTCAATGACATCAAAGGTGGTGCGATTCCAAAAGAATATATCCCAGCTGTCGATAAAGGTTGCCAAGAAGCTATGCAAAGTGGTGTTTTGGCTGGATACCCTGTCGAAGATGTCAAAGTTACAGTATTTGACGGAAGCTACCACGAAGTCGATAGCTCTGAAATGGCGTTTAAACTAGCCGCTTCAATGGGCTTTAAAGAGGGCGCACGCAAAGCTGGCGCAGTTATCTTAGAGCCTATGATGAAAGTCGAAGTTGAAACCCCAGAAGAGTATATGGGCGATGTAATCGGCGATTTAAACAAACGCCGCGGCCAAGTAAATAACATGGGCGAACGCGGTGGAAATAAAATCATCGACGCTTTCTGCCCACTTTCAGAGATGTTTGGTTACTCAACTGACCTTCGTTCTCAAACACAAGGTAGAGCTACTTACTCAATGGAATTTGACCACTACGATGAAGTTCCAAAAAATGTAAGCGAAGAAATCATCAAAAAACGCAACGGCTAATTTTAGCTAGTTTTAATACTTTTTAAGCGGAGAATTCGGCGAATTTGCTGAATTCTTCGCTTTTTTTATGCTTTAATTTTGCTATTAATTAAATTTATAAAAGCGTAGGGTGGGCAAGGATGCTCACCCTACAAATAAAGTAGAAATAATTTTGCAATTTAAAATCTCTTTGCTTGTATTAAAAAGGAAATAAAATGGAAAATTGGAAAATTAAATTGTTTATAATAGGAACCTATATTTTAATAGTATCTTATTATGTTTTTTACAAAAATTATAACATTGCCAACGAAAGAGAACAAGACAGACAAGATAGGGAGTATTTTTATAATCATAACGCAACATTTGAAGAAATCACGGAAAATGGCAAAGTAAGCGTTAAAGAGTTGGTGGAGCGAAATTTAAGAGACCATTTACAAAAATTGTATAAGCTTGATAATTTTAGTAAAGATGAAATTGAGATAATGAGACACAAAAGGGGCGATTGGAAACTTAGCCATACGCATTCAGCATACCAAACCTGCACATTGTATAATAGCAGCAAGACAAAATGTAGATTTTGGAAAATAGATAAAAATTTAAATTTAGAAAAATTGATGAATATCGTATCTAAAATTTGCGATAACAATGGTAGTGTTAAAGCAAATTATGAAGAAATTTTAAAAAGCAATCCGCTACCAAAAAAAGAGTTATTTGACCCGTTTGCACAAAAAGATTTAATCGATGAAAACGGAGATTTTATAGAAAATTTTATATATATCAGACCTTATGTGTATGACGGGGGATTTGAGATTGACTTTTTTACTAATTATGCGTTTATAGAAAAAAGAAATAAGCGATACTATGTGCTTATTCCACAAAATCTGTATTTTAATATTTTTGCGTCAGAATTATTAGACGATAGAATTAGTTTTAAAGAAGTTTGCAGATACTACGAACAAATTCACGATAAAACAATAGATGAACTAGAAGAAATTTACTATTTCAAAAATATAGCAATCCACGATAAAAGCTATACGGCTAAGATTGCAGATTACGAAAGATTTTCGGAAGCACGAAGGCGTGGCGAATGGGGTATTCGAAACACTACTGAATGGAAAGACAAAATTAACAAGATAAAAAATTTAGAAAATAAACTTCAATATAAAGGAGATAACGATGAGTTTTAGCGTAGGGTGGGCATCCTTGCCCACCAAAAAATTTAGCAACCCTATTGTCATTGCGAGACGGCGTAGCCGTCGTGGCAATCCAGTAAAATTTAGAGCGAATTTAAAATTTATCAAATTTTATTGTGAATTAAAATTTTTTTAAATTTCTCTGGATTGCTTCGTCGCTGTCGCTTCTCGCAATGACAGATTAAAGCGAATTTGTAAATTTAAACAAAAAATCGCTAGAATTTACCTAATTTTTCAAAAGGAAAAACAATGAGTTTTAAGTTTAAAGAAGCCAAAATATCGGACTTAGATAGCGTTTTAAAGCCGTTTTCAAGCATAGGAAAAGAGTGGATGCTAGTTAGCAGCGGCACTAGCGAAAAATACCCACACTACAACACAATGACAGCCTCATGGGGCGGATTTGGCTATCTTTGGGAAAAGCCAGTAGCGCACATCTACATCCGCCCGCAACGCCACACCTTCAAATTCAGCGAAAAAGGCGAGCTTATGAGCCTTTCGTTTTTTGAGCCTGGACACAAAAAGGCTCTGGCATATTGTGGCAAAATCAGTGGAAAAGACGAGGATAAGGTCGCAAATTGTGGCTTAAATTCGGTTTTGTTAGAGCGGGATTTAATCGGTTTTGAAGAGGCAAATTTGATACTAAAATGCAAAAAACTCTACACTTCGTATTTTAAAGAAGAGAATTTCATAAGCTCGCAAGAGCCTGAAATGTGGTATTCTAACAAGGATTTTCATAGAATTTACATTTGTGAAATTTTGGGATTTTACACAAAATAAATTTTAAAATTTAAAGCTAAAAGTGGCGAGCTTTCGCCACTTTGATTAAAATTCCGCCACTAAATTTCGCGGCGCAGTATCCCCCAAACTAGATAAATTTACGCCAAATTTGGCTTGATTTGCTCCACCCACGCGCTAATTCTAGAATCCGTCAAATCGCTTTGGTTGTCGTTATCTAGGGCAAGGCCTACGAATTTGCCATCTTTGACAGCGTTGCTAGCGTCAAACTCATACCCCTCAGTGCTCACCGCACCCACGATTACGGCGCCTTTTGCGACGAAATTTTCGTATAATTCCGCCATTGCGTTGCAGTAGGCGTCCGAGTAGCTAGCGCTATCGCCCATGCCAAAAATCGCCACGGTTTTGCCCGTAACTTCAAGAGCGCTAAAATCGAAGCTCGCCCAATCGTCCTGCAACTCGCCGTCGTTCCAAGTCGAGCTTCCTACGATGAGCGAGCTGTATTTGCCAAGCTCGCTAGGGGCGATGTCAGCGACATTTACGACCTCGTTTTCAGTGCCAAGTTGCGCTGAAATCGCCTTTGCGGCGTCCTCTGTGTTGCCCATAGAGCTACCAAAAATAATTCCTACCATGTTTTATCCTTTCAAAAAAATTTTATTATTTATGCTGTAAGGGACGAGTTTGAGAGTGAAATCCGGCGCGAAAGAGTGGGATTTGACTTCGATATGACGGCGAAAATGCTCGCTTCTAGGATAGACTAGATATAGCGTGTCTAGATTTAGGTGCGAATTTTGCGAGATTGCAAGGGCGATGTCGCTTTGAATACCTGCGCCGTTTGCGTCGCCAACCTGCCTAAAAAAGGGCAAAATTCCAAGGCGAAATTCGCCCTTTTGTATGACGATAACCTCGCCATTTAGCGAGATTTGGCAGTTTTTGTTTTTGTATGAAATTTTGTCAAACACGAAATTTTTAAATCCGCTTGAAGCGTCGAAATTAATGCCAAATTCGCCGTTGTTTTGGAGTAGGGCGATGATTTTGGCGACTTTGAGTTTTGGTAAGCTCGCGCAAAGTGGAGCCTTTTTGCCCTGTAAAAATGAGTAAATGATTAAATTTGAAGTAAGGCAAAATTTGGTTGTTTTTTTGAAATTTAGGCTGTTTTTGGCGAGTGAAAATTTGATAAATTTATCAAAAATTTGGCGAATTTTGGTGCAATTACGGCTAAATTTATGCGGGATTTGATAAGCGCTACCAAGATTTGCGTTATACAGCGTCAAAAAAATTTGGCAAATTTGCTCTTTGCAAAATGGTTTAAAAATATCTGGCACGAAATCTTTGTTTCCAGCAAAGCCGAAAATTTCGTTATTTGGTGTGAAATTTTTCATCGCTAACCTTTTGTATTTTGATATTTGATATTATTATAGTGGATTGTAGATTAAATTTAACTGATACCAAATATCATAAAAGCAAAAATTTCACACTAAATTTTGAAATTTCACGCAAATTTTAGAGTTTGACGACCTTACTTCCAAAACCCCCTTCGTTCGGGGCTCCGTCGCGGAAATCTTTCACGCTTGGGTGTGATTTGAGAAACTCTTTTACGGCGTAGGCTAGTTTGCCAGTGCCGATTCCATGCTTTACGATAACCTCGTCAAAGCCCATTACAAGGCTTTGGCTGATGAATTTATCAAGGCGCGTTATCGCCTCATCGGCGCGTAGTCCGTGCAGATCTAACACTAGCGAGGCTTCGCGCGGTTTTTCGACCTTTATGCTGATTTTATTTGGCGCTGGGGCTGGCTGATTTCCGCTTAGTTTTAGCATATCGCGTGGCACACGAAGCCTTATTCCGTCGCTTTCAATCATCGCCATAGTTTTGTTTAGGCTTACGATTTCGCCCTTGATTTTGCCGTATTTTACGCGATCGCCGACCTTGAAATCCACAGGCTCGCTGGCACTAAATTCCGGTTTAGAAATCGCCTTAACTAGCTCGTTTGCGTGGTTTATAGCGCGTTGCTTTTCTTTGGTATCATTTAGCCTAACCGTGCGTTTGGCCTCGCTTATAGCGTGGTAATACTCGTTTTCTAGCCTAGAAATCGTGGCAGCTAGCTCGTTTTGTGCGTTTTCTTTTTGCTCTTTTAGCGTGGCAGTTAGGGCGTCGAGTTTGCGCTCTTTTTGCTCGGTGGCGATTAGTTTTTGCTTTAATTCTAGCTCTAAATTTATCGCTTTTGAGATTGCTTCGTTTAAATTCTCTTTATTTTCGCCGTAATTTTGGCGCGCGGCTGCGACTAAATTTTGCGCTATGCCGTAACGAAGCGCTGTTTCAAAGGCATAAGACTTGCCGATAATGCCCTTTAAAAATTCGTATTTTGGGACGCTGTTTTTCTCATCATACAGCGCGGCGATTAGCTCGACATTGGCGTCTTTTGCCAAAAGCATTGCGAGGCGTTTGTGGTGGGTGGTGATGACCATTTTGATATCGTTTTGCATGAGACGCTCTATCATCGCGCTATACAGGCTCGCAGCCTCCTCGAAATCAGTTCCTAGCTCGATTTCATCGACACCCACAATCATATCCTTGCGCCCAAAAAGCTTGCTAAATGCGACCATGCGCCCAGCAAATGTGGAGATATCGTTTTTGGCATTTTGCGGATCTTCCATGATTAGCTCAAATTCCTTAAACGAGCCAATCTTGCTTTTTTGGGCGCAAATTCGCATAGGAAGCAGGTATTTGCCTAGCAGGCACGCACTCATTATGCTTTTTAAAAGCATGGATTTTCCGCCGGCATTTACGCCAGTAATCAGCAAAATTTTGCCACGAAATTCCACGCTGATTTTTTTAGGATTTTTTAGCGCAGGGTGTGCAAATTCGCTAATTACTATATCTTTTGAACTATCGGCTAGCACGATTTCGTAGTCATTTGCTCTCATCATCTGCGCTCTTGCGATAAGTCCGTCGATTTCGTCGAAAGCTAAGTTTATAAATTTCAAAAACGGCAAATTTTTGGTGAAATTTGAACTAATTATTTTACAATGCTCGAAAATGATTTCTTCTTTTTTATCCAAAATCGCACTTTGAGCCGATTTGAGCGCGGTTACAGCATCGGGTGCGACATAAAAATACCCATTGGCCGAGCGCCCCAAAACTGCGCCTTTTAGCGCGTGGTTAAATCCGCCCCGCACCAAAAGCGTCTCGCTGTCGTTGATATAGTGAATCTGCGTGTCGGCTAGGTAGGGCGAAATGGATTTTGTGTAGATTAGCTTTTTTAGGGTTTGATTAATCTCTTCGCGCTTGATTTTGTAAGCCTCATTTAGCGCGATGAAACGCTCATCGACGCTGTCTTTGAAGGCGCCGTTTTCGTCAAAATAGTCTTTTATGGCTTTTATGCTATCTGGAATTTCGATTTTATCAAGGTATGCGCGCAGTTTTCCTTCGAAGTTTTGCCTTTTTAGATACAAAAAATAGCGGATAATCTTGCTAAATTCGTAAATTTCGCTTATGTGAAGCACGGCGTGTTTGCCAAGGCGCATTAGCGCGTCATCGAGATTAGCGATAGTTTCGCAAGGATTTATGTCAAATTTAGCGAATTCATTTATTTTTTCGAAATTTATCTTGCTATCGCCGTGCAAAAATAGCGGTTTTTCGCGCGCCAAATATGAGTTAAATTTCGCCAAATACTCGCTTAAATCGAGTTTTTTAAACAGCTCGTCTATGTTCATAATTCGCACTCTTTAATCTCGTAAATTTTGCCGTTGTATGGGTGTGGAGCGTCTTTTTTGGCGATGAAGGAATTTAGCGAAAACGAGTAGGTAAAATGCGCGCTCTCCACGCTCTCGCCACGGCATTTCACGCTTTTTCCAGCATTAAAGGCATTTACGATTTGCTGGGAATTTTTAGCAAAATTTGCGCTAAAATTTTCGTAAAAATAGGCGCTACCTCCCACGCATAAAATAATTGCAGTAAGCAAAATTTTAAATTTTGCATTTAAAATTTTATTATCCACGAAAAAAATCGCCACTATGAATAAAAAAGCAAAAATAAAAATCAAAAATCGCACAACTTTTCCTTAAAATTCTCCACGCAACTGATATGTGATATCACCTGCGCCAAAGCCGATTACTAGGCCGTCATTGATGATATGGCGCACGCCAAAAATATCGCTGAATTCGATCTTTTCGCCGTTTCTAAATACTCTCTCGGCAAAAAGCGGATTAAGGCCTTTAAACTCCTCTTTTAAATCCACGCCGTTTGGGTTCTCGCCGGCTGCATACACAGGCAAAATCACCAAATCCACACCCTCACCAAAGCACTCTTTAAACCCGGCTAAATTTGCCTTTAACCTGCTGTATCTGTGTGGCTGGAAAATCGCCGTAATCTTGCTAATGCCTAGTAAGGCGGCGTATTCTTTCGCGCTTTTTAGCGTAGCAGCGATCTCTGTGGGGTGATGACCATAGTCGTCGATTAGGACGAAATTTGGATTGGCGCAAAGTATGTCAAAACGCTTTTTAATGCCTTTGTAGTTTAATAAATTTTGGCGTATGTTTTCTAGCCCCGTCTCGCACGCAGCGGCTAAAATCGCAAGCGATGCGTCGATTGCGATATGCTCGCCAATCCCAAAAACCTCAAATCTGCCAAGCTCTTTGAGATTGAAGCTAAGATAGGGTTGATGATCACGCAAAACCATTTTTAGATCCGTGATATCTCGCGAAGGGTAGAGTTTGATCGCGCTTAAATTTAACGAGCCTAAAAATTCGTCCTCGGCGTTGATAACGCGAATTTTAGCCCTTTCCAAAAATCCGCGATATGCGGCGTGAAATTTGTCTAAATCATTATCATAATGATCCATGTGTTCTGGCTCAGCGTTGGTTACTACTGCGACATAAGGGTTGGAGTTAAGAAAGCTAGAATCGCTCTCGTCGGCTTCGAAAATGATATTTTCGCTGTTTTCGTATTTCATATTTGAGCCAAACTGCTTGCTAATCGCGCCGATGATAACCGAGCCATTTATCAGCGATGAGGCAATCGCGCTCGTGGTGCTTTTGCCATGCGCCCCAGCCACGGCAAATACATGCTTGTCTTTTAGCACATAAGGCAAGGCTTCTTTGCGCGATAGGCATTTGATACCGCGCCTTTTGGCTTCGACTAGCTCGACATTATCCTCTTTGATAGCGGCTGAATACACCACGACCTCTTGATCTTTTATCGCCTCTGCGCTGTGCGGGGTGTTGATATCCATACCGCTTTCGCGTAGTTTTATCGTAGTGGGGCTTTCTGAAATATCAGAGCCTGAAATCGTGTAGTTTCGCTCCTGCAAAAATCTAGCCAGCGCGCTGATTCCGATACCGCCAATGCCTATGAAATGAACCTTTTTCACTATTTTTCCTTTTAAATTTATATATTCGTGCGCCCGTTGATTGCCTTCATAAGCGAAAGCATATCTATATTATCCAAGCTTACGCCAGTTGGCACGCCTTGGGCAAGCTTGCTAAAACGCAAATTTAAATCAGAGAGTTTATCCTCGACATAGAGCATAATCCCGTCTGAATTTATACTAGGCGTTAGCGCAAAAATCAGCTCATTTGCGCCATTTTGGATTATCATGGCGCGAAGTTTGTCGATGATTTCTTCGCTAGCGTCTTCTAAGACAAAATATTTGCCGTTAAAAATTTTATTACTCTCAAAGATAAAAATATCTTTTGGGCTCTCTACAATGGCGATTTTCTCGCTCTCTCGCTCCTCATCGGCGCAGTATTCGCAAATCTCGTCCTCACAAATCGCACCGCAAATTTCACATTTTTTCAGACCCCGCACAGCTTCTTCGATATTGTGAGCTAAATTTAGCCCGAGGGTTGAATTTTGCACGCTGACATAATACGCAAAACGCAAAGCCGACTTTTTGCCCACGCCCGGGAGCTTTTCAAAGCTAGCAACTAGCTCTTCAAATTTATCATTTGCACTCATTTTTTACTGCCTGGATTGTTGAAAATTATAGAAAAATAATGTGTATTATCTGAATAATTATAAGTAAAGCTAAATTTGTGAAGTTCGCAAATTTTATCTATGATATACAGCCCAAGCCCCATGCCAGTGGCCTTTTCGTTTTTGTTACGAATAAAGGCTTGTTTGTAGTGCTCGAAGGATTTTTCAAGCGCGGCTCCGTGGTTGGCTACGCTGATTTTGTTTTCGTCGCAAATCACGCTGACATGGTGATCGCTGGAATATTTTAGGCCATTGTCGATTAAATTTTTAATCGCCAAGGCAAAAAGCCCAAAATCGACATTGATAATGGCGTCATCTTCGATATTTTCGGCAACTAAGCTATCCCATTTATCTAGCATTGACATATCGCGAACCTGCTCTAAAATCAGGCTAAAATGGTATTTTTGGTAATTTAGCGTGTAGCTTTTCGATAGAAGTTGCTCGATTTTTGCAAATTCATTAATCAAAATTTCAAGCCTTTCAAAAACAGCCACAAGGCGCGTCTTTTGCGTCTCGTCATCGAGCATTTCGGTGATTAGTCTGCCTTTGCCAATCGGGGTTTTTAGCTCGTGCATTATAGTGCGTAAAAACAGCTGTCGAGAGCGGATAAGCTCTTGAATTTTAATAATCGCGTTGTTAAATTCATGCGCTACTTGGCCGATTTCGTCTTCACGGCGAATTTGTTTTAAATCTATTTCTAAATTTCCAAGTGAGAATTGTTTTATGTTTTTGCTAAGCTTTTTTAGTGGCGCGAAACTGCGTAAAATCGAGAGATACAGCGAAAACAAAACCACAATAGTAATCAAAAATCCCACCCAGAGCGGATCGTTTAAATTTTTGGTGCCAATGCTCTCAAAAACCACGACCATTGAGTTGTTTTTGATATTTAAAAACAGAGTGTTGTTATACTCGATCGAGCTAATCTCGCCTATGGCAGTTTCTTGCGCGAAGTATTTTTTGCCTGAAATTAGGACATTTTGGACTAAATTTTTATCCTTGACAAGCTCCAAGCCAAAATTTGAAAAATAGCTTTCGATATCTTGTGGCGGGTTGTTTCGTTTGTAGGATTCTAGCAGGTAATTTACGGCGTTGATTTGGTTTGCTTGCATGCTACCTAGGGCTTTGTTCATTTGAATTCGCCCAAATGTGATAAACAGCACGCAAACCAAAATTATCGCAGTTACGAAAAATATCGTAATTTTCGTGATTAAAGAGTGCTTCATCCGATGAGCTTATATCCGATTCCGCGAACTGAAAAAATATGTTTTGGTGATTTTGAGTTGTCTCCGATTTTGGTGCGAAGGCGACCGATGATGACATCAAGGCTCTTTGAGTCTTTGTCTTTTAGGCTCTTGCAGTGATATACTAGCTGCTCGCGAGAAACTGAAAAGCTGTGTTGTTTGATGAGATATTCTAAAATTTCATATTCAGCCGGAGTTAGCACGAGTGCCTCTTCGCCAAAGTAAATTTCATGGCGTTTTTCATCTATGCGAAATACGCTATCAGCGACGGTTTCTTCTTTTTCGATTGTTTTTTTATAGCGGCGAATTAGGCTCATAATGCGCGCGTGCATTTCCTTTGGATCGTAAGGTTTAGGCAGATAATCATCTGCTCCGATTTGCAGGCCCACGACCTTGTCGCTGACATCTGATCTGGCCGAGCTAATGATGATTGGAATATCGTATTTTTCGCGGATTTCTTTGCATACTTCCAGTCCGTCCATGCCAGGAAGAGTTAAATCCAAAATTAGCAAATCATAGTTTTTGATTCCGGCACTTAGTCCGATATATGGGTCTTCGAAATTTGTAACATTGATATTAAATTTAGCCAAATATTCACTTAGCAAAGTAGCAAATTCGCTATCGTCTTCGATCATAAGCACATTTACCATGACGCGTCCTTTATAAAAATTTTGAAATTTTGCATTATATTGTAAAATAGTTAAATCTTAACTTGCATTTTAGCAAATTTAGATAAAATTGAGCCTTTTTAGTTTAGGAGAGATAATGGAAGAAGATTATTATGATATTTTAGGCGTGGCGCGCGACGCGGACGCTGAAACGATAAAAAAGGCATTTCGCAAACTAGCCTTACAGCACCACCCAGACCGCAACCAAGGCAACAAAGAGAGCGAAGAGCAGTTTAAAAAAATAAACGAAGCTTACCAAGTCCTAGGCGATGAAGAAAAACGCAAAATGTATGATAGATACGGCAAAGAGGGCTTATCTGGCGGATTTGGCGGTGGCGGTAGCGCAGGAGATGCCTTTGGGTTTGGTTCGATGTTTAGCGACTTTTTCGAGCAAGCCTTTGGCGGAGGCGGTAGCAGAGCCAAACGAAGCGTCGATCCGTATGGCATAGATACAGAATTAGCCGTTACTTTGGAATTTAAAGAAGCTCTACGCGGCGTGCATAAAGATGTAAAATACAAAATCAAAAAACCATGCCCTACTTGCGACGCAACCGGCTCAAAAGACAAGAAAAAACACACCTGCCAAACTTGTGGTGGTTCTGGGCGAATCATGGCAAGGCGCGGATATATGAGCTTTATTCAGACTTGTAGCGCGTGCGGTGGAAGTGGCGAGAGCATAAAAGAAAAATGCAAAGATTGCGGTGGCAAGGCATATATCGAGGAGGAAATCAGCGTCAAATTTGACATACCAGCTGGCATTGATGATGGGCAAAGAATCCGCCTAGGGGGCAAAGGAAATGTCTCTAAAACAGGCGAGGTCGGCGATGTGTATGTGCTAGTAAGGGTGCGCGCAGATAGCCATTTCGAGCGCGATGGCGATGATTTGTATATCGAAGTGCCTGTGTTTTTCACCCAAGCGATTTTGGGCGAGAGTATCGAAGTACCGACGCTTGATGGCAAAACCGAGTTAAAATTAAAAGTCGGAAGCAAGGATAAGGATAGATTTGTAATCCATGGCGAGGGTGCGCCAAATATCAGAACGAAGCAAAAAGGCGATTTGATTGTGCAAATCAGCGTCCAAACTCCAAAGAAACTAAACGACAAACAAACCGAGCTTTTGCGCGAATTGCAAGCTAGCTTTGGCGAAAATGACGAGGGAATTTTAAGCAAAATCAAAAATTTCTTTAAATAATGAAATTTATGGAGAATTTATGCAAAGGCTAAATGAGGTAAAAATCGGCGCAAGTGTCAAGGTGGTCAAAATCCACGGAGACGGCGCACTTAGGCGCCGTATTATGGATATGGGGATTACAAAAGGCATTGAAATAAAGCTAAAAAAAGCCGCCCCCTTAGGCGATCCTTTGGAGCTAGGCGTGAGAGGATACGAGCTCTCGCTACGCAAGGCTGACGCGTCATTGATAGAGGTCGAAAATTTATAAAATTTGCAAATTTAAAGAGTAAAAATGATAAAAATCGCACTTGTAGGAAATCCAAATTGTGGCAAAACGACATTTTTTAACGCCCTAACTGGCGCAAATGCCTTTGTCGGCAACTGGCCGGGCGTAACGGTCGAGAAAAAAGAGGGCTGTTTAATCGGTAAAGAAAATATCATAATCACCGATTTGCCGGGCATTTACTCGCTCTCGCCATACACGCCAGAAGAGATTGTGGCGCGCAACTACCTTTTGCACGAAAATCCAGATGTGATTTTAAATATCATCGACGGCACGAATTTAGAGCGAAATTTATACCTTAGCACGCAACTTTTGGAGCTTGAAATTCCAATGGTAATCGCTGTGAATATGACCGATATTTTGCGCAAAAGAGGCGATAAAATCGATTTAAAACTTCTTAGCAAAACCCTTGGCGCGCCGTGTGTGGAGATTTCTGCGCTTAAAAATATCGGCACGAATTTATGCGTGGAGCTAGCAATCGAGGCTAGCAAAAACCCTGCCCCGCACCCAAAACACGATTTTTGTGGCGCAGCCGAACACGCGCTAGCACATATCGAAGACGCTGTTTTAAAGGGCGAAAAGGGCGATAGGTGGTATGCGGTTAAAATTTTCGAGCGCGATGAGAGCGTGCTAAAAGAGCTAAAAATCGAAAAAGCCAAATTTGGCCTAATCGAGGAAAAAATCAAATCCTGTGAAACCGAGCTCGATGACGATAGCGTGGGGATTATCGCAAATGAACGATACAACTATATCGCGCGCGTAAAAGAGGCGTGTTTTGCCAAAAACACCGATTTCGTAGCAAATGCTAGCGAAAATATCGACAAGGTTTTGACGCATAGAATTTTCGCTTTGCCGATTTTTGCGGTGATTATGTTTATCGTGTATTATACTTCGGTTACAGGCGTGGGCGGGCTGATGACGGACACCGTAAATGACGGGATTTTTGGCGACGGATTTTTCGTGGGAAGTGGCGAAAAATACGAGCAAGCTCTTGGCACACATTTGCAAAGCAAAATTTGCACGAGCGAATTTGTGGGCGCGCTAGATTTGATAAATCCTGAATTTAGCGCAGTCTCAGAAAATCTCAAAACCGCTTGCAATGAAAGCGATTTTGGCGCATTTAGCGAAAATTTTGACGCACTAAGCGGTGAAATTTCGCAAATTTCAAACGAAAATTTAAAAGAGCAAATTTCACTAGCTAGTGCGAATTTAGAGGCCCAAATTTTACCAAATCCTAGCGAGTATGGGCTGTATTTGCGTGGGCTTCCTGTGGTAATGGACGAGTTTTTGGAGCGCATAAACTGCGCACAGTGGCTAAAAAGCCTCATTATAGACGGCGTTATTAGTGGCGTTGGAGCAGTGCTTGGCTTCGTGCCACAAATGGCGGTGCTTTTTATCTTTTTAGCGTTTTTGGAGGCGTGCGGATATATGACGCGCGTGGCTTTTGTGCTGGATCGCGCATTTCGCAAATTTGGGCTTAGTGGCAAGTCCTTTATCCCTATGCTAATCGGCACGGGCTGTGGCGTGCCCGGCGTGCTAGCCACGCGCACAATCGAGAGCGAAAAAGACCGCAAAATGGGCATTATGACGACGACATTTATGCCGTGTTCGGCGAAAATGCCGATGATTGCGCTCATTTCCGCTGCGCTTTTTGGCGGAGTGTGGTGGGTGGCACCTAGTGCGTATTTTCTAGGGATTTGCGCGATTGTGATTTCAGGGCTAATACTGAAAAAAACGCCGATGTTTGCGGGCAAACCTGCACCTTTTGTCTTGGAGCTGCCGCCATATCACATGCCAACCCTCAAAAATATTTACCGAAGCGTCAAAGAGCGCGTTAGCTCGTTTATCAAAAACGCTGGAACGATAATTTTCATCTCATCGGTGCTGATTTGGTGCGGATCGAGATTTGGCTTTGCCGAGGGGGGCTTTGTCTTTGATATAGAGCTTGATTTAAATGATAGCTTTATCGGCAAAATCGGCGCGTTTGTGGCGCCACTATTTGCGCCACTTGGCTTTGGCGACGCGAAGTCTGCAATCGCTACGCTTATGGGCTTAGTAGCCAAAGAAGAGGTCGTGGCGGTCTTTGGGATACTCGATTTTTCGGGGCTTGACACGCTTAGCGGATATGCGTTTTTGGCTTTTAACCTGCTTTGTGCGCCTTGCATAGCGGCAATGGCGACAATCGCAAAAGAGATGAGAAGTGTGCGCTGGACGGCGTTTGCGCTTGTGTATCAGACGCTGTTTTCTTACGCGGTCGCGCTTATGATTTATCAATTTGGCAGATTTTTTAGTGGTGCGCAAGGCGTGGGAGTAGGGCTTTTCGTGGCGTGCGCGTGCGCTGCGCTGATGATTTTAATGCTAGCAAAACCTTATAAAGAGAAAATTTGATATGGAAATTTTAATCAACAATATCGGAACAATCGCGGTTTTAGTGGTGCTTGGCGGGCTTTTGTTTTTGGCGGCAAGAAGCTTTGCGAAAAACAAAAATTCCTGCAACAAATGCGAGGGCTGCGGCTGTAACAATCCGCAAGAGTGCAAAAAAGACGAGTGAGGGTGATTTTGCCTTTGCAAGGCGCGCTTGGCGCGAACCTATGAACCCTGCGCCGATTTGCCGTTGCGCGGTAATCAAAGTGCAAATTTTGCTAAATCTGTTATTGCCACGAATTTAAAATTCCAAAACGCAAATTTCGTGTCATTGCGAAATTTTAGTAATAAAATTGAAGCGATAAACTCGCTAATTGCTACCATAGAAGCAAAATCAGAGCTACAAGCTCACATACTAAAATCAAATTTCACGCTTAAAAAACTTAGCCTAATTGCAGAGCAGAGTAAGAAGTGTGAGTGAGGGAGAGATGATGAATTCTAATAAGAGAGATTATGATAAGGAACCGATAATTATAAACGATTTGTCAGTATTTTCATTATTTTATTTATTTTGGTTTTTGTCCTTATTTGGTTTATTATTTTTTGTTTATATCGTAATTTTTATAGGTAATTTTACTAATAGAAATATACTTGGTTTATTGATTGCTGTGTATCTTGTATTTGTTTCTATAAAAAATTTCATAACAATGAAAAAATACAAACAACAAAACAAAAGTTACTTCACTTTTACAAGTCAATCAATTACAAGCACAAGAGCTTATATAATTGCGGATTTATTTTCTAAAAATAAATATATAAATGAAAATAAAACAATCCCAAATCCTGCACTGAATTTAGAAAAAGCCTATTTTTGTGTAGTTTGCGAATTGCAATCAAATTTTGGCAGATTTCATTATTTCACGCCTTATGAGTTATACAAAAAATCTAGCATAGGCGTTCATATCGGTAAAATCGTGCTTTATATTAGACATTTAGCTTTGTATTTGCTTTTTGCCTTACCATATAAAATTTACAAGCTAAAAAAGGCAAATGAACCACTTTGGTTACTTAAAAAGAATTTTGTTTTAAGGTGCAAAAATAGAAATTATCTTTTGGTAAATGTCTATTCAGTTAAAGAATATAACGAGCTTTTAGAATACTTTAAATCAATAAATATTGAAGTAGAGAACAAAACCAAATTTATACCACATATTCAAAATGACGGCTGGTTTCAAAATAAAAATGAAATTTGGAGCGATGATTTTGACGATATAGAAATTCCAAAAGATACTTTCAAAAAGAAAGTTAGACGATTTTTTAGTTTAGATTAAAAATTTAGATAGTGTGCCACGCACAATGTCGATTTTTAATAAAAATATAAAATTTAGAAAATTCAATTTTTAATAAAGGAGTAAGTTATGGTTAGCATAGAAAAAGCCAAACAAATTTTGGGTATTGCAGCAAAGCTACTAGTGAGCTAAACAAGGCAGAATAGAGATTATAAATTTTGATAAATTTTAAAAATTCTCTAAATTTTGCACGCGTAGATTGCTTCGTCAAGGCTTGCGCCTTTCCTCGCAATGACAACAGGGGTGCAAATTATCTATTTTTCACCAGATTAATTCGCTCTTTGAAATCAGGCATAATCCCAGCTATGAAGTCGTAAAATTCGCGCCTGTGGTGGGCGTAGATGAGGTGAGTTAGCTCGTGAAGCACGACATAATGGATAAAGCGCAAATCTTTTTCGACCAATTTTAACGACAAATTTATGTAGCCCTTCGCGCTGTTGCAACTGCCCCAGCGCGTCTTCATATCGCGCACGACTAGGCGATTGACGCTCTTTTGCACGAACGGCAAGTAGAGTTTAATCAAATCTTTGTATAAATTTAACGCTAAAAATTTCTTAAATTTCGCAAATTCTATCTCGTTTGCGCAGTAAATTTTACTCTCCAAAATGGCGATTTTGCCGTTAAATTTCGCCAAATTTTGCGCCAAAATTTCGTTTGGCGTGGCGTTCGTGGCGTTCGTGGCGTTCGTGTTTGGCGTGGCGCTAGGCGCAGTATCACTCGCGAAATTTGCGTCAAATTTTAGCGCACTATCACTCGCGCCACTCTCGCAAAATTTCGGCGCAGTATCGCCACCGCTAAAATTTTGCGCACTAAATTTCGGCGCAGTATTCCACAAATCCGCGAATTTCTCGCCAAATTTCAGCTCATAAATTTGCCCTAAAATTTCACTCTCGTTTTCTTTTAGCGCCAAATTTTCGTATTTTTCTAAGGTTTTTTTAATCCAAATTTCATGCGAGGCGATAAACTCTCTGGCTCTCTCCACGCTCCAAAACCACGGCACGCTAGCACGCACGGCGCAATCAGGGCTAATGCGAATCCTAGCGTATTTTACGCGCTTGAAACTAGCCAAAACGCAAATTTCGCCCAAATTTAGACTAATCGTTTGCTCTGCCATTTTTTGCTAATCCACCGCCAAGTATTCGCCCCGCCTCTGAGCCACTCATCGCACAAAAACCCAATCCAAACGCCCAAAATCCCGATTCCAAGCGAAATGCCTAAAAAATACCCCACCGGAAGCGACACGCCCCACATGAAAATCAACCCCATTAAAAACGGAAATCTCGCATCGCCGCTGGCGCGTAGAGCATTTACGAAAACGATATTGAAAGTGCGCCCAAGCTCTAAGATTATCGTTAGATAAAACAGCGGCCGCATGATTTCTTTGTGCGCCCCGCCCAGATTTAGCGCGCTCATGATTAGCTCGCGCGCGAAAAATACAACCGCGATGAAAAACGCCGTGACGATTAGACCGATTTTTAGCGCGTGAAAGGTGTGCGAATACGCGCGTTCTGGCTCTTTTGCGCCCACTAGGCGACCTACGATGACCTCGTTTGCCATGCTAATGGCGCTTCCGCCAAAGAAAATAAAGCTTGAAATCTGAAAATAAATCGTCTGCACCGTAAGACTTGCCTCGCCCATACTTGCTACAAAGGCAAAGGCGACTAGATATTGCGTGATCCAAAGCAGATTTTCCCCAGCGCTCGGCAGTCCCACGGATAAAATTTTGCGTAAAATTTCAAATTTTATTTTCAAAAACATTGAAAAGTAAAATTTTAGTTTTATGATTTTTACGGCAATTAGCGCGAAAAGTATCACGCCCACAATCCGCCCGATAATCGTGCTAATTCCCACGCCAAAAAGCCCATAAAATGGCAGTCCAAAGGGCTGGAAAAGTGCGATAAAATTTCCAACCAAAGTGATGATATTCATCGTTACTGAGATGATGATTATGTAGTTTGCATAGCCATACACGCGGATTATCGCGCTAAAAACTATCGCCACAGCGTCGATTGCAAAGACAATGCTAATGATTTTTAGATAAATCGTGCTATCAGCGAGAAGTTCGCTTGGCACCTGTAAGGCACGGAGTAAAAGCGTGGCGCACGAAAATACAAAAACCCCGCTAAGTCCGCCGATTAGGGCGTTAAAGGTAATGCTAGTATGTATTGCGCGCAGGGCTAAAATTTTATTCCTAGCCCCCAGAGCTTGGGCGACCACGACCGAGCAACCCACAGCCAAAAACCCAAAAACCGTGATAAAAAGCAAAAATACCTGATTGCCAGCGCCCAGCGCGCCTACGAGCCTGACATCGACAAGGCTTATCATATAGGTGTTAATCAGCGCGGTAACTAGGCGCAAAAACATATCCGCATAGATTGCTAGGCTTAGTTTTGTTAGTGAAATTTCCTTCATTAATTCTCTTTTTTTAAAATAAGAAGCGCATTTTAGCGAAAAATTCATAGATTAAATTTAGAAATTATTCAAATTTAATATTTTTTTTACTACAATCGACAAATTTTATCTATAAAGGCAAATTTTGGCATTAGTTGATTTGATTGATGTAGTTAAAAAATTCGGTTCAAACACTGTCCTTGACGGCGTGAATTTCAGCCTAAGCTCTGGCGAGAGAGTCGCAATCATCGGCAAAAACGGCGGCGGAAAATCTACGCTGATGAAAATCATCGCTGGTGAGTATGAAATCGACGGCGGTCGTGTCATCACGCAAAATGGCATAAATATCCAAATGCTAGAACAAAGCCCGAAATTTGACGATAATCTCTCTGTCAAAGACGCCCTAAAACGCGAACTCAAAGAAATTTACGATGCCATTGATGAATACAACCAAATTTTAGAACAAATCTCAAACGACCCCCAAAACGAAGCACTTCTAACCCGCCAAAATGAGCTAAATAAATTTATCGACGCCAAAGATGGCTGGAATATCGACAATAAAATCGAGCGAATTTTGGAGCATTTTGGGCTTAAAATTTACGAAAACCGCTCGGCTTGCACGCTAAGTGGGGGCGAAATTCGCCGCGTGGCACTTGGTGCGCTGGTGCTAAAAAAGCCAGATATTTTGCTACTCGATGAGCCGACAAACCACCTTGATGTCTATATGGTGAGATTTTTGGAGGATATGCTTTTAAATTCGAAGCAAACCATACTTTTCATCTCGCACGATCGCTATTTCATCGACAAACTTGCGACCAGAAGTATCGAGATAGAGGAGGGCAAACTAAGCTTTTTTGATGGCGGATACGAAAACTATTTAAGGCGCAAACAAGAAATTTTAGCTAGCTTGCAAAAATCCCATGAAACGCTTTTAAAACAGCTAAAATACGAAGAAGAGTGGCTTCATCGTGGTGTCAAAGCTAGGCTCAAACGCGACGAGGGTCGCAAAGCCCGCGTGCTAGCCATGAGAGAAGAAGCCAAAAAAAATCCGGGCGTGATAAGGCGCGTGAAATTGGAGCTTGAACGCGCTAGTAGGAATTTCAACGGCACAGGTGGCGAGAACCGCAAAAAAATGCTTTTCGAGTGCAAAAATGTAAGTAAAATTTTAAATGGAAAAGACCTTTTTAAGGGCTTTTCGGCTAGGGTTTTGCAAGGAGAGAGGATTGGCATAGTCGGCGCAAATGGTGCTGGAAAATCGACATTATTAAAAATGTTAATTGGCAAAACTCGCATTGACGGGGGCGAGATCAAAAGGGGCGATATTAAGATCGGCTATTTTGATCAGGCTAGGTCTGAAATTTCAGGCGATAAGAGTTTGATTGAGATTTTTTGCCCAAATGGCGGAGATCACATTATGGTGCGCGGACATTATATGCATGTTTATGGCTATCTTAAAAATTTCTTATTCCCAAAAGAATTTTTGGATAAACCAGTAAGCGTGCTAAGCGGTGGCGAAAAAAACCGCGTCGCCCTTGCCAAGCTTTTTACCGAGCAATACGACTGCCTTATTTTAGATGAGCCGACGAACGATTTGGATATCGCTACAATCAACATTTTGGAAGATTATTTGCTCAGCTTCGAAGGTGCAGTTATCATCGTAAGCCACGATAGATATTTCATCGACAAAATCACAAACAAGCTTTGGGCGTTTGAAAAGGGCAAAATCGAGCAGATTTATATACCATACAGCGAGTATTTGGAGTATGAAGACGAGATAAAAGACCTTGAAATTTATGAAAGCGAGGTCGCTTCTAGCGCGGGGGATACTGCGCCCGAAATCAAAGAAAATAAAAAAGAAAAAACCGCCACGACTAAACTTAGTTATAAACAAAACAAAATTTTAGAAGAATATCCAGCCAAAATCGAAGAGATAGAAAATAGAATAAAAGAGCTAAATCACGCTCTTTCAACCCCTGAAATTTACCAACAAATCGGGCTTCAACCGCTTTTTGAAGAGCTCGAAGAGAAAAAGGGCGCACTAAATCAAATGGAAAACGAATATTTCGAGGTGCTCTCGCTGGCTGAAAATTTAAAATAGGAAAATTTATGCTTTATTTTTTGATAATCATTTATATAATTTACACGATTTATAAAATTTCATTAGCCCTTTTACAGCTAAATTTTATCAAAGAAAACGCCAAAAAACCAGCCGTGATTTTAAGCGAAGCAGACTATCAAAAGGCTGGAATTGTCAGCATTACAAATCTGAAATTTGAAATTTTTAGCCTTGCGTTTGGGCTTTTGGTCGCGATTTTTTGGATTTGTTATGGTGCGGGTGCGTTGCAGGAATTTATCTACGCCAAATTTGGCGGGTGCGGCGTAAATTTGGAGGGCGGCGCAAGTATCCTAATCCAAAGCGTTTTTGTTTTAGTTTTCATCATACTTGGCGGGGTGATTGATTTGCCGTTTGAAATTTACGCCACTTTTATCAAAGACAAAAAACTAGGATTTTCCACAATCACGCCTAAAATTTTCATCGCTGATAAGCTAAAAGCCCTTGCGCTAACGCTAATTTTTGGCTTTTTGGTGGTTTTTGCGCTAGTTTTTTGCGTGCAAAATTTGGGGCAGTTTTGGTGGGTGTATGGGTTTGGATTTTCGTTTGGGCTGATTTTGCTGATAAATTTGATTTATCCTACACTCATCGCGCCGCTATTTAACAAAATGTCGCCACTAGCTGAGGGCGAGTTAAAATCGCAAATCGAGATTTTACTCGCAAAATGTGGCTTTAAAAGTAGTGGCGTTTTCGTCATCGACGCAGGCAAGCGCGATAATCGCTTAAATGCGTATTTTGGCGGACTTGGGGCGAGTAAAAAGGTCGTGCTTTTTGACACTTTGATAAAAAAGCTAAGCCAGAGTGAAATTTTGGCAGTTTTGGGGCATGAACTAGGGCATTTCAAACACGGCGACATACTCAAAAATATCGCGCTTGGGGCGTTTATGCTGATTGTGATTTTTGGCGTGTTTGGAAATCTGGCTACAAATGGGGTTTTTGACGCGCTAAATTTAGTGCGCGACGGCGGTGCGACGCTGATTTTTATCATGCTATTTTTGCCGATTTTGCAGAGTTTTTTGGAGCCTGTGATGTCGAAATTTAGCCGTATGCACGAGTTTGGCGCGGACAGGTTCGGCGCAGATAATGCGAGTAAAAATGATATGATTAGCGCACTTAAAAAACTTGGTAGCGAAAACAAAACTTTTCCGATTTCTCACCCGCTTTACAGCGCGATTTACCACTCGCACCCGAGCCTGTATGAGCGTATCAAGGAGCTAGAATGAAAATTTTCGAGGCGTTAAAATGGGCGCACGGCAGGACAAATTCTAGGTATGTTTCAAGGGAGCTTTTGAAATTTAGCGAAAATTTAAGCAACGAAGAGTTTGTAATGCTCTTTAACCACGCTATGCGAAATGAGGAAAAATTTCGCCAAAGTGTCGAAATTTACGCTTCTGGCGTGCCACTTGAATACATTACAAACAAGTGCAAATTTTTCGATTTTGAGTTTTTCGTCGATGAGCGGGTGCTGATACCTCGCTTCGAGACTGAAATTTTGGTCGATAAGGCTTTTAGCGTGGCTCATCTTTTCAAAACTCCGCGCATTTGCGAGGTCGGCACTGGAAGCGGGATAATCTCGATTTGCCTTAAAAAATTTTTCCCAGACGCGCAAATTACCGCCACTGATATCAGCGAAAGTGCGCTTGAAGTAGCGCGCAAAAACGCCCAAAATTTGGGTGTGGATATTGAATTTGTGCATTGTGAATACCTAAGCGGGGTGCAGGGGGATTTCGATATCGTAGTATCAAATCCGCCATATATCGCCTCCTCGTATAAGCTCGATGAGAGAGTGCTAAAAGAGCCAAATTTGGCGCTAATCGGTGGCGAGAAGGGCGATGAGAAGCTAAAAAAACTAATCTTTTTAAGCGAAAATCGCACGAAATATCTGCTTTGCGAAATGGGCTATGATCAAAAGCAAAGCATGCAAGAAACACTAAGCGAGCATGGATTTGCCTTTGAATTTTACAAAGATTTAGCCGGGTTTGATCGCGGATTTGTCGCAAGGAAAATGAAGTAATGCAGGGCTCGAAACTTCATAGATTGCTTTGCTACAAGGCGTTTGGTTACAGGTATATCGACGCTGGAATCCTTGCTAGTGGCGAGAGATTTTTTAGCGATATTGATAGCCTTTCGCATAGCGTGCAAAACTGCGCGCTGTGCGAACTATCCAAAACACGCACCCACGCCATGGTGCCTTATGGCGATAAAAACGCTAAAATAATGGTAATCTCTCAGTGCCCAACGCACGCAGAAGATGAGAGCGGTGAGCCATTTAGCGGGAATTTGGGCGAGAAATTTAGGGCTAGTTTGAAGGAGTTTTGCGGTTTGGAAATCGACGAAATTTACGCGTCGTATCTGATAAAATGCGCCCTAAATTTAAATAAAAAACTCACCTCTGAAATCATACTCAAATGCGCTCCCTACGCTATCGACGAGATTAAAATAATTCGTCCCAAAGTCGTGCTTTGCCTTGGCGAGCTGTGCGCTAAAATTTTGCTTAAAAACAACAACCTCCCAGATATCAGGCTGATTCACGGCACGCCATTTCGTGAGGGCGGGATTACCTTCATACCGACATTTGATCTAAATTTCCTAAGCCAAAACCCAAGCCAAATTCCACTTTTTCACGATGATTTGCGCAAGATAAAGGAATTTTTGTGAGAGCGATTTTTGCGCTTTTAATCGCTGTTTTTTGCTTGGCGCACGATGACGAAAATATTTCGCTAAAAGATTTAAATTTTACGATAAGCGATGATGAAAATTCTAGCACCCAGATTTTGTTTGAGGGCGAGGATTTTATCCAAAAAAGCCTAGATGAGGGATACACGCTCTGGGACCCAGACAGTGAAAAAGGCGAGGTGTATAATCTCGTGGCAAATGCGATGAGTGCGACGATTGAAAACTCGCAAAATTCGGGCTTTAAAGTGGGTGTTTTAATGGCGCAAAATATCCTTGGCTCGCGCGCAGATAGCATTGCAAATGCGCTTTTGGCATTTGTGAGCGAGAGAAATTTGCAGGCGAATTTGCGCTTTTATTACATAGGAAATGAGAGCGAGGAGGGCATTATAGCGGCACTTGAAGCTATGGAGCGCGATAATGTCGCCCTCATAATCGCTCCATTAAATAGATCTGGCGTGGATATAGTAGATGAAAACTCGCAGTATAGTAGTATAGTTTTTGTGCCGACGCTAAATCAAAATTTAAGTGGGTTCGTGTCGAATAATATATATTTTGGCGGTATTGATTACAGCGAGCAAATGCAGTATCTGCTGGGGCGTTTCGCTGAGAATTTATACGCTATCGGCGATGAGAGCGCGCTGTCGCAGGTGCTAAACGATATGGCGTTTGATAGTCGCAATATCGAGGAGTTTTACACGATTAAAAGCAACCGAAATGCGGTTTTCGATTTTGAGGGCGAACTGCCACAAAATGCGAATTTTATCCTAAATTTGCCTAGTTCTAAAATACTCTCAGTAATCGGCGAAATTTCGCACAAAAAGCTAAACACGCAAAACCTGCTTGCTACGCAAGTGGGCTTTGACGGCGAGATTATCGGTGCGCTTCCAAGCGCGATTGGCGGGAAATTTTACCTTGCAAACTCCATTTCGCCGGTTTCAAACTCGCTTCTTCATCGCGCGCTTAGCCTTGGCGTGGATTTGCGCTACGAGTGGATTGCATACAGCGCGCTTAGCGGGTTTGACTATTTTTATTCAAATTTTGCATTAAACCGCTATGAGCGGGCATTTAGCGAGGAATTTTACGATAACGGCCTTAGGTTTGATACCAAAATTTACGAGGTCGGCGAGGGTAAATTTCAAAAATTAAATTAAAATTTCAAATTTTTTTAGAAAGGAATTGCATGAAAAAGTATTTCAAAACACTTTTTTTAGGGCTTTCGTTTTTGTTTTTGCTCGCTGGTTGTGCGAGTAATCAACCAGCGTTAAACCAACCTACGCTAGATCAAATCAAATCTCGCGGAACTATCCTAGTGGGCGCTACTGGGGATTATAAACCGCTAAGTGTGCGCGAGCAAAACGGCACGCTATGGGGATTTGACATCGATATCGCAAAAGCAATCGCCGAGAAGCTTGGCGTGGAGCCTGAGTTCGTCGCCACTAGCTGGCCGAGTCTGAGCGATGATACTATGGCAGAGCGCTTCGATATCGCTACTACCGGCATTACGATTAACGAAACACGCAAAAAAACTATGCTAATGAGCGATGGCTACCTTGCTAGCGGTAAGACGATTTTGTGCCGCAAGGGCGACGCAGCGAAATTTACAAGCTTAGAGAGTATCGATAAAAAGGGCGTTCGCGTGATGATAAACCCGGGCGGAACGAACGAGAAATTTGCGAGGGCAAATTTTAAAAACGCTAAAATCATCGTCCATAAGAAAAACGCCGAGATCCCAGCGCAAATCGCAAAAGGCGTAGCTGATGTGATGATCACAGAAACCACTGAGGCGCCGTATTATGTGGCAAACAACCCTAAACTAGCCGCTCCGCTACTAGAAAGTCCATTTACGCGCGATGAAATCGGGGCTTTGATGTCGCAAAACAAGGGCGATTTGCAAAGCTTCGTAAATAAAGTAATCGCTGAGATGAAGGCAAATGGTGAGTTGAAAAAAATCACTGAAAAATACGGATTAGTTTATTCGTATTAAAATTTTAAAATTTCGGTTGTGAGAACTGCTTTTGCTTTTCGCAACCGCTTTTAAAATTCCACGCTGAGGCAATCTTGGATACTGCGCCGAAATTTTAGTTGTAGTGTGGTAAGTTGCCTAGCGAAAATTTTGGTAACCTTATGGTGGGCAAGGTGCTCACCCTACGATACTAATAAATCTTTCCAGTTTCTTTATCAACCCAACGGATTTGCGGACAATCATCATACCAAAAAATACCATAGTTTTTACTATTTGAATAGTTACTTATATCATTTAAATCTTTCGGTAAAACACTGCGTGTATAATTTATAATTTCATCAGATGGAATATCCCAAAAAATATCCCGCTCACCATTTATTTTTTTAATTTTTGTTGAATATGTTTTTGTTTGTTTGTCATAAAAACAATATGGAACTAAAACCAAAATTTCTCCATTATCTATCAATTTTTTTAACATATACAAAAATGCTTCAAAATTATATTCTAAATTATCTTTAAATTCATCATAGTTCCAAAACAATATGTGAGAAGAACATCCAAAGCACTCTAACGCCTCATTATAATATTTATTTACAATTTTTTTGATATATGAAATTTCTGATTGTTTCATAAAAATTTCCTATTTAAATTTATTTTCATAAAGCACCGTAGGGTGGGCGTCCTTGCCCACCAAATTTATATTTTTATCAAATTTTATTTTAGCCCCTTTAATTCTTTTAAAATTTCGGTAGATAAAAGCAAGTTTTTATATTTTAAATTTGCAAAATTTAGCCCTGCCAAACCTCACAACCCCTTGAAAAACTCCACGATTTCGTCGCTGAATTTCACTGGTTTGCCGTTTTGCAGGTATGCGACTCTGACATCTTGGGCGAAGATTAACTCGTCAAATTCGCGCCCATTTATATCTTTTAGTTTGTAGATTTTTTGCGTCAGCACCGCGCTTGCGTTTTTTAGCTCTTTGAGCGTGGTTTTGATTTCTAGTTCGTCGCCCAGCACCGCAGAGCGCAGGAATTTCGCCTGCAAATCGCTCACCACGAAATGCGAGTGCTCGCCAAAAAAACTCACGCCCGCACGCATTAGCGCCTCGCTTCTAGCCCGCTCGCAAAATTTTATGTAGTTTGCGTGATAGACGATGCCCTGCGCGTCGGTATCGTCGTAATAAATCCTAAATTTCATCGCCTCTGCCTATGCGCAAGTTTGGCACCATTTTTAGGAAAAACAGCACCGTTTGCGCGATTATCATTAGCTTGGCGCACCACTCGCTGGCTTTGTGGATTTGGGCGAATTCGGCTGTTTGTGTGCCTGCTTCGCCTAGCTTTTGCGCGTCTAGGATAAATTCCGTGAAATACAGCACGAAAAGTGTCGCTAAAATGAGGTTTATGAGCGCTAGCATGAGGGTTGAGAGTTTTAGGTTGAAGGGTTGGGATTTGTTGTTGTTGAAATTCACCATTTCAAAAATTAGGCAAATTATCGAAAACGGCATTAAAATGGCGTTGTATTTGACAAAAATCGCGCTCATCATCTGACCGCTTTGGAAGTGGCTAAGCACGCCCTCGCCAATGAGATTTTGCGGGTAAAAAATCGTCGGAGCCACAAGCGCGCCAAGGCTAAGCTCGATACCGATGAGCGCGCCAAGAGCGAGGATATAAATCGAAAAAATCGCTTTCATAAAAATCCTTAAATTTGTAAATTTCGTAAATTTTGTAATTTCGCGCCATTATACCCTAAAATTTGTCTTTATTTGGAAATTTTGTGTAAATTTGGCTGAAATTTAGCCGAATTTTTCAAATTTTATCATTATTTAAGCAATGTTTAAATAAAATGATTTCTCTTTTTTCGTGGTTGGATAGCTCAGTCGGTAGAGCAGCAGACTGAAAATCTGCGTGTCGGCAGTTCGATTCTGCCTCTAACCACCACTTTTATTCAAATTTAAATCCCAAAATCAGTGAAATTTAAGGCGCGCAATCATAGAAAATCGCAAAATAAATCGTAAATTTAGCTGTCTTTATAATAAAATTGAAAAGATAAATTTAAAGCCAATGGCGAATTTTGCGCCGAAATTTGCGAATTTGCCAGGCAGGGTTACAGAGGCGATAGCTAAATTTTATGACGAGCCAAAATTTGCGGGTGAGTTTTTGAAAATTTTGGATAATGCCTGCAAAAACGGCGAAATTTCACGCGCGTGCAAAGATGAAATTTATCGTAGATTTTTAGCCGAGAAATTTTAGGCTAAATTTGAAAATTTGGGAAAATTGACGCAAATTTTATGCAAATTTCACACAAATTTTAAACTAAATTTGCCAAATTTCGCTCCAAAATTCACGCTAAATTTCCCCAAATTCACCCAAATTTTACCCTGCAAATTCCTCGTTTAGAAACTCACCTGTGTAAGAGCCTGTTTTTTTGTAGTTTTTTGCAAGCTGTTTTGGTGTGCCTTGCGCTACGATTTTTCCGCCACCATCGCCACCCTCTGGCCCCATATCTATGAGATAGTCGCAGTTTTTGATGATGTCCATATTATGCTCGATGACAAAGACAGAATTGCCCAAATCCACGAGGTGATGAAGCACCTGCACCAGCCTATCGACATCGGCGAAGTGTAGGCCAGTGGTCGGCTCATCGAGGATATAAAGTGTATTGCCGGTATCCGTGCGACTAAGCTCTTTCGCGAGTTTGACGCGCTGAGCCTCGCCCCCGCTTAGCGTGGTTGCAGGCTGACCTAGCGCGATATAGCCAAGGCCTACATCTTGGAGGGTTTTGAGTTTTTGATAAATTTTTGGCACAGCTTTGAAAAACTCCAAAGCCTCGTCGATACTCATCGCCAAAATCTCGGCGATATTTTTGTTTTTGTAGTAAATTTCAAGCGTCTGGGCGTTGTAGCGCGAACCACCGCATGCGTCGCAAACTACGCTAATATCGGGCAAAAAGTGCATTTCGATTTTGATTTCGCCCTCTCCTGCGCATTTTTCGCAACGCCCGCCCTTGACATTGAAGCTAAATCGCCCGATTTTATACCCCCTTATCATCGCCTCTTTTGTCTGCGCAAAAAGCGCGCGGATCTCGTCCATGACGCCAGTGTAAGTGGCTGGATTGGAGCGTGGGGTACGACCGATTGGGCTTTGGTCTAGGTAGATGACCTTGTCTAAATTTTGCAGGCCTGAAATTTTGGCATTTTTTAGAATTTTAACATTTCTGGCGCGGTTAAGTTCCTCCAATGCTGCTGGCAGGATTGTTTGAAGCACGAGCGAGCTTTTGCCGCTGCCGCTAACTCCGGTAATTCCGACTAAATTTCGCAAAGGAAATTTTGCGCTTAGGCCGTGGATATTGTTGATTTCGACATTTTTTATGCTTAACCACTCTTTTTGCGGGCGGTTTTTTTGGTAATCAATCGTTTTGTGATTGTTCATATACAGCGCAGTTTGTGTGTCGCTTTTAAGCAGATTTTCCACACTTCCACTAAATACGACCTCGCCGCCGTATTTACCAGCCCCAGGTCCGATATCTACGACGAAATCTGCTTGTTGTATGGTTTTTTTGTCGTGTTCGACGACGATTACGGAATTTCCTTTTTGTTGTAAATTTCTAAGTGTATTGATTAGCTTTTGTGTATCGCGCTCGTGAAGCCCGATACTAGGCTCATCTAGGACATACATTACCCCGCTTAGTCCGCTTCCAATCTGGCTTGCGATGCGGATTCGTTGCGCTTCGCCACCGCTGATTGTGCGTGCGTCGCGCCCGAGGGTCAGGTATCCAAGACCAACATCGTTTAAGAAAAATAGCCTTTCGTTGATTTCTTTTAAAATAGGCGCCGCGATTTGCGCTTCTTGCGGGCTAAAATGGGCGAAATTTTTCTCATCGCCAAAGAATTTGACATTTTCTTCTATGCTTGTCTTCACCACTTCGCCAAGGCCTTTGCTAGCGACTTTTACGGCTAGGCTTTGGGGTTTTAGACGCAGTCCGCCACAAGCAGAGCAGGTTTTTTCGCTCATATATTCGTCTAAATCGTTTTCGTTTTTTAGCAAATCATAGGCGTATTTTATCGCGCCCTCGAATTTACGCATTAGCTTGTGCGATTTCCAATAAAACGGCACCTCTTTCGCGCTTCCGTATAAAATGAGCTGTTTTTGTGCCTCGTCAAGCTCGGCGTATGGGACATCTGTGGGGATATCGTTTGAGGCGCAAAATCCGAGCAAAAATTTATAATAATAGCTTTTGTTAAACCCTGACATTACCTTAATCGCGCCGTTTTCGATAGAATTTGCCTCGTTTATGATTTTAGCTAAATCTAGGCTAAATTTAATCCCAAGCCCGTCGCACTCCTCGCACGCACCTTTTGGGCTGTTGAAGCTAAAAGTCAGCGGTTCGAGTGGGGTAAATGAAATTTTGCAATCAAAGCACGCCATGTGTTCGCTGTAATGGATATGATCGTGCGCAAGCCCGAATTCACCTGCGTTTGCGATATCGATTTCGACCTCGCCGAAGCTAAGTTTTAAGGAATTTTCGATGTCGCTTGCGATTCGCGTGGCGTTTTCTTCGCTGATACTGACGCGGTCGATGACGACTTTGATTGTGTGTTTTTTGGTTTTGGCTAGTTCGATTTCTTCGTCAAGTCTGACTAAAACGCCGTCAATCTGGGCTCTGACATAGCCTTTGTTTCGCATATCTTCGATCAAATCAGCAAAAGTGCCCTTTTTTTCGCGCACGAGCGGGGCAGAAATTGAAATTTTCGCGCCATTTGGGAGTTTCATAACCTCGGCGATGATATCAGATGAGCTCATTTTTGAGATTGGTTTGCCGCATTGGTGGCAGTGTTGCACGCCCGTTCTAGCGTAAAGTAAGCGCAAATAATCGTAAATTTCAGTTATCGTGCCAACAGTCGAGCGCGGGTTTTTGGAGGTGGTTTTTTGATCTATCGCAATCGCTGGTGTTAGGCCGTCGATTTTGTCGATATCTGGCTTGCCAACCCTGTCTAAAAACTGCCTAGCATACGCCGAAAGGCTCTCTACATAGCGTCTTTGACCCTCAGCATAGAGTGTATCAAAGGCTAGCGTGGATTTGCCAGAGCCCGAAAGGCCGGTAAAAACGACTAATTTATTTTTTGGAATTTTCAAATTTATATTTTTTAGGTTGTGTTCTCTTGCGCCGATAATTGTGATTTTATCGTTCATTTTAGCCTCTTTTTGTGAAAATTAACCTTTAATTATATCTTAAAATTCTTTGAAAGAGTTTGCAAAAACGCTTAAATTTCAGCCATGTTTGATATAATTTTGAAAAATCAAAATTTAATGGATAAAAATGAAAAAAGTTTTAATCATAGCAAGTGGCGATTTCGCGCGCCATTTTTTAAATAGAATTTACAAATCCAAAGATGTTATCCACGAATACTTCATCATCGCAAAAGACAGCTCCTGCGTGCCTGAGGGGATTTTGGGTATGCAAAATTTCAGCGTGGAGATTTTCGATCCCACAAGCATAGAAAGGCTAAAATTAGTAGTAAATCAGGGCGAATTCGATAGGTGCATAATGATAATGGACATTGAATTTGACGCTAGGGTGAGCCTGAATAATCTCAAAGAAATTGCGCCAAATTTGGAAATTTATCTTGCTGATTTTTGGGATTTGGTGCAAGAATACAAAGAAGAAAAGCATATTAAAATTTTAAATGTTTTATCGCTAAATTCATCTCGTTTTATGGGTTGTTTGCCAGATAGCCCGGTTTTTGCGCAGTATGTGGGGCTTGGTAGGGGCGAGATAATGGAGGTAAAAATCCCCGTGGGAAGCTCATTTGCGTATCGCAAGGTAGGCACTCTAAGCTCGAAGCGATACAAAATCCCGATGATTTATCGCCACAACACCTACATAATCACCACGAAAAGCACGGTGATTTATCCAAACGATACGATTTTGGTCGTGGGCGAGCCAAGTGCCTTGCGCGCGGTATTTGCGCAGGTCAAACAACAAAACGGCCAGTTTCCATCGCCATTTGGGATAAATATTTATGCACTAATTGATATGAAGGAAATGAGCGAGAGCTCGATTTATAAGATGCTAAGAGCGGTGGAGTATCTAGATAGCAGGCTTCAAAATCACAAAATTTGCATTAGGGTGGTAAATCCTAAAATTTCGCCTAGTTTTGAGGAGATTAAGGCTAAAAGCGATGATGAAAAATTTGAAATTTTAATTGATTATAAAGAGAAAAATATCTCGAATTTAAACGGCGATGTGAGCGAAAATAAGGCTGGTTTGGTCGTGTGTGTGAGGGAGATTTTTGAAAAAAACAAAGCCTATTTGCAAAGTCTTGGCGTGCCGATTTTAAGCCTAGGGCAGAGCGAGTTAGACGCGATAAAACGCAGTGTGGTGGTAAATGGCGGAGCGAATATGGACGAGGAATCAAGCGTAGTTTTTGATATCAGCTCGCAGCTTGGTATGAATATTCACCTGTATATTTTTAACGAAAACGGTGGCAAAGGTGGAGAGTTTGTGCAAAATTATCTAAATTTGTCAAAGCTTTTCTCAAAAGAGCTCATAATCCACGATGATATGAGCAAAAACCCATTAATCGAGCTTAGCGGAGAGAGTGATTTCTTGCAGTTTGTGCCATTTAGCGATAAAATTTTAGCCCCGAAATCGACAGCAATTTTCAAAAAAGACCTTGACAAAATGTATTTCAAACTAAGCCATAATCACCAAATTTTTCTTCCATGCGATATGGGGTAAAAAAATGCAAAATTTATGCTACAATAAGGCAAATAAAGGGGTTAGAATATGAAAATTGATATTGATTTGAAAGAGAAAAGTTACAGCGTTTTTATCGACGAATTAGCCAAAATTTCACTTCCTGGCAAGGTCGCAATCATCACAAACCCCAAGGTTAGCGGGCTTTGGCTCTCGTATTTGTTGGAGAGATTGGAGTGTGGGCAGAAATTTATCATTACAATTCCTGATGGCGAAGAGTATAAAAATCTATCCAGCGTCGAGCAAATTTTAGAGCAACTTTTTAGCTCCAAACTAGATCGCAAAAGCACGCTAATAGCACTTGGCGGTGGCGTGATTAGCGATATTACTGGATTTTGCGCGAGTATTTATGAAAGAGGAATAAATTTTATAAATATCCCAACCACGCTTTTAGCCCAAGTAGATGCTAGCGTAGGCGGGAAAACGGGCGTGAATAACCGCTTCGGCAAAAATTTAATCGGCTCATTTTATCAACCACGCGCCGTGTATTGTGAGAGTAAATTTCTCTCAACCCTGCCGGCGCGCGAATTTGGCGCAGGTGTGGCAGAAGCCGTGAAAATGGCGGTGACATTTGATAAAGAGCTATTTGAGTATTTTTGCGAGCATGATTTGAAGAGTGATAGCGAAGTAGCCCATATCATCGCAAAATGCGTGGAAATAAAAGCTGGTGTTGTGGCGAGAGATGAGCGCGAAAACGGCATCAGAGCGGTGCTAAACTACGGACACACCTTCGCGCATGTGATTGAGAATTTGACGAATTATTCTGTGTATTTGCACGGCGAGGCTGTGGCGATTGGCATGGTTATGGCAAATGATTTGGCTGTAAGACTTGGCAAACTAAGCGCAAACGAAGCAGAGAAAATTCGCGCGCTGCTCGCTAAATTTGGACTTCCTGTGAGTTATAAAATCCAAAATGTAGATAAATTTTACGAAATGTTTTATTTGGATAAAAAAAGTGCCTCAGGCAAGATAAAATTCATCATGCCAAAGGGAATTGGTGATTTTTTCGTATCTGATGATATCGATGAAAATCTCGTAAAATCGACATTAAGAGCGTTTCAATGAATAAAATTTTAACTCTTTTTTTATTTTTTGTTTTTGCTTTTGGCGAGGGAAATTTAAGCGAAAATTTAGCAGAGCAAAATTTAAGCTTATCAGAGCAAAACAGCTCCGCCACTAGATTAAATAAAGAATATGTTAATTCGAGCGAAAGTGCCGATGTAGCGATGATTGCTCCGCTTGGCGAGCAGATTAGGGCGATTGATGAGGAGATCAAAAACAATCTTTGGGTTAGCAGATTTGCGAATTTCATCGGTTACCAAGAGCTTTTAAAACAGCAAAAAATCCTGCAAGATGAGCAAAAATCCCTAAGCGACGCGGACGAGATCAACGAAATAGGCAAAAAACTTCGCGCCGTAAATGAGCAACTCTCGCTTTTAAAAGAGTATGAAAAAAGCCCATTTTTGGACATTGTCGCTATGCCAGAGACCCCAGAGCCAGAGCGTGTGAGCAATCCCTTTTCGATAATCACGGGCTTTTCGACGATTCGAAATTTACAAGAGCAAAAATTAGAGCAAAAACGAAAAATCGAAAATTTAAAGGTTTTGATAGAAAAACTCGAAACCAAAGCCGAATTATACGCCAAAGTGGAGAAAATTTCACCAAATGATAAACTTATCAAAGATTACGAAAATTTAAAATATGAAATCGGCGAATTTAGCTCTGCTTACGAGCTTGCAGGCACTACTTATGATGTGTATGAGAAAAAAATAAACTCCCAAATCACCGCGCTAACTGCCGATATCACGGCGCAAATCAAGCGCGCTGGAAATATCCTTATATGGATTGGCATAGTTTTGGCGTTGGCGTTTTTAGCCAAATTTATCGCCAAACGATATGTCATAAATGATGAAAATTTCTACCTTGTAAATAAAATTATAAATGTCATAAATTTCACCATTATCGTGCTGATTTTGCTATTTTCGTATATTGATAATATGACGCATTTTGTCACCGTGCTGGGCTTTGCTTCGGCTGGTTTGGCGATTGCGATGAAGGATATGTTTATGAGCTCGCTTGGCTGGCTTGTAATCGTATTTGGCGGCACATTTAGGGTAGGGGATCGCGTCAAAGTCTGCAAAAATGGCGTCGTGTATGTGGGCGATATCATCGATATTTCCGTGCTTAGAATGACGATTTTCGAAGATGTTACGATGACTACATGGCGAGAAAACAAACGCGCCGGCAGGGTTGTATTTATACCGAATAACTACATTTTTACAGATTTGCTGGCTAATTATACGCACTCTGGGTTAAAGACCGTTTGGGACGGCATCGATATCTTACTCACATTTGATAGCAATC
Source organism: Campylobacter sp. VBCF_01 NA2 (assembly GCF_027797205.1). Lineage (NCBI taxonomy): Bacteria > Pseudomonadati > Campylobacterota > Epsilonproteobacteria > Campylobacterales > Campylobacteraceae > Campylobacter > Campylobacter sp. VBCF_01 NA2. Next base: position 509,624 of record NZ_CP115607.1, read on the forward strand.
ACAAAAAAGCTATGTATATCATCAAAAACATAGTCAGAAAGTATTCGAAAGGCTACACCGATATCGCCAAAAAGCAAATGTCAAAACTCCGCTCTCAATACAGCATAAAAAATCCAAATGTGGAGCCTAGAATTTTTAGCTTTTTCGAGCCTTATGGTATTCAAATTTCGGTTTGGTATATGACGAATTCATACGCTACTTTGGGCCTTAGAAGCAATATTTCAAGTGAAATTTTAGAAAGCTTACAAAAAGAAGATGATATCAAAATCGCTTACCCAGCTTACACGCTTTACAACGGCAAAACTTATGGCGCAAACAAAGCGCCAAATTTCGAGCCAAACGAGCCACCTATGGGGGAAGTATAGGTGAGGGTGTATTTTAAGACCTTTGGGTGTCGCACGAACATTTACGATACTGAATTAATCAAAAAAATGGTGCAAAACGCGCAGATTGTGGGCAATGAGAGCGAAGCAGATATCGTTGTGATAAATTCATGCACCGTTACAAACGGCGCAGATAGCGATGTCAGAGGCTATATTTCGCGTATGAATAGGGCTGGAAAAAGGGTGATTTTAACAGGCTGTGGCGCCAAATCTCAGGGGCAAAATTTGCTAGCAAAAAATCAAATTTTTGGCGTTTTTGGTATGAGCCAAAAGGCCAAAATCGATGAGTATTTGCGCGCAGATACGAAATTTTACGATATCGGAGATTTGGAGTATAAAGAAAGTAGCGTGCTCGGCGATTTTGAGAATCACACGAAAGCCTTTATCAAAATCCAAGAGGGTTGCGATTTTTCGTGTGCTTATTGCATAATCCCCTCTGTAAGGGGGCGCGCGCGCTCTATTGATGAGAATTTGATTATAAATGAGGCGCAAAATTTAGCCCAAAATGGTTTTAGCGAAATCGTCCTAACTGGCACAAATATCGGAAGTTATGGCAAAGATAGCGCCACATCTCTTGGGGCTTTGTTACAAAGGCTTGGCAGCCTTTCAGGCATAAAGCGCATTAGGCTAGGTTCAATCGAGCCAAGTCAGATTGATGAGAGTTTTCGCGAAATTTTGGGCGAGAGCTTTTTGGAGCGACATTTGCATATCGCTTTGCAGCACACTTCGCAGACTATGCTTAGCATTATGCGTCGCAGAAACACGGCGTTTAGGGATTTGGAGCTGTTTTTGGAGCTGGGCGAGAGAGGCTTTGCGCTAGGCACTGATTTCATCGTCGCTCACCCTGGCGAGAGCGAGGAAGTCTGGGGCGAGGCGGTTGAGAATTTCAAAAAATTCCCGCTTACGCACCTGCACGCCTTTATTTTCTCTCCACGCTGGGGCACAGCTTCTGCTTCGATGAGTGGGAGGATTAATGGCGAAGTGGCGAAAGCTAGGCTTAAAATGCTTAAAAATATCGTAGCGTTAAATAATTTCGAGTTTCGCAAAGCTCACAAATCGCCACTTTCGGTGCTAGTAGAGCGCAAAAATGGCGAGTGTTACGAGGGATACGATGAGTTTTATAATAAAATTTTGATAAAAAGCGAAAAAGATTTATCTAAAAAATGGGTAAGGATAGAAGATTATGAAGTCAAATTTGAGTCAAATGTGGCAGAAATTTAAGGCAAACAAGCTAAATTTAATCCTTGTGTTTTTGGGATTGCTTATCGTTTTGCTTAGTATTGTGTATTTCAAAGATGACGCGCAATACATCAGCGAACGCGAATTTAGCGAGCTTATGCAAAGGGATTTGATCAAGCGAGCCCATATCGAGGACGGCGCGCTAAATTTCATTTACGAGGGCAAAAGATACCGCATTTTAGCCGATATCGTCGATCTCAAAGAGCTAGCAAATCACGCAGTTATCAGCAAATCGCACGGCAATAGTGGCGAAATGACAATCAGCGCGATTTTGGTGATTTTCACTTTTGCATTTTTTCTTTTTGTCTATTATTTCGAAACCGTGCTTTCGCGCCGTAAAAAAGGGCAAAATTTAGCTTCGCAAGCCCAAAATACTGCGCCGCAAAATTTCGCACCAAACTCATTTGAACCAGTTAAAAGCGATGTGAAATTTAGCGATATCGCAGGCATTAGCGAGGTCAAAGACGAGCTAATCCAAATCGTAGATTTTCTAAAAAATCCGCTTAAATACCAAAAATTTGGCATAAAACTTCCAAAAGGCGTTTTGATGATTGGGGCTCCTGGTGTGGGAAAAACGCTAATTGCAAAGGCCGTAGCTGGCGAGGCTGGCGTGCCGTTTTTTTACCAAAGTGGGGCGAGTTTTGCTGAGATGTTTGTCGGAGTGGGCGCAAAGCGCGTCAGGGAGCTTTTTGCCAAGGCAAAATCCTGCGCGCCTGCGATTATTTTCATTGACGAAATCGACGCTGTGGGCGGTAAAAGGGGCGTTGGGCGAAACGACGAGAGAGAGGCTACGCTCAATCAGCTTCTAACAGAAATGGACGGATTTGAAGAAAATAGCGGTGTAATGGTCATCGCCGCGACGAATAAAATTGATTTGATCGACGAGGCTCTGCTTCGCTCTGGCAGGTTTGATAGGCGCATTTTTATCTCGCTACCAAACTACAAAGACAGGATTGAAATTTTAAAAATTTACCTTGCGGATAAAAAATTTGATTTAAATATAACCAAGGTTAGTCGCCTTTGCGTGGGATTTAGCGGGGCAGGCGTGGCGACATTTGTCAATGAGGCTGCGATGAAGGCATTGGAGAGGGGAAGCGATAAAATCGAGCTAATAGACTTCGAAAATGTGCGCACAAAGGTATTTTATGGTGTGCAAAAAAGCCAAATTTTAACAGAAAACGAAAAAGAAATCCAAGCCTTTTATCAGGCTGCAAAGGCGCTAATCGCGTATTGGTATTCGATGAATTTCGATAAAATCGAGCTTTTAAACGATAAATTTTTAAACGATGATTTCGAAATCCGCTCCAAAACCCAAATGCTAAATCAAATCAAAGTCCTACTCAGCGGCACAGCAGCCCTTGCGATACACAAAAATGACGCCTTTACAAACGGCTCAAACGATGTCAAAGAAGCCACCGAGCTGGCGCAAAAAATGGTCTATGAATACGCTATGGGGGATAGTTTCGTGCCAAATCCAGCCAGCGTCAATGAGATATTAAATTCGTGCTTTGAAGATGTGGGCGAGACGCTTCGCACTATGCAAGAGGCGCTAAATTTGATAGCGAAGCAAATTTTTGTTTATGAGTATATCACTCACTCTGGCGTGCGCTCGATATTGCAACCAGAGCTTGATGAGGACGAGGAAAATTTGGGCGAAGAGCATGGCGAAGAGCAGAGCGAAATTCAGAGTGAAACACCTGCGCCTAGAAGTGATAGATTAAATTTCGATGATTAGGAAAAATATGCAAAAAAAGGTAAAAATAGGAATTTTAACCATTAGCGACCGCGCTTCAAGCGGGGTTTATGAAGATTTGGGAGGCCCAGAGATAAAGCGCATAATGAGCGAGTGGATAGAGGGCGAGGTGGAATTTGACTACCGCATAATCGCCGATGAGCGCGCGCTAATCGAGGGTAGTTTGCGAGAAATGTGCGAGAGCGGGTGCGACGCTGTATTTACCACAGGTGGCACAGGTCCAGCCCTACGCGATGTCACGCCAGAAGCTACCGAGGCAGTGTGCGAAAAAATGCTACCTGGTTTTGGCGAGTTAATGCGCGCTGTGAGTCTAAAATATGTCCCAACCGCCATTTTATCGAGGCAAACAGCTGGTATTTACAAAAACTCTCTTATCGTAAATTTGCCGGGTAATCCAAAGGCGATTTTGCAGTGTTTAGAGCCGATTTTCCCGGCGATTCCATACTGCATAGATTTAATCGGTGGCGCTTATATCGAGGTAAGCGATAAAATCACAGCCTTTCGCCCAAAAAAGAAGTAAAAAATGCAAATTGAGAAAAACGATATTTTAAATTTTGCCAAATATTTTACCAAAATCGCCCACACAAGGGGGCGTTTGCGAATTCGCGTAAGCCCCAAGATTAGGGAGATTAGTGGGGTTAGTGAGGCGGAATTAAAGGCGAAAATCGCTAGTATTAGCGGGATAAAAGAGTATAAATTTAACCCGCTAATTGGCTCTTTGACGATTTTTTATGACAGCGAAATTTTTAAGCCCCAGCTGTGGGAGGAGTTTTTATCTGGGCAGATTTCGACTGAGTTAATTTCGCTTGTAAATTCTACGGCTGATGATATTTGCTCTTAAAATTTTCATAATTAAATGAAAATCGTTTTTATAAATTCAGCTAATTTTATACAAAAATATTCTATTATTTCACACTAAAAATTTGATAAATTTATCGTTTAAAACGCCTTAAAATTTTGATTGTAAGGCGTTTTGGCGTAAAATCAAATTTTACTTTTTCTAATTATGATAGCAAAAATCATAAGTATGTAAATTTTAAAATTTTAAAAGGAGAAATTATGCCGATTAGATTTTTTTTAGGTTTAGTTTTTGGCGGGGCTAGTGTCTATGCACTCACAAATCGCAAAAAAATCGCACAAGGTCTTAGTGAGCTTGCCAAAAGTGAGGGCGCAAAAAAGCTAAAAGATAAGGTAAAAAGTGCGAGTGAGGGCGTCAAAACCACGCTAAATAAGGCAGGCGATGAGATTAGCGAGAAATTTAAAAACGCAAAAGGCGAGCCAGAAAAAACTGCTGGTGAGCCAAAAAAATCCGCAAACAAAAAAAGCAACGAAAAATCAGTCGAAAAACCAGCGAAAAAACCGCGGGCGAAAAAATCAACCACCCCTAAACCACGCGCCAAACGCGCAGAGGGCGCGACTGAGACGCAAATTTAAGGTTAGGGTATGAATACCAAACTAACTCTATCTCGCTCGCCAATCGATAATGCCCTAAGTGGCGCGCTGGCTGGGGCGATTGCTGGGGCTGCGAGCGAGATTGCAAATGTCAAAAAGGGCAAAAACAAAAAGCAGGCCATGCGCGACGGGCTAAATTCGGCGCTTCGTGGAGGTATCATCGCAGGTGGGGCGATTTATAGCGCGAATAAACTAGTCCAGGGCGAGTATTTGGGGGCGCTTGTGGGCGCAGTTTTGGCGACATGCGCGCTAGAAATGAGCGAAAATTTAATCACAAAGGAAGAAAAATGAGCAAAAAAAAGATTTCTAAAAAAGAGTTAAAACAAATTTTAAAATATTGCGAAAGTAGCGCAAATGGCGAGCTTGGCGAGCTATCAAAATGGATAAATAGCGCACTTGGTGGCAAAAAATCAAAAAGCCTTTCAAAATTTGCTGGGCTAAATCAATTAGGCAAAAGCAAATTTTTTAAGAAAAATTCATTTCTAAATGGCGCAATTTTGGGCGCTGCGGTCGTGTATTTTTTCACTAACGAAAATGCGCAAACAAACCTTTTTAAATTTATCGCAAAGGGCTCGGAGCTCTTTGAAATGGGGATTGAGGAGATGAAGGAGCGTTTTTTGGACGCAAAAGCGCAAATGAGCGAAGATGAAATTTGAGATAAAACACGAGTGTGCGGGGCGAATCAGGCTTAAAATTTGCGCTTTTAAAAATTTAAATGAGGGCGAATTTTTAAAAGAAATTTCAAAATTCAGCGGCGTTAAAGAGTGCAGATTTAACGCTAAAATCGGCGCTTTAATTATAAATTATGACAAAAATTTTACTAGCTCAGCTTTCAAAAATACTGCCCGCGAAGGCGAGGGCGAGAGTGAGGGCTCCCGCAATAGCGCAAACTCTCGCAAGAGCGCAAATACTGGCACTCGCGACGAGTTGATAAAGCACCTAGCGAATTTAGATTTAGCCAAATTTAAGCGCGCCAAAAAGCGCGAACGCTCACATGCTCCTAGCAAAAACGCTTTGATTGTCTCAGCAGCTGCGCTTGGAGCGAATTTTTTCTTTCGAAATTCGGCGTTTGTGCGACTTTTTAGCTTGATTGCTTGTTTGCCGCTTCTTAAAGAGGGGGCAAAAGAGAGCCTAGCGCACGGACTAACTTCTAAAACGCTCGAAGCTTTGGCTGCGGGGATTTCCTTTGGCAGGGCCGATACTTTCGCGGCAAATAGCACAAATACAATGCTAGCCCTTGGCGAGTATATGGAAGAAAGCACCGTTTATAAAAGCGATGATTTGATAAAAGAGCTAGCCAAACCTGATATTAGCGAGGCGTGGGTTGAGGTAGAGCAAAACGGCGAAAAAATTGAGATGAAAATCCCAGCTAGCAAGCTTAAAACAGGCGATATCGTCGTGGTAAGATCTGGCGATATCATCGGCGTAGATGGCCATATTTTAAGCGGAGAAGCACTCATTAATCAATCCTCCATGACAGGCGAAGCCTTGCCAGCGCGCAAAAGCAGGGGCGATAGTGTGCTATCTGGCACGATTGTCGCAGAGGGCAAAATTCGAATTTGGGCCGAGAGCGTGGGCGATGAAACATCTGCGCACAGTATCAAAAAATACATCGCAAACGCACTCAAAGAGCGCTCGCAAATCGGCGCGCGTGCGATGAGGCTGGGCGATAAGCTAGTGCCTATTACCTTTGGGCTAGCTGGGGTTTCGTATCTGATAAATCGAAATTTCACTAGCGTTGCCTCTGTTTTGCAGGCTGATTATTCCTGTGCGCTCAAACTCCCAACGCCAGTTGCCTTTAAATCGAGTATTTCAAAGGCTGGCAAGGCTGGAATTCTCATAAAAGGGGCGAAAGCCTTAGAGAGCCTTGGAGCTAGCGATACCTTTGTCTTCGATAAAACAGGCACGCTCACACACGGGAATTTAGAGGTCGTAAAAATCATATCCTTTGATAAAAATTTCAGCGATAAAGACATTTTAAATTTGACAGCGAGCGCGGAGGAGCACTATTTTCACCCAGTCGCCCAGGCTATCGTAGAAGCAGCCAAAAAGCGTGGATTTATCCATGTCAGCCACGATGAGGTCGAATTTGTCGTAGCGCACGGGGTGAAGACAAACATAGAGGGCAAAATTTTAATAATCGGTTCGAAGCATTTTTTACAAGATGATGAGATGATAGATTTCGCGCCGTTTAAAAAACGGATTGAAAATTTAGAAAATCGCGGTCTTTCGCTACTTTTCATCGCATTTGACGGCAAACTTTTGGGCGTGATTGGACTGCGTGATAGGCTTCGCGATAATGCTAAATTTGTGATTTCCCAGCTTCGCAAAATAGGGGTCAAACAAATCATAATGCTAAGTGGCGATGTGAAGCAAAAAGCCGATGAAGTGGCGCGCGAGTTGGGGCTTGACGCGGCGTATGGGGAGCTTTTGCCGACGCAAAAAACCGAGATTATCAAGGATCTGCAATCGCGCGGGCATAAGGTTACATTTATCGGAGACGGCATAAACGACGCTCCTAGCCTAATGGCGGCAGATGTGGGGATAGGTATGCCTAGCTCTGCGCACATCGCAAAGGCGAGCGCGCAAATTTTGCTTTTGAAAAACGATATCGAGGGCGTGGCGAAAATCAAAGCCGCAGCAGATGATACACTAAGGCTGATTAGGCGGAATTTTAACGCCACCGTTGGGGTAAATTCGGTGATTTTGCTTTTGGCTACGCTTGGGATTTTAAGCCCGATATCCACGGCAATTTTGCATAATGGCACGACGATTGCTCTGCTTTTAAATTCGATAAAAGGGGCTAAATTTGAAAAGTAAGGATAAAATTTTGGATTTGCAATTTCAGCGAAAACTAGCCAAAAACAGCCTTGCAGTGAGTATGGGAGTCTGCGCGTTTAGTGGGTTTAAAAAGGGCAAGGCGTGGCGCAAAATCCATAAAATAAGCGGAATTAGCATGCTTGGCTTTGCAATTTGGCACGCAAGTCTGTATGGCACGAGATACAGCGAGTATTTAAGCGGACGCAAAAATTTCAAAAACTCTAAAAAAGGCAAAAACTTTGGTAAAATAGCGCAAAATTTACCAAAGGAAAGTAATGAAATTTAAAATAGACGCAAAAGACGGCGCAGCGCGCGCCTGCACCCTAGAAATGGCGCACGGCGTGGTGCAAACGCCGATTTTTATGCCTGTTGGCACGGTGGGTGCTATCAAAGGCCTAGACGCGCACGATGCGAGCGAAATACTAGGCGCAAAGATAATCCTAGCAAACACATATCACATGTATCTGCGCCCAGGAGCTAGCGTGGTAGAGGAATTTGGCGGACTTCATGGATTTAGCAAATTTGGGGGAAATTTTCTAACAGATAGCGGTGGGTTTCAGGCATTTTCACTGCGGGCAAACACCAAAAATGACGAAAACGGTATAAAATTTAAAAGCCATATTGATGGAAGCACGCATTATTTCACGCCCCGCTCTGTGATAGAGACGCAATACGCGCTAAATTCGGACATTATGATGATTTTAGATGATTTGGTCGATTTGCCACGCAATCCAAACGAGCTTGAAAGCGAGGCTAAAATCAGACTTAAAAAGCGCATTGATTTGAGCGTGAAACGCACCATAAAATGGGCAAAGGAAGCGGTGGAATTTCACAGCGAAAATAAATCGCGCGGATTTCACGCTCACCAAAATATCTTTGGCATTATCCAAGGTGGCACGGATTATGAGGCGCGAAAAGAGTGCGCGCTCGCACTTTGTGAAATGAGCTTTGACGGGCTTGCGATAGGCGGATTGAGCGTAGGTGAGACAAACGAGCTTATGTATGATACGGTCGAGGGGGTCATGCCTTTTATTGATGAAAACAGACCGCGCTATTTAATGGGCGTGGGCACGCCAGAGGATTTGGTCGAAAATGTCGCGCGGGGCGTGGATATGTTTGATTGCGTAATGCCTACGCGAAATGCGCGTAATGGCACGATATTTACAAGCAGGGGCAAATTTAGCATTAAAAACGCCTGTTTCGTCCATGACCACGCCCCACTTGATGATGAGTGCGATTGCTACACTTGCAAAAATTTTTCGCGCGGGTATTTAAACCACCTATTTCGCGCGCACGAGCTGACATTTTACCGCCTAGCAAGTATTCATAATCTGCATTATTATCTAAATTTAGTAAAACAAATGCGAGAGGCGATAATGCGGGGCGAATTTGCTAAATTTAGGCTAAATTTTTACGCCAAAAGAGCCAAATAAAACGCCTAAACAAGGCGTTTTATCAGCAAAAACGAAAGTATATAAAGTGGCGCGATAACAGCGCAGATTGCGACATGCTGCCACCAAATCAAATCAGGGTCAATAAAGCCAAAAAATCTGTTTAGCACATTTGCGCTAAATACAGCCACGAAATCCACAATCAGGGCTAAAATAAAGAGTTTGACCCCTGTTTTTTTGCTAAGATAAAAAAATGCCTTGGCTTTGTAAAAATATTCGCAAAACCCCAGCACGCCAAGCACGCACAGCACGCCAAGGCCGTATTTTTGTAGCCCAAAGAAATTATTCATTTCTGCAAGTGCGACAATCAAAGTTAGGATAAAAAATAGATTAAATGAGTTGATTTGGCGTTTGGCGTATAGATCGTGCGTGGCGACTGCAAGGCCGTTAAACGCCAAATTTAGCGGTATTAAATACGCAAGTAACCAGATAAAAACTATGGCTAACTCTACGCAAATCCCAAGTGAAGCTGAATTTACAAAGCCCAAATTTGCGCTATTAGCGAGCAAAAATGAGATTATTTCGCCTTTGAAAAACATTAATCCCCCAGCCAAAATCAGTGGCAAAATGCACGAGAGAATTCCGTGTTTGCGTATGAAATTTGAATAAATTTTGCTCTCTAAATTTTCGTTTTGTTTAGGCTCGATTTCGACGAATTCGAAATTTACCTCTTTTTTGAGAAACGAAGTCTCGTCCTGTGGCTCTGGGCTTACGCCGTCTTTTATGTATTTGATAAAAACTGCTTTATTTTTTTCAGCGATGAAGCTTACAAAATCGCCGATTTTTAAATTTTCGTCGTGGAAATCAAAGGTAGAGTAGCTGTATCTTTTGCCGTCGTCGCCTAAGATTACAGATTTGTTTAGAATTTGTCCTGCAAGTTTCATAAAAACCCCGTGAAAGTGAAATTTCACGGAATTTTATAAATTTAAAGTAAATAAATATTTAAAATTTATTCTACGGTTACACTTTTTGCCAAATTTCGTGGCATATCCACATCGTTGCCAAGGCGCACAGAAATTTCAAGGGCTAGAAGTTGCAAGATTATCATCATTTCGAAAAATTCAGCCATTGGGCTGGTTTGGTCGCTGGTTTTGATAAAATCATCTGCTAGGTCAAATTCCTTTGGGCTAATCGCTAAAATATATGAATCCCTAGCGGCAAGTTCTTCGACATTGCTTTTGGTTTTCTCATACAGCAGGGATTGTGGCATTAGCGCGATTGTGAAAAGATGCCCGTCTGCTAGCGCGATTGGGCCGTGTTTCATCTCGCCGCTTGGGTATCCTTCGGCGTGAAGATATGAAATTTCTTTTAGTTTGAGTGCGCCTTCAAGTGCAAGCGGATAGAAAATATCCCGCCCGATAAAGAAAAATCCATGTCCGTGCAAATAGTGCTTGCTAAGGCGGTAAATTCGCTCTTGCAGGCGCGGATTTATTTTTAAAATTTGCGGAATTTTAAGCATTGTTGAAATTTGCTCGTTTTGCTCATTTTCGCTGATAGTTTTGCGCAACCTTGCAGCATAGACGCTTAGCATCCATAGCACCATGACCTGCGTAGCAAAGGCTTTTGTGCTTGCTACGCCCTTTTCGATACCGGCGCGAGTTAGGATTACACTGCCTGCTAAGCGCACGATTGAGCTGTTATCGACATTGCAGATTGCTAGGGTTTTTAAACCTGCTTCTTTGGCGATTTTTAGGGCTTCTAGGGTGTCAGCTGTCTCGCCACTTTGGCTGATTACGATAAAAAGCGCATTTGGGTTTAAAAACGGCTCTTTGTAGCGAAATTCGCTAGCGATTTCGATTTTGGTGCGAATTTTGGCAACTCTTTCGAAAAGATACGCGCTAACTAGCGCGGCATGGTAGCTCGTGCCACACGCACAAATCATAATTTCATCTACACCCTTAAACAAATCAGGCGAAATTTCATCAAATTTAATATCCCCAGCCTTTATCACACGCCCCATCATGGTCTCTGTGATGACTTGGGATTGCTCGTAAATCTCTTTTTCCATGAAAAATCTATAACCCTCTTTTTGCGCGTAGCCTTTGTCTTTTGGAAGTTCGCCGTAGTTTGGAGAGATTTTTTTGCCGTTTTGATATACACTGATTTCATCGCTATTAGCCACGCCATACACGCCGTCATCTAGGTAGGTAACCTTGCTAGCTAGTCCGATTAATGGCGCGTCTGATGAGCTAAACAAAACTTCACCACTCTCGCCAAATCCCACGATTAGTGGGGCTGCGTTTTTGGCGAAAAATACCTTCCCTGGTGCTGCTTTTGTGATTAAAAGTGTCGCATAAGCCCCATGCAAGCGCGCAATCGTAGCCTCGTAAGCCTTAAACGCGTCGGCGTGAATTTTATAGTATTTTTCAAACAAATGCACGATGACCTCAGTGTCTGTTTGGCTTAAAAACACCACGCCCTCGCTGCTAAGCTCATCTTTTAGCTCTTGGTAATTCTCAATAATTCCATTATGCACCACAAAACTAAATTCGCCAAAATGCGGGTGAGCGTTTAGCTCGGTCGGTTTGCCGTGCGTCGCCCACCTAGTATGCCCGATCGACACGCCAAAACACTCGCTGCTAAAATCAGCCATTTTTTCATCTAAATTTTTAAGTTTTCCCACAGCCTTAAAATATGTAATATTCGCGTTTTCCATGCCCTCCATAATAGCGATTCCAGCGCTATCATAGCCTCTGTATTCAAGCTCTCTTAGACCATTTAGGACGATATTTTTTTTCTCTTTATTTCCGATATATCCTACGATTCCGCACATTTTTAAATTTTATTCCTTTCAGCAAAATTCGCAAAATTATAGTAATTTTTCGTAAATCGTTAGAAAATTTTTAAAAAATTAGCTAGATTAAATTTTAAAACTATATAATTACGATTTAAATTTTAGGAAGTTTTATGGAAATATTAAAAAAATTAGAAAATAATGAAAGATTAAATTTCGATGAAGCGACCAAATTGTGGGACTTAGACCTTTTCGACCTAGCTAAATTTGCAAATTTGATTAGAGAGCAAAAAAACGGCAAAAAGGTGTTTTTCAACTCAAATCGTCATATAAATCCTTCAAATTTGTGCGCTGATACCTGTAAATTTTGCGCTTTTTCGGCTCATCGCAAAAACGAGAAGCAATCTTACACAATGAGCAAAGATGAAATTTTGGGCATAGTGGCTGATACTGTGGAGAGAGGCACCAAAGAGGTGCATATCGTAAGTTCGCATAATCCAAATTTAAAGCCCGAGTGGTTTTTTGATTTATTTAGCTCGATAAAAGCCAAATTTCCAAATTTGCATATCAAAGCAATGACCGCAGCCGAGGTGGATTTTTTCAAGCGAAAATGGAAAATGCCTTACGAAGAAACGCTAAAAAATATGATTGCTAGTGGCGTAGATAGCATGCCTGGTGGCGGTGCTGAGATATTTGATGAGGGCGTGAGGGAGCAGATTTGCAAAGGAAAGGTAAGCTCAGCAAACTGGCTAGAAATTCATAAAATTTGGCATAAAATGGGTCGCCAAAGTAATGCTACTATGCTTTTTGGCCATATCGAAAATTTCGCTCACCGCACAGATCATATTTTGCGAATTCGAGGTCTTCAAGATGAAGCTCTTAAAAACGGCAACGGCGGTGGATTTAACGCGTTTATCCCGCTTGTGTATCAAAGAGAAAATAACTATTTGCAGACGCCTAAGGCTATGGGTTCGGCTGAGGTTTTAAAAACAATCGCAATCGCTCGAATTTTGCTGGATAATGTCGCGCATATCAAGGCGTATTGGGCGACTTCGACGCTAAATTTAGCCTTAGTGGCGCAAGAATTTGGCGCAGATGATATCGACGGCACGATTGAGAACGAAAGTATCCAAAGCAGCGCAGGTGCGCAGAGCAAAAAGGGTGTGAATAAAAAAGATTTTATCGATTTAATTCAAACTGCCGGGTTAATCCCAGTCGAGCGCGATAGTTTGTATAACGAACTTCAAATTTATGCGAGTTAAAAATGGAAATTTTACTAAGTAGCCTGAATTTATATATCATCGGTATCGGTGTTATACTTTTTATCAGTGTTTATGCTAGTAAAATTTCAGAAAAAATCGGGCTTCCGCTTCTGCTTGTGTTTTTGGGTTTTGGTATGCTACTTGGTAGTGAAGGCATTGTGGGCATCGAATTTGACAATCCGCATTTGGCACAAGCTGTGGGGACAATCGCCCTTGTTTTCATACTTTATAGTGGCGGATTAAATACCAAATTTGAACACATTAAAAGCGTTATGGTAAGCGGGGTTTTGCTTGCGACCATTGGTGTTTTGCTGACTGCTTTGATAATGGCGGTTTTTATACATTTGGTTTTGGGTTTTGCGCCACTTCACGCACTTTTACTTGGCTCGATTATATCTTCGACAGACGCTGCGGCTGTGTTTATGATTTTGCGAAGCCAAAAAATCAAGCTCAAAAATGGCTTAAATGAACTTTTGGAGCTAGAAAGCGGTAGCAACGACCCTATGGCGATTTTTTTGACAATCGCTATTTTAAATTTGATAGTTTTAGCCCAAGATACAACGATAGAAAAAATGCTAATGCACTTTTTCTTGCAGTTTGCAGTGGGCGGAGTTTTGGGCATTGCGTTTGGGTATTTGTTCCCTAGAATTTGCATAAATTTACGCCTTATGCAAACAGGACTTTACCCGCTAATTAGCATTGCGTGGCTACTTATAATGTTTGGGCTAAGCTCGCATTTGGGCGGTAATGGATATTTAAGCGTCTATATGGCTGGGGTTTTGGCGAACAAATACGCATTTCCAAACAAAGAAAATATCATAGCATTTCACGAAGTGATTGCGTGGATGATGCAAATCGTCGTATTTTTGACCCTTGGGCTTTTGGTTTTTCCATCAGACCTGCCTCAAATCGCGCACAATGCGATTATTTTGTCGCTGGTTTTGATTTTTATAGCTAGGCCAGCTAGCGTTTTTATATCACTTATCAAAAGCAAATATTCCAAATTTGAAAAATTTTATATTTCGTGGGTAGGGCTAAGGGGTGCAGTTCCTATCATACTTGCGACATATCCTTATGTTTATCATTTAGAGGAATCTCATATTATTTTTAATATCGTTTTCTTTATGGTTTTAATCTCGGTTTTAATCCAAGGAACGACTATAAATTTTGCAGCAAAAAAACTAAATATCACTGAAAAGGACGGCGATGACTTCGTTATTTAAGTTAGAAGAGAACAAAACTTCTATCAAGCAAGAGTTGAATGCGGGAATTACCACATTTTTGGCTATGATTTACATAGTGCCTGTAAATGCTATCATTATGAGCCAAACAGGCATGCCATACGAGGCGCTAGTTACTGCAACTGCGCTAATTACGATATTGGCGACGCTTTTTAATGGCTTTTTTGCAAATACGCCTGTCGCACTTAGTGTGGGTATGGGCTTAAATGCGTATTTTACATTTGGGCTTTGTATGGGAGCGCAAATTCCATGGCAAACAGCCCTTGGAATCGTGTTTTTGAGTGGATTTTTATTTACTGTTCTTTCATTTACAAATTTCCGAATTTGGGTTATCAAATCAATTCCGCTTGATTTGCGTCGCGCGATAAGTGCCGGTATTGGCGCATTTATCTGCTTTATCGGGCTCAAACAAATGGGCATTATCGTAGCCGATCAAGCTACCCTTGTCGCTCTTGGCAATTTGCGCGATCCGCTTGTTTTGCTTGGTCTTGGCGGACTTACTATCATGATTTTGCTTTTTGTTTTGCAGGTAAAAGCTTCGTTTATTTTGGCGATTTTGATTACCTCTGTGATTGCGTGGGTGTTTGGAATTTCGCCTAAACCAGAGGGTATCGTCTCACTTCCTGCTTCAATTTCGCCGATTTTTGGACAGCTTGATATCATGGGCGCGCTAAAACTCGCGTTTTTGCCATTTATCATCACATTTTTTGTAACTCACCTTTTCGATAGTATCGGCACGCTAACTGGTGTCGGAAATAGAGCGAAAATTTTTAGCGACGAAGATCCTGAGGGTATGAAAAAACTAGCGCGAAATTTAACTGCCGACGCTGTTGGCTCAGTAGGTGGCGCGATAGTGGGCACTAGCACGGTTACAGCCTTTGCAGAAAGCGCAAGTGGTGTCGAGGCTGGTGGTCGCACTGGTCTAACTGCTGTATTTGCGGCGGTTTGCTTTATTTTGACGCTATTTATGCTTCCGCTTTTTAAAGCGATTCCAAGTAACGCAATTTATCCAGTTTTGGTAATGGTTGGAATTTTGATGTTTAGCGAGCTTGGCAAGCTTGATTACAGCGATATTGGAATTTTAATTCCGGCGTTTTTTATCGTTATGCTTATGCCTTTTACATATTCGATTACAAATGGTCTAAGCTTCGGATTTATCAGCTATTTGCTTGTGCGTTTGGTGCAAAGAAGGTTTAGCGATATAAATTTGGGCGTTTTGGTGCTAGCAGGAATTAGCGCGCTGGTATTTATTTTGCATTAATAAGGAGAAAATATGAAATTTTACAGCTTCGAAGAACTTGATAAAGATAGTAGAATCATCGCCAAGCAGGTGCGCGATAGCTTCGCGCCTGACGCGATTGTAGCGATTGCGCGTGGCGGGCTGACATTTGGTCATGCGCTAGCAAACGCCCTTGATATGAGGACGATTTTTTCGATTAACTCAATCCACTACGCAGATACGCAAAAGCTCGATACAATCGATGTTTTCAATATCCCTGATTTGGAACTTTATAAAAGAATTTTGCTAGTCGATGATATCATCGATAGTGGCGATAGTATGGTCGAAATCAAGCGTGTTTTGGAGGAAAAATACCCTAATGCTGAGATTAAAACAGCGGTGATTTTTTACAAAAGCAAGGCGCTAATCCAGCCTGATTTTAAAATCAAAGAGACCGATGAGTGGATTAACTTTTTCTGGGAAAATTACAAAATAGAAGAGTAAATTTTAAAATTTAGAAGTGGGCTGTGAAGAATTTTAATTTTTTGATTTTATATTTTTGTGCGGTTTTAGCAATGTGCATTATGTATGCGCCACAGCCCTTGCAACCGCATTTCGAGCAAATTTTAGAAATTTCAAAATTTAAAGCCTCGCTTTTTACCACTGCGATTTTAGCCCCGCTTGCATTTGCTTCGATAATTTATGGCTATATTTTAGAAAAAGTTTCGATTAAAAATGTCCTAGTGGGGGTGTTTTTTGTATTTGGCGCGAGCGAAATTTGCTTTGCTTTTGCAGATAGTTATGAAATTTTGCTTACTATTCGCATAATCCAAGGCTTCATCGTCCCAGCGGCTCTGACTGGGATAATGAGCTACATCTCCCAAAGTGCAAACAAACAAAACCTAGCCAGCGCAATCGGCGCGTATGTGGGTATGACGATAGCTGGGGGATTTATCGGGCGATTTTTGAGCGGATTTTTTACCGATTTGTTTGGGTGGAGATTTTTCTTTTTTGTGCTTGGAGCGCTTGCATTTGGCGTGAGCGCACTACTTTATAAAATTTTGCCTGTGATTAAAATCAGCCTTGTAAAGCCTAAAATTCGCAACATAGCCCAAATTTTATCAATTCCGCGAAATATTTATATTTTTTGCGCGATTTTTGGTATGTGTTTTGTCTTTCAAGCTACGCTAAATGTTTTGCCATTTGAGCTAAAAAGGCTTCTTGGCGAATTTAACGGCTCGAAAATCGGCTTTATGTATTTTGGCTATATCGTGGGAGTTTTTATTTCCTTTAATGTCGCGCGCATTGCGAATTTTTGCAAGGGTCCGACAAACGCGATTATGATAGGGTTTTTGATATATTTCATCGCGCTTTTGCTTTTGCATGTGGAGAGCTTCGGCGTGATTTTTGGTTCGATGATAGTGTTTTATTTCGGCTCGTTTATGGCGCACTCGGTCGCCACTGCGCATGTCAATAAAAAGGCCACCGCTCACAAGGGCATTACAAACGGCCTTTACATTAGCTTTTATTATTGTGGCGGGGCTTTGGGGAGTTTCGTGCCTGGATTTTTGTATGATAGCTTTGGCTGGGAAGCCTTTTTAAGCGCGCTTTGCGTGGTGGTTATGGCGTCGATATTTTTTATATGGAAACTAAAACGATATGAGCTTAGAAAAATTCATTAAAAACGAAATTTTAATCCTAGCGATTTTGTTTTGTGCTGACGCGCTTTTTTTGATTTACGCCATATCAAATTTAAGCATAAGCTACTATGAGGCTGAAATTTTTTATAACCAAAACAGCCTAACTTCGCTCATAGCAAATGTTTCGTGCAAAATTTTCTCTCAAAATGATTACGCGCTAAGGGCGCCTTTTTTGATTTTGCATTTCATAAACTGCGCCTTGATTTATAAAATTTCAAAATTTACCCTAAAACGCAGATTTGATAGACTTGTCGCAACTGCGCTATTTATGGGGCTTCCTGCTTCGATGAGTAGTGCGATTTTGCTAAATCCAGCCGGCATTATTATCTTTGCTACGCTTTTGGCATACTATTTTGCCAAAACCAAAAACTGGGGCGCACTCATCGCTGTTTTGGTGCTTAGCGCCTTTATTGATAGGGCGTTTTTTATGCTTTATATCGGTTTTGGAATTTGGGCTTTGAGATCTGGGAAGCGAGAAATTTTCGTGCTAAATTTAGCGCTTTTTGTATTTAGCATAGTCTTTTATGATATCGGCACACAGGGCAAACCGCGCGGGTATTTCCTAGACGCTCTTGGCGTATTTGCAGGGGCGTTTTCGCCTTTTGTTTTTTTGTTTTTTGTCTATGCGATTTATCGAATTTGGATTAAAGAAAACAAAGATTTGCTCTGGTATATCGCTACTAGCGCGTTTTGTTTGGCACTAATTTTTTCGCTTAGACAGCGTGTGGCTATGGAAATGATGCTACCATACTGCGTGATTGCGACGCCACTAATCGTGCGGGTCGTGTTTAATTCATACAGAGTAAGGCTCCCTAGATTTCGCTCTTTTCACAAATTTGCGCTTGGCGTGAGTTTGTTTAGCTTAGTTTTTAGCTATTTTTCTGTGATTTTTAGCGACGCAATGTATGTGGTGTTTTTCCAAAATCACCCTAGCAAACATTTCATTTATAAATTTGATGTGGCAAAAAATTTAGCTAATGAGTTAAAAAAGCGCGGGGTTGCAAGCGTGCTTTGCGATGATGAGCAAATGCAGCTACGGCTTAAATTTTATGGTATAAACAAAGGTTTTGACGCCATAATAGAGGAAAAAAATGAAAGAAATTTTGATCAAAGTATTGATATTTATAAACTAGGCGTTCAAATTGCGAAATTTTATGTTAAAATATAGCGAATTTTTATGAAAGGTAAAAATTATGAGAAAAGGTTTTACATTAATTGAACTTATTTTTATTGTAGTTATAGTTGGGATACTTGCAGCGGTTGCAGTTCCCCAAACAGAGCGAAATGCCCTAGTCGAAGCGAGCGATCAGCTCGTATCACACATACGCTATACGCAACAATTGGCGATGTATGATAATAAATTTGACGCAAATGATGTTAATTGGTATCAAAGAGCATGGAGAATTCAGTTTCATAACGCTGCCAAGGCCGGTCATGCTACTGGGTGGAGATACACCATTTTTACAGATACTTCTGCTGCTGCTGCTGATGGTAAATTGTCTGGTAATCCAAATTGTGGTGGTCCAGATTTTGTTTGTGTCGCCAGAGATCCACAAAATCCATCTAGACTTCTAACCTCTGGTTTTGCAGATCAAGCTTTTAACAACAGAGGTGATTTGATGAATAATAAGTTAAATTTACAAGGCAAATATGGCATTACAAATATCGCTTTTGCTGGCGGGTGTGCTGGCGTGCAGACAATTTCGTTTGATCATATCGGACGCCCAATGGGTGCATTACAAGCTTCTGCTACGCCGTATGATAGAGTGTTTGTCGAGGATTGTAATGTAACACTTACAAATGATGCTGGCGATAGCTCTGTTATTACCATACGCCCTGAAACTGGCTATGTTTCATATCAGCTAAGTGGCGCAGATATCAGCCAATAATATAATTTTAACCCAAGGAAAAAGATGAAAAAATACATACTAACGCCTATTTATTATGTCAATGATGTCCCGCATATCGGGCATGCTTATACTACGATTATCTGCGATACTATGGCTAGATTTTATCGCTTGCAAGGGCATGAGGTTATCTTTAAAACCGGCACCGACGAACATGGTCAAAAAATCGAAGAAGCCGCTGCTAAACGGGGTAAAACACCGCAACAATACGCAGATGAAATCAGTGCGAAATTCAAAGAATTATGGGATAAATTCGAAATTTCTTACGATATGTATTCAAGGACGACAGATAAAAACCACGAAATAGGCGTGCAAAATGTATTTCGCAAAATGTATGAAAACGGCGATATTTACAAGGGCGAATACGAGGGGAATTACTGCGTTAGTTGCGAGAGTTTTTTCCCGTCAAATCAGCTAATAGACGGCGAATACTGCCCTGATTGTGGCAAAAAAACTAGAATTTTAAAAGAAGAAAGCTATTTTTTCAAACTCAGCGCTTATGGCGATAGGCTCTTAAAATGGTATGAGAGCGATAAGTGCATTTTGCCTTTGGGTAAGAAAAATGAGGTTATAAGCTTCGTAAAAAGTGGCTTAAAAGACCTTTCTATCACACGCACAGGCTTTGATTGGGGTATTAAAATTCCAAGCGAGCTAAAAGATGATAAACATGTGATTTATGTCTGGTTAGATGCGTTGATGGATTATCTCACTTCCATAGGTTATGGTGTAGATGACGCTAAAATGGACTTTTGGGGCGACACGCTTCATATAGTCGGCAAGGATATTTTGAGATTTCACGCTGTGTATTGGCCGGCGTTTTTGATGAGCTTAAATTTGCCTATGCCACGCACTATCGCAGCGCACGGCTGGTGGACTAGGGACGGACGCAAAATGAGCAAAAGCTTAGGCAATGTCGTAAATCCTGCCGAGGTGGCTGACGCTTATGGTTTGGAGCAGTTTAGATACTTTTTGCTCCGTGAGGTGCCGTTTGGTCAAGACGGCGATTTTTCGCAAAAAGCTATCATTAGTCGCATAAATTCAGAACTTGCAAACGAACTTGGAAATTTATTAAACCGCATTATCGGTATGAGCGCGAAGTATTCGGCAAATATCATAAACTCCAAAGATGTTTTAAAATACTACACAGACGAGATAAACGAGGCAAATGCTTTGATAAGCTCGGCAATCGCTCAACTTGAAGAAGTCGCGACAAATCGCTATTTAGAGGAGCTTTGGAAGGCTCTTGCGTTGGCAAATGGCGCGATTGCAAAATATGAGCCGTGGAATTTGATAAAAAATGGCGAGAGCGAAAAAGCAAATGCGCTTGTGGCGCTTGTAGCCAATATTTTGGCCAAAGTTGCTGTGCTTTTAAGTCCTGCAATGCCAAAAACTGCGGATAAAATCGCCTCTGCGCTGGGATTTAAAATTTCAACTGAAATTTACGAAAAACTCTGTCTTCGTGGCGAGTTATTGGATTATAGCGCGAGTGCGTGCGAGCCGCTGTTTGCGAAGGTCGAAAGTGAGCTTATGAGCAGACCAGAGGCAAGTGTCGAGCCTAAAAAAGATGAAAACGCTGAGGCACAGATCAAAATCGATGATTTTGCAAAATGCGTGATTAAAGTAGGCAAGGTCTTGGAGTGCGAAAATATCGATGGTAGCGATAAATTGCTAAGATTTATGATTGATTTAGGCGAGGAGGCTCCACGCCAAATCATCAGCGGTATCGCTAAATTTTATAGTCCAAAAGAACTAATTGGCAAACAAGTCTGCGTCCTAGCAAACCTAAAACCAGCCAAAATTTTCGGACACATTAGCCAAGGTATGATTTTAAGCGCGGAAGACGGCAAACTTACGCTTCTTGGCACACATGGCGAAGTAAAAAACGGCGCGCGAGTAGGGTAGGTTTGTGCTGTTTATCTCCCAAATTTCGGCACAAATTTTGCTAAAATTTAGCGCGAATTTACGCATTTTGGCGATTAAACAATGACAAATTTAGCCAATTTAGTCCGCATTGTAAATGGAAAAATGCTAAACCGCCCGAGTGTTTCGGCGGTGGAGAGTTTTTCTATTTGTGCGCATAAAATTCACAAAAAAGCAGCCTTCATAGCGGTAAATGCGAGCGCAAAAGATGTCGAGACGGCTATTGCAAACGGCGCTTATGCCGTGATTTTTGATAGTGATTTTAAGGTTAGCAACGACGAGGTCGCCTTTATCAAGGTCGAAAATTTAAATGTTGCCTTGCTTAGAATGATTAAATTTTTAGGCGATATTTGGCGTCATCAATTCGTGCTAATTGATGAAATCCAAGCCTCGATTTTGCGCTTCATCAGCGTGCCAAAAAACCTGATTTTTGCCCCAAACACGCTTCACGAGCTTTTTATTCATCTAATCAGCCACGAGCAAAAGCACATTTATTTCACCAAAAATAGGGAATTTTTGCAACTTTTGGAGATTAGCTATCAAAAAATCGAAAAAGATGAAAATTTAAGCGAAACTTACAGTGGGTCGATATTTTATTCGAGTTTTATTTATGATGAAATTTATTATTCAAATTTAGTTTTTCCGCAAATTTTCCTGCCAGATTTGTGTGGAATTTTGAAATTTTTGGGGCGCAAAAATATCGAATTTAGACTTCAAAATTTCAGTGCTCTAAGCCATTTCGAGCCGATTTTCGTGGATAAATTTTTAAATATCACCCCTTTTGGCGAGAGTTACCGCGCCTTTATCATCGAAAGTGATAAAGAGCTTTTTGTGCGCGCGGCGCAGTATTTGCGGGCAAAATTTAGGGATAAAATTTTAATTTGTGCGAGCTGGGACGATGAGTTTGGCGAAACCGCAATCGATTTTAGATTTTCAAAACTAGAAATCCTAAAAACAATCCCAGAGTTTCACTATGCCCTGATTTACGGCAACCGCGCTGATATAGTGAGTTTTTTGAGTCAAAAACCGCGCGAGAAAAATCTGTTTTTTTAAATTTAGGAGGCGTGAATGAAAAGTGTAGAAAATATAGAAAATCTCATAACGAGCAATCCTTGGATTCACAAACTCCATAAGGCTGGGCTTTTGCGCATTATCGCTGAGCCTTGCGATATCGATTTAGAAATCGCTCACATTAGCTATATCGAGGTGAAAAAGCCAAATTCGCAAGCTCTGCTTTTTTTGAACCCGACAAATTCAGCTGGGGCGAAATTTGCGCCGGTGCTGACAAATGTTTTTGGGAGTTTTGAGGCGCTAAATTTGATTTTAGGCCGTGAAGTAGAGGAGATCGCAGGCGAAATCGAAGCACTTTTAAAGCCAAAAAAACCAAAGAATTTTAAAGAAAAAATAGATTTTCTCTCGTATTTAGTATCGCTTCGCAAGGTTTTTACAAAAAGAAAAAAAGTGCGGGGCGAGTGTCAGCAGGTCGTGCATACTGGTGCGGATGTCGATTTGGGCTCGCTTCCTATCCTAAAAACTTGGAAAAACGACGGCGGAGCGTTTATTACTATGGGGCAGGTTTATACGAAAGATTTAAACGGCGATACCCAAAATTTGGGCATGTATCGCTTGCAAGTCTATGATAAAAACCACCTTGGCATGCACTGGCAAATTCACAAGGACGGCGCGCATCTCTACCACGAATACGCGCGCGCTGGGCGCAAAATGCCAGTATCAGTGGCGATCGGTGGCGATCCGCTGTATATCTGGTGCGGTCAAGCGCCCCTGCCAAAGGGCGTTTTCGAGCTTTTACTCTATGGTTTTATCCGCAAAGAGCCAGCCTGCCTAGTCAAATCTATCACAAACGATATTTATGTCCCGCATGATGCGGATTTCGTGATAGAGGGCTTCGTGGAGCCTGGCGAGATGTGCGATGAGGGGCCATTTGGCGATCATACGGGCTTTTATACGCCGATTTTGCCGTTTCCGGTGATGAGAGTGGAGGCTATCACGCACAAAACAAATCCGATTTTTGCCGCCACGGTCGTGGGCAAACCGCCACTAGAAGATAAATTTATGGGATACGCCACGGAGCGCATTTTCTTGCCACTTTTTCGCACGAGCGCGCCTGATTTGATTGATTATCGTATGCCTGAAAATGGGGTTTTCCACAACCTGATTTTGGCTAAATTTCACTCTCGCTACCCAGCGCACGCACAGCAGTTAATGCACGCATTTTGGGGTGTGGGGCAGATGAGCTTCGTAAAACACGCGATTTTTGTGGGTGAAGATGCGCCAAATTTGGGTGATTATAGGGCGCTGGCAAAATTTATCCTTGATAGGATTTCGCCTAGATCGCTCACATTTAGCGAGGGTGTGTGCGACCAGCTAGATCACGCTAGTCCAAATGCGTGCTTTGGCGGTAAGCTTGGTATCGATGTTTCGCAGCCTAGCGCGAGTCCTGCGCCACAGGTGCTTAGCGATGAGGATTTGTTGGAGAGCTTTCATAATGTCAAAAAAGATGTAGTCTCCCTAGCGCAGCACTTTACCGAGTGCAAAAATCCCTTTGTGCTTGTGAATTTGAAAAAATCTTCGAGTGTGAGGGAGACCTTTGAACTGCTCTGCAAAGAAGCTGGGGCGAATTTTAAAATTTTGATTTTCACAGATGAGAAAAACGACCCAAACAACCTGTATATGAGCCTTTGGCGTGTGGTGAATAATATCGACGCTCTGCGCGATGTTTTTATAAATGGCGAGCATATCGGAATCGACGCTACTAGCAAGGGCGCGCAGGACGGGTATGATAGGCAGTGGCCGGGCGAGACGCTGTGTTCGCGCGAAGTGCTAGAAACTCTGGTAGCTAGGGGGCTTATCGAGCGCGACGAAGAGTTTTGGCATAAATTTGAGATAGTTTAAATTTGGAGATTGGAAATGTTTGAGAGCATACAGGGATTTTTTAATTCACAGATTACTTCGCTTTTGTTAGAGGCGACGCGAGATACGCTGTATATGACCTTCGTATCGACATTTTTGGCGTTTTTGCTAGGTAGCGTGCTAGCTATCGTGCTGGTGCTCACGCGCGCTGGCGGGCTATACGAAAACCGCTCGCTATACGCGGTGCTTGATATCGTGGTGAATATCTTGCGAAGTTTCCCGTTTATTATCCTGCTAATCGTGCTGTTTCCATTTACGAAAATGCTCGTAGGCACGAGTATCGGCACCACGGCGGCGATTGTGCCTCTAACAATCGGCTCTGCGCCATTTATCGCGCGTCTAATCGAAAGTGCGCTAGTCGAGGTCGATCCTGGCGTAATCGAGGCTGCGAAGAGCTTCGGGGCGAGTAAGTCGCAGATAATCTTCCGCGTGATGTTCGTCGAGGCACTGCCTGCGATAATAAACGCGATTACGCTTACTTTGATTGTGATTATCGGATTTACGGCTATGGCTGGCACGGTCGGTGGCGGGGGACTTGGCGATGTGGCGATTAGGTATGGATTTCAGCGTTTTCGCCCTGATATTATGGCTTATACGGTCGTGATTTTGATAGTAGTCGTGCAGATTATCCAAAGCGTGGGAAATCTGCTATATAAAATCACGAAAAAATAGGGAAGTTGCGTTAAGTTTGCTTGTAGAATTTGAAATTGTGAATTTGAAATTGTGAATTTGAAATTGTGAATTTGAATTTGTGAATTTGAATTTGTGAATTTGAATTTGTGAATTTGAATTTGTGAATTTGAATTTGTGAATTTGAATTTGTGCTAAATTTGCCCGCAGAATTTGCATTTTAAAATTTGCTCATTGAATTTGAATTTGTGCGCAAATTTAGGTTGATTTGAGAGAAATTTTTGCTGTTTTCACACGCTGTCTTGGCGGGCTGTTTATTTCCGCGCCAATTTTCAAAATTTGATTTAAATTTTAGCTATTTAACTTAAAATTTGAAATTTAGCGCCAATTTGCTTTCAATTTTATCTTAAATTTATAATCCTTTGGGTAAAATAATATTTCTTATTTTTTGTGGCCCATTCGTCTAGCGGTTAGGACACTGGCCTCTCACGCCGGTAACAGGAGTTCGAGTCTCCTATGGGTCACCATTTTAATTTTTAATCATTTCTTCATATTTATGGTTAGTTCCTAAATAATGATATTCATGCAGTTGTTCTTTTTACTTTTATATTACAATCATTTTGTTGATTTACAAATTTAAATTTACTTGTTACATAAGTTTAAATTTGATATTTTAAAATATTGGGCAAAGAGAGATGCTTGATTATTTGGGTATAAATTTAGTTTGAAAGTAGTAGTATTTCAAATATTGATAAGGACAACTGTTTTGAAAAAACTAGATAATGAAAAAAATAATATCAGAGGCAAGTTTTTGATTAACTTTTTACTTGCTCATCCGGTGATTTCTGCAATGGTATTTTTTCTACCAAGCGATATTTTAAGTAAAAGTGAATTATGCGCTAATTTTGTGAGTTTTATGAAGCATATTTTTCCGAATATAGAAATATTTGCAAATGTTAGCAAAATGCCACAAGTTACAGAATTTTATGTAAGTGCATTATGGATATGGATAATTGTATTATCGATTTATTTATGTTCTATATTTTTTTCTATTAATTTAAAATCAGAGCGCATATCAAGCATGATTGAGCCAAAGGATATTTTTATTGTTTTAATAGGCTTAATTTTTGGTTATATGCTACTAAATATTTATTTTACGGCATGGGTTGCACAGGAGCCATTTGGAGTGAAAGATTATGTGTTGCAACTAAATTCTAAATTGAGTAACTATTTTTGGATAATGATTTTTTCGCTGTTTTTTCCTATTGGAATATTTTGTATTTTTATTGGTTTGTTTATGGGAATAATAATTCTATTAAATTTTAAAAATAGTAAAAA
Source organism: Campylobacter sp. VBCF_01 NA2 (assembly GCF_027797205.1). NCBI lineage: Bacteria > Pseudomonadati > Campylobacterota > Epsilonproteobacteria > Campylobacterales > Campylobacteraceae > Campylobacter > Campylobacter sp. VBCF_01 NA2. Next base: position 535,604 of record NZ_CP115607.1, read on the forward strand.
TTTTAAGGAGTAGAGTATGGCTATTGTTGCGTTGTAACTATTTCAAATTCACCCATTAACGAAATTAAACAAAAATCACATAAAAATCACATTTTTTCCAAATTTTAAGCAATATTATTTGTAAATGTTACATAAATTCAAATTAAATTTATGTAACATTATATACAATTTTACAAACAATTTTTTTTGTTTTGAATTCTTTTTTGAGGAGGCAAAAATGCTTTGGTTTTTCTTTTGTGTAGCGCTTCTGATTGGAGCGTTTTTTACATACGGAAAATTCGTAGAAAGTGTTTTTGGTGCCAGTGCTGAGCGCAAAACTCCTGTGCATGACATGGCCGATGGCGTGGATTATGTCAAAATGTCAGATTGGAAAATCTATCTGATCCAAATCCTAAACATCGCCGGTCTTGGACCTGTATTTGGTCCGATTATGGGTGCGCTTTATGGTCCTGTGGCTATGCTATGGATCGTCATCGGAACGATTGTAGCAGGTGCTGTGCATGACTACTTTTCTGGTATGCTGAGCGTGCGCGCAAACGGTGCTTCTATCCCTACCGTCGTAGGTGTGCAGTTAGGAAACTGGGCGAAACACTTCATGAATATTTTCGCTCTTGTATTGCTCGTGCTCGTTGGTGTTGTTTTCACAACTGGTCCTGCTGGCCTTCTTAAAGGCATTACAGGTATGGAAGCTGGTATTTGGGTAATCATCATTTTTGCTTACTACTTTATCGCGACACTATTTTCAATCGATAAAATTATCGGTAGATTTTATCCGATATTCGGTGCTTTGCTGATTTTCATGTCAGTTGGTCTTACTGTCGGATTTATCGTTAGTGGCAGAAGCTTCTATCCAGAGGGTCTAAATTTCTTCGTAAATATGGATCCAAAAGACCTTCCACTATGGCCATTGCTTTTCGTTACTATTAGTTGTGGTGCGCTTTCAGGCTTCCACGCTACACAATCACCGCTTATGGCTAGATGTATCCAAAACGAAAAATCAGGTAGAATGGTTTTCTATGGCGCAATGATTGGCGAGGGTATTATTGGTCTTATTTGGTGCACACTTGGTCTAAGTTTTTATGAGACAAGAGAGGCTCTTGCAGCGGCTGGTAACCCAGCACAAGTAGTCCATGAGATCTCAAAAACACTTCTTGGACCTGTTGGTGGTATCATTGCGGTTCTTGGTGTCGTTATTTTGCCTATCACATCTGGTGATACTGCGTTCCGTGCGGCTCGTTTGATTATCGCTGATTTTTTCAAAATGCCACAAAGAGATATCGTAAAACGACTTTTCATTGCCGTTCCGCTATTTGCTATCGGTATCGGTCTATCTCAAATCGACTTTGGTATCATTTGGAGATATTTTGGTTGGGCGAACCAAACAACTGCGACTATCATGCTATGGGCAGCGTCAGCCTACCTATACCGCAGAGGTAAATTCTTCTGGGTTACTTTGATCCCAGCGATTTTTATGTCAAATGTCGTAATCGCTTACCTTGTAAATGCGAAAATCGGCTTTAACATGCCTATGACTATCGCGACAGCGGCTGGTATCATCGGCACTATCGTTATCTTGCTACTATTTTTCAGACTTAAAAAAGTTAGCGAAGAATAATCCATAAGGGGCAAATTTTGCCCCTTTTTTAAATTTCAAAATTTACTCGTTTTTTAAAATTTGTTCTACTGCACGAGTAAAATCTGCCAAATCGAAGCTTTGCATTAAAATTTGAGCGTTTTTATAGCTAAATAGTATCCTACCATACCACCTACGGTCGAATACACTCTCGTAAGTCGCGGTAAAACGCTAATCCCAGCTCTTGAATCGCTCTATCTCTGGGCGCAAACGCAAATGAGTGGAGAGTGAAATTTAGGCTAAATTTACAAATTTAGCCTATCTAAATTTTTCCCAAATTTTAGATAATCCATAACCAATTTATCAAATTTATCCCTTGTTGATTTCGGCGAAAGTATCACAAAATCAGGAAACCAACGCCTTGCTAGTGGCATTAGCATATCATCGCTACTTATGGTAAATTCGACCACTCTCCATGAATTTTCTAAAATTTCATCGGTGATTTTTTGAGAAGCGAAAAATGTCTTTTTCTCGAAAAATTTAACCACTTTTGGCGAGATAGCTACCCGCACCACAAAGGGCTCGGCTCTGTATCCGTCAAAAAATGTTTCTAAATTTTGTATAAAATTTTCTGTGTATTTGTCGGTATAAAAAGTGTTTTTAAGCAACCTAATCTCATCTATAAAATTTACTCTTAAAACCTCGAAACCGCTGTTTTTATCGCAATCCCTGAGCGTTGCGACAGACCAATTTCCCTTTGAATAAATAAGCTTTAAAATTTTCACATTTTTTAAAATTTCATTATCGTATTTTAAATTTGTATATTTTTTAAATTTAATCGCTTGTTGAAGTTTGGCAAAAATATCTAAATTTGGTGTTTTTTCGTGCGGTGAGCCTTTTATTAAAAAAATTTCGCTTAGCTCTTTTTCGAGTTTTTCATCGACTTTTTTGTGCGCTTGTGGCAAAAATTTACTAAATCCGGGATTTATGATATGGAGCAAATCGATGAGTTTTTCGCTTTCGTTTTGGTATTTGTTGGGGCTGATAAAGGTTTTGAAAAATTCTGTATTTTTGCAGATATAGCTTCCTTTGGCGAGTTTTGCGATAAATTCTTCGCCAAAAATCTCTCGCAGATCTTTTACATATCTTCTGGCTGTGCGGGTTGAAATGCCTGTTTGTAGGGCATAATCCTCGATGATTATCTCTTTTCCGCTAACGAAATCTTTAAGCAATTCCAAAATTTCAAAAACTTTTTTATTTGCCATGAAAAATCCAAATTTAAAAATTAAAAAGAGCGGAAAAATCCGCTCTTTTATTTTACCATAAACCTAGAACTTTCCACCAAATTCCGCCTATTACCGTCCAAATAAACAGATTTATTAGAGTTGTGATAAATCCTAGCCTCCACCACTCGTTTTGGGTGTTGTAACCTGCACCAAAGATTATCGGTCCGGGAGCACCGCCGTAGTGAGTGATTGGCATCATAAGGTTGCTTGCATAAGCAAACACGAGCGCTACGAAAACAGCAGGAGCTCCCGCTGCGATAGCAACTGCACCAAAAGCCGCATACATCGCAGTAATGTGTGCTGTTAAACTAGCAAATAAATAGTGCGAATAAACATAGATTAAAAGCAAAATTCCCATTATCAAAATCCAGTTTATATCGCCCATACCGCCTGCGACGGTGTCTGAAAACCACTTGATAAAGCCAAGTTTATTTAAACCGCCTGCAAGTGCGATTAGCGCACCCATCCACATTAGCGTATCCCATGCGCCTTTTTCGCCGATGACATCGTTCCACTCTAAAATTTTTAGAGCAACCATAACACAAACCGCTATCATACCGACATTGGTCGCATTTATGCCTGTTAAGCTTCCGGTTGCCCATAAAAGCAAAGAGCCGATAAAAACGCCTAGCATACATTTTTCACTTTTTTGCATAGGTCCGATTTTTGCAAGTTCGGCTTTTGCGATTTCTTTGCCTTGTGGAAACGCCTTTATTTCGGGCGGATAAATTTTATAAAGCACAAAGGGGATTATTATAAGCGAACAAATCGCAGGAACTATTGCACCAAGTGCCCACAATGTCCAGCTAATCTCCACACCAAATGAGCTTAACGCTAAGCTTGCAATCAGCGGGTTTCCTGCCATAGAGGTTAGAAACATACCATTTGTAATGGTATTTCCTTGCCAAAGCGTTTGCATGAAATATGCTCCTGCCTTTTTTCTGCTTCCATCAGGCTCAGAACCTAACGCCTTAGCTAACGAATTTACGATAGGAAATAAAATTCCACCAGCCCTAGCACCACTACTTGGCATAGCAGGGCTGATAACCGCATCACTTATGACGATGGAGTAACCTAGCTTTAAGGTGCTATCTCCCAAAAGCGAGATGATTTTATAAGCAATACGCCTACCAAGCCCTGTTTTGATAAATCCGCGCGCTATCATATACGCGCTTACGATTAACCAAATAGTCGAATTCCCAAAACCAGCTAATGCTTCTGCTGGTTTCATCGTTTTAGTTAAAATCGTAATCGTAACACCGATAAAGGCAACCGCTCCGATTGGAAGCGGTTGGAGAATAAGACCTAAAATCGTAGCAAAAACTATGGCAAAAAGATGCCACGCTTGATCGCTTACAGCCTCAGGGTGCGGACAAAACCATATAAGTATTCCGACGACAATGACTAGAATTCCTTTTGTAAGCTTATTCATAGCTTATCCTTTTTAAGTTTATCCGAAGTATTTTTTACTATCTTCGATAACTCTATCTACAAAAGTAGCACTCAATCCGACATATTTTTCAGGTTGCATGATTTCTTCTAAATCTGCTCTTGTGAAATATTTACTAACCTCTTCGCGCTCTAAAAGATCATCAATTACTGGTTTGCCGTCTGTGAAGGCTTTCATACAAACTTCATAAACGATTTCGTGCGCAGTTAAACGACCAAGCTTTTCGCCTAGGTGTAGCATTACGGCTTCGCTTAGCATTGCGCCTTTTAGTGCGTTGAGATTTCTTTTCATATTTTGTGGATAAACAAGTAAATTTTCTAAAATATCGTTGATTTTTTCAAGCGCACCTGCGATTAAAATAGAGCTTTTTGGAATTGCGTCCCACTCGACTGCCTCGCAACCCCAGTCGCGCTCGTTTTCGCACTCCATAGCCTCTACCATTAAAGGAGCTTGTGCGCGGACAATTTTAGTTAGAGCGATTACGCCCTCGCAAACTTGCGGATTTCGTTTATGTGGCATAGTAGAGCTTCCTACTTTTCCCATGAAAAACGGCTCTTCAACCTCGCAAATTTCAGTTCTTTGAAGACTTAAAATTTCTCTTGCGATGCGTCCGATTGTTCCTGCGATTATCGCTAGCGTAGATACATACTCAGCCATGTGATCTCTGCTTGGGTGCCATGAAATCACAGGGATATTTAAGCCCAAATCCTCCATCATAAGTTTTTGCATTTCTAAGCCTTTGCCCTCTTGGCTTGCCATAGTGCCGACCGCACCGCTTAATTGACCAACTAAAACTCTTGGAGTAATCTCTTTTAATCTATCAAGGCTTCTGCGAATTTCTTGTGCCCACATTGCGGTTTTAAAACCAAATGTAATAGGCAAAGCGTGTATTACATGCGTTCTACCAGCCATAACTGTGTTTTTGTGCTCGGCTGAAATTCTCAATGCCTCTTTGTAGGTTTTTTCTAAAAGTTTTTTGATAAGTGGCAAGGCTTCTTTGATTTGCAAAACCATACCATTATCCATAATATCTTGGCTTGTCGCACCCCAATGCACAAATTCGCCACTATCATCATCAAAGACCTTTTTAAATTCTTTTAGCAAAGGAACGATTGTGATAGAGCTTTTGTAGTTTTCACCTATCGCGTCTAAATCTAAAAGCTCGGCTTTGGCAAATTTTGTGATTTGCTCGGCGCGTCTTGGCTCGATAATGCCTAGTTTTGCTTGCGCTCTTGCAAGAGCAGCTTCGGTATCTAGCCATTTTTGCGCTTTGTTTTCGTCGCTGAAAATCTTTCTCATCTCTTCGCTGACGAACATAACTCTAAAAACTCTACTATCTACTACACCTGATGCCATTTCGCACTCCTTAAAAAGAAATTTGTTTTTCTAATTTTCTTGGCAAAATTTTACTGAATAAAAATGTCAGAAATTGTCCGTTTGGATTTTAAAAAATTTGGATTAGTGAAATTTTGATTTAAAAAAGTGCGCTGTTTTGGGAATTTGCTGAAATTTGGCTAAATTTGATTTATTTAAATTTAAGCCCAAATTTAGGGAATAATTTTAAAAATAATGTCAAAATTCGTCCGTTTAAATTTAAAAAAAGCCAAATTTTTATTTGGCTAAATTTTAGCGAATTTTACCAGCTTTGGATTTGCGATTTTTTGGTAATCTTTCGCGTCTAAAATCACCGAGTGATCGAGCAAGCCTGCGTTAAATGCGATTTCGTCATATCGCTCAAAAAGCGCAGGGTCGCAGACTAAAACTAGCTTTTCGTGGAAGCTAAACGGCGGCACAGAGCCAAAAACGCAATCACTTAGCTCCAACCCCTCTGCTGGCGATACTAGCGAAGCACGATTTCGCTCAAACGCCCTTGCTAGCGCGCCCAGATCTGCTTGCATATCGGCTGGAAGCACAGCTAGGGCATAGATTTTTTCTTCGCCACCTTTTAGGGTGCAAATTAGAGCTTTTGCACCCTGTCCAAGCTCGGTGCCTCTTACCTTGGCAACCTCTGCGCTAGTGCCTACGCTATCGTGAGTTACGACGCGAAATTTTGCCCCATTAGCCTCTAAAATTTCAACGATTTTATTAAAAATTTTCTCGCTCATTTTCAATCCTTTTTAAATTTTAAAAGCTCAATTTTACCAAAATTTCATAGAGTTTTTGATACTATCGCACGCAAAATTTTAAAGGAAAAATATGAATTATGATGTGATAGTTATAGGCGGCGGACACGCTGGAATCGAAGCTGCGCTAGCAAGCGCGAAAATGGGCGTGCGCACACTTTTGATTACGATTTTAGTCGAGCAATTAGGTGCTGCAAGCTGTAATCCTGCAATCGGAGGCCTAGCTAAGGGGCATTTGGTCAAAGAACTCGACGCTCTTGGCGGTCAAATGGGGCGCACTACCGATGAGTGCGGTATTCAATTTCGCATACTAAACGAGAGCAAAGGCCCAGCTGTGCGTGGTTCGCGTGCGCAAATCGATATGGATAAATACCGCATTTATATGCGAAATTTGCTTTTAAACACGCCAAATTTGGAGCTTACGCAAGAGATCGCAACCGAAATTTTAAGCGAAAATCGTGATGATGAAATCATCGTGCGAGGTGTGAAAACCCACCTTGGCAACGAATACACCGCCAAAAAGGTCGTCATCACCACCGGCACATTTTTAAACGGCCTTGTGCATGTGGGCGAAAGCACCATAGAAGCGGGGCGCGTGGGCGAATTACCATCGAAAAATCTCTCAAATTCGCTCAAATCTTTCGGGCTAAAAATGGGCAGGCTCAAAACCGGCACCTGCCCTAGAATTGACGCAAAAACAATTGATTTTAGCGTCTTGGAGCGTCAAGACGGCGACGAAAATCCAAAGCCATTTAGCTTCCGCACCGAAAATTTCGCGCCAAATCAGCTTCCATGCTACATCGCCTACACAAACGAAAAAACCCACGAGATAATCAGCTCAAATTTCGCCCGCGCGCCGATGTTTACTGGGCAAATTTCAAGCACAGGACCAAGGTATTGCCCTAGCATAGAAACCAAAATTTACGAATTCCCAGATAGAGAGCGCCACCATGTCTTCGTCGAGCCCCAGACTGCACAGGCTAGCGAGTATTATGTCAATGGACTTTCGACTTCGCTTCCTTACGATGTGCAAGTTGGCTTTATCCGCTCGATTAAGGGCTTTGAAAACGCCAAAATCGTGCGCCCAGGATACGCTATCGAATACGATTATGTCGATCCAACTGAGCTCAAACACTCTTTGGAGTGCAAAAAGGTCTCGGGGCTGTATCTTGGCGGACAGATTAATGGCACCACAGGCTACGAGGAGGCTGGGGCGCAGGGGCTTATGGCGGGTATTAACGCAGGTCTTGCCGTGCGCGCCAAAGAGCCACTAATCTTGCGCCGTGATGAGGCTTATATCGGCGTGCTGATTGATGACTTGGTCACCAAAGGCACGAAAGAGCCATACAGAATGTTCACTTCGCGCGCCGAGTTTAGGCTACTTTTGCGCGAGGATAACGCGATTTTGCGCCTTGGCAAATATGGCCACGAAATAGGGCTGATTGATGATGAAATTTATAGCAAAATTTGCAAGATTGAGGGCGAGACGAGGGCTGGCGTGGAGTTTTTAGAGGCCAAAGAACTCACGCCAAACAAGGCAAATTTGGCGTTTTTAGCAGAGCTTGGCGAGGAGCCGATAAGCCAAAATGTAAGCTTGCAAAAAATCGTAGCCAGAAAGAGCTTTACAAAAGAGAAATTAAAGTCGCTTGATCCGATTTTTGCGGGATTTTGCGATGAGAGTTTGGAGCAAATTTTAGTCGAGTGCAAATACAAACACTACATCGCCGAACAGCGCGCCAGTATTGATAAAATGAAGGATATGCTAAGTGTGAAAATCCCTGCGGACTTCGATTTTCGCGCGGTTAGCGGGCTTAGCAATGAAGTGGTCGAAAAACTCGAAAAATTTGCCCCGCCGACGCTGTTTGCTGCAAGCGAGATTTCAGGTGTAACACCTGCCGCGATTGATATTTTGCACATTTATATCAAAATGCGCGGGAAAAAATAAAGGAAATGCGAAGCATTTCCGTAAAAATAAAACCAGCTAAATTTAAAAAGCAACGCTTTTTAAATTTAGCCACTTCTAAGGTTTCACAGGGGTGGGGGTTGGTAAGGGGGAGGGTAGCGTCTCCTAAAAAGCGCGCCCTCCCCCTTACAGAGAATTTCACGGCGCAGGTTAAATTCAAAAAATCGTTCAATGCAAAATTTAGGTTGAATTTTACTCTGAATTTTACTGGATTGCTTCGAAAACTTCGTTTTCTCGCAATGACACGGAATTTGCATTTTGGTAATTTTCGCTCGTAGATTGCTTCGCTTTCTGCGAAAGCTCGCAATGACAGATTTAACAAATTTGCCTGCCATTGTCATTGCGAGTAAATTTCGGGGCAGTGTTTGGGGGTTGCGCTAGCGAAATGCGAAATTTTAAAATTTCAAATTTACCAAATTTAAAATTTATAAAATTTTTTGTGCTTAAATTCTGCGATTAAACAAATTTAAGGACAAAATTTTGAAACACTACAAAGGTTTTGGCAAGCAAATTTTGCTAATGATTATCTTTAATGCAGTTTATAGTGGCGCTGGAATCGCGATTTTAGCGTTTATCAACAAATATTTGTTAGGCGAGGGCGAGAAAACGACCTCGCTAATTTTTATGTTTTTTGGGCTTTTGGTGCTGTTTTTGGCTCTTTCGGTAGCTTCGCGCGCCGTGCTTTGCGTGATTGAAAACAACTTCGTCTTCAACCTGCGCTCAAAGGTCATCAAACAGATAATCGATACGAAATTTGAGCGCATCGAGGCCGCGTCAAAGGCGAATTTGCTGGCGTCGCTAAGCTCTGATATTTCGCGCCTGACTGACGGATTTATGCGCATTAGCGAGCTAATTCAGGGCGGTATGACGGTCGTGTTCGCTGGAATTTATACGATTTACATTTCGCCGAAAATGTTTTTGTTTTTGTTCGTGTGGATCGGCGCGCTGATGATTTTAAACCAGCTAATCATGCGCAAAGTAATGCAAAATTTCGACGCTTACCGCAAAAATGAGGACGAGCTTTACAAGAACTATTCTAAGGCAATCGAGGGGCACAAGGAGCTCTCGCTAAACATAAAAAAAGCGCGCTATCTTTACGAAAATGAGTTTATCCCAAACGCAAACAATCTGCGCCAAACCTCGCTAAAAGCGCAGGTTTATCAGGCATTTGCGGGGAATTTTATGAGTGTGATGATGCTAGGCGCTGTGGGTGTGGTGCTGTTTTGGGGGCTAAATGGTGGCGCACAGGCTCTCGCAAATGCCGTAACAATCGCACTTACAATACTATTTTTGCGCGCGCCACTAATGATGCTTGTTTTCTCTTTCCCAAGCATTTTGCGCGCCAAAATCGCTTACCAAAAAATCGAGGAATTAGGGCTAGATCCGCATGTGGCAGGATTTGAAATAAAAAATTTGCCTGCGTGGGAAAAACTCGAATTAAAAAATGTAAGCTTTACCTATAAAAACGGCAAATTTGGCGTGAAAAACCTAAATTTAGCCATAAATTCGGGCGAGGTCGTGTTTTTAGTCGGCGAAAACGGCAGCGGCAAATCGACACTGTTTATGATTTTATCTGGGCTTTATGGCGCGCAAGCTGGTGAAATACGCGCCGATGGGCGCGCTATATGCGCCGATGAGCTTCGCGCGTATAGCAACAACATAAGCGCGGTTTTTAGCGATTTTTATCTGTTTGATTATATCGTGGGTGATGAAAATACTGCGCGCGAGTGGTTAGAGATCATGGAAATTTCGCAAAAGGTCAGTATCGAAGGGGGCAAATTTAGCACCACAAATCTCTCCGCAGGTCAGCGCAAACGCCTAGCACTCGCGGCTGCGCTAAGCGAAGGGCGCAAATTTATCATGCTCGATGAGTGGGCAGCAGATCAAGACCCACACTTTCGCGCGCACTTTTACGAGTGCATAATCCCAAGGCTCAAAGAGCGCGGATACACGATATTTGCGATAAGTCACGATGATAAATATTTCGGCGTGGCAGATAAAATTTATAAAATGAGCGGGGGCGAAATTTCACAAATTCGCTGAAATTTCGCTATAAATTTTGTCGGATTAATTTTTCTTTGATAAAAATTTAATTTTAATTTACAAAATTTAGATTATACTTCACACGCAATTTAACTGAAAGGATCGAAAATGAAAAAGATTTTCATCGCATGTGCTGCATTAGCGGCAATTAGTTCAAGTGCTTTTGCTGCTGACGGAGAGGCGCTATTCAAAAAATGCGCAGCATGCCACGGCGCAAACGCTGACAAACCTTACCTAGGCGGTAAAGTTCCAGCGCTAAACACACTTGCAAAAGACGATATTGTCGCTAGTATCAAAGGCTACAAAGAAGGCACTGTCGGCGACGGCGGTAAGGGCAAATACGGCATGGCTGGCGTAATGAAAGGCCAAGTCGCAACACTAGATGACGAGTCAATCGCAGCATTGGCTGATTTCATCGAAAGCAAAAAATAATCCCCCTTTTTAATCAATTCTAGCCTGGCGCGTCCCCCTCGCGTCAGGCTTTTTTAATTTAATCAAATTTATAATCATTGAAATTTTGAAATTTGGAGCTTTTATGAGCGATTTAAATTTTATAAACGAGATGAAAAACAAGGCTATCGCCAGTGAGAATTTAAGCAAAAACGAAGCGTTAAATTTAGCTAAAACTAGCGATTTGGACGCACTTTTGAGCGCGGCAAATGAGATTAGGCAAATTTGCTGTGGCGATGAGTTTAATTTTTGCTCGATTATAAATGCGCGTTCTGGCAAATGCTCGGAAGATTGCAAATATTGCGCTCAGTCTGCGCATTTTAAAACAGGTTGCGAAACTTACTCGCTTTTGGAGACTACGCCCGTTTTGCAAATGGCAGGGCAAAACGAAAAGGCAAAAGTTCATCGCTTTTCGCTCGTTGCCAGTGGTCGTGGGATAAGAGAAAATGACAAAGATATGCCAAAAATCGAGCAAATTTATCGTGCGCTAAGAGAGCAGACAAATTTGCACCTTTGCGCTTCGTTTGGGATTGCCACAAAAGAAGCCTTGCAAAAGCTTAAAGATAGTGGCGTGAAAACCTATCATCATAATTTAGAGACTTCGCGCAGATTTTATCCGCGAATTTGCACCACACACAGCTAAGATGATAGAGTGCAAACTATCAAAAACTGCCACGCTGTCGGGCTTGATGTGTGTAGCGGCGGGATTTTTGGGCTTGGCGAGAGCGTGGAAGACCGCATAGATATGGCGTTTGAGTTGCGAGAACTTGGCGTAAGCTCTGTGCCGATAAACATTTTAATGCCGATTTCAGGCACTCCGCTTCAAAACTGCGCGCCGCTTAGCGAAGAAGAAATTTTACGCTCTATTGCTGTGTATAGATTTATTTTACCGCGCGTTTATCTGCGTTTTGCGGGCGGACGCGTAAAGCTTGGTAAAAGTATAGAAAAAGCGCTAAATTCTGGCGTAAATTCGGCTATTACAGGGGATTTTCTCACCACCACCGGCGATAGCATAAAAGGCGATATGAAGCTTGTCGCTTCACTTGGATTTAGGATATAAATTTGCGAATTTAAGCTGTTTTTTGTAAAATTTCGCAAAAATTTTGGAGAAAAAATGTTTAACGGACTAATTAGAGAAATCGCCGAAGTCATTAGTTTTAGCGGAAATTCGCTTCGAATTCGCGCCAAATTTCGCCCTGAGCATATCGGCGATAGTATCGCCATAAACGGCGCGTGTTTGAGCGTAACGCAAATTTTATCTGACGGCTTTGTCGTGGAGATTTCGAGCGAAACCGCCGCACTCATCGCCACGCAAAATTTCAGAGGCAGAGTGCATATCGAACCTGCTATGCGACTTGGAGATCGCATTGACGGGCATTTGGTGCAGGGCCACATCGACGGCGTGGGCGAAATCACAAAAATCACAAAGCTAAAAAGCGGATATGATTTTTTTATAAATTTGCCAAAAAATTTAATGCCCTTTGTCGCAAACAAAGGCTCGGTCGCAATCGACGGCGTTAGCCTAACCATAAACGAAGTCTTGCCTAACGCAATTCGGCTAACCATAATCCCGCAAACTATGAAAGATACGCTATTTGGTGAGTTTCAAGCAGGGCGAAAGGTAAATGTCGAAACCGATCTGCTCGCAAGATACGCAGCGCGAATTTTGGGCTTTGTGGGCGAGAAAAAAGAGAGTTTGTCGTGGGATCAGGTGAATTTGATTTCAAGCCTTTATTAAACGCCTTTAAATTCGGCTTTACCGATAGATTTGGCTTAGCTAACGCAATTTTTAACGATACTGCACCGCGAAATTTTGACTGCGAAAATTTGGATAAATTTGATAAATTTAACCTTGCTTTTCATGTTGGCGATGAATTTGAAAATGTGCTAAAAAATCGTTTTAAACTAGCAAATTTACTAAATTTACCAATAAAAAATTTAATTTTTATGAACCAAATTCATAGCGATAAAATTTGCGTTATAGATGAAAATTTTTTGCAAAATTTCCACGCTAAATTTGATGAATTTTTTAAATTTGACAAATTTAAAGATGAAAATTTGCAAAGTGAATTTATGAAAATTTTCCCTGAGTGCGACGCAATGATTACAAATTTGCGTGGCGTGGGACTGTGTGTCATGGTGGCGGATTGTTCGCCTGTTTTGTTGCTCGATGAAAAAAGCGGCGCAGTGGGCGTGGCTCATGCCGGTAGAGTCGGGGTTACGCAAAAAATCGTAACCAAAACAGCCTTTAAAATGAGTGAAATTTACGGCACGAAAATTTGCGATTTAAGCGTAATCGTGGGGGCAAATATAAGGGGCGAGTGCTACGAAGTGGGGAAAATGGACTTGGGAGAATTTAACGCCTTTAAGCGTAGAAATAAATTTGATATGAATTTGGCTTTAAAGGCTGAATTTGCTGAGCTTGGCATAAAAAAATTCAAATTTAGCAAATTTTGCACTCATTGCGAAAATCATCTTTACTCATACCGCCGAGATGGCGTAACAGGGCGTTTTTGCGGGTTTGTGGTGAAAAATTTTATAAATATATAGTTGCACAAATGTGTTTAAGAAAAAATATTATAAAATTTGGGATATTTTCATTAAAGGATTTATATGTCAAACAAAACACTAAATTGTCCAATTCGTGGCGAACTGAAAGTTAAAGAAAAAGCCAAAGATGATTTAACTTTTACAGAAGAATATCGTAGAATAGAGTGCGTGAAAGAGCTATTAAATTTGGGTTATCCAAAAGAAAGATTTGATTTTGAAAAAATTGTTTGGGATAATTTAGGAAATTCTGGTAGAAATAATATACGAGCGGACATTGTTATTTATGATGACGACAAAAAAGAAAAGATTTTTCTAATAGCCGAAATAAAGAGAGATGATGTAAATAAAAAAAATGAAACAATAGAAACACAATTAAAGCCACCACTGATAAAAAATAAAGCTACTTATGGAATTTATTATGATGGTGTAGAAAATGTATTTTTAGATGCGGGGGGGGGGCTATGAACAAGAATATCCTTTTGTAAAATTTCCAAAATATAATTGGACTTTCAAAGATGAGCCATTAAAATATTCTGACTTGCAACCAATAAAATCATTTTATCCATTTCTATATATAATTCATCAATTATTACACAATTTGGGTTCAACAAAAGAAAAATCATATAAAGAATTTTTTAAAATTTTAATATGCAAATATTATGATGAAAAAGAGCATTGTAATGATGACGAGCCGTTGAGTTTTCAGGTTGGAAAAGATTTGCAAACTAAAATGCAAGAATTATATGAAAAGGCGAACAAATATTATAAATTAGATTTAGATGATGAATTTAACCTGCACAATGAAACTTTGATAAAAATAGTTAAATTATTAGAACAATATACATTGTTGGAATCTCGACAAGAAGTATTACAAGCATTGTTTATGAAATATGCAGAAAGCACTTTGAAAACGGAATTATCACAATTTTATACACCTATTGATATTATAGAATTTATTGTTGGAATGCTGGTTATAGGAAATATGACGACAGTTATAGACCCAGCTGGTGGTAGTGGTGATTTTTTGATAGGTGCTTTAAAAAAGAATAAAAATATTAGAGAAAATTTATATTATTTTGATTGTTCGCCAGAAGCTTGTAAAGTTGCTAAAATGAATATGATATTAAATGGTGACGGCAAAACAAATATTTATGAAAAAGATAGTATTGCTGAATTTGATATATATAATGAGCGTTTTGATTTAGTAATAACCAATCCACCGTTTGGAACTCAAACTATTTTCAATGGAAGTGATGATATTTTAGAACAATATGATATTTTTAAATATTTCAAAAGTGGCAAAAGCAAAAGTTTTGATAGCAAAGATAATCAAGGAAAAAGGCTTGGTGTATTATTTATAGAGAGAAGTCTAAAATTGCTCAAAAACAATGGTATTTTATGTATAATTTTGCCAAATGGATATTTAAATAATCCTAGCGATGTTGCGATTAGAAAATTTTTACTCAATTATAGGATAGTAGCTTATATTTCTTTGCCAGAAGGCGTTTTTAAGGGTAGTAATACTGGTGTAAAAACTGGAATTTTAGTAGTAAAAAAAGAAAAAATGGAAAATGATTATAGGATTTTTACTGCCGTAGCCAATGATGTAGGATTTGATTTTCATAAAAAAACATTAGATAGATTATATCAAAGAGATGAAAATAATGGAACTGAAATTTTAGATACAGATAATAATAAAATTCCATTAAGTGATTTTCCGTTAATTTTACAAAAATTTAAACAATTTATTTTTGATAATAATATAAGTGGTTTTGAAAAAGAAAACACTAATATGGATTATGCGTATATAACTAGAAATAATTTTTTAAAAAATTTGATTTTAAGAGCAGAAAGCAATGAATTTGAATATATATCAACTATAAATAAGATAAAATCACAAGATTACTTTACATTATTAGCAGATGAAATAACAAATAAAAAAGAAGTAAAAAAAATATCTCATGATGACTATATTTACTTAGATATAGGCAATATTGGATATGGCTCATATAGGTTAGATAATATTTTAAAAGGTTGGCAATTACCAAATAGGGCTGCAATGAATTTGCAAAAATATGATATATGTATATCAAAGTTAAAAGGAAGTTTGGAATCGTTTGCTATGATTTTGCATGATAATGCAGAAAATTTTATTTTAACAAATGGGTGCTATCGTATTAGAATTGATGATGAAGTTAAAAGGCTTAGTTTTTATGGTTTTTTATTTTCACAAGATTATTTAATACAAATGAAAGCATTGGCAACTGGTTCAATTATGCTTGATGTAAAAGAAAACGATTTATGCGACATAGTATTTCCGAAATTAAGTGACTATAAATTACATGCTATAAAAAATTATATAAACAGTTCAAGGGAATTTATAAATCTTAATACAAAACTATTTAATTCATAATTTTTTATAATCAAATTCGAGATTTTTACTATGTATTTTTGTAGCGAAATCTCGAATTTTTAATTTATCTTAATTTCAGAATAATTTCAGTATAATCCACATTTCATTTCACACGCATTTATCCTTATTTAGTTGCAAATTTGGCAAGTTGTGAAAGCAAATTTCACGCCCAAAAAGCCCTAAATTTGCTAAAAAATGCGGAGGAAGAAACTAAATTTCGGGCTAGTCCCACAAGGAGAAAACTCATGGTTACAATGAGAGATTTATTAGAATGTGGCGTTCATTTTGGTCACCAAACACGCCGCTGGAACCCAAAAATGAAGAAATTCATTTTCGGCGAGAGAAAAGGTATCTATATCATAGATTTGCAAAAAACTATTCGCTACTTCCGCTACACTTACAATGTCGTTCGCGATGCAGCAGCTGAGGGCAAAACAGTGCTATTTGTCGGCACTAAAAAACAAGCAGGTGCGACTTTGCGTGAATATGCTGAAAAATGCGGAATGCCATTTGTAAATCATCGCTGGTTAGGCGGTATGCTAACAAATTTCAGCACTATCAAACAATCAATCCGCAAACTAGAAGTCATCGAAGCTATGGAAGAAGACGGCTCAATCAACCTTCTAACAAAAAAAGAAGCCCTAATGCTACGCCGCAAAAAAGAGAAATTAGAGCAATATCTGGGCGGAATTCGCAATATGAAAAGCTTGCCTGATATGATTTTTGTCATCGATGTAGTAAAAGAAAAAATCGCCGTAGCAGAAGCAAACAGACTAAAAATCCCTGTCGTAGCTCCGCTAGATACAAACTGCGACCCTGATGTTGTAGATTTCCCAATTCCTGGCAATGATGACGCTATCCGCTCGGTTCAACTTTTCTGCCAAGAAATGGCTGAGGCTATCAATGAAGGAAAAGCGCTAAGAGACCAAGACGGCGAAGTAAGCGAAGAAAAAGCAGAAGTAAGCCAAGAAGAAAAAGATGAAATCGTAGAAGAAGCGATGAGCGAAGAAGATTTCGAAACAGCAGAGGACGCAGAATAATGGAAATTTCAGCACAAATGGTAAAAGAACTGCGCGAAAGCACTGGCGCAGGTATGATGGACTGCAAAAAAGCATTAGTTGAAACAAACGGCGATATGGAAAAAGCCGTAGATCTACTACGCGAAAAAGGTCTTGGCAAAGCTGCAAAAAAAGCAGATCGCCTAGCTAGCGAAGGTCTAGTATGCGTAGAAGTCAATGGCAACGAAGCAACAATCAGCGAGGTAAATTCAGAAACTGATTTCGTCGCTAGAAACCAAAATTTCATTGATTTAGTTAAAAATATCACTGTGCATGTGCAAAAAAATAGTATCCAAACACTAGAAGCACTAAATGAGAGCGTAATCGACGGCGTAAAATTCGAAGATCACCTAAAAACTCAAATCGCAACAATCGGCGAAAATTTGGTTGTCCGCAGATTTGAAACCGTCAAAGCTGGCGCAAACGGCGTAGTCCAAGGATACTTGCACTCAAACAGCCGTGTGGGCGTCATCATCGCAGCAGCTTGCGATAGCGAAAAAACTGCCGAAGGCGCAAAAGATCTAATCCGCAACCTTTGTATGCACGCAGCAGCTATGAAACCAAGCGTGATTAGCTACAAAGATTTGGATAAAGAATTTATCGAAAAAGAATTCGCAGCACTTGTGGGCGAGTTAGAAAAAGACAATGAAGAGAGAGTAAGACTAGGCAAACCTTTGCACAAAATCCCAGTATATGGCTCACGCGCTCAAATCACTGATGAGGTGCTAGCAAAAGAGACTGAGAATTTAAAAGCAGAACTTAAAAAACAAAACAAACCTGAGCAAATTTGGGACAAAATTATCCCAGGTCAAATCGATAGATTTATCGCTGATAACACTCAAATCGATCAAAGACTTACGCTTATGGGACAATTTTTCGTAATGGACGATAAAAAAACTATCGAGCAAGTAGTGGCTGAGACAGCCGAGAAACTCGGTGGCAAAATCGAAATCGTAAAATATGTCCGCTTCGAAGTAGGCGAGGGCTTAGAGAAAAAAGTCGATGACTTCGCAGCAGAAGTCGCAGCACAAATCGGCTAAAAATGACACTTTTAAAGGGCGTTAATCTTACACATGCGTATGATTATACGCTCTTTAACGATATAAATATCACAATAAATTCAAATTCTACTAGCGCCATTTTGGGCGTGAGTGGTTGCGGTAAATCCACACTTTTGCATATTTTATGCACACTTTTAAAGCCAAATTCGGGCGAAGTTTTTTACAATGACACAAATTTATACTCGCTAAGCGCGGACGAACGGCTTAAAATTCGCAGGCATGATTTTGGTATAATTTTTCAATCACACTACCTTTTTAAGGGCTTTTCTGTCAAAGAAAATATCGAACTTGCAGCTAAGCTCACAAACAACAAAATTGATTATGAAATTTTAGAAAAACTAAAAATTACTGGGACGCTATCCCAAAATATCGGCGAACTTAGCGGTGGTCAGCAGCAGCGCGTCAGTATCGCTAGGGTGTTAAACAAACGCCCACGCATTATTTTTGCCGATGAACCAACTGGAAATTTGGACAAAAACACCGCTAATGAGGTCATGGAGGTGATATTTGATTATATCGCCAAAAATGACGGCGCACTCGTGCTTGTTACCCACGATGAGTCACTTGCAGGCAAATGTTCGTCAATTTATCGCCTAAATAATCAAAATTTAGCTAAAATATAAGCAATCACTAACCAAAATTATCCTAAAATAGGGAAATTTTTTTTCAAAAAGGCTAAAAATGAAAATTTTACTTGATAGCACAAATGAACAAGTTGCAAAAGTAGTTAATATTTGTTGCGAACGCACACACTCTGATTTAGCGCAATATAGCATGGACGAACAAGATTATGATTTGGTGATAAAAGATTATAGTGAAGAGGATAGCATTTCTCATTTTGATGTCGATAAAACCCTGTTTTTGATCTCCAAAGACGATATTATCGTAGGCGCGACACACACGCTGACTAAGCCATTTGCGCCTGCTGAATTGATTAAATTTATTAGCGGATTTTCATCGGCAAAACCAAATCCTGAGATAAAATCAAAAATGGCACAAGAATTCGCCGATGTAAGCTCGATGATGAAAGAGATCGAGTCAATCGATGAAAAGAGCGACAAGGGCGCTGATATTGGAATCGGCCTAGCGCCAATCAACGATAGCGAAGATGAGGAAACAAAAGCTGAAAACCCTGCGCCAAAACCAAAACCAGCTCTAAATATCGATGCTGGCGATACAATCTCTCTTGCTACTAGCGCAGAAGCTAGCGATGAGACGCAAAACGAAGTAAAATCTGAACCTGCAAAAAATGAGCCTTTTAATATCGAAATTCCTGATAATTTAGATGATTTGGTTTTAGAACTTGCCCCTAGCGAGTCAGAAGCTAAACCAAGTGATGAGAGCGTTAGTGAGCCTGCAAATGAGGCCGAAACTACCGCAGAAGCTAGCGTAGAGCCAGCTAGCGAGGTGGCTTCTGAAAGTAGCGAAGCTAGCCAAAGCGAGGCTAGCACGCAAAATTTCGAAAGCCTTTTAGATGATTTTTATAACTCTGACGATGATGTTCCGCTATCTGCATTAGCTGAAAATATCGATGATGACACACCGCTTTCTGCTATGTTAGATAATGTAAATGATGATGTCCCGCTATCTGCATTGGCCGAAAATATCGATGATGATACGCCATTAAGTGAAATTTCACTTGATGATCTTGACGATGATAAACCTTTAAGCGCATTAGCAGATGAAATTTCGCTAGATGATATTGATGATGACATGCCACTAAGTGCTGTTATGGAACAAATTTCAGACGATATGCCACTTAGCGAGATTGCGCAAAATAACGAGCTAGAAGAGGCACAAGAAGAGCAAAAAGAAGAAGCAAAAGAAAAAGCGCAAGAAGAAGCCAAAGAAGAACCAAAAGAGCAGAGTGATGACTCTGATAGTGATTTTGGTTCGATGTTTTCTTCGATGTTTGATAATTCTAGTGATGATGAGCCAGAGGATAAAGCAGAGGGCGAAAAAGAGAGTGAAGCTCCAATCGCGCTAGCTAGCGACACAGAAATTCCTTTGGCAAATGTTTCGTTAGAGCCAGCATTTGAGAGTGTAGAGCACGGCGAGGACGAAGCAAAGGCTGAGCCAGAAGCCCAAATTTCACAAGATGAGACCTCAGATGAGGACGATGAGGAAACTGGCGATGATGATTTGCTTTTTGATAATATTTTAGCCCTTGAAAAAGATAAAAAAGTCGCTTCCGAGCCTGTTAAAGCGGCAGCGCAAGATGAGAAAAAAGATGAAAAACCAAATTTTGATGATTTGGATTTACCGCAAGTCGCAAGCGGCGTAGAGCTACCTGATATCAAACCAGCTGTCGATGTCAGTGTCGAGCCGACCGCTCAAAGCGAGGTTCCTGCGCATGTCGCACCAAAAACTCGCGATGAGGTTAATCGAATTTTAGAGCAAGAGCGTAGATTTTTGAGCGTTGATGAGCTAAAAGAGCAGTTGCGCTACGATTTAGAGGCAAATATCGCTAGTGTGTTGGAGCAATTCTCTGGCGAGGAAAACATACAAGAAGCACTTAAAGACCTTAGAATCAATATCAATATCTCATTTGAGGATAAATAATTGCTAGGTAAAATTTTACTAGTTTCAGGTCCAAGCGGCAGCGGTAAGAGCACCCTTATAAAGAGGCTTATCGCTGAGTTTGGCACAGATGAGATATATTTTTCTATCAGTTCTACCACAAGGGATATGCGAGATGGCGAAAAAGACGGCGTGAATTACCATTTCATCAGCAAAGACGAATTCAAAGCCGGCATAGAAAATGACGAATTTTTAGAGTGGGCGCTCGTGCATGGCAACTACTACGGCACATCGTTAAAAGCCGTGCGAGAGGCGCTAAATTTGGGTAAAATTGTGATTTTTGATATTGATGTGCAAGGTTTCGAAATCGTTCGCCAAAAAATAAGCAAAAACGAGCTTACTACGGTTTTTGTAACCACTCCGAGTCCAGCAGAGCTAGAAAAGCGTCTGCTAGCACGGGCAGATACAGCTTCTGGCGATATCGCTACGCGTTTGCAAAACGCAAAAGATGAGATAAAATATCTCGCGCAATACGATTATTTCGTAATCAACGACGAGCTAGAAAGCGCGTATTTAAATTTTAAATCAATCTACAAAACAATCAGATTAGAAACCGCTAGATGCGATATTTCAGCGGTTATGAAATCTTGGAAATAAGGAGAGACAATGGGCGTTAGCGTTCAACAATTGCTAATTATTTTGGCTATTATAGTGTTGCTTTTCGGAGCGAAAAAAATCCCTGAGCTTGCAAAAGGCGTAGGCAAGGGTATCAAGTCGTTTAAAAAAGAGATGGAAGACGACCCAAAGCTTGAAGAGAGTGTGAAAAAAGAGAGCGAAACTACCAAAGCTGATGAATCTCAAAAGGCTTAGTTTTTGAAAAATTTAGCTATAAACGAAATCTCTCGCGTCCTAGGGCGCGAGGTAATCATCGAAAAACCAAAAGACAAAACCCTAGCTCACTATGCTTCGCCTGTGGCTTTTTCGCTCGCAAAAGAGCTTAGAAAAGCCCCTAAAATCATCGCCCAGGAGCTGGCAGCTAAATTTAGCGATAACGAAATTTTATCAGCAAGTGCGATAAATGGGTATTTGAATTTTCATATAAAACCTAGTGTGCTTGGAAATTTAGCCCAAAATGCGCTAAATTTGGGCGAAAATTTTGCGAAAAATAGCGCAGAGCATAAAGGCGAAAAAATCCTGCTTGAATACATCAGCGCGAATCCAACCGGCCCTCTTCACATAGGCCATGTCAGGGGCGCAGTATATGGCGATACCTTCGCTAAGGTAGGAAACTACCTAGGTAGCGAGGTTTGCACAGAGTATTACATAAACGACGCTGGCAATCAAATCGAATTGCTTGGTATTTCCATGATACTGCGCGCAAAGGAAATTTTCGGGCAGAGCGTCGAGTATCCCGAGAAATACTATCGCGGCGAGTATATCGATGAGCTGGTAAATTTAAGCGTAGAGAAATTTGGCAAAGAGATTTTTTACGATGATGGTAGAATTTTAGAGCTTGCAGAATTCGCCAAAGACGAGGTTTTGAAAATCATCAAAAAAGATTTGGCTGATTGTGGGATTACTATACAAAACTGGGCTAGCGAAAAGAGCCTTTATGGCGAGCTTGACGCGACGATTGCCAAGCTTGAAAAAAGTGGCGAAATGTATAAAGAAGGCGGTAAGGTTTGGATCAAATCCAGTGCTGTGGGCGATGAAAAAGACCGCGTCGTCATTCGCGAGGACGGCCGTCCGACATATCTAGCGGGCGATATTGTATATCACAATAACAAATTTGAACGCGGATTTGAGCGATATGTCAATGTCTGGGGCGCAGATCACCACGGCTATATTGCGCGCTTAAAGGCGGCAATCCACTTCCTAGGATACGATGAAAATGCCCTAGAAATCGTGCTTATGCAAATGGTAAATTTGCTAAAAAACGGAGAAGCGTTTAAAATGAGCAAACGATCAGGCACCAGCGTGCTAATGAGCGATGTGTTGGGCGCGATTGGCAAAGATAATTTGCGCTTTATGTTTATTAGCAAAAAGGGCGAAACACCGCTAGAATTCGACATTGACGAGCTTGGCAAGGAAGACAGCTCGAACCCGATATTTTATATCAATTACGCTCACGCTAGAATTTATCAAATTTTTGGCAAAGCTGGCAAAAATATGAGCGATAGCGAGGTTTTGGGCGCAGATTTTAGCACGCTTGATGAAGCTGGGCTAAATTTGGCTTTTGAGGCGATGACGCTAAATGAGGTTTTAAACGAAGCTTTTGCTAGCAGAGGATTGCAAAAAATCCCTGATTTCCTTAAAATTCTAGCCGCAGATTTTCACAAATACTACAACGAAAACCGCGTGGTTGGCAGCGAAAACGAAAATGCCAAACTCAAACTTTTTGCCCTTGT
The DNA here is from genome assembly GCF_027797205.1 of Campylobacter sp. VBCF_01 NA2. NCBI lineage: Bacteria > Pseudomonadati > Campylobacterota > Epsilonproteobacteria > Campylobacterales > Campylobacteraceae > Campylobacter > Campylobacter sp. VBCF_01 NA2. Next base: position 558,502 of record NZ_CP115607.1, read on the forward strand.
CGCGCTTAGTATTCGCACGGCGTTTGGCTTAATGGGGCTAAGTGCGAAAGAGCGCATGTAAATTTTGCCGAATTTTCGGCAAAATTTCATTTCAAAATGAAAAATCCTATCAAAACTCTACTTTATAAAATCAAAAAACCGCTCCCGCCGGGTGCGCGCAAAATTAGCGGAATCATCAGCGATGTGCGTGCCTGCGAGGTGAGGGAGAATTTTTTTGTCGTGATTTTTCATGTAGGAGGGCTTAGGTTCAGCTCGATTTTTGCCAAATGGTGGGCGAAAAACGGCGATTTGATCGATGTGATTTACACCAGAGGCTGGCAAGAGGGCACTTATAGCGCGCTTAGTGTTACTAGCTATTCGACCACGGCTTATTGGGGAAATTGGAACTTGATAAAGCGATTTTGTGGCGTGGTATTTTCGCTACTTTTCGTCGCATTTATGAGCGCGGTTATCGTATCTGGCGTGGAAGAAATCGCGCGGATAGAGTATTTTTACGACAAGCTAATTTATTTTCTTTTCTTTTGCATTGTCGCAATCGTCTATGGCATGGGCGTGGTAAATGCCTATGTCAAATTTAAAGTATTTTTTAGTTTTATCTACTATAAGCGCAAATCTGATAAATTTTTAAAAGCCCTAAATTTAAGATTTCCGTTAAAATAAATTTTAAATTTCAGCCCAAATTTTGATTTTTCGCCTTAAAATAGCTTCCAATTTCGCTGATTAGCACGCCTGCGATTATCAAAACAGCGCCTAAAATTTGCCAGCGATTTAGGATTTCTCCACCTACGAAAACCCCCATAATACCCGCAGTTACTGGTTCTAGCGTGAAAAACAGAGCGACTTTAATCGGCGTGGTGTAGCGCTGCATCAAAGCCTGCGCAAAAAACCCAAAAACCGTCCCTACAAGGCAAATGAAAATCATCGCGATGAAAAATTTCGTATCCAGCACGGGCGCGACACTCACGCCACTGACAAAGTAGCTTGCCAATGCGCAAAACAGGCTAAGCGAGGCGATTTGGACATAGACCATGCCAAAAATTTCGCATTTGCGCACGAAATTCGCCGTCAGCACGATATGAAACGAATACGCGCTCGCGCAAACGAGTGCCAAAATTTCGCCCGCTCCAAAGCCAAGCTCGGTTTGGCAGATGAGATAAAGCCCTGCCACAGCGAAAGCAACGCCGATATAGGCGTATGAGTAGATTTTGTATCCAAACAAAATGCTGGCGATAAATGGCACGAGTGCGACATTTAGCCCCACGATAAAGGCCGCCGACGAGCTAGCGGCGAATTTCATTGCAAAGGCTTGGCTTACAAACCCCGCGAACAAAAACAGGCTCAAAACCACGCCATATCGGATTTGCGTGCGCGAGATAGATTTGATTTTGCGCCAAAACAGAGCCACGATAATCACGCTAGCGATAAAAAATCGCCAAAAAAGCAAGACAAAAACATCGTTGCTCTCAATCGCCCATGCTGTGGGCAAATACCCCAACCCAAAGGCAATCGCCACAAAAATCATGCCAATATCTGCTCTAAATTCCATGCTTAAATTTTTCATAAAGACCCTTTTTGTATTTGGCAAAAATTTAGCAAATTTGGCTTAAATTTGGAATTTTAAAATGTAATTAAATTTACAAAATAATCAAGAATTAATTATAAATTTTCCGCTTCGCAAGCCCGCAATCCTGCGCCAGAATTTGAATTTTGTGGTTGAAATTTTAAATTTCGCCAAATTGCAAGTTTTTGTAAAAATGCAAATTTAGCGAAATTTTGCAAAAAGCCAAATTTAGCCTTTTGCCTTTTCTTCGCAAGCTTTTATTGCTTCGATGATAGCTGCGGCAAAGCCCATTTTTTCGAGTGTTGCGACCATTTCTATGGTGGTGCCTCCCGGTGAGCAGACCTCGTCTTTGAGTGCGCGTGGGTGGGCTTTGGTGCGAGCGCATAGGCTAGCTGAGCCAATCACGGCATTAGCGATGATATCGTGCGCCATTTCGCGCGCTATCCCACCGCGCACAGCCCCGTCGCTAGCGGCTTCGATTAGGTTAAAAATTATCGCTGGCAAGCTTCCGCTAATGGCTGTGAAAATCGCAAATTTGCTCTCTTCAATCTCGTAAGTCTGCCCAAATACGCTAAAAATTTCCCTGATTTTGGCTTTTTCCTCTTCGCTAACTCCGCTAAAACACAGCGCAGTATTTCCAAGCGAAATTTTAGCAGGAGTATTTGGCATGGCGCGAACGATTTTTTGTGCCCCGCAAAGCTCGCCAATGCGCGAGACGCTGAAATTTGGCGCAAGCGAAATTAAAATTTTATTTTCCAAATTATATTTTATTTTTTCTAGGACGCTCTCATAAACGGCAGGTTTGATTGCCAAAATAATAATATCGGCAAAATTTGCAAGCACTGCCTCATTTTTAGCGGATTTTATGCCTAGTTTTGCGCAGAGGTTCTCGCCTTTTTCCCTGCCATAAACGCAAATTTTATCTTTTGCAAATTTCGCCCCCACGAGCGCCTCTATCATCGCTGCGCCCATATTTCCTGCGCCTATAAATCCTATTTTCATCGCATTTTCCTTATCTGATTTGTCCCTCGCCACGCACGATGTATTTCGTCGTAGTGAGTGCCTCCACGCCCATTGGACCGCGCGCGTGAAGCTTTTGTGTGCTTATGCCGATCTCGCCACCGAATCCAAACTCGCCCCCGTCGCTAAATCTGGTTGAAGCGTTGGCATAGACGACTGCGCTATTGATTTCGTTTAGAAATTTTTCGATATTGGCGGAATTTTGGCTTAAAATCGCTTCTGAGTGCGCGCTGGAATTTTCGTTGATAAACTCAATCGCTTCGGCGGTGTTTTTTACGATTTTAACAGCCATTATTAGCGATAAAAACTCCGTGCCAAAGTCGCTAGAATCCGCTTTTTTGGTGTTTGCGAAATTTGTAAATTTCGCGTAAATTTTCTCGTCTAGGTGAAATTCTACTTCGTTCATTTCCTTTAATAAAATCGGTAAAATTTGCTTTGCGATATTTTCGTGCAAAACTAAGCATTCTAGGGCGTTGCAGACACTTGGGCGTTGGGTTTTTGCGTTTTTGATAATCTCTACTGCTTTGCTTAAATTTGCGCTTTCATCGACGAAGGTGTGGCACACGCCAGCCCCTGTGATGATGACTGGGATTTGCGCATTTTGCGTGATGAAGTCTTTGAGATTTTTGCCACCGCGAGGGATTAGCACATCGATCCACTCTTTTAGCTGGATTAGTTTTAGCACATCTTCGCGCTCTTTGGATTTTATGAGTGATACTGCGCCGCTAGGCAGGCCAAATTTCTCTCCCACACGGCAAAAAATTTCGCTTAGGCAGATGTTTGAGGCAAGAGCGCTAGCTGAGCCTCGCAAGATTATCGCATTGCCCGCTTTTAGCGCGAGTGCGGCGGCGTCTATGCTGACATTTGGTCTGCTTTCATAAATCATAGCGATTACGCCAAGAGGCACACGCACTTTGGCGATACTCATGCCGTTTTGGTGTCGCCAGCCTCCCACGATCTGCCCGATTGGATCAGGAAAATTAGCTAACTCTTTTAAAGCCACGCTCATTGCGCTAATCCTGCTATCATTTAGCGTGAGTCTATCAATGAGAGCCTCGGAAATACCTATCTCGCGCGCGTTTTTTATGTCGATTTGGTTTTGCTCTTTGATAAACTCTTTTTGAGCGATTAACTCATCAGCAATGCTTAGCAAAATTTGATTTTTTTGCTTGCTACTTAGCTTTGCGACCTCGTTGCTTGCGCGTTTTGCGCGTTTTGCTAATTCTAAAATTTCCATAATCTATCCTAAGACAATATTGTTTGCATGCACGATATAATCATCGCTCACGCTAGGTAAAATTTTCTCATATTCACTCGATTTTTTCCCCATAATCAGCGAAATTTCAGAGGCGCAGTAGTTTGCGATACCGCGCGCGATGCGCTGTGAATCCGCGCCCAGTATTTCGATGACATCGCCCCGCTCAAACTCGCCACTCACTCCCACAATCCCCACGCCTAGCACGCTTTTGCCGTTTTTTATGGCTTTGCATGCGCCCTCATCAAGGCTGATTGCGCCACGCACATTGGCACCATAAGCGAGCCAGTATTTTTTCGCGCTAATGGATTTTTCCTCTTTGCAAAAAATCGTTCCGACCTCCTCGCCAGCGATGATTTTGGCTAAAATTTTACTCTCTTTTCCATTTGCGATTATCATATTTGCGCCGATTTTAGTAGCCATTTTAGCAGCACCAAGCTTTGTTGCCATGCCCCCAGTGCCAAATTTCGACCCCACATCGCCTGCCATTTTAAGGGTGTTTTCGTCGATAAAATTTACGATTTTTATCAGTTTTGCGTCAGGGTTCGTGCTAGGGTTTTTATCATAAAGCCCGTCGATATCGCTTAAAAGCACGAGCAAATCAGCGTCGATTAGCCCGGTTACTAGCGCGCTCATCGTGTCGTTATCGCCGATTTTGAGCTCATCGCCACTGACTGGATCGTTTTCGTTGATGATAGGGATAATGCCTTGCGAAAGCAGGGCGGTAGCGACATTTCGCGCACTTAGATAGCGCGCGCGGTCGCTAAAATCAATGCGCGTCAGCAAAAGTTGCGCGATAATCTCATCATGCGCCCAAAAAAGCCTCTCATACAGGTGCATTAAAGCGACCTGTCCCACGGCGGCTAGGGCTTGTTTGGCGCTTAGCTCTTTTGGTTTTTGCTCGATTTTTAGTATGCCCATACCAGCCCCGACCGCGCCAGAGGTTACGAGCACGACCCCAAAGCCTTGTTTTTTGAGTTCGCAAATTTGAGCCACGAGCGATTTGATAAAGCCCTCATTTAGCGAGCCGTCACTGTGAGTTAGCGTGCTGGTGCCTACTTTGATAACGATTCGTTTGGTGTTTTTTAGTAGATTTTTTCTCATTTTTTGCCTTTTGAAATTTTGGTATTTTACCTAAATTTAGCCATTTTTCGCCAAAAATCGCTCTAAAATTATCATCGCTGCGACGCTATCAAATTTCTCATTTACACCGCTTTTTTTCGTGCTTTTTAGCGCGAATTCCTTCGCCTCGACACTAGAAAAGCTCTCGTCTTGGTAGCAAATTTCGCCATTAAATTCTAAAAGCGAGACAAAATGTTTTATGCGACGCTCCATTTCTTCTTCGCTAGCACCGCCTTTGGGAAGGCCAACGACGAGCTTTTGCGCTCCCCTTTCGCGCAAAAACTCGCTAGCTTCCCTGGCGGCTTGGTTGCGGTTTTTACGCAAAATAGGCTCGCTAGGAAGGGCTAGTGCGCCATTTGGGCTGATTGCTACGCCGATTCGTTTAAGTCCCACATCGAAAGCTACTATCAAATTGAATCCTTTTTTTAGGTTACGCAAGCGAAATTTTTGTCGCTTCTATTATGATTTTTCCCTCTAATTCGTATTCGTAAATGCGCTCGCCAAATTTCAGTAATGCTTCATCTAAGCTCGAATTTAGCGCGACAAAATCCAAAATTTCGTCGCTGTGCGAAAAGAGATTTTTTGGTTTTTCTTTTCCGCTAAATTTAGCCACAAATTTATCCAAATCGCTAATTAGCGTGGCGTCTTTTTTGGCTAAAAGCTCGTTGGTGCCGATACTCTCGTCGATTCTGTGCGGCAGGACAAAGACAGGAATCCCAAGCTCTCTTGCGATACGCGCGCTTTGAAGCGAGCCTGATTTTGGCTCGGCTTGGGCTACGATTAGGGCTTGGCAGAGGGCTACTACTATGCGGTTGCGCTCTAAAAACTGAAAATTTCGCGCAGGCGTGCCGTCTTCGTATTCGCTCAGTGCTAGGGCGCCAGCGTAAATTTTGCGTATCATATCCTCGTTTTGTTTGGGGTAAATTTCATCTAGCCCGTTTGCAAAAACAGCGATTGTGCGCGAAAATGCGCCCTCATGCGCCGTGATATCGCAGCCAATCGCAGCCCCTGAGACCACGCAAATACCAGCGTTTGAGAGTTTTTGGGCTAATTTTGTGATTAAATTTTTGGTGTAAATGCTCATTTTGCGAGAGCCTACGATTGCGATTTTTGGCATATCCAAAAGCTCTAAATTTCCCTTGTAATACAGGGTTTTAGGCTCTGTTTTGCCAAGGCGAGATAGGGCGGGGATTTTGAAATTTAGCTCATTTGTAGTATTCATAAATTTCGCCTAGATAGATGACTTCGACGCCGTTTAAAATATCTGCGCTATTTTCTAGGGCGGTGAAGGTGGATTTTTTGGGGTGGCCGATAGCTATGGCAAAGCCCCTTTTCTGCGCGATTTGCACGGCTTTTTGTAGCATTTGGCGCACAGCTTTTACCTCGTCGGTATTATCAATAAAAACATCTCTATAAACATAGCGCAAATTTTGCCTTTTAAGCTCGTCGGGAGCCTTGGTCTGTGCGCTCGTGCGAGAATCGACGAAATAAAAATCGTATTTTTGCATGGCTTTGATTAAATTTCGCATTGAGGCTGAATTTGCCGTAAATTTCGAGCCTGTGTGGTTGTTGATAAATTTAGCGTGCGGGAAATCAGCTCTGATTTGCGCTAGAAATTTTTCGATTTCTTTGTAGCTATCGCCCACTTTTAGCGCTTTTACATCGTGAGCGAAGACCTCTGCCTCCATTGGCAGGTGAATTGCGAAATTTTGCAAATTTTTAGCGATAGCCGGGGTGTTTTTGTAATTTTTCGCTGGCGGGAAAATTGATGGCGTAACCTTTATCGGCAGTGCCTTGATACGCGCTATTTGTGCGCTTGTGGAGATATCGTCCATTATGATAGCTAGTTTTGGTTTTGAGCCTTTTGGCAGGGTTTTGGCTGGTTTATTGCTAGGGGCTGAAATTTTTGGCTCTGTTTTTTCCTGCGATTTTGGCGTGATTTCGCCTATACTTTGGGCTGCGATTTTGGCTAGTTCTTCCTCGATAATTTCCTCTTTTGTTTTTGAAATTTGGGTTAAATTTTGCTCTTTTATCTCAGGCGAAATTTGGGGTGCAGGTTTTGCCATGCTCAAATTTTTATCTTTTTGAATTATGGGTTTTGAAATTTCGCTTTTATTCTCATCACGCGGGACTTTAAGCACAATTTTTGGCTCGTTTTTGAAAAATTTATTTAGCACGGCATACGAAAGAGCGGCGCAGGTAAAGCAAAAAATTGCGATTAAAATGTATTTTATGAAATTTGGATTGAAATTTAATAAGGGCGCGTTTTTGCGCCCTTTGGTGCGTTTTTTAGCCAAGATTAGTTTTTATCTTTGTCGATGATTTTGCCACTTGCGATCCATGGCATCATACCACGAAGTCTTTCGCCTGTCTTGGTAATCAGCGCGTTTGCGGTCATATTGCGCTCTGCGTTCATTTTGACATAGCCAGCTTGGCGCTCTAAAATGAAGTTTTTCGCAAAAGTTCCGTCTTGGATCTCTTTTAGGATTTTTTTCATTTCGGCTTTTGATTGTTCGTTGATGACGCGTGGCCCGCTGACATAATCGCCAAATTCAGCTGTGTTTGAGATAGAGTATCTCATATCAGCCATACCGCCTTGATAGATCAAATCTACGATTAGTTTCATTTCGTGTAAGCACTCAAAATACGCCATTTCTGGGGCGTATCCAGCCTCTACTAGGGTCTCAAAACCAGCATTTATTAGCGAGCATAGACCACCGCACAAAACTGCTTGTTCGCCAAATAGGTCTGTTTCGGTCTCGTCTTTAAATGTAGTCTCGATGATACCGCTTCTACCGCCACCAATCGCGCTAGCGTAGCTTAGAGCGATCTCTTTTGCCTTGCCAGAAGCGTTTTGCTCTACTGCGATTAGATCTGGGATTCCACCACCATTTACAAATTCATTGCGCACAGTGTGTCCTGGGGCTTTTGGCGCTATCATAATTACATCTATGTTTTTTGGAGCCTTGATTTGTCCGAAGTGGATATTAAATCCGTGAGCAAACGCGATTGCTGCGCCGTCTTTTAAATTTGGCTCGATTTCGTTTTTGTAAATTTCGGCTTGAAATTCATCTGGGGTTAGTATCATTATGACATCTGCCACTTTTGTCGCATCAGCTACGCTTAATACTTTAAAACCCTTGTCCTCGGCCTTTTTCCAGCTTGCGCCACCTTTTTTTAGTCCGACTACTACTTCTACGCCACTATCGCGTAAATTTTCAGCGTGAGCGTGACCTTGTGATCCAAAGCCAATCATAGCCACTTTTTTTGAGCGAATTAAATTTAAATCGCAGTCTTTGTCGTAATACACGGTAATTGCCATGAGCCATCCTTTTCAAAAAAAAATTTTGCGTGATTTTAGCGCAAAAATGCTTTTATGTAGCTTTTTTGTGATATTATAAACGCAAAATTTATGAACGGAAAATGTAGATATGCAAAGCTTTATTAGCGAAAAAATCGCTTCAATGCCTAAATTTAACGATAAAATTTTAAAAATTTTAAGCTCATTTGAAAACGCTAGTAGCGATGATGAGGTTATTTTTCAGATTATGAATAACCCAGAATTTGAGAGTAGGATACTAGACTACGCATTTAGCACTTTTGCGCAAATCAGCATGGAAAAAACCCTTCCAAACGCCTTTAAATTTTACGGACGAGAGGGGGTTAGGGCGCTATTTTTGTTTAGTATTTTTAAGGGTAAATTTGAGCTAAATTTCGAGTGTTATAAGACAGATCGTGCTAGGTTTAATGAAATTTCGCTAAAAAGACATTTGTTTTTGAAAGAGTGGATTAAATTTTACCCAGAGATTTCGCCTGATATCCTATCTAGCGTGATTTTAATGGATTTTGGCAGGGTTTTTATCAGCGAGTATATCGCTAAGCACGATAAAAACAGCGAGTTTTATCTGCATATCAAAAACTGCCTTTTCCCGCAGGATTTCACCGATGTGGAAATGCGATTTACCGGTATGAGTAGAGAGAGCGTGGGGGAGGTTTTGTTTAAGCATTTTGGGCTAGAAAAAATCGCCAAAGACATATATTTTTCTGATTTAATCGATGAAGCGCCATTTGAGAGTGCGAGGCGATACGAAATGCTAAAAGTAGCCAAAACCGTAATGGGGATCTATCACTGCTTCGATGAGCGCAGTATCGATAATGCGCTAAATTTGCTAGTGGAATTTGGCTTGGAGCAAGAGGCGTTTTTCGAAGCTAAAATAAGGGCTGGATTATGAAGGAATTTCTAAGCTCGCTTAGCCTTGGAGTGGTGGAAAAAAATCTAAATTCTGACCAAAAAGAGCTAGTGCGAAATCTGCTAAATTTAGGCGCATTGAGCTCTCACAAAGGCAAAATTTATCTAAATAATAGCTATGTTTTTGGCAGGCTTGATATCGCGCGCGATGGGACTGGGTATTTGCAAAGCTACGATGATAGATATAAAAAAGATTTGATAATCGAAAATAAATACCTAAATGGCGTGCATTTAGGCGATATAATCCTAGCAAAAATCATCAACTCAAAAAAGGCTAGAATCCACGCAAAGGTGCTAATGTGCGTAAAACCTGCCTTTTCATCAAGCGTGGTTTATACGAAGAATTTCGGGCGCGAAATTTTGGGCGTAAATGTCAAAACAGGCCTTGCAAACCCGCTCAAAGCCACGCAAAAATCGCTTAAAATGCTTCCACCTGGCACGCTTTTGAAAATTGATAATTTAAGCAATGAAATTTGCGAAGTTTTAGGGAATTTAGACGATCCGTGGGTCGATGAGAAAATTTCACTTGCGATTTATAACAAAAATGACGAATTTAACGAAGCCTGCAAGGAACAAGCCCTTAGCTTTGGCTCGTCGGTCGATCCTACGCTCTATCCTGAGCGCGTGGATTTGCAAAATTTGAGCTTTTGCACGATTGATCCAATCGACGCCAAGGACTTTGACGACGCGATTTATTATGATAAAAAAAATCGCACAGTCTATGTCGCAATCGCCGATGTGAGCGAGTATGTCAGCGAATACTCGCCGATTGACAAGGAGGCGAAGGTAAGAGGGTTTTCGATATATTTCCCGCATAAATCCGTCCCAATGCTTCCGCGCGAGCTTAGCGAAAATATCTGCTCGCTAATGCCGAATTTACCGCGATTAGCATTTGTTTTTAAAATTTGCCTTGATGAAAATTTGAGCGTGATTAGCGAGGAGCTGTTTTCAGGCATAATCAAATCAAAAAGGCGTTTTAACTACGATGAGGTCGATGAGATTTTGCGCACAAAAAGTGGCTGCGAGAGCGAAATCCTAGACTGGCTGCTTCCGTTAAATGAGCTTTGCGAAAAACTTAGAGCGCAAAGATTAAAGCATGGATTTGACTTTCGCACAAAAGAACTTCGCATGAGTATCGATGAGGCGGGGCTTTTAAAATCGACTAGATTTGAGAGCGATACGCCCTCACACAAGCTAATAGAAGATTGTATGCTTCTAGCTAACAAAGCCGCCGCAAAGCGCATAGAAACGGGCGTTTTCCGCAATCACGGCGCGGCTGAATTAAAGAAAATTTTCGCTTTATTGGACGATTTGGCGCTGTTTGGAATAGACGCGATTTATAAGCCAAATTTGGCAAAAATGATAGGCGAAATCCAAGCCCAAGCCGACGCGCTTGGCATGCGAGAAGAGGTCGATAAACTCATAATCAAAGCGCAAAAACGCGCCGAATACGGCTCGATTTCACGCGGCCATTTTGGGCTTGGTTTTGATACATACACTCATTTTACAAGTCCGATTAGGCGGTATTCGGATTTGATTTTACACAGGCTTTTAAAGGCGCAAAGCAGGGGCGATGAGAAATTTTATAATTACCTGCTTTTAAACATAGACGCGACTTGCGAGAGGCTAAATGAGCTAGAAAGAGAGGCTGATAAGGTCGCATTTGACTTTATGGATCGTAAATTTGCGCGCTGGGCGAGAGAGAATTTGGGGGCTAAATTTCGCTGCTATATCGACGAAAATGCAAATGTCGTAACTGCTAAACTCGATGATAAATTTAAGGGTGCGAAAATTTTTATTACAAATTTTACTGGTGATATTTTAACGCCAGTTTTGGTCGAAATCACAGACGCAAATATCGCAAGTGGCGTGATTATGGGAAGAGTGGTGAAAAAAATATAATGTATAAAAGAGATTTTGATGCTAGGATTGCTTCTGGAAATGTGGCGAATTTTATCTTGCTTCGAGGCGTAGATGACTTTCAAAACGAGCTTTATGCTTGGAGATTAAAGCAAATTTATGGGGCCGAAAATTTTATGAGTTTGTATTTTGGCGAGTATGAATTTAGCGTAGCAAAGAGCTTTTTGGAGCCATCGCTTTTTGGCGAGAGCAACACACTTCATATAAAAACGAACTCTTGCATAAAAAAAGATGAAATTCGCCGTTTGATTGAGTATTGCAAAAACGACGAAAACAACCATTTAATCTATGAATTAAACGAGAGCGAGGGTGCGGCAAGTAGCGATTTTGTGCGGGAGTTTGGCGGAAATGAGGTGAGGTTTTTCCGCCCAAGCAGTATGAAGGAAGCTATGGGATTGCTAGCGCAAAAGTGCGAAATGGTGGGGATTTTCGCAAACAGCGCCGCGCTAAATAGAATTTATCAAATTCACAACGAAAACCTAAATTTAAGCGCAGCCGAGATTGAAAAATTCGCAAATTTGGGGATTGAGCTAAATTTGGAAAATGTAAATGATATGGTCTATGGACTGAGCGAGATAAGCTACGAGGAGCTTTTCGATAAAATTTTCACCCTTAGCGATTTTCGCAAGGATTTTTATAGATTGGCTCAAAATGGCGGATACAACGACATGGAGCTGATAAATCAATTTTACAGATTTTTGCATAGAATTTTTAGGCTTCATATCTCGATAAAAACCGCGAATAATTCCGATTTTAAGGTGATTTTCGGATACACTCCGCCGCCAAATATCGCAAACAAGCTAAAAACATACGCTCAAAGTTTAAATGAAAATTTATTTCGCAAAATTTTTATCCATTTAAATAAACTCGAATTTGCGCTAAAAAGCGAGAAAAATTTAATCAAAGATGAGTATTTGCTCGCCTCGCTTTTGGAATTGCAAAGAATTTTATCAAAGAAAAACTAGGCTAAAAAGCAAAGATTAAGTCAAAATTTTGTAATATACAGGTTGCATTTTTTGCAAAATCCTTGCCCGCAGATTACATTTGCGAGCTAAAAATCCATAAGGAGAATTTATGAGAAATTACGAGGTTTTATTCATTGTCAAGCCTACGCTGACTGATGATGAAGTAAAAACAAAAGTTGATTTCGTTAAAGAAATCATTACAAAAAATGGCGGAAATATCGCTTCTGTCATCGAAATGGGCGCACGCAAACTTGCCTATAAAATCGATAAATATGAGCGCGGTGTTTATTTTGTCATTTATTTTACTGCCGAGCCAAGCTTGATTGCTGAGCTAGTTAGAAATTTGCGTATCACAGAGGATATTATTAGATTTTTGACTGTGAAATACGAGACAAAACGCGAGGTTTTGGCATGGGAAAAATTAAGCAAAGGCATTAAACTTAGCCCAGCTAAAAAAGAGCGCGAACCACGCGTAGCACCTGAGGCAAAAGAGCAAGCAGAGCAAACCGCTGAATAAAAGGATTTTAGATGTTTAATAAAGTAGTTTTGGTTGGAAATTTAACTCGCGATATTGAGCTTAGATATTTACAAACTGGCACCGCAATCGGTAAAACTGGCATTGCTGTAACTCGTAAATTTAATGGCGGAAATGGCGAAAAACGCGAAGAGACTTGCTTTATTGACATTGATTTTTGGGGACGCACAGCAGAAATCGCAAATCAATATTTAAGAAAAGGCTCAAAAGTGCTAGTTGAGGGGCGTTTAAAGCTCGATCAATGGCAAGACCAAAATGGTCAAAACCGCTCAAAACACAGCGTAGTGGTAGAGTCTATGGAAATGCTAAGTGCTCCACAAGGTGGAAATGGCGGAAACAATAGCTATGGTGCAAATAGTGGAAATTACGGCGCAAATAGCGGTAATAGTTATGGTGGCGGATACAATCAACACTCAAACTACTCTAACCCAAATCGCCAAAGCTCTGGCGGATATGGCGCGAACCAAACCACACAAAATCACTATGAAGCACCGAAAAAAGAGAGCTATGAGAGCCAAATTCCAGAATATGATGTTGATTCGGACAAATATGACGAAGGCAACGATACAATTCCATTTTAATTAAGGAAAAACAATGGCAGAAAAAAGAAAATATAGCAGAAAATATTGCAGATTTACAGAGGCTAAAATCGAATTTATCGATTACAAAGACACAGGGTTATTAAAATATTGCCTTTCAGAGCGTTTTAAAATCATGCCAAGACGCCTAACTGGCACTAGCAAAAAATACCAAGAGATGGTTGAGAAAGCAATCAAACGCGCTCGCCAAGCAGCTCTTATCCCTTATGTCGTAGATCACAACGAAGTCGTTACAAACCCATTTGAAAATCTATAATTTTTCTTAGGCTAGGATTTTTCCTAGCCTATTTTTTATCTTTTTACTCTACTTTCAAAAAGTCTTTGTCTATTTTTAGCTGTTTTACTAGATCCAAAATAGCGTAAATTTCATCGTGGAAATACGGCATATCCAGCTTAAAAAAGTTAAATTTCAAATCATTTAATGCTTTTTGCGAATTTGCATTTTTGCGCAAAAATACGAAATGTGTCTCTTCCTTGTCGATTAAATTTAAATAAGCAATCGCAGTCGAGTCTGTGCGCAAAATCTCGCTATCAATTAGCACGATATCAGCCTTGTAAATGCGGTCTGCTAGGTGTGTTTTGAGATTTTCCCAGGTGTTGTTTGGCACTACATTACAACCCGTGCTATCTAAAAAATCCTTCAAATCATCGAAAATTTCTTTATCTTTATGCGCGATTAAAATTTGATAATTGTATTTTTTGGCTCTTAGTCTGTTTTCTTGCTCCAAATACGAGCATTGAGCGTGCAATTTGATATGGGTTCCGCCATTATCGTTGCTTAGCTCCGCGATTTTGCCGACATCGCCTATGCTTTGTTTGGCTTTGGAAATGTATGGGTCGTTTATGAGCTTACCGCTTATGAGGGCAGTTTTTAGGTTGTGGATATATGTGGTGCGGATCTCTTTTTTGACGCTGATATCGACTAAGAGTTGCATTCTTGATAGTCCTGGCTTATCATCTCGCACGGAAAATACGATTTTTATAAGAGTAGGGTCTTTGACATTTTGCAAGAAAAATAGGCAAATATGGTAAATCGCATTTGAGAGATTTATCACATATCCGTCATAATAGCGTGGCGCGTCTGGCGGGAATTTGATAAAGACCGAGCTATCGTATCTGCTACACTCTTCGAATAAAATTTCACTTTGAAATTTAAGCGGTTTTAAGATATCAACTTGATTTATTGGGATAATTTTCTTTTTTACAGGTTTTATTTCGACTGGCTCTTTTTTAGGGAAAATATCGCCCTTATACGCCCTGCGCCTAAGTGCCTTGCGAAATACGATTCTATACACCAAAACTAATGCCAAAAGTCCTAAAATCCCAAGTAACGCGTAATCTTTAATCATAGTATTATCATCCCGTCGCCATAAGAATAAAATCTATACTTTTGCTCCACTGCTTCGCGGTAAATTTCAAGGGTCTTTTCAAGGCCGATGAAGCTAGCAACCAGCATAATTAAAGTAGATTTTGGTAAGTGAAAATTTGTAAGCAGATAATTTTGCCTAATAGGCGGATTATTTGGGTGCAAAAACAGCTCACAAGCCCCACATCTCGCGCCATTTCGTGCGAAATTTTCCACAGTTCTAGTAACCGTAGTGCCTACACCTAAAATTTTTTTATCGCTTTTTAAAATACCAGCCGTATCTTGCGCAATGCTGTAAAATTCGGAGTGCATTTTATGCTCTCTTAAATCCCTTGCCTCGACCGGCTTAAATGTCCCAGCACCCACATGCAGGGTAATGTAGTAAATCCCATGATTTGCTTTAAGCGCGCGTAGCATTTCCTCGCTAAAATGCAGGCTCGCAGTCGGAGCCGCCACAGCCCCAGCCTCGCGCGCGAAAATGCTTTGATACCAGCTCTCATCGTCTTTGGTGTCTTCGCGCTTGATATATGGCGGTAGCGGGACATGGCCGATTTCATCGGTGAGAGCGAAAATTTCGTGCGTGCCAAGCGCGCGATTATCACGGCTAAACTCCACCACTCTAAGCCCATCTTCACAGCACTCTACGACCCGCGCGCGCAAATTTTTATCAAAAACTAGCTCGCTACCCACACTTACTCGCCCTCTGATATATGCGCTAAATTTATTATCATTTAACGGCGAATTTAGCAAAAGCTCAATCTTGCCGCCGCTTGATTTAGCCCCGAAAATTCGCGCTTTTATGACCTTGGTATCGTTAAATATAATCTCGCAAGGTGGCAAAATTTCAGATAAATCTCCAAATTTAAGGTGTGAAATTTTATTTTTTTCTCTCTCATAAACCAAAAGCCTTGCGCTCTCTTTTGGCATTAGTGGGGCGTTTGCGATCAAATTTGGCGGCAGGTGGTAATCATAGCTATCTACTAAATTTAGATCCATTACGCCTCTTTTACTGCGCCTTGTGCGCTTTTCTCGCTCTCTTCGTCCTCGTCTGCCTCATCCTCATCATCGTCTGCTTTGTATGGATTTACCATTTTTGCGATAAGGATTGAAAGGGCGTAAAGCACGATTAGCGGACCAGCTAGCATGAATTGGCTCAAAACATCAGGCGGTGTCATAATCGCGGCAAAAACAAAGATTATAACAATCGCAAAGCGGAAAAAACTAGTCAGGCTTTTGTTTGTGATAAGCCCTAGTTTGGCTAGGAAAAATGTAACTACTGGAAGCTCAAAACTAATGCCAAAAGCCACAACTAATTTTGTGAAAAACCCGACATATTCGCCGATTTTAAGCATAGCAGAGTATGCCTCACCACCGAAATTTATCAAAAAGTTAAAAGCTACTGGAATTACGAAATAATAACAAAACGCAGCCCCTAAAAAAAACATCACACTAGCGCTTAGCACAAATGGAATTACATATTTTTTTTCGTTATCATACAGCCCTGGGGCGACGAAAAGCCACGCTTGCCAGAAAATTATCGGCATAGAGAGCAAAAGCGAGGTAAAAAACGAAACCTTCATCGCTGTAAAAAAGGTTTCGCCAAGCTGGGTGAATACGACTTTGCCGTCATCTGGAAGGACTTTGACAAGTGGGGCTTTCATAAAATCTAAGATTATTTCCCAATAATTAAAGCATACGACAAACATAAGAATTACCGTGATTACGCAGATAACTAGGCGTTTGCGAAGCTCGGCAAGGTGTGGTTTTAACTCTTCGAACATATTTTACTCTTTTGAATTTTGTGTTGGATTTGAATTTTGCGCCTGCGGGTGCGCTTCTGACTGCGGGTGCGCTTCTGGTTGCGCTTGCGGTTGCTCCTGTGCCGAATTTGGCGTAGAATTTTGCGCTAAATTTTGCGTAGAATTTTGCTTAGAATTTAGCGAATTTTCCGCTTCATTTAGCGTGGTATTAACAGAGCTTTCTATATCACTTAGCCCTGCATTTAGCGTATCTTTGACCGAATTTAGCCCGCTTTTTATCTCGTCAAGCTCTTCAAAGGTAAGCTTTTTGCGCATGGTTTCTGTGGTTTTGTTAATGCTTTCTTTGTATTTTTTGGCGTCCTCTTTGAGTTCGGCTATGCGGACTTCTTGGTCGAAAGTGGCCTTTGCATCGTTGATTGATTTTTTGATGACTTTGAAGTATTTTGCAATCTCAACTAGCGCGCTAGGGAGCTTTTCAGGGCCTAGGGCGATGACTGCGACGATTAAAATTATCGTAATTTCAGGGAAACTGATACCAAACATTAAAATTCCTAAACAAAAAGATTGCGTATTTTAGCTAAAACTTCATTAATATTAAATTTAATGCTCGCTCACAAATAGGGCGATTTCGTCGGCTAGCAAGAAATTTGGATTGTAAAAAACGCCGTTTTTGAAATCTAGCTTGCCCTCTGCGCTTAAAATTTGGGCGTTTTTAAGCTCTTTTTCGCGCAAAATTTCGCCCCTCACGCCCAAAAACGAGCGAAATCCAAGGAAAATTTTCTCCAAAATTTTATCCTCTAAGCTTAAATTTTCCACGCTTTTTGCAAGCGGATTTTGTATGTATTCTTCGATACTACCTGCGCCGTTGTATCGCACAAATCCGCTCGTGCCCACAGCGTGCGCGCCAAATCCAGCGTAATCCTCGCCACTCCAATACGCCACATTGTGCGCGCAACGCCTGTCATTTTTGGCGAAATTTGAAATTTCGTATTGCGTAAAGCCTAGTTCGCTAGCTTTTTTAAAGAAAAATTTAGCCAAATTTTCATCATCTCTGGCAAACTCTGCGCGCCCAAAAAACGGCGTGCCAGGCTCTAAGGTAAGGGCGTATGCGCTTAGATGCGTTACCCTCGCGCGCGCAAACTGCGCAAGCTCGAACTCTAAATTTTGCTTATCATCAAATTTGCTAGCATAAATCAAATCCAAATTTATATTTGAAATTCCCGCGTTTTTGGCGTTATCCACGGCTTCGAAAATTTCATTTTTTCCGTGCGTGCGACCTAGAAATTTGAGTTTTTCATCATTGAAACTTTGTGCGCCAAAACTTATGCGATTTACGCCAAATTTTCGCATTTGCTCTATCCATTTGGGCTTGGCAGAATTTGGGTTTGCCTCGGTTGTAATCTCGGCGTTTTGGGCGAAATTTGGCGAGAGTTTTTCAAAAATCTTTTCATAATACTGCGCCGAAATCGCACTTGGCGTGCCGCCGCCGATAAAAAGGGTTGAAATTTTGAAATTTTTATTTTTTTTAATGAAATTTGAAATTTCTAAATCCAGCGCGTCAAAGTAGTTTTTAGCTAATTTAAAAGCGTTTATGCGTGAGCCAAACGCGCAATACGGGCACTTTGAGGTGCAAAACGGGATATGAATATAAATATGCAAAATTTCTTCCTAGCCAAATTTAAAGGGCGAAATTTAGCAAAAATTCTTTGAATTTTAGCCAAATTTATACCTATTTTCGCTAATATTTTGCAAATTTTTTTCAAAGAGCTAATATGGAGAAAAATTACAGACCAAATGTCGCAGCTATCGTGCTTGCGCCTTCGTATCCGTTTAGTTGTGATGTGCTTATCGCCCAGCGCAGTGATATACGCGGGGCTTGGCAGTTTCCCCAAGGCGGTATCGACAAGGGCGAGACGCCAAAAATGGCAATTTTACGCGAGTTAAAAGAAGAGATAGGCACAGATGATGTCGATATTATAGCCGAGTGTCCGCAGTGGCACAGCTACGATTTTCCGGAGGCTGTGGCGCAAAAAATGCGCCCATGGGACGGGCAAATGCAAAAGTATTTTTTACTAAGATTAAAAAGCCTAAAAGGGCTTGATATCAAAACGCATAAGCCTGAATTTGATGATTTTAAATTTGTAAATGCAAATCAAGTTTTAAAGCATGTAAATCACTTCAAAAAGCCGATTTATGCGCTTGTTTTAAAATATTTTAAAGAGGAGGGATACCTTTAATGCTTATAGTTCAAAAATACGGTGGCACTAGCGTAGGCACATTAGAGCGCATAGAAGCGGTTGCCGAGCGCGTGATAAAGACTAAAAACGAAGGCCATGATCTAGTCGTAGTTGTATCTGCGATGAGTGGCGTTACAAATAGATTGGTCGAGTATGGAGAGTATTTTACAAAAGATCTAAACACTCGCGAAATGGATATGATGCTAAGTGCTGGCGAGAGGGTTACTAGCGCGCTTTTAGCCCTTGCGCTAAATGCAAAAGGCTACCCTGCGGTGGCGTTTTCTGGCAGACAGGCTGGTATCGTAACCGATACAATGCACACCAAAGCTCGCATTAGTTTTATCGATCCGACTAATATGAATAAAGCCATAAAAGAGGGTAAAATCGTCGTAGTAGCGGGATTTCAAGGCATTACCGAAGAGGGCGATATCACTACTCTTGGCAGAGGCGGAAGCGATCTATCTGCTGTGGCGATAGCTGGGGCGATAAATGCTGATACATGCGAAATCTACACAGATGTCGATGGAGTCTATACCACAGATCCACGCATCGAACCAAAGGCTAAAAAACTCGATAAAATCAGCTACGAAGAGATGTTAGAGCTTGCTAGCATGGGGGCTAAGGTTTTGCAAAATCGTAGCGTAGAGTTAGCCAAAAAGCTTAAAGTAAATTTGGTAACTAGAAGTAGTTTTAATAACAACCAAGGAACACTAATAACAGGAGAAGAAAATATGGAAGACGCAGTAATCAGCGGAATAGCATTAGATAGAAATCAAGCAAGAATCACAATCAGAGGCGTAGATGATAGACCGGGCGTTGCGGCTGAGATTTTTTCATCTTTGGCGCAAAAAGAGATAAATGTAGATATGATAGTCCAAAATATCGGCATTGACGGAGCGACAAATTTAGGCTTTACGATCCCACAAAACGAAATGGAACCAGCCCTAGAAATCATGCGCTCAGTAATTTCTAATCCAAAATGCGTAATCGAAAGCGATAATGAGGTCGTAAAAGTCTCAATCGTGGGCGTGGGTATGAAAAGCCACAGCGGTATCGCTTCGCTAGCGTTTCGCACACTAGCAGCTGAGGGTATCAATATCCAAATGATCTCAACTAGCGAGATTAAAATTTCGATGATTGTGGCTGAAAAATACGGCGAGCTAGCAGTTAGAGCGTTACATAAAGCTTACAATTTGGATAAATAATGCAAGATTTATACACTTGGAGCGCTAAAACTCTGCAAAACGAGCGAGATATGGAGTGGCTCGAAAATCGCAAAGAGCATTGGATACCGCTATTAGCGACAAAAATGCGTCTGCTATATAGCGGGTATTCGTTTGTGGTGATGTGCGATGATGAGAGAAGGTGGTTTGGCGAATATATCGTCAGCAAGATAAACGATAGCAAAAACACCAGACCGCTTCTGCCATTTTTCGAGTTTTCATCGCTTTATAACCAAGAGATTACCTCCCAAGAACAGGTCGCTTTGCTAAATGATATGCTCTCGCTCTCATTTAGCAACGGCTTCATTTATTTTTACATAGGCAGGGGCGATCACGCTTACGCCAAAATAGCCAAAAGCCACGAGGACAGCTATTTGTGGCTCATTGACGAGGCATTGCCAAACAGCTTTCAGCTAAGCGAAAACGATGAGAGCCTAGATATCAAACTGCTTCAACTCTTTAAAATTTTAAACAAAAGTATCGACGCGGTGCTTTTTGGTGAAGTTGTGCTTTGAAACTCATTAATCAAATTTTTATAACGAACGATTATGCGGGTTTTAAAGCAAAAATTCTATCTGAATTTTCCCCTAAAAATTTGCGCTTTTTCGAAAGCGATGAGCTCAAAATCGACGAAGCTAGAAAGATAATCGACGAAGCCTATATCGCCGAGGTAGAAAACAAAATCATCGTAATTAGCGCGGTTAAATTTCGCGACGAGGCGCAAAATGCGCTTTTAAAAATTCTAGAAGAGCCACCTCGCAATACTATATTTTTCCTCGTTGCGCCCTCGATTACGCTTTTATTGCCGACGATTAGATCTAGGCTAATGGTGCAAAATTTGCTTGGCGAGAAAAAGCGCGAGCGCACGGGGCTAAATTTGCGAAAAATCGATTTGAGGCAGATTGATGCGTTTATTAACGAGTGCATAAACAAAGAACGCGTCGGCTCGCTCGATAAATTTGCCCTAAAATCGCTTGTCATGCAACTTGTCATCGAGTGCTTCGAAGCTGGGATAAAATTTAGCGTTAGCGAGCTAGAACACATAAACAAGCTCGTCTATCTCATCGAACACAACGCCAAATCCCACGCTGTATTGCCGCCGCTATTTTTGATAATCAAAGGCAAATAATGAAAATTTTTAAAATTTCAAATAGTGCCGATTTTATGGCACTTTGCGCGCGCATTAATTGCACAAAAGAGGGTGCGAAAATCATGCGCAAAAAATCAAATTTGAACTTTTTTTATATCAAAGATTTGCGCACCCCTGCGGCAAATATCTTAAAGCAAGATGCCCTTAGCATAGGTGCAGAGCTTGTAACGGCTGAGCATGTGATCACAGGCGGGGCAAACTCAGACGCGCTTTTGATTGCAAACGATAAACAGGTTGAAATTCTCTCAAAAAAAGAAAAGGCGCAGGATTTTGGGCTAAAAAATTTGGCGCAGTTTTTGGGGCAAAATTTCAAAAAACCCAAAATTTGCGAGATTATGGGGGTTTTAAATTTAAATTTCGATAGTTTCAATCCCGCTTCTCGCACCCAAAATTTAACCGAAGCAATCGCAAAAATCGAAAAGATGATTGAAGATGGAGCCGATTATATCGATATTGGCGGGGTTAGCTCGAAGCCAGGTAGCGTGTATTGTGGCGGGAAAGAAGAGTTTGCTCGCATAAATGGCGTAATAAGCGAAATTTATAGGCAAAATTTACACGAAAAGGTCAAATTTAGCCTTGATAGCTTTGATGAATACTGCGCCCGTTTCGCGCTAGATCACGGATTTAGCCTTATAAACGATATTAGCGCAAATTTAAATTTAATCAGTGTTATCAAAAATTACGGCGCGAAATACTGCCTAATGCACATGCAAAACTCGCCCAAAAATATGCAAATTTCGCCACATTACGATGATTTGCTTGGCGAGATCGATGAGTTTTTCGCGCAAAATTTGGCGCAAATCGTCCAGCTTGGCGTGGAAGATGTGATTTTGGATGTGGGGATTGGCTTTGGCAAAACGGCTGAGCAAAATTTGATTTTAATCAAAAATTTAGAGCATTTTTTGCACCACAAAAAACCGCTTTTGGTGGGGGCTAGCAGAAAAAGCGTGATTGATTTTTACCATAAATCAAGCGTGGAAGAGAGATTGTCTGGCTCGTTGTATTTGCATTTGCTAGCAGTCCAAAATGGCGCAGGTATCATCAGGGTGCATGATGTGAAAGAACACAGGCAAATGCTGGATTTAAAATCGGCTTATGATAAAATTTTGTTGTGAAAATGGCTAAATTTTATTAGAATTTTATCCAAATTTAGCAATACTTATCAGCTTAAATTTCACAAGGAGGGAATATGAGAAAAATTTGTGTTGGTGTCGCTGCGTTAGCGATATTTGCAGGTAGTTTGAGTGCGAAAGAATTTATCAATATCGGCACAGGTGGAATGACAGGGACTTACTATCCTGTGGGCACTGCGATTTGTCGCCTTGTAAATACCGATAAAAATTTTAAATGCTCAGTTCAATCCACAGGCGGATCGACATATAATGTCAATAATGTCCTTAAAAAAGAGCTAAATTTCGGCTTCGTTCAAAGCGATGTCGTTTATGACAAATACAATGGCAAGGGCAAATTCGAGGGCGAGCCAAATCCAAAACTTCGCTCAGTTATTTCGATTTATCCTGAGCTTTTGGCGTTTGTAGTCGCGCGCGATAGCGGAATCAAGGCTTATGCTGATATAGATGGCAAAAAGATAAATTTAGGAAATCCAGGCAGTGGAAACGAAGTAACAAGCACTTTGATTTTTAATGAATACGGCATTGATTTAGCTAAAATGGCGCAACGAAGCGTGCTAACCGTGCAAGAGTGCCCAATGGCGCTAAAAGATAAGAAAATCGACGGATATTTCTTTATGGTGGGACACCCGACTGCAAATATCATCGATGTAGCGACATCTATGCCGGTTGATTTGGTTGGTATCGATGAAGCCACAGCTGATAAAATCGTAGAAAAATACCCATATTTCGCAAAAGGCGTGATTCCAAAAGGCCTTTATGAGGGGATTGATTACGATACTACGACGATTGGCGTAAAGGCTGTATTAGTCGCTGATGAGAGCGAGAGTGATACAGCCGTAAGAGCGATCGTAAAGGCTATTTTAGATAATTTTGACGAGTATAAACAGCTCCACCCTGCGCTAAATTTGGTTAGCAAAGAATCCCTAATCGAAGGTCTTAGCGCACCACTTCACCCAGCGGCTGAGGCGGTATTTAAAGAAGCTGGAATTTTAAAATAAGGCAGTAGATGAAAAAAGACGAGCAGGTATTAGAGGTAAAAAGTAGAGAATTTTCGTCGAAAAAGCTATTTTGGCTTGTAACGCTAGTGTGCTTTGCGTGGGCTGTTTTTCAGCTTTATATCGCGTATTTTCCGATAAATGGCACGCGCGCTAGATCTATCCACTTAGGTTTTGCGATTTTTATCATTTTCGCTCTTTTCCCTGCTCGTTCGCACTCTAAGGCGCATTTTTACATACCATTTTATGATTATATTTTGCTGGCTGTGGGGACATTTGCGATACTTTATCCTGCGATTGATTTTTACGGGATTGCGCAAAGACCAGGCGATTATTTGCAAAGAGATGTGGTAATTGCGTTTTTAGGAATTTTTGTTTTATTCGAAGCTGGGCGCCGTATGATGGGCTTAGCGCTTCCGATAATTGCATTTTTGTTTTTGCTGTATTGCTATTTTGGGCAGTATATGCCAGATGTCATCGCGCACCGTGGCGCAAGTATCGAAAAGCTAGCCGGCCACATGTTTCTTACCACAGAGGGCGTTTTTGGCGTGCCTGTGGGAGTTAGCACAAATTATATTTATCTATTTGTGCTTTTTGGTTCGCTTTTAGAGCGCGCTGGTGCGGGGCAGTATTTCATAAATGTAGCGTTTGCGCTTTTGGGTAGATTTCGTGGCGGACCAGCCAAAGCTAGCGTTATTGCTAGTGGGCTAACTGGCATGGTTAGCGGAAGCTCGACTGCAAATGTCGTTACCGTGGGAACCTTTACGATTCCGCTTATGAAAAAAGCAGGACTTAGCCCAGTCAAAGCGGGCGCAATCGAGGTCGCAGCTGGCGTAAATGGCCAACTCATGCCACCTATCATGGGTGCGGCTGCCTTTATCATCGCGCAGTTTTTGGGTATGGAATACACGCACATTATGATTGCTGCGCTAATTCCTGCGTTTGCGTGCTATGCGGGGCTATTTTTTATCGTGCATTTAGAGAGCTGTAAGCTAGGGCTTAAAGGAAATTCAAACTACAAAAGAGTTTCAAAGCTAAAACTAATTTTAAGCGGAATTCACTTTTTAATCCCGATTATGGTGCTTTTATACACACTTTTGATTTTGAAGCAAAGTGCCTTTGCAGCGGCGTTTAATGCGATTGGTGTGTTATTTATCATAATGGTTTTGCAAGAGCCAGTTCGCAAACTAATCTACAAAGAGCAAATTTTAAGGCAAGATTTTATCCAAGGTTTTAGCGATATTTTTTGGGCTATGGTCGCAGCGTCGAAAAACATGGTAACAGTCGCAGTCGCCACTGCGTTAGCTGGCGTCATCATCGGCTCTATTTCGCTAACTGGTCTAGGAGCTGTGCTATCTGATCTAGTCGAGGCTGTGGCTGGGGATAATATTTTGTTGATTTTGTTAATGACGGCGATAATGAGCTTGATTTTAGGCATGGGGCTTCCGACTACGGCGAATTATATCGTGGTTTCTAGCCTAATTGCGCCTGTGATTTTGATTTTAGCTGATAGAAATGATTTGCTTGTGCCTGCGATTGCGGTGCATTTGTTTGTGTTTTATTTCGGAATTTTAGCCGATGATACTCCGCCTGTGGGAATTGCAGCGTATGCCGCCGCAGGTATTGCTAAGGCAAACCCTGTAATCGTGGGCGTGCAGGGATTTATTTATGATTTGCGAACAGCGATTTTGCCGTTTGCGTTTTTTTTCAATAACAAACTTCTTTTAATCGAGTCAATCACCACCCCAATGGATCCAAAGGGCATTACATGGATCTCAGATCCCGCCCAAATCGCGCTTATTTTTGCTAGCGCGCTCATTGGTATGTTTGCGTTTAGCTCCGTGCTTCAAGGCTGGTTTGTGAAAAAATGCAACGCCTTAGAGCGCGCGCTACTGCTATGCGTCGTGCCGCTAATGCTCGTGCCAAATATGTGCGTGAGATATTTCGATTTCATCAGTAGCGAATACATTTGTTATGGCGTTGCTTTGGCGATTTATGTGGGGATTTTTGTAAAGCAGTGGTTCGCAAAACCAGAGGGCGAGCAAGCTTAAATGCAAAATTTCAAATGGCAAATTTCAAAGCAGTTAAAAACTGCAATGAGGCAGAAAAATATTGATAATTTTAGCCTTGTTGTTTTGGTTAAGACTTTTTATGACGAGGCGCACCCAGGTCATAGCGAGGATATGAGAGCGGAGGTTTTTGCTATACTTGATGAATATAATCCAAATTTAGATATCGAAATTTTTGATATGGTTTGCAGGGCTTTGGGTATCAAAATCACACTCGGATAAATTTGATATTTTTGTGAATTTTAAAATTTAAAAATGGGGTCAAATTTGACCCCATTGTGCTTTTTAAAGCAGAGTTAGAAAGTTATTTCTATGATTTCATAAGGCTTGGTGAAGCTTTCGTCCTTGACTTTGAGCAGGTTTTGAAGCTGTGGCGCTAGGACATAATAGACGATTTTGACATCGACGGTGTAGGTGTTTTGTGGCATAGTTACGCTAAATTCTCTGCTCTCCCCGGCGTTTAATCTCGTATCTTCCTTCAAAGTTTTTGCGGCATACGATAGGGTTTCATCGCCTCTGCTGTCTGTATAGATCGCACGAAGCGCGCCTAAATTTTGCGTTGATAAAATTTTGCCAAGTCTGTCTTTGAATCTGACATGCACTTCAACCGAACGCCCGCTAAATCCTGTCGGAACCTTGTGAGTGGTTAAATTTTTTAAATTTATCACCGCTTTATCGCCGCCTAAGCGATTAAATCTAAGCTCAATCGCCTCTTTTAGGATATCTGAATTGCGTGCGCCGTTGAAAAAGTGAGATCTGATATCTCTGATAACCGCGCCTTCCCTAGGTGCGCCAGGGGCGATGATTTTTTTGGTCGATTTGCCCATGTGGCAATCCACGCAAAGTTTGGCGTTTTGCACGCCTGCACCCTCAGCTTGTGTGTTATAAATCGAAAGCTTAGATTTGCCGCCTTGTCCTTGGTGGCAAGAGTTGCAAAGCTCGTCGTTGTTTTGGAAAAAATCTCGTTTTTGGCTTTGGTGATACAGCGCGTCAGCCTCGCTCACATCGTATGGGCCAGTCACATAGTCCTCGCTCCACGAGAAGCTTTTGTATCCAGAGATACTCGGATCGCTTTGGTCTGGTTTGATTTTATCGACATTGTGGCAAATGTAGCACGAAATGCCGTTTTTGACATCTTCGCTTTTGGTAAATTCTTTGACCTTGTCTTTCTCGCCAAGATCAAGCGACAGCGCCACGCTCATCGATACATCTAGCTCTTTGATTTTCATTTTTGCGTTGTGGCATTGACCGCATGATAGCGTTAGACTCTCTTCTAAATTTCCCGTTTCTTTGGCGATTAATGAAATTGATTTTTTGTAAAGTTCGTTAGAATCCTCGTGTGATAGCGCGTGTAGGGATTTGACCCAAGCTTCATGCACATCGCTGTGGCAGGTGGCACAGACATTTGGATCAGCGAAATCAGCCTCAGCGGCAAACAAAAATGAGAAACCTAGTCCCAAAAGCCCTAAAAATTTAAACCTCATAATCTCCCTCCAAGTCGAAATTTAGGCTATTCTAGCAAAAGAATTCTTAAAATATTCTATTAGTTAAATTACACTTTTTAGATAAATTTAATATTTTATTTATCCGAATTGCGCTAAATTTCGACGAATTTTTGGAGGTTGAAATTTGAAATTTTTAGAGCAATTTAGCATTATTTTAGGAATTTCTCTGTGCGCTGAAATTTTATCCAAACTTATCCCGCTTAGCATACCGGCTAGTATTTATGGGCTGATACTTATGCTTTTGGCTTTGATTTTTAGGGTGGTTAAAATCTCGCAAATCAGGGAGAGCGCGTCGTTTTTTATGCAGATAATGCCTGTGATTTTTATCCCGGCAGGGGCTGCTATCATCGTAGCTGGCGATGTTTTGATGGCGAATTTTTGGGCAATAATCGTGATTGTGGTGATTTCTACGATTTTGGTAATGGGTGCTAGCGGATTTGTAACGCAGATTTATTACGAAAAAACGCTAGAAAAAGAGCGCAAAAAGCTCTACGAGGACGAAAAATGAGAGAGATACTCATAAATTCGGCGTTTTTTGGCGTTTTTTTGTGTTTGATTTCGTTTCAGGCTGGAATTTATCTGAAAAAACGCTTCAAACTAGCGATTTTCAACCCGCTTTTGGTGGGGACGATTTTGACGGTTTTGACGCTGGTGCTAGTGGATATCCCATACGATAAATTTAACGCCAGTGCCGCGCATGTGAGCTTTTTTCTCACGCCGATTACGGTGTGTTTGGCAGTGCCATTATACGAGCAACTCTCGCTCTTGCGCAAAAATTTCGTTGCGATTTTTGCGGGGCTGTTTTCGGGCGTGCTGGCTGGGACTTGCAGTATTTACGCGCTGGCTTTGATTTTTGGCATAGATCATGCGCTCTATGTGACACTGCTACCCAAATCCGTAACCGCGCCCATTGGCATGGGCATTAGCGAGAGTTTGGGCGGAATCGTAAATTTGACCATGGCGTGCATAATCGCAACGGGGATTTTAGGAAATATATTTGGAGAGGCGATTTTAAGGCTATTTCGCATAAAAAAATCCGTAGCAAAGGGGATTGCGCTTGGGTGCGCAAGTCATGCTATGGGGACAGCAAAAGCCCTTGAAATCGGAGATATCGAGGGCGCAATGGCGTCTTTGGCGATGGCTGTAACTGGGCTTTTTACCGTGGTTGGGGCCAGTATTTTTGCAAACTTTATTTAAGGAAATTTTATGGTAATCACAATCGCTAGACAAACAGGGGCAGGCGGGCGCGAACTAGCCCAAAAATTGGCAGCTAGGCTAGGATATACTTACCTCGAAAAGGCCGATTTGCTCAAACGAGCTGATTCTTTGGGGTGCTTTGAGATGATGTATGAATTCTACAACGAAATGCCCATAAATATGCTCTTGCACGCCATTTCGCACAATGAAATCGCAAACGAAGAGAAGCGCGAACGCATAGCCAAAATTTATCGCCAAATCGCACATGACGGAAATATCATAATTTTGGGGCGTTGCGCTGGGTATTTTTTGCGCAGTAGGGGGGATTTGCTGCGTGTGTTTTTGCGCGCTGAGGACGAGTTTAAACTCGCTCGCCTTGCTAGCGAAACTAAGGGCGATGTCAGGGAGTTTATGGAAAACTCAGACGCTGGCAGAGCGAGCTTTCATAGGTATTACACGAACGAAATTTGGGGCGCGTCGCAAAACTACGATATCTGCATAAACACATCGTTTTGCGGTGTCGATGGCGCGGCGCAAATCGTGGAAAATTTGATTAAATTTAAAGAAAATTTGAGCGATAAATGATTTAAATTTTCAAAACTTATAGCGCGTAGTATAAAATTTTATACAATCAATTTTGAGAGAATTTATTAAAAATTTTGCTTTCAAAATTGATTGATATTGATAAAAGTTATTGACTTATATTCTAAATTTCGTTAAAATACCCCGATTTTTCGCTATTTTCAAAATCACTGTATTTTTGATAAGCAAAATTTACAAATTTTATCCACGGGGGAAATTTATGGATTTTCTAAAAGACTATATTGATTATATAATTATTTCTATTTTGGTTTTTATGAGCTTTTTGGTCGTTTGGTTTAGCATAGAGCGGGTGCTGTTTTACAGAAGAGTATCGCCAAAAGACTACAAAAGCAAGGCACTGTATGAGGAGGCGCTGAGCAAAAATCTCACCGCGCTTTATATTGTGTATTCTAACGCCCCGTATATCGGGCTTTTGGGCACTGTGGCTGGCATTATGATTACATTTTATGACATGGGTGCTAGTGCCAATATCGACGCGAAAGCTATCATGCAAGGCCTCTCTCTCGCGCTCAAAGCCACTGCGCTGGGGCTTTTGGTCGCTGTGCCTACGCTGATGATTTACAACTGCTTTTTGCGCAAAGTCGATGTCATGCTCAATCGCTACGAGGGCTAAAATGCGACTACCTAGGAAAGAGGGGCTAAATATCGTCCCATTTATCGATATTATGCTGGTTTTGCTAGCGATCACGCTTAGCGTTTCGACCTTCATCGCACAAGGGTTAATCAAGGTCGATTTGCCAAGTGCTAAAAGCGCGCAAAGCCCAAGCGAAGAGAAGAAAATCACCATTAAAATCGACGAGCACTCGCAAATTTTCATCGATGATATTGCCGTGGATAGCGAGGCTTTGAAGTCAAATTTAGAGCATTTGCAAAAGCATGATTTGATTGTTTTAGAAAATGATAAAAACTCCAAATTCGAGGCTTTCGTCATCGTAATTGACGCACTCAAAGAGCTAAATCACGAAAATTTCGCAATTGTGACGAAAAAAGATGAATAGTGCAATAGGATTTTTTACTTCGCTGATTTTGCATATTGCCTTGCTTTGCTACGCTTTTGCGAATTTCAGGGCGCCAAATTTGATGCAAGATGAAGCTCTAAGCGTGATTAGAATCGAAAATTTCGTCGCTTTGAGTGATACTGCGCCCGAAAATGTGGAAAATTTAGCCGAGCAAAATTCACAGCCTGAACCTGAACCTGAACCTGTTTCTGAGCCAGAGCCTACGCCTGAGCGAGAACCTGTTTCTGAACCAGAGCCTACGCCAGAGCCAGAGCCTGCCCCTGCGCCCGAACCGCTCCCTAAACCTGAGCCAAAACCAAAACCAAAACCAAAAAAAATCGCAAAAGAAAAGGCTGTAAAAAAGAATTTTGATAGCAACAAAACAGGCGCAAATTTGCCAAATTTAGCCCAAACTAATGCTAGCGCAGGCGCGCCAAAAGCGGGCATGGCAAACATACAAGGCAATGCCAAGAGCGATAATATCGGCGGCGTGATACAAAAAATCATCGCAGCCTACGCGCAAAAAAGCTACCCAAAAAGCGCGAAAATGCGTAGGCAAACTGGCGTGGTAAAGGCTGAGTTTCAATATCTGCCAGGTGGCGTGGTGCAGGGCGCTAGAATAGTATCTAGCTCTGGTGTGGAGGCACTAGATGAGGCTGTATTACGGGCGATAGAGCGCACGAAATCGAAATTTCCGCCCACGACAAGCGCGCGAACTTTTGTCGTAAATGTGCGCTTTGTGCTGAAATAAATTTCAAAATTTTGCAAATTTAGCGACTTTAAATTTTAAATTTGTAGATTGCCACGCTCGTTTCACTCGCTCGCAATGACAGATTAAGAAAAATTTGCCAGCCATTGTCATTGCGAGCTTTCGCAGAAAGCGAAGCAATCTACGAGATTAAATTTACGATTGATTTTTATGTTATTATAAGTAAAGCTTTGCAAAGCAAAGAAGCTTTATTTAAATGATTATTAAATTATTTTATCTTTTTTTGTGGGCAAGGACGCCAACCTTACGATACTCTCTTTTAAAAAATTGGTTTTATTAAATTTTGTTATCAAAAAATTGAATACCTTTTTGGTAAATTATCAATATTTATATTTTTTTGTAAAAAATATTTCTTTACTTCCTTATATATTTCATCACTATATAGATAAATCATAAAATATCTAATTGATAACGGCGAACCGATTGCAGTTTTAGCCGGATTATCAATTTGAATAGATGAAAAAATTTCAAATCCTTTTAAACTCTTATTCAAAAATATATAAAAGAAAAATCTTATAAAAATATATGAAAAACAAAAAGATACAGATAAACTAACAATTAATATAGGTTTGTAGAATAAAAATACAACCAACATAATCATAAAATACATAGTGACAATATTTTGTTTGTGATTGCTTACATCACAACAAGTAAAAAATGGTTTTGCCATTTTATTTTCTACAATTTCACATCGCCTTTTTAATTTCCCATAATCATAAAATTCAATATATCTATTTGTAAATTTAATTTTATGGTGTGAAAAATGCGTTTTTTGAAACATAAAAATAATACTTATCCAGCAAATCGGAAAAAGAATAAGCCAAATATCTAAATTACCGCTATTTGCTAGATATAATTTTTCAAATAAATTATAAAAAATCCCACTAATCATTAAAGACGGCACAAATAACGAAAATACAAAAAATTCTTCATAGCTTTGTATTATCAATGGATTTTCATCATAATCCCTAAAATTTGGATCGGTTTGTTTTTTATTTTCTAGCCATTGTTGATATTTAGCTTCTTTTTCTTTTGCTTGTTGAATTTTCATTTCGGCTTTTTTAGTCATTTGCTCTGCTTTTTCTCGCATTATTTTTTCATTATCCAAATTTAATCCTTTTTATAAAATCCCGGTCAATATCTGTGATACTGAATTTATCAAATTTTACAAATTCAACCCCGCTTAATCAAATGTAAAATTTAGTAAATCACATTTGAGAGATAAAGTCCATTTGGTGGGGCTGGTATGCGGGTGAGGGCGTGGGAGAGGTCTAGGGGGCGATTTGATTTGAGCGAGGCAAGGGCGTTTGCTAGCATTAATCGCACTTGTGCGCGTAAAAAGCCGTTTGCGACGAAATTTACCACGCTGAGATTTCCGTGCGAATACGCGCGCGCTACGAAAATTTCACGAACCGGGCTTTTTATCTCGCTTCCAACCTTCATAAACTCGCTAAAATCGTGTTCTCCGATAAATTTCGCAAGAATCAAATTTAGCTTTTCAATTTCAAATTTGGGCATAAAAATTTGAAAATCGCTTAGAAATGGGTTAAATTCGCCGTGGTTGATGATGTATCGATACGCCCTAGCTTTGGCGCTGTATCTTGGGTGAAATTCATCGCTTACCACGCGCAGGTCGCGCACGAAAATGTATGGCGCGCAGTGGCGATTGATAAGCTCTTTAAGGCGCGGCAAGCTTTGGTAGAGTTCGCATTTGATCGTGCTTGTTTGGCGCAGGGCATGCACGCCCTTGTCGGTGCGAGAGCTAGTGGTGAGCGCGCCAAAAATCCCGACCCTACCTAGCGCGATTTTGAGCGCGTCCTCGACGCTACGACCATGTGGCTGGGACTGCGAGCCACAAAATCGCGCGCCGTTATAAGCGTAGGTAAGAAGTAAATTTTGCATTTTAATATCGCGGTTTGATTTTGAAGTTATAATAAATCCAAGATAGGATAAATGTCAGCGCAAATGTAACGCTAATGGCGATTTGTGGGCGTTTGGCTAGTATCATAATCAGCGCAAAATAGCTAAAAAGCACCCCAAAAATCCCAGCGTAAATAAAGCCCTTTTCGTAGCGGTAAGTTACGATTCCAAAGCTTAGCGCAAAAAGCACGCTTGCTAGCGGAAATAGCGAAACAAGCACATAAATGCTGAAATCTTTTTTGCGTTTGTCGTTTTTGCGCATTTCGCGCCAGTATCCTAGCACATCGCTTCCTGTGCGGATATTGCTCTTAGAAAGTGTGCGTATGATAAGCTCGTCAAACTCAGTAATATGCCACTCATCGCTATCCACGGTGTAGATTTTGCCATCGCGTAAAAGCGCGGAAAAGCTTTGATTTTCGCTTACAAACTCGCCTTTTTTGGCGATGATTATGCGCTCATCTTCGCCTTTTTTGCCGTGGTTGTAAAATACTAAATTTTTGTAAATTTTGCCGTTTTCGCCCTCGTCTTCGCCCTCGATGAAAACCATCCACTCCGAAAATTTCTGCCCAAATTCGCTAGCTTTGATATTTAGCGTGGCGCTGACTTTTTTGTAGTCGATGAAATTGTCTTTGAGATTTTCGGCGATTGGCATCATCACAAGCGAAATAAAGAGCAAAAGAACCGAAAAAATCGCCGCAATCACGCCAAAAAACACAGCGATTTTGCGCGTAACATAACCGATAGTAAAAAGCACGATTGTCTCGTTTTCTTTCGAAAGGCGGAAAAGCGCCATGCTAAGGGCGACAAAAAAGGCAATCGGCACGGTGAAAATGAGAATTCGTGGTAGCATGAAAAGGTAGAGTTTGATTAGCTCTATCAAATTTATCTCGATAAAAGAGGTAATGCGCGCAATCTGCAAGAAAAACACAATCGACATAATGATAAAAAGCGTGCTAAATAGCGATGCAAACGAGCTTATGAAGTTGCTAAATAGGTATTTTTGAACTCTATCCATAAATCATTTCCAAAAGCTCTAAAATTTGAGCTTTGAATAAAATAGTAAGCAAAAGTCCAGCTGATAAAAACGGCACAAACGGCAGTTCGTAGCCTTTTTTGTTGGCGATTGCGTATGCTGGCAGGGTCAAAATAGCGCCGATATAAATCGCGATTCCGCCGAGCTTCCAGCCCAAAATCGCGCCGATGATTATGGCGATAAAAATATCGGCTGAGCCCATGGCTTCGCGCTTTAAGACCTTTGTGATGATGAGGCGAAGCGCGAAAAACGCTAGTCCATACCCAGCGGCTGGATACAGCAAGCTAATGTCAAAATCATAAAGCAAAGGATAGATTAGGCTTATCGCGGTAGCTGTGAAAAGTAGGCTATCTGGCACGGCCTTGAACTCGAAATCGATTGCCGAAAGTGCTAGTAAAAGTATGAAAAGTAGCGCTAAAATGGCGGCTTTGATGATATCTGGCTCGCAGATATACGCGCTTGCGGCTAGCGCACCAGCTAGAAATTCCACGATTGGATAGCGGATAGAGATTTTTTCCTTGCAAAATGCGCATTTTCCGCCCAAAAACAGCCACGAAAACAGCGGGACATTGTGGTAAAATTTCAGCGGAGTGCCACATTTAGGGCAGTGCGAAGCAGGGAAGTTGATACTCTCGCCACGCGGAAGCCTGTGGATTAAGACATTGCTAAACGAGCCGACACAGATGCCAAAAAGGGCGAAAATCGCCATGTAAAGGTAGTATTCCATAAAAATCCATTATTAAATTGATAAATTTTGCAAACGACTATTTTACAATTTTTTGGCTAAATTTTGGGCAAATTCGGGAGTGAATTTGCAAATTTAGGCTTAAAATTTTTTAGACCACTTTGCGTAAAATCGGAATTTTTGAGAGTATAAACGCCAAAAGTGCAGAAATCGCAAAAATGGCAATACTTAAAAGTGGTATCATTATTATCGGATTTAGCGTTATATTTGTGATTTGTAGTTTTATAATAAATATATCTCTAATTGCAGCGTGTATAAGATAAATTCCAAAACTTAGTGCAGAAAGTTTGGTTATAAGTTTTGCAAATTTGCCGTTGTTTTGGAAATTTGCAAATAAATTTTTAAAGAAAATAAAAACGCCAAAGCTTACAAACATAACATTTATTAATCTATAAGTAAAAATAAATTCCTTGCCTTTGGTAGTATGTGTCGCAAAATATGAATTAAAACCTATCGTAATAACAAGAGAAATAAATGCCAAAATGTAAAAAATAGTTCTAGTTCTTTTAGAAATTTCAAAATTTGCAAAATAAAATCCGGCTAAAAAATATATCAAATAACCACTGAATTCAGGGACATTTGAACGAAAATATAGAGTTTTATTTAGAAAAAATTTCAAAAATACATTGATAAAATCATAACCGCAACAAAAAATCGCTAAAACAATGAGCAAAAGTTCAAAATCTTTTTTACTTAAATTTCGCACCAAAACTTGTAAAAATGGAGCCAAAAAATAAAGTCCGATTATCATATATAAAAACCAAAGGTGATATTTTGTGCTTTTAAATAAAAAATCTGTTAATCTAAATGGATTGGTGTCAAATTTGCCATTTAAAAACATATCAAAATAAAGATAAAAAATACTCCAAACGATAAGTGTAATGGATAGTCTAAAAATATTTTTCTTTAAAATTCTGCCTAAATTTTCGCTCACACTTTCACTATATCGCCTAAAATCAAGCAAAAATATACCGCTAACCATGACAAAAACAGGCACACACCAACGAACTAATCCGTTGTAAAAATTTACTATTTGCCATTCGTAAGATTGCGATGGCATTTTGTATTGTCTAATAACAGCTACATGCAAAACAATAACCGCAAAAATCGCAATAACTCTTAAAAAATCAGGATAAAAAACCCTTTGCGGTGTGTGTGTGTGTGTGTGTCAGAAACGCCGTGAGATTGCGAAGTGGTAGAAATTTTCAAATCTTGCAAATTTTGTGCGTTTTTCTCATTTTGTGGCATTATAACCCTCCAAATCTTCGATTTTTATTTTTAAATTCGCTGATGATTTGCGACAATTCTGCGTTAGAAAACTCAGGCCACAAAGT
This sequence comes from Campylobacter sp. VBCF_01 NA2, assembly GCF_027797205.1. Classification (NCBI taxonomy): domain Bacteria; kingdom Pseudomonadati; phylum Campylobacterota; class Epsilonproteobacteria; order Campylobacterales; family Campylobacteraceae; genus Campylobacter; species Campylobacter sp. VBCF_01 NA2. The sequence goes on from NZ_CP115607.1 coordinate 593,765, forward strand.
ATCGCTAAATGCAAATTCGGCGTAACTTGCCTGCCAAAGCAAGAAGTTTGAAATGCGCTTTTCGCCACCTGTGCGGATTAGCAAATCCACATCGCCACTGCGCGCGGTATCTAGGCGCGCTGAAATTTCGCTCTCGCTAAATTCGCTCCCAGAGCGTGAAATTTCGCGACACGCTCGCACGATTTCATCACGCGCGCCGTAATTTATCGCCAAATTTAGATTTAAATTCGCACAATTTTGCGTAAAATTTTGCAAATCATAAATTTTGCTTTTCAAATCATCACTAAATTTCGCTATATCGCCGACGGCTTTGAAATTTATCCCATTTGCCAAAAAACTCTCTTTTTTATCAACTAAAAATTTCGCCAAAAGCTTCATTAAAAATTCAACTTCGCTTTTTGGCCGCTTCCAATTTTCGGTGCTAAATGCGTAAAGAGTTAAATTTGGGATTTTTTCTTTTATGCAAAATTCGCAGACTCTCTGCACGACCTGCGCGCCCACTTCGTGCCCGCCAGTGCGCAATAGGGCGCGTTTTTTAGCCCAGCGCCCATTGCCGTCCATAATGATTGCTAAATGGTTTAATTGATTCACGATTTAGATTTTTTTAAGTTCGTTTGCTAGTTTTAGCGCGATTTCATCTTTGCTCGCAGTGTCTAGCTCGGTAATAAAATCGTTTGTCAAAAGCGTGATTCTCGTGACATCGCCACCTAGTTTTACCACATCATCTAGCGTATTTAGGCATACTGCGTCGAGATTTTTCTCATCTAGCATGCGTTTTGCTTCGTTTAGTGCGGTTTCTTTGTCGGTTTCGAGCTTGAAGCCGATTTTTTTGATATTTGCATGCACAGAGCTTAGGATATCATCGGTCTTGCCAAGGCGCAGGTTCCATACATCGCCGATTTCTGTCTTTTTGACCTTGCCTTTGTAGCGGACTTTTGGAGTGTAGTCGCTAACAGCTGCTGCCATTATCAGGTATGAGCCATCAGGGAATTTCGTGCTATCAAGGGCTGATTTTAGGCCGATTGTGCTCTCAAAAATCGTAAGTTTGTAAGGCAAATTTGGATAATCCACGCTCGAAATCAGCGTTACATTTGCGCCTAGATAATAAAATGCGTCCGCGATTGCCTTTGAGGTTTTTCCGCTAGAAAAATTTGTAATTCCACGGATATTGTCGATTTTCTCGGTTGTTGGACCGCCTGTGATGACGACATTTTTGCCTTCCCAAAATTTATCCTTATGGATTGCGCGTTTTACGGTTTGAAGTATCGCCTCTGTGGTGGCTAGGCCACCTTTGCCCTTTTCGCCACAAGCTAGCATTTTTTCGATTGGCTCGACAAACAAGGCTTTGACATTGCTTTTTAAAATTTCAATGCAGTTTTGGGTTATGTTGTTTTCAAGTAGCGCAGGATTGGCTGCTGGTGCGATTACGACCTTGGCTTTGGCGAAGGCTGCGTTTATGGTTTGTAAAAATACATTATCGCAAACTCCCCAAGCAAGCTTGTTTATCGTATTTGCCGTAGCAGGAGCGATTAAGACTAAATCTACTTTTGAGTAGTTTATGTGATTTACCCCTTTTTGCCAGTCTTCGTTGCCGCTGCATAGCACAGGGTGATCGCACAAAGCCTCGAAAGCCTTGTAGCTCACAAACTCGCTCGCACCCTCGCTAAGTGCGACATAAACATCGAAATTCGCCTTTTTAAGCGCAGAGAGAATTTCAAACGCTTTATAAAAACTAATGCTTCCACAAACTGCTAGTAAAATTTTCTTCTTACTCATTGTTGCTCCTAAAAAATTTATAGAAAAATTCAGCTTTGTTTGTTTGTTTTGATCTAGCTATCGCTAGTGCGCCATTTGGGACATCTGAAACGATAGTTGAGCCCGCTGCTATGATGACATCATCGCCTATTTTAACTGGGGCTACAAACTGCGTATCAGAGCCTACGAAGACATTTTTTCCGATTATGGTTTTGTATTTTTTCTTGCCGTCATAATTGCATGTAATAGTGCCGCAGCCGATATTTGTGCCACTACTAATCTCGCAATCTCCAAGATAGCTTAAATGGCCTGCTTTGATATTATTAACCTTTGCGTTTTTTAGCTCGACGAAATTTCCGATATGAGTGCTCACAATCTCGCATTTTGGGCGTATGTGCGCCATAGGGCCAAGGTCAGAATTTTTGATAAGTGAGCTTTCGACTACGCTTGAACTTTTGATTATAGAGTTTTCGATCACACACTCACCGATAATGCTGACATTTTCTTGTAACTCGCACTCGCCGATAAATTTTGCCCTGCAATCTATATAAATCGTGCTAGGAAGGCGCATTAGCACGCCAGCTTTCATCAAGCGCTCTTTTATGCGATTTTGCATGATTTCCTCAGCCACGCTTAGCGCAAATTTATCATTTATGCCCATGAAATTTTGTTCATCAACCCACACGGCAGAGCATTTTAGCCCCATATCCTTGGCGATTTTTATGCTATCTGTGAGGTAATACTCTTTTTGGGCGTTGTTTGGTGTGATTTGAGGCAGTATTTTTTCTAGCACCTTTGTATCGAAGCAGTAGCACCCAGCATTAGCGTCGCAAACTAGCTTTTCTTCCTCGCTAGCGTCCTTTTGCTCGACGATTTTTAAAATTTCGCCATTTTTTGTGATAACTCTGCCATATCCAAATGGATCTTTTGCGCGAAATACGCTCAGGGCGACATCTGCGTCGCTACTGCAAAGCGAGCGCAAATCCGCGCTGTCGATTAGTGGCATATCGCCACACACGATTAGAGTTTTTTGGCTATCAAATTTGATATCTTTTAGCGCGCCTGCGGTGCCAGGAAAATTTTCGTGGTCTTGTTTGTAAATTTTGGTGCTTGGATACTCGCTCAAAACTGCCTCTTTGACACGATCAAATTGATAGTGCAAAATCACGCTCACATCATCGCTAATCTCATACGCGCGCTCTAAAACATGGCTTAACATCGACTTTCCGCAAAGCTCAAATAGGACTTTTGGGCGGTCTGACTTCATACGCGTGCCAAAACCAGCGGCTAGAATTACTACTGAAATTTCACTCATAATTTTCCTAAAAAATAAAAATTTAGGGATTTTATCACAGCTAAGATTAATAAAAGATTACTTTTGCGGGCTGAAAATTTAAAATTTGCCATTAATAAAATTTGTAATATAAATTTAATCTCAAATTTTATAAAATCGCTAAATTTTTAAAATTTTGGGGCAAATTTTGACAAAACTTATCATCGTTACCTTTATTTGGGCGTTTAGCTTTTCGCTAATCGGCGAGTTTTTGCGCGGGATTGATAGCGCGTATTTGGCGCTTTCGCGCGTGGCTTTGGCGTTTGTGTGCTTCGTGCCGTTTATGAAAATTAGGGGTGTAAATTTGCGCCTAGCAGGGCAAATTTGCGCGATTGGCGCAGTGCAAATCGGCATAATGTATATTTTTTATTACAAAAGTTTTGCGTATCTCAAAGTCTATGAAGTGGCGCTTTTTACGATATTTACGCCGTTTTATGTAACGCTGATATATGACGCGTTTGCTAGGCGTTTTCGCTCGCTTTATCTGCTTAGTGTTTCGCTTGCGGTTTTGGGGGCATTTGTGATTAAATTTAATGGCATAAACTCTGAGTTTTTAACCGGATTTTTGCTGATTCAAGGGGCGAATTTGTGCTTTGGCGCAGGTCAGAGCGCGTATAAATACCTCTTCGAAAGCAAGGGCCTTGGCGAGCAAAAAGAGCTTTTTGGCTATTTTTTCCTAGGCGCGGTGATTGCGTGCGCGCTTGTGGCGGCGCTTTTTGGAAACGCGGCGAAATTTAATCCAAACGCAGAGCAGGTCGCAATCATAATTTTTATGGGCGTGGTAAGCTCCGCGCTTTGCTATTTTTTGTGGAACAAAGGCGCTTGCGAAGTCGATGCTGGCGTGCTTGCGATTATGAATAACGCTCTAATCCCAGCTGCGATTATCGTAAATTTAGCCCTTTGGCACAAGGACGCTGAGCTTGGCAAATTCCTAATCGGTAGCGTAATAATCGCTTCTTCACTAATCCTACACAAAAAAATAATGAAATTTTATGCAAAAGCCTAAATTTGGTTAGTTTTGATTAGCTTTTGTAAAATTTAGAGATAGAATTTGTAATTAAAATTTCGCAAAATTTCATTAGGTTTAAATTTGTTCGCTAAAATTGCGGATTTGAATTTAAAAAAAAGTTGGAGAAGATGAAAAAAATAGTCAAAATTTTAGTTATTTTAGCCCTGATTTCGGGCGGATATTTCGCGTATAAAAAATTTGGCGCAAAAGATGAAGCCCCAAAAATCCTAACCACAAAAATGCAAAAAGGCAATATCCGTGGCACCGTGACAGCCACTGGCGAGGTTTATGCGCAAGAGTTAGTCGATGTGGGTGCGCAAGTAGGCGGTCAAATCAAAAAGCTCTATGTCAAAGTCGGCGATGTGGTCAAGGCCGGCGATATGATAGCCCAAATCGACTCAGTTACCCAAGAAAACAATATCGCCAAGGAAAAGGCGCAGTTAAACATCTATGAGGCAAATTTGGTTTCAGCCAAAATCGCTAGCGATAACGCCCAGATTCAATACAACCGCGAGCTTAAACTCTACAAAGCAAACGCGACCTCGAAAGAAGCCCTAGAAAACGCCAAAAACAATCTCGCTGCAAAAGAGGCAGCCAAAAAACAGATCGAAGCGCAAATCGAGCAGACCAAACTCTCTTTAAGCACGGCTGAGACAAATTTAGGCTACACCAAAATCACAGCCCCTACTAGCGGGACAATTGTATCGGTGCCGGTAGAAGAGGGCAAAACCGTAAATGCCAACCAAACCACACCAACAATCGCAAAAATCGCAGATTTAAGCAAAATGGAGATAAAAATGGAAGTCGCCGAGGGCGATATTTCTAAAATCAGTGTCGGCACGCCGGTAGAATACTATATTCTCTCAAATCTCAATGATGTGCGCCAAGCCCATGTCTCTCACATAGACCCAGGTCTTACTACGCTAAGTGATGGCAGCTACGACAAGGCTAGCACGAGTGCGAGCTCATCAAAAAGCGCTGTTTATTTTTATGTCAAATCCTTAATCGATAATAGAGATAATTACCTAAAAATCGGCATGACGACAGAGTGCGAAATCATCGTAAATCACGCAGAAGACACAAACTATCTGCCAACTTCTGTGATTAAACGCGATGAAAAAGGCGATTATGTCATGGTAAAAAGGGGTTTTGGCTCAGAGAAAACCTATATCAAAAAGGGTATTAGCGATGATTTAAATACCGAAATTTTGGGCGGTTTGAGCGATGATGATGAGATTATCATCGCAGATGGTTCAAACGCCAATCAAATCGGCGATGGCAGAGGCGGACGCGCTCCTAGAATGAGATTTTAAAATTTAAAATTTAACCATGATAAAGTTAGAAAATATAAACAAAAAATTCAAACTCGGCGACGATGAGGTTCATATCCTAAAAGATATAAATTTGCATATAAAAGCTGGCGAATTCGTATCAATCATCGGTCAAAGCGGTAGTGGAAAATCCACGCTGATGAATATCATCGGCTGTATCGATACGCCAACTAGCGGAAGCTATAAAATCGACGATAAAGAGGTTGCTAAGCTTAGTTCAGATGAGCTTGCAAGCCTTAGAAGCAAGAAATTTGGCTTTGTTTTTCAAAAATACAATCTCATTGCCTCAATCGACGCTACCGAAAATGTCGCCCTACCAGCCGTGTATGCAGGCGTGCCATCTCATGCTAGGATTAAGCGCGCAATAGAGCTTTTAGAAGGTTTAGAGCTAGGCGATCGCACGAAAAATTTGCCAAACAAACTCTCGGGCGGACAGCAGCAACGCGTCTCTATCGCAAGGGCTCTCATAAATGGTGGCGAGATAATCCTAGCCGATGAGCCAACAGGCGCGCTTGATAGCAAATCTGGCGTCATGGTAATGGAGATTTTAAAAAAACTCCACGAAGAAGGTCATACCATAATCGTCGTAACCCACGATAGCAATGTTGCTTCAATCGCTGATAGGATTGTCGAGATCAAAGACGGCCAAATTTTAAGCGATAATGTCAAAATGGGGCGCACATTTGATTTGCATAAAGAAAAGCTAGAAAAAGAAAACTCGCTTTTCTCCGCCAAAGATCAGTTTATAGAGAGCTTTAAAATGTCAGTCAGCGCGATATTTTCGCATAAGTTGCGCTCGATTTTGACA